>JAZKIF010000054.1:62559-146812 GCA_040385005.1 Pseudomonadota bacterium
GCGAGGACGTGGAAGTAGGTCGTGCGCCAGATGTCCACGCCGGCGCAGATCGGCCGCAGCAACGAGAAATAGAAATCGGGGGCGTGCCGCTCGGGGTGCGGCTGCCCGCCGAACTTCCCGCGCCAGCGCGGCTGCGCGGCCACTTCGCGGGACAACAGATGCGCCGGCTCGGCGAGGTTGTCCGGGGTCTGGACGGCAAGCGTGCCGCCGTCGCGAAGCTGGTTCACGAGGCGGGGATACAGCGACTGGTGATCGGGAAGCCACTGCAACGAGGCATTGGCGAGGATCACGTCGACCGGCGCGTCCGCCTGCCATGTCGCGATGTCGGCGAGTTCGAAGCGCGTCGCGGGCATGCGCTTGCACGCGGCCTCGATCATGTCGGCGGAGTTGTCCACACCGGACACGTCTGCATCGGGATAGCGTTGCAACAGGACTTCCGTCGAGTTGCCGGGGCCGCAGCCCAGGTCCACCGCCCGCTGGACACTGCCCGATGCACCGGACGGTATCGCCGCCACGAGATCGCGCACGGGACGCGTGCGCTCGAGTTCGAACTTGGAGTATTGCTGCGCGGACCAGGTCATCCCCCGACCTTACTCGAACAGCCGCTCCGGCACCGGCAGCCCCTGGAGGTCCTGCAGCGTGAGCGGCCCATCGGGCGCGACGCCCGCCTGCTCGAGCACGAACTGCAGTTGCCGCGTGTGCTGGGTCGAGTGGCAGGTCGCGCGCTCGAGCACTTTGCTCAATGGTTGCTGGCCGGTGATCGTCGGTATTTCCTCGCGCGCCTTCTCGGCCGTGAACTGCGTCTGCCACTGCTGCAGCCGCTCGATCACGCCCGCGCCGTACGCGGCCATCTCCGCGTTGTCGCGGGTGAAGGGATCCATCTCCTGCACATCGGCCGCCGTGCCGTCATAGGTCGCCCCGGCTTTCACGGCGTTGAGGAAGTTGTCGGCGATCTTGAACACGTGCACGCCGAGCACGCCGACCGTGCGCGGCCGGATCGCGACCGCCCGCTCGACCAGCGCGCCGCGTGGCAGCTGCCCCGCGAAACGCTGGGCCGCGCGCAGCGCATGAAGCCACCGGCTGAGCAAGACTTCGGGCGCCAGGGGTGCCGCGATGCGGTCGCTGACGCCGAGGAAGGCCGCGAGGTCGCGCGTGTTGCTGGCCCAGAGCCAGCGCTCGCCCTGGGCGACGACTGGCAGGGAACGCGCGCCCAGTTTGCGCATGCGCGCGAGACCTTCCGGATCCCGCAGGACGTCGACGATCTCGGTGTCGAACCCGTTACGCGAAAGAAACTCCTTCGCCGCAAGACAGCTGCTTCAGCCGGCCTGCGTGAACAGAACGACGCGGGCTGAGGTATTGGTGGTGGTGGTCATGAGAAAGTATCTGTTGGGTGTTACCGCTTCGCGCGGAGGAAGGCCGGGGAACATCTTGCGTTTACCGCGCCGGACTGTCAACGGCGTGGCCGGCGCCGGGCGTTGCCGCCGGGTTCATCCAGAACGTGGCCCAGAGATGGCCGTCCGGGTCGGCGAGATCGCGCGAGTACATGAAGCCGAAGTCCTCCGCCGGATTCGCGTCCGCCTGCCCGCCGTGGGACGCGGCGGCGCGTTGCATCGCATCGACTGCCTCACGGCTGTCCATCGACAGCGAGAGCATCAGCGCGATCGCCCCTGGCGCAGGGAACGGCCGCTGCGTGAACGTGCGCCACTTGGCGTGCGTGAGCAGCATCACCTGGATCGACTCGCTCCAGCTCATGCAGGCGGCGGTGTCGTCGCTGAGCTTGGGGTTTTGCGTGAAGCCGAGGGCTTGGTAGAACGCGGTCGAGGCTGGGAGGTTGGTGACGGGGAGGCTGATGAAGAGGGTCTTGGTCATGGTTGGTTGCGTGTGGTTGATGGGGAAGCCTCCTGGGAGTTTGGGCTTCCACCGACCACGACGATTGGGGAATGCTGGAATCGACACGAGGGCCTCACCCCCTCCCCTCCCGCGTCCCCCGCAGCAACTCCACCAACTGCAGCCGGATCGCCGTCGTGATGGTTTCCCTCTGCCCTCGCTGCAGCATCCCGATCTGCCGCGTGGCGGGACGCCCCGGCAAGGGCAACACGCACAACGCCCGGTCGTTGCCCCAGTCCGCGTTTCGCCACTGCGGAACCATCGTGACGCCGACGTTCTGGCGCACCAGGTCGACGATGCTGGAGACCGAACTCAGCTCAAGGACGTCGTGCGGCGCCACGCCCAGCTTGCGCAAGGTCTGCTCGATGCGCTTGCCGCTGGGCGTGCGGCGGTCGAAGCGCAGGAACGGGTTGTCGCGCAGCAGCTTCTTGATGTCGCTGCCGGGCCTCGCCACCAACGAACTCGCCACCACCGTGAGCGGCTCCGTGTAGAGCGGCGTCCACAGCAAACCCTGGCGCTCCTGCGGCGTCCCTTCGACCATCACCGCGGCGTCCAGCTTCCCCGACAGAACACTGCGCGCGAGGCCGCTGGACTCCTGCACCACCAGCCGCACATTGAGCCGCGGATAGCGGGGCTTCATGGCCACCACGGTGTTCGACAACAGGCCCATGGCCGACACCGTCGAGCCCACGGTCACCGTGCCGGCGATCTCGCTTTCTTCCTCCAGCCCTTCGTGCAACTGCTCATAGCTGTCGAGTAATTGCTCGGCGCGGGGGATCAACGCGCGGCCGGCCGCCGTCAACAGCACGCCGCGCCCCGAGCGCTCGAAGAGCGCGGTCTTCAACTCGGCTTCCAGCGCGCGCATCTGCAGCCCGACCGCGGCCTGCGTCAGCGCGACGCGCTGCGCGGCGCCCGAGTACGAGCCTTCCTGCGCCACGGCCAGGAAGGTGCGGAGGAAGCGGATGGTGCTCATCGAAGCTAAATAATAGCTTTCGAATCGTGAAAAGAAATATGGATATATTTTTTTGATTGCATGGAGAACAATCTGCTCGCATCCGCATACCCGAATGAAGCTCCATGCCTGATTCACTCGCGCCGGCCGCCAGCCCGGCGGCAGCACCTTCCTTTGCAGCGCAGCGCGCCAAGGCCATCTACGACCTGGGGCACAGCACGATCTTCGCGTCGCGCAGCGACCCGCGCTTTTCCTACTGCACCTACGCGCCGCCGCCCACCGGCAACGAGCAGCATGCGAAGGCCCTGGTGGTGGTGGTGCATGGCACCGGGCGCGCGTTCACCGAGTACCGCGACGCATTCGCGGAGTTCGCCAAATGGAACGACTGCATCGTGCTGTGCCCGCTGTTTCCCGCGGGCCCGCAAGGCGACGGCAACCGCGACGGCTTCAAGCACCTGTGGGAAGGCGACATCCGCTACGACCGCATCCTGCTGGACATGGTCGATGAAGTCGCGGGCAAGTTCGATGCGGATTTCTCGAAGTTCGCGCTGTTCGGCTTTTCGGGCGGCGGGCAGTTCGTGAACCGGTTCGGCCTGCTGCATCCCGAACGCCTGTGGGCGCTGTCGATCGGCGCGCCGGGCTCGGTCACCTTGCTCGACTTCAACCAGGACTGGTGGGTCGGCGTGCGCGACTTCGCGGGCCGCTTCGGCAAGCCGCTGAACCTCGATGCGCTCAAAGCCCTGCCCGTGCACATGGTGGCGGGCAAGGCCGATCTCGAGACGTGGGAGATCACCCACCAGCCCGGCGGCAAGTTCTTCATGCCCGGCGCCAACGACGCGGGGCGCAACCGGCCGGAGCGGCTGGAGACGCTGCGCAAATCCTTCGAGGCGCAAGGCGTGCAAGTGCATCTGGACCTGGTCGACAACGTGCCGCACAACGGCCTGGCCTGCGTGGACAAGGTGCAGGACTTTTTCGCCGGCACGCTGCGCCGCGTGCGGGCAGTGCCGCGTCCCTGAACGACACGATGCTGCGCTTCGTCCTGTCCCGGTTCGCGATGGCCTTGCCGACGCTGCTGATCGTGGCGGTGGCGGTGTTCGTGCTGATCCGCCTCATCCCCGGCGACCCGGCCCAGTTGCTGCTGGGCGACCTCGCGGACGCGACGCGCCTCGCCGACTTGCGCGCGCGCCTGGGCCTGGACCAGAGCTGGTGGGTGCAGTTCGGCATCTGGGCGGGTCATGCGTTGCAGGGCGACCTCGGCACGTCCATCACCACGGCCGAGCCCGTCATGCATCTCGTCTGGAGCCGCTTCCTGGTCAGCGCGCAAATCGTGTTGATCGCCGTGTTCCTGGCGACGCTGGTCGCGGTGCCGGCGGGAATGATCGCCGCGTGGAAGCAGAACCGCCTGCCCGACCTGATGCTGGTCGGCGCCGCGACGCTGCTCGTGTCGATCCCCACGTTCTGGCTCGGCCTGCTGCTGCTGCTGCTCTTCGGGCTGAAACTCGGATGGCTTCCGGTCGTGGGTTATGTGTCGGTGTGGAGCGACTGGAAGTCCGGCCTGCTGTACCTCGCGATGCCGGTCATGACGCTCTTCCTGCACGAGATCGGCGTGTTGATCCGCATGGCGCGGGCCAGCACGCTCGAGGTGCTGCGCCTGGACTACATCACGCACGCACGGGCCAAGGGCTTGTCCGAATCGGCGGTGCTGCTGCACCACGCGTTCAGGAATTCGTTCGGCCCGACCTGGACGCTGCTTGGCCTCGTGCTCGGCAACCTGCTCGGCGGCGTGGCGGTGGTGGAGACCGTGTTCAGCGTGCCGGGCCTCGGCCGCCTGCTGGTGGATGCGATCTTCGCGCGCGACTACCCGGTGATTCAGGGCTGCCTGCTGCTGGTCGCCGTGATCTACGTCGTCATCAACCTGCTGGTGGACCTGTGCTATCCGCTCTTCGATCCCCGGGTGCTCGCCGAATGAAGCGCAGCTTGTCTCCTCAAGCGGTGATCGGCCTGCTGGTGATCGGCATCGTCGTCGCCGCCGCGATCGTCGGCTTGTTCTGGACACCCTTCGATCCGCTGAAGATCAATTTCTCGGCCCGCCTGAAAGCGCCGAACTCCGTGTACCTGCTGGGCACCGACGAGTTCGGGCGCGACGAGCTGTCGCGCCTGATGGCCGGCGCGGGCAACAGTGTGTGGATCAGCTTGCTGACGGTGCTGTTCGCCACCACCGTGGGCACGACCATCGGCGTGCTGACCGGCTTCATCCGCGGCTGGACCGACCGCATCGTGATGACCTTCATCAATGCGCTGCTCGCGTTCCCCGGCCTGCTGCTGGCGCTCGCGCTGCTCGCGGTCTTCGGCGCCAACCCGTACGGCATCATCCTCGCGCTCGGCCTGGCCTACACGCCGGCCGTGACCCGCGTGGTGCGCGGCACGGTGCTGTCGCTGCGCGAAAAGGAATTCGTCGAGTCGTCTCGCGTGCTGGGCAACTCCGAGCTCTACACGATGTTCCGCCACGTGCTGCCCAATTGCATCGCGCCGCTGACGGTGCTGGCCACATCGATGTTCGGCTGGGTCATCCTGGCCGAGAGCGCCCTCTCGTTCCTCGGCCTGGGCGTGCCGCCGCCCGCGCCCACCTGGGGCAACATGCTCGCCTCGGCCCGGCCGCTGATGGCGCAGGCCACATACCTGTCGATCTTCCCGGGGCTGTGCATCGCGCTCACCTTGCTGGGCATCAACTTCCTCGGGGACGCCGTGCGGGACCTTCTCGATCCACGCATGCGAGGCCTGGAATGAAGCCGCTGGTCGAAGTCTCCCACCTCACGCTGGCCGTCGGCCGCGCCGGGCGCGAGATCGTGCGCGATGTGTCGCTGTCCATCGCGCCGGGCGAATTCGTCGGCATCGTCGGCGAGTCCGGCAGCGGCAAGACGCAGGCTGCGCGCGCGATCATGGGCCTCACGCCCCCGCCGCTCGTGCGCACCGCCGGCAGCATCGCGTTCGAGGGCGAGGAGCTCACCACCGCGAGCGCGGCGCGCCTGCGCGAACTGCGCGGCGCGCGCATCGGCATGGTGTTCCAGGAGCCGATGACGTCGCTGAACCCGTCGATGACGATCGGCCGCCAGCTCGATGAAGCGCTGGCCCTGCACCGTCCGCAACTCAAGCAGTCCCAGCGGCTGGTGCTGGCGATGCTGGCGCGCGTCGGCATCGCGGACCCGCAAGGTGCGCTGGCCGCGTGGCCGCACGAGTATTCCGGCGGCATGCGCCAGCGCATCATGCTGGCCTCGGTGATGCTGCTGGAGCCGGCGCTCTTGATCGCCGACGAACCCACCACCGCGCTCGACGCCGTGATCCAGCGCGACGTGCTGGACCTGATGGTGAGCCTCACCCGCGAGCGCAACACCGCCGTCCTGCTGATCAGCCACGACCTGCCGATGGTGGCCCGCTACACCGACCGGGTGATCGTCATGCAGCATGGCGTGGTGGTCGAGGCCGGCCCCACGGCGCAACTGCTGGCGGCGCCGCAACAGGAGTACACGCGCAAGCTGCTGGAGGCGATCCCGCGCCGGCACGCGAGTCGCACGCTGGCGGGCGACGCGCCCGTGGTCGCCGTGCGCAAGCTGGTGTTCGAGTACCCGGCCAAACGCAAGCTGTTCGGCAAGAGCGAACCCAAGCGCGTGCTGCACGGAATCGACCTGGAGATCCGGCCGCGCGAAGTGGTGGCCGTGGTCGGCGGCTCGGGCTCGGGCAAGACGACCCTGGGCCGCGCCATCGCCGGCCTGCTGCAGCCCACCAGCGGCGACATCCTGTTTCGCGGCCGCTCCACCACACGTGGCGCCGAGGGCTGGCAGGACTACCGGCTCAATTGCCAGATGGTGTTCCAGGACCCGTATTCGTCGCTCAACCCGCGCATGACGATCGGCCAGCTGGTCGGCGAAGGCCTGCGCCTCGTGCCCGGCATGAGCAACGACGACAAGCGCGCCCGCACCGCGAAGATGCTGCTCGAAGTGGGGCTGGGCGGCAACTACGGCGAGCGCTACGCGCACGAACTCTCGGGCGGCCAGCGCCAGCGCGTCGCGATTGCGCGTGCGCTCATCCGCCATCCTTCGTTCGTGATCGCCGACGAGCCGGTCTCCGCGCTGGACGTCACGGTGCGCGCGCAAGTGCTCGAGCTGTTCGCGGAACTGCAGGACCGCTATGGCTTCTCGTGCCTGTTCATCAGCCATGATCTTGGCGTGGTGGAACAGGTGGCCGACCGGGTCATCGTGATGCAGGCCGGCCGGATCATCGAGCAGGGAACGCGCGACGCCGTGTTCGACCAACCGAGGCATGCGTACACGCGCAAGCTGCTCTCCGCCATTCCGGCGCTGACGCCCACCGACACCGGCGGCGTGCAGCTGAAGTGGCGCTTCGAATCCCCCAGTTTATTGATGGAGTGAATGCAATGCGATCGAACCTCTTGATGTTGCTGCTGGCGGCCTGTGGACTGGCCCAGGCGCAGACCGCGCAGATCGTGGTGGCCCAGCCGGCCGACGTGCGCTCGACGAATCCCGGCGTGAACCGGGACAACACCACCGACGGCGTGCTGCTGAACATGGTCGAGGGCCTGGTCGGCTACCACCAGAACGGCACCGTCGGCCCGCTCCTCGCGCAGAGCGTGACCACCAGCAAGGATGGCCTGACCTACACCTTCAAGCTGCGCCCCAACGTGAAGTTCCACAACGGCGAGACGCTCACGTCGGCCGACGTGCTCTGGAGCTGGAAGCGCTACATGGACCCGAAGACCGAGTGGCGATGCCTCGGCGACTTCGACGGCCGCGCCGGCGTCAAGGTCGTCTCGGCCACCGCGCCCGATGCGATGACGTTCGTGATGCAGCTGGACAAACCCTCCGCGGTGTTCCTGGACAACCTCGCGCGCACCGATTGCGGCATGACGGCCATCATCAGCAGGAAGTCGGTGAAGGACGACGGCAGCTGGGACAAGCCCATCGCCACCGGCCCGTTCAAGTTCGACGAATGGAAGCGCGGCGAATACCTCACCATGAGCGCGTTCAAGGACTATGCGTCGCCTCCCGGCGCCAAGGTCGACGGCTACCTGGGCAACAAGAAGCCGCTGGTGGAGCAGGTGAAGTTCCTGGTCGTGCCCGACATGTCCACCTCCAAGGCCGGCCTGCAATCGGGCGCGATCGACGCCGGGCAGATCACCTCGTCGGACGTGCATGAACTCAAGGCCGACAAGAACCTCAGCGTGATGGGCGTGATCGACTCGGGCAAGAACACCTTGCTGATGCAGACCAACGACCCCGTGCTGAAGGACGAGCGAATCCGCCAGGCCATCGCGCTATCGCTGGACATGAAGCAGATCGTCGAAGCTTCGTCCGAGGGTCTGGGGCACGTGAACAACTCCGCCGTCCCGGACAATTCGGCCTTCTACAGCGCGACGCAGAAGAAGGGCTACCGATACGACCCGGCGAAGGCGAAGCAGCTGCTGAAGGCGGCTGGCTACCAGGGCCAGCCGATCGTGATCCTGGCAAACAAGCGCGCGCACGTGCCGAGCTTTTCGGTGGCGGTGCTGAGCCAGGCCATGATGCAGGCGGTGGGCATCAACGCGAAGATCGAGGTGCTGGAGTGGGCCACGCAGCTGGACCGCTACAACAGCGGCAACTACCAGATGAGTTCGTTCTCGTACTCGTCGCGGCTGGACCCGGCGCTCTCCTATGAGCAGTTCTCCGGCCCGAAGGCGAAGCAGCCGCGCAAGGTCTGGGACGACCCGTACGCGCAGAAGCTGATCGACCAGAGCTTCCTGGAAACCGACCCGAAGAAGCGCCAGTTCCTGTTCGACCAGCTGCATACCACCATGCTGGAGAAGACGCCGCTGATCGTCCTCTACAACATCACCGACTCGTGGGCCGTGCGCAAGCGCATCAGCGGGTTCTCGGTGTGGGAAGGCAAGCCGCTGCTGTGGAACACGAAGATCGTCAAGTGAGCATGAACCCGCCCGATCAATTTCCCTTCGTGTCGGTTTCCGGCACGCCTTTCGAGCGCGGCCTGCAGTACGGCCAGCAGGCGGCCGAGCGCGTGCGCGGCAGCGCGCGGCTCTATGGCCAGACGCTCGTCAACCTCGGCTACAGCGAGCGCGCGCGGGCCGCGCTGATCGGCCATTTCGAAAAACAGATCGAGGACTACGCGCCGCACTACCTCGAAGAGATGCGCGGCATCGCAAAAGGTGCGGACGTTCCGTTCGAGGACATCGTGATGGTGAACGCGCGCACCGAGGTGCTGGCCAAGGCGCGCGCCGAAAAAGTGAAGGCGGTGGACGCCGAACCCGGCGACGGCTGCACCGGCGCTCTGGTGCTGCCCGAGCGCTCCGCGACCGGCAACCTGCTGCATGCGCAGAACTGGGACTGGCGCGCCGAGTGCGTGGAAACCTCGATCGTGCTGCGCGTGCGCAACGACGACGGGCCGGATTTCCTCACCTTCGTCGAAGCCGGCGGCCTGGCGCGCAGCGGCTTCAACGCGGCCGGCGTGTCGATCACCGCCAACTATCTCGAATCCGACCGCGACTTCACGCAGCTCGGCGTGCCGCTCTCGCTCGTGCGCCGCAAGGTGCTGGAGCAGACCCACTTTTCGCTGGCGATGAAGGCCGTCGCGACCACGCCGAAGTCCTGCTCGAACAACATCATGCTGGGCATGGCGCAGGGGTTCGGCATCGACTTCGAGTGCACCACCAACGAGTCCTTCCCGATCTATCCGGGCGCCGACAACCTGATCGTGCATGCCAACCACTGGATGAGCCCGGTCGCGCTGGTGAAGCTCGTCGACCGCGGCATCGCGAATTCGCCCGACAGCCATTACCGCGACTGGCGCGTGCGCAAGCTTCTGAACCAGAAAGAATTAATCGACCGGCAGGACCTGCGCAAGGCGTTCTTCGATGACTTCGGCGGCCAGTACGCCGTCTGCCGCCCGCCGCGGATCGGCAGCCACGACAACCTCTCCGCCTCGGTGGCGATGGTCATCATGGAGCCGGCGGTTGGTGAGATGGATGTGACGCCGCTCCCCGCGCTGAACCGGGCCTTCACGCGCTACAGCCTGGAGGGCGAGCCGCGGATGTTCGAAGGGAAGGACTGATCGGGGCGGCGCTGCCCAGGCCTGCATCAAAGCTTCGAAACACGTTCCAGTTCGGCCTTGAACAAGGTCACGATCGCCGGGTCGTACGCCGCGGAGAACTTGTCGTACACCGGCTTGACCGCAACGCGCATGCGGGCCAGTTCGGCGGCCGGCACGTCGTTGTAGATCATGCCCTTGGCGACCAGCTCGCTCAGCGCCTTGCTGGAAACCTCGCGGCTCACGGTGCGCTGCCAGTTCTGGGTTTCGATGGCGGCGTCCTGCAGCATCTTCTGCTCCACCGGCGACAACTTGTCCCAGAACTTCTTGCTGATCTGGACCGGATTGGTCGCGTACACGTGGTTGGTGCCGCTGACGTACTTCTGCACTTCGTAGAACTTGCTCGACTCGATGACGGCGAACGGGTTCTCCTCGCCATCCACGGCCTTGCTCTCCAGCGCCCCGTACAGCTCGGCGAAGGCCATCGGCACCGGGTTGGCGTTGAAGGTCTTGAAGGTTTCCAGGAACACCGGGTTCGGGATCACGCGCAGCTTCAGGCCCTCGAGGTCAGACCCCTTCATGATCGGGCGCTTGCTGTTCGTGACGTTGCGAAAGCCCAGGTCGAAGAACCCCAGCACGATCACGCCCTTTTCCGGGAGCTTCGCCGCGAGCGCCTTGCCCAGCGGGCCGTCGACCATCGCGTCGGCCTGCTTCGCATTGGCGAACAGGAACGGGAAATCCAGCAGGCCGAACTCCTTCACGATGCCGTTCAGGGACGTGGTGGAAGCCACCAGCATTTCCTGCACGCCGCCTTGCAGCGCCGACTGCTGCTGGAGTTCGTTGCCCAGTTGCGATGAGGGAAATTCGGTCACCTTGATCTTGCCGCCGCTTTTGGCGGCGACGATCTCGGCGAACTTCCTCACGCCCAGGCTGGTCGGGTGACCCGCGTTGTTCAGGTGGCCGAACTTGATCGTGCGTTCCTGCACGTCCTGGGCGCCGACGCCGGCGGCGGCGATAGCCAGGGCGATGGCGGCAATGCCGCGTCGGGTGATAGGTTTCACGGGTGTCTCCTGTTGGTGTCGGGTCGATCGTGACGCATGATATGCAAGTGATTGCACGCAGTACATCGGGATTTCCGCTCACATGACCCCCAGCTCGTTCAACCCGCTGGAAGCGGCGGCGAGCCGTCCGGCGGCCGGTTGGGGGCGCTGCGCCGTCGGTGCGCTCGAGGGCGCGGCATTCACCATCCCCGTCAGCCTGGCCTGCGTCACGCTCGTCTTCGGCCGCATCGGCCCGGGCATGCTGGCATCCGGCGTGCTCGCGACGCTGCTCGGCCTGGTGCTGGTGCACCTCTTTGGTTCGTTCAATTCGCGGCCCGTGTTGTACTCCGCCCGATTCTTCGAGAGCACCACCATCGCCGCCATGCTGGACCAGGACATCGCGCTCATGGGCGCCTGGAACCTGGTCGACACGAGCGGGACGCGCCTGGCCCTGCTCTGCGTGATCGGAGCCGGCGCCGGTGTCGTCTTCGGCGCGCTGTACATCGTGCGCGCCGACCGCTTCACCCGCTTCATCCCCGCGCCCGTGTTCGCGGGTTTTGCCACGAGCATCGCGCTGCTGCTGCTCGTCTCGCAGGTGCGCGGCCTGGCGGGCATGTTCGCGACCGACTCCGCCCCGGCGGTGATCGCGCTTATCGCGCTCTCCGCGCTGGGGGTCACTTTCGCCGTCCGGCGGTTGCGCCCGCGCTGGCCGGCATCCGCGCTCGGATTGGCGGCGGGGCTCTTGATCGGGCTGGGCTGGGTCGCGACGGGCCACTCCACACCCATGGTGGCCGGCGCTACAGGCGCCGTGAGCCTGCCGGTGTTCCTCGCGGATTTTCGTGCGCTGACGGCGCCGCAGGTGCATGGCTGGCTGCTGGCGCGCAGCGTCGTGATCGACGCCCTGATCCTGGGCGCGATGATGTTCATCAACACCAACCTCGCGGGCCAGGCGGCGACGCTCGAAGACCGGCGAGCCGGCCGGCGGGGCAACCTGTTCACCGCCGGCGCCGTCACGCTGTCGGCCATCCTCGGATCGGCCCCGATCTCGGGCACGATGCAATCCACGGTCACCGCGATGCGGCAGGTGCCGCTCGGCCCGCGCGTGCTGGCGCTCAGCGCGGCGATCTTCGCCATCGTCTATGCCAGCGGCGTGCTCGGGTGGGTACCGCTCGCCGCGGTGTGCGGCGCGCTGTTGTGCGAGGCCTGGTTCATGGCGGACCGCCCTTTCCTCGCGCTGCTGGTGCAATGGGCCCGACAGCGCCCCATGGCCGTGAACGCGCGGGAAGACCTCACGCTCGTCGCGGCCGTCACGGCCACCGCGGTGCTGTTCAACATGGTGGTGGCCGTCTTCGCCGGACTGCTGCTCGGCCTCGTGCTGTTCGCCGCACGCAATGCGCGCAGGCCCGTGCGCCATGTCTGGACGGGCGCGCAGGTGGCATCCAACTGCGCCCGGCCGCGCGCGGACTTGCGCGTGCTGGCCGAGCACGGCGCGCGCATCAAGGTCGTCGAGCTCGAGGGCGATCTCTTCTTCGGCACGTCGGAAGGCCTGGAGCGGCAGTTGCATTCGGGCTGCCGCGGCGCCGAATGCATCATCCTGGACTGGTCGCGCGTGCACCACGTGGACACGAGCATCGCGATCGCCGTGGCGCGCTTCGAGCGCGACGTGCGCGGCCAGTCCGTCATGCTGCTGCACGCCGGCGCCGATGCGCAAACGGGCAATGTGCGCGGCGAGTTGCTGCGCTACATCCCGGCGGCCGAGCTGGAGCCCGACCTCGACCACGCCCTGGAGCAGGCGGAGAGCGAACTCGTCGCGCGCTACGCGGCCGGCGGCGGCACGGAGAGCACCTCGCTGCAGGAGGCCATCTCGCTATTTCGTGGACTCGACGCACGCGAACTCGCCACGCTGGAAGGTGCGATGCAACAACGGCTCGTCCCGCGGGGCACCACCCTCTTCACGGCCGGGGACGCGGCCGACGAGCTCATGCTGCTGATGCATGGTTCGGCGGAGATCATCGTTCGCTCCCGCGAAGGACGCGAGATCCGCCTGGCCAGCCTGCGCCGCGGCGCGACGCTGGGCGAGATCGGCTTCCTGGACGGCGCCACGCGTTCCGCAACCGCCGTGGCGCGCGAGGACGCGGTGGTCGCGGTATTGAGCCGCGGGGATTTCGACGCACTGTCCGCGCGCGAGCCGGCCCTGATCCAGCGGCTGCTGTCGAACCTCGCGGTCGACATGGCGGCCCGCTTGCGGCACACCAATCGCCTGGCGATCGCGCGGACGGCGCAGCGGTCATGAAGCAGGTCGCCGGACTTCATGAGGAAGATCCGAATAGTGTTTTCATGCGGGTGCATCTCGGGGTCTGACGTGCCCCGGACGTTGCAGAATCTTCCCGAGCAATTCCAAGGAAGTCCGATGAAGCGCCTGTTCCTCAAATCCGTCGTCGCACTGGCGGCCACCATCCTCGCAACGCCGTTCGCGCTGTCGCAGAGCAATTACCCCGACCATCCCGTCCGCGTGATCGTCCCCTTCCCGCCAGGCGGTTCGGTCGACCCGATCATGCGCATCGTCGGGCCCAAGCTCGGCGAAGTACTCGGGCAGCCCATGGTGATCGACAACCGCGCGGGCGCCAACTCGGCCATCGGCGCGGCCGCGGTCGCGAAGGCCACACCCGATGGCTACACGCTGCTCTTCACCGCGGGCAGCACGCACGTGATCCTGCCGCTCACGCCGCCGCAGTCACCCGACTTCCTGAAAGACTTCGCGCCGATCGCGGGCATCTCGCGCTCCAGCTACATGCTGGCCGTGCATCCGTCGGTGCCGGCGAAGACGCTGCCCGAATTCATCGCGTACGCGAAGGCGAACCCCGGCAAATTGAACTACGCCAGCTCCGGCGTGGGCAACCTGAACCACCTCGCGGCCGAGCTCTTCAACCTGCGCGCCGGCACGAAGATCGTGCACGTGCCGTACAAGGGTGGCGCGCCCGCGGTGCAGGATTTCCTGGCCGGCCAGGTGCAGGTGATGGTGACGAACGTGCCGACGCTGCAGCCGCACGTGGATTCCGGCGCATTGCGCGCCCTCGCCTACACCACCGCGCGGCCGGGTGGTCCGCAGGTGCCGACCTTCGCGCAATACGGGCTCGCCGAACTGGAGTCGATCGAACCTTATCTTGTGCTGCTCGCTCCGGCGCGCACGCCGGAACCCGTGATCGCGAAGATCACGGCGGCCGTGCAGAAGGTGCTCGCGATGCCCGATGTGATGAAGGCCATCGAAACGCAACTGCAGACGCCGTACTACCTCAACCCGCAGCAGTTGGGTCAGCGCCTGCAGCGTGACAACGCGCGCGTGAAGGAAGTGATCGAGAAGAGCAACATCGTGCTCACGCCCTGAGGACCCGAGGCGGGCTCAACCCGCCGCGTCTTCGCTGCAATCCTGGACGATGCCCTCGCTCGCGAGGCGCTCGACGTCCTTCGCATCGAAGCCCCACGCGACCAGGCCGGAGAGGTTGTCCGCGCCGATGGCGACCGGCGGGTTGCGCACCGCGCCGGGCGTTGCGGAGAAGCGCGGCGCGGGCGCGGGCTGCACCACGCCGTCGATCTCCACGAAGGTCGATCGCGCGACGTTGTGCGGATGGTGCGGCGCCTCGCTGAGCGACAGCACGGGCGTCACGCAGCACTCGCTGCCTTCCATGATCGCGAGCCACTCGGCGCGTGTCTTGCCGCGGATCGTTTCGGCGAAGCGCTTCTTCAACTCGGGCCACTTCGTGCGGTCGCGGTGCGGATGGAACTCCGGGCCGTCGAGCCCGAGGTTGCGCAGCAGGTTGGCGTAGAACTGCGGCTCGGTCGCGCCCAGCGCGATCCACTCGCCGTCCTGGCATTTGTAGACGTTGTAGTAGTGAGAGCCACCATCGATCGAATTGGCCTGCCGCTCGTCCTTCCAGTAGCCCAGCGCGTGATAGCCGTAGATCATGCCGAGCAGCGAGCTGGCGCCGTCGACCATCGCGGCATCGACCACCTGCCCCTTGCCGGTCGTCCTCGCGTGGTGCAGCGCGGACATGATGCCGAACGCGAGGTACAGCGAACCACCGCCGAAATCGCCGATCAGGTTGATCGGGATCACCGGCTCATCCTTCGTCCCGATCGCGTGCAGCGCGCCAGACAGCGCGATGTAGTTAATGTCGTGGCCGGGCTTCTTCGCCTCCGGTCCGTCCTGTCCCCATCCCGTCATGCGCCCATAGACCACCGACGGCTTGCGCGCGAGGACCACGTCCGGACCGAGGCCTAGGCGCTCCATCACGCCGGGGCGAAAGCCCTCGATAACAATGTCGGCCTGGTCGATGAGGCGCAGGCAAAGTTCGGCCGCGCCGGGATGCTTGAGATCCACCGCCACCGACCGCCGGCCACGCGTGGTCACCGAGGTATTGAGGTAGGGACGCGCGCCTTTGCGGTCGATGCGGATCACGTCGGCGCCGAGATCGGACAGCAGCATGCCGCAGAACGGCGCCGGCCCGAGTCCCGCGAACTCGACGACTTTCAAGCCCTGGAGCGGGCCGCTGGGGGATGACATCGTTGTTCGATCTTTGTTGTTCAGTTCAGAGGCGGTCGCGCTTCACGATCACGCCGGCTTTTTCGCGATCCCAAGTGTCGGCGGTCACGCCTTCCGCGCGCAGCTGGTGCTTGACGATCTTCTGCGTCGCCGTGCGAGGCAGTGCCTCCATGACGCGGATGTAGCGCGGGATCATGAAGTGAGGCAGCCGGGGGCGCAGGAAATCGATCAGCGCCTCGGGATCGATGGCGCCACCGGCCACCGGCGACACGACCGCGAGCACTTCGTCTTCCGACAGCTCGCTCTTCGCCGCGACCACGGCAACTTCGCGCACTTGCGGATGGCGCGCGATCTCGCTCTCGACCTCGAACGACGAGATGTTCTCGCCGCGCCTGCGCACCGCATCCTTCAACCGGTCGGCGAAGAAGAATTCGCCGTCGGCAGTTCGGCGAAACGCGTCACCCGTGTGGAACCAGCCGTTGCGCCAGACCTCGGCGGTCGCCTGCGGTTCGCGCAGGTAGCCGTTCATCATGGTCCACGGTTGCGCCGAGCGGATCACCAGTTCACCGACATGGCCATCCTCGAGCGGGATGTCGTTCTCGTCGACGATCCGCGCCTCGACACCGGGACGCGGCCGTCCGCACAGGCCGCGCACCTGGGGATTCGGCTCGCCGTGGAACGGCGCGGAAATCTCCGTCATGTTGTAGACGCCGAACACGTCGACACCGAAGCGTTTGGAGAATGCCAGCGCGCTCGCGTCGACCGGCGCGATCTGGATGGTCTTGAGCGTGTGCGAACGATCCTGCTCGCTCTCCGGTTGTTGAAGCAGATAAGGCAGCGTGACGCCGAGCAGCGACGTCGTCGTGATGCCGAAGCGCCGCACGTCGCTCCAGAAGCGATCGGTCTTGAACGATTCGACCAGCGCGATCGAACTGCCGCGCGCGAGCATTCCATAGATGTTTCCGATGCCGCCCGTGTGCGACAGCGGCGCATGGATGAGCCGGCGGTCCGCCGCGGTGATGTGCCGCGCGGAGAACGCGTGCGCGTACCGCTGCATGTACGAAGTCAGTACGCCTTTAGAAGGCCCCGTCGTTCCGGAGGTGTAGAGGACGAACTGGTTGTCCCACGGCTGGATGGGCCGCGCGAGCGGCGGCAGGGAAACGGTGGCGTCGGTGCGCGGCGACTCCTCGACGATCTCGAAGCCATCGGGCGCGGGCGTCGCATCGCCGCTCGTCCTGGCAACAACGAGCGTGCGCAGGAAGCGCGGTTGCACTTCGGCGAGACGCCCCATGAGGCGCGAGTCGACGACCATCAGCCGCGCTTCGCTGTTGTTCAGGATGTGTTCGAGGAAGCCGCCTTTCGACGCCAGGCCCAGCGGCGCGCATACCGCTCCGAGGTAGTTGATGGCCAGCATCATGCGCAGCGCGGCGGGGCCGTTGGGCATCCACACCGCGACGATGTCGTCCTGCGCCACGCCCTGTTCCGCGAGGAAGGCGGAGCCGGCGACCACCTGGCTCTTCAGTTCGGCGAAGGTCCACTGCGTGCCGTCTTCGAACAACGCGAAGACTTCGCCTGCGCGGTCGCGCGCATGGCGATCGATGAGGGTTCGCACGACCGTGTCTTCGGCGGTGGGCTGTTTCGGTGGTGTGGTCGTCGGGTCGGACATCTTGTTGGTGAATTCGTGGGGCGCGACAACTGTACTGCGGTCGGCGTTCTGCCAGATGCAATGCACGGCAGGCGCAAAATGCAAAGCACCCACCATGAAGAATCCCATGCCCATCACTCAAAGCGAAATGCAACGTGCGGACGTCAACGATGAGGTGCGGCAGGCGCGCATCCATCTCGCGGCCGCGAACCGGCTCGCGACTTACGACGGCCTGGACGACGGCATCGACAATCATTTCACGATGACCGTTCCGGGCCACACGGATCGTTTCATGGTGCTGCCTTTCGGACGCCACTGGTCGGAGGCGAAGGCGAGCGACCTCATCGTCTTCAACGAGCGCGGCGACATCCTGGAGGGTGAGGGATCGCTGGAGTTGAGCGCGCTCAGCATCCATGCGCCGCTGCACCGGCTGACGGGTGCGCCGGTGGTGCTGCACACCCACCAGAACTGGGCGCTTGCGCTGAACATGCTGGAAGACAATCGCCTGTTGCCCGGCTCGCAGACCGCGGCATTCATGTCGCACCGCATCGCTTACGACAACGGCTACACGGGTCTCGCGCATGTGAACAGCGAAGGCGAGCGCCTGGCCGGCGCGCTGGGGGACAAGCAGATCCTGTTCATGCAGAACCACGGCGTGCTCGTCCTGGGAGACACCGTCGCCCAGGCGTATCGCCGGCTGTACAGGCTGGAGAAGGCCTGCAAGGCGCAGGTCCTCGCGATGTCGACCGGCAGGCCGCTCGCGCTGTTGTCGGACGATGTCGTCGCGAAAGTCGCCGCGCCCAATCCGGCGAACAGCCACTCGCAGGATGAGCGCGAGGAGCTTTACTTCGCGGCGATGATGCGCGTGCTGGATCGGGTGTTGCCGGGGTATGGGGACTGAAGGCGTCGGAGTCATCGGTTAAAGCCTTCATCGCGCGAGGCTTGCGCTCTCGCGACGAAGCGCGCCGCACTGGAGAATATGTCGGCGCCAAAGCGGTCGTCGCCAAGCTGCAGCGCAAGCTGGAAGCTGCGTGCAAGCAGCTTGCCAAGAAGCACGAGTAGGTTTCAGGGTTCGGCAGTTGGCGTCACGATGTGTCAAGACGTCAACTCGTCCGCGATCAGGTCGGTGTAGAAAGCACGCCGCGTCGGTTCGTCGATCTTGATCAGTTCGACAAAATGCGACCAGCTCAATTGTTGCGACAGTGTCGCAACGATGTTTTCGTCGGCCTCCTCAGCCCTGATCCGGAACCCGTCCCTGCAACGGATAAATCGGGTCCGTGTAGCCATACGTCGACGCATACCCCGGCGGCACCAGGCCGTCGACGAATTCCTCGTCTTCCGGTTTCAAGTTCACCGCCAGCGATGCAACGTACTCCTTCCACTGCTCGAGCGTGCGAGGCCCGCCGATCACGCCGTTGACGAGCCGGTTCCTCAATACCCACGCCACCGCAAAACCGACAGGGCTCAGGTTCCGCTTTTCCGCGTGTGCCTTGAATTGCTGTGAGAGCTCGACGGAACGCGGCTGGAATTCGGTCTGCAGGATGCGCTTGTCGCCGCGGCCGGCGCGGCTCGCGGGATCGGGCGCTTCGTTCGGTCGGTACTTGCCCGAGAGGACGCCGCGTGCGAGCGGGCTGTACGCCACGACCCCGACGCCGTAGTTGCGGCATGCCGGCAGCAGCTCGGCCTCGATCTGCCGATTGACGGCGCTGTACGGCGGCTGGCATGCGATGGGCGCCGGAACACCCATCTTGCGCGCTGTCTCGACCAGGCACGCCAGACGCCATGCGCTGAAATTGGAGACGCCGTAGTAGCGGATCTTTCCCGTCTCGATCAGGCGAGCCATCGCGCCCAACATCTCTTCGACCGGCGTTTGCGGGTCATCGCGGTGCATGTAATAGAGATCGATCCAGTCCGTGCCGAGGCGGCGCAAGCTGTTCTCGGCCTCCAGCGTCAGCCAGCGCCGCGACAGGCCGCGATCGTTCGGCTCCTTGCCGATCGGATTCGCGACCTTGGTGGCCAGCACCCAGCGCTCACGGTCCAGGGAGATCAGGCGTCCCACCATGCGCTCGGACTCTCCGTCGTTATAGACGTCCGCGGTATCGATGGCATTCAGCCCGGCTTCACGGGTGACAGCGACGATTTCGCGAGCTTCCGCTTCTTCGGTCTGCCCGCCGAACATCATCGTGCCGAGCCAGAGTGGGGGAACGCGCAGGCCGCTGTGACCGAGGGGTTTGAATTCGATGTTCGAGCTCATGATGCGCTCCCGGTCCCGCCCGCGATCAGTCGAACAAGTTCGGGCACCAGCGCTTCGGGATTGCTTTGCGCGGCGGATGTCAGCGTCCGATGCACGGCTTCAGCGATGGCGCAGGGCACGTCCGCGTCATGCGCCATGGCGACGTAATAGCCGAGGTCCTTCTGCGCATTGGAGATCGTGAATTTCAACCCGGTCGGATCCTTCGAGAGGATGAACGGCTTGATCCGCTCCAGCGCCGTGCCCGCGCCACCGCCCTGCGCGAGGATCTGCACGAACGTCTCCGCCGGAATGCCCGCGCGCTCGGCGCTGGCGGCGGCCTCTGCGATCAACGCCACCGATCCGAGCGACACATAGTTGTGCAGCAGCTTCATCCGATGGCCCGCCCCGACGGGTCCCACATGCGTGATGTTCTCGGCGAAGCACGCGAGCAATTCGCGATGCTCGGCCAGCACTTGCGCATCACCGCCGACCAGCAGGTTGAGCCGCCCTTCGGCCGCCTCTTTCGGCGTGCGCGTCATGGCCGCATCCATGAAGCGCCCCCCGGCTTCCTGCACCAGCGCGGCCATGCGCTCGGTCGACGAGGGAATCGCCGTGGAGCAATCGATGATCAAGGTGCCGGGCCGCATCCCCTGGAGAATGCCGCCATCGGAGGCCAGCACCGACTCCACTTGCGGCGAGCCGGTCACGCACAGGATGACGACGTCGACGGCCGCGGCCAGTTCTCGCCCCGTCGCAAAGGTGCGAGCACCCGCCGCCTTCAGCGTATCCAACGGCTGGTTGCCCGGATGCTCCAGGAGCGAGAGCGCATGCCCCTGCTTCGCGATGTTGGCGGCGATGCCGTGGCCCATGAGCCCGACACCGACGACTCCGACTTTCCTGTGGTTCATGCTGATCCTTTCGATGGTCGACTCGGGCATTTTCCCCGAAGCGCGCCATCCGGAATCGCGAACGCCTCCGCTAACTCTGCCGAGGCGGCACGTCCTGCCGCACGAGCGGCTGCCATCCCGCGAATTCCGGATACTTGCGCGCCACCAAAGCGCCGTCGAAGTCCCACGCGATGCATTGGCCCAGATGCGCCGGCGGCTTGTCGCTCGGCTCTTTCTCGGGCAGCCCCGCTTCCACGCGCAACTGGACGAGGTAGACCGGGATCGCCTGGAAGGCCGCGGTGGCCATGTTGAACAGCATCTCGCGCAGGTGCGTGCAGCCCTTGCTGTTGCCGAGCGCCTGCTCGACGGCCTTGCGCCACCCGGCGCCGATCTTCACGCCGACCATCCGCTGCATCGGCGCGACGCTCGCATCGCATTCGCCGAAGGGCCGGTTGTCCTGCACGGCGACGATCTCGCGAATGATGTACGAGTCATCGATAGTGAGGCGGATCGACATGCCGTGCACCGGCGTGCCGGCCGGAATGTGCCCGCGATCCGAGCGGTCCAGCGCATACGGCTTGGTGTCGGACATCTCGGCATCGATGTCCCACAGGCCGTCGTCCCGCTGGTAGCCGCGATAGACGACGTTGCGGGTATGGATGTGCTTGCGCGATTGGGGGGTTGGAAGTGGCATTGGAAAATTCTCGCAGGCTTCGCACGACAACGCTCGCGCTCAGCGCTGCGCCCTCAGCATTCCCCCGTCCACCTGGACGGCGGTGCCCGTCATGAAGCCGGCGCGCGGTGACGCGAGGAAGGCGGCGTAAGCCCCGATCTCCTCCGGCGTCCCGATGCGCCCGAGCGGGATCTGCGCGACCCGCTCTTTCATCACTTCATCCAGCGGACGTCCGGCGCTGATCGCCGCACGCTGCATGCGCGGCGTGTCGATGAATCCGGGCAGGATGGTGTTGACGCGGATGCCATGCGGCCCGAGTTCGTTGGACAAGGTCTTCGCGTAGCCGATCAGGCCCGCCCAGGTCCCCACCGACAGCGCGAAGCCGTCGATCGGCTGCACGGCCGACAGCGCGCTGATGTTGACGATGCTGCCGCCTCCGCGCTCGCGCATGCTCGGCACGACTTCCCGCACCATGCGGATGACGCTCAGCATGTTCTGGGCGAAGGCGTTTTCCCACGCTGTGTCGTCGAAGGACTGGATGGGCCCGAGCGGCGGCGCGCCGTCGTTGTTGACCAGGATGTCGACGCCGCCGAAGCGCTCGAACGCCTTCGTCGCGACCTCCTTGCAATCGGCCGCGGAGCGCGCATCCGACGCGACGGCGAGCACCTGTACGCCGCACTCCGCGCGCAATCGCGCCGCCGCTTCTTCGAGGGCCGGCGCGCGGCGCGCCGTGATGACCAGCGAGGCGCCCTCCTGCGCGAGAGCCCGCGCGATGCCGAAGCCGATGCCCTGGCTCGCGCCGCCGACGATCGCCACCTTGTCCTTGAGTTCGAGATTCATCGCAACACCAGTTCAAAAAGCACAATGCCCTGATGCGGGCCCATCACCAAAAAAAGGCCTGGTCGGCAGACCAGGCCCAATGCATGACCGATTGTTTTTTTCAGAAGACGTGGCGCACGCCCATCTCGAAGGCGCGGGAGCCGTTGTTCGGCGCCGTGGTCGACTGCTGCAGGCTGAACGCCGCGCCGCCGCTGTTGCGCAGCTTCGCGGCGGTCGTGAACAGCGTCGTGCGCTTGCTCATGCTGTAGACGTAGCCGATGCCGACCTTGCTGGACTTCGGGTTCCCCACGGCATCGGTCTCGTACGTGCTGTACGAGGCGCGCAAGAGGCCGGTCGGACCCACGACCACCGAGCCGCCAAGCACTGCACCCTTGGCCTTCACGGCGCCGTTCTTGTCGCGCGCGATGTGGGCGATGAGTTTCGCCACGCCGAAATCGTAGCTGGCACCCACGTTGGATTGCCTGATGTCGCCGGCCACGTATTCGGTCTTGCCGCTGGACACCGCCACTTCGAGCGGACCGGCACGGTAGAAGGCCCGGCCGCTGACGCCATTGCCGTCCTTGGAAGTCGCCGCGCCGCTGTTGTTCTCGCCGAGGTAATACGACAGCGAGCCGCCGAACCCTTCGAAGCCACCGCGCGCGGGGTTGTTGAACGCCTGGCCGTACGTGTAGGTGATGGCGTTGGATGCGCGCACGCCGGTGACGCCGGTGACGCCGGGCGAGTTCTCGACCGTGAGCGTCTTGGCGACGCCGTTGTTGCCGAACGGATCGAAGATGCCGATGTTCCAGTACGACGGCGTGAAGTCGCGCCCGAGGCGCAACTCGCCCCAGTTGCCGCCGATGCTCACCGTGGAGCGGCGGTTGAACACGAGACCCTGGCGTCCCGCGACGGCGGCGCCCGCGCCCGAGGCCTGGTTGTTGGAATTGCTCGCCTGCCCGATGCCTTCGTCGGTGTTCGCCGATGCCTCGAGCCAGAAGCCCGCGAGCATCCCACCCCCGAGATCCTCGACGCCGCGAAAGCCGATGGCGGCCGGGCTGAGGCCGCTGTTGGCCAGCTGGGTCTTGCTGGTGAGGCTGCCCGAGGAATGCACGAGCGTCACGTCGAGCGTGCCGAAGATCTGGACGCTCGATTGGGCGGATGCCGTGCCGGCCGCCGCGAGAACGGCGAGCGCGATGAGGGGTTTCTTCATGGGTCTCTTCTCCAGTAGTTGATGCGTTGCGCCCGGGGGCGGGCTTGCGCCTGTTCGTCCGGGCAGGGCCTCGCCATTGCGGTCGACTTTAGGGAAGGACGATGCAGCCCCAAACGGGGTTTTCCCTAAGATTGTTAACAATCTTTATGTCGAATGTAAAAAGGCAACGCTTTCCATGCGGGTCGGCAATTCATGCGGACGAAGAAGCGGAGGCCGCCGCCTCGAGCCAGGCGAGAAACTCGTGCAGTTGGCGAGGCCCGTCCGCAGCGGCGGGAACCAACGCCACATAGCCGGAGCCGGCCACGCGAATTTCCGGAAATGGAAGCGTGATTCGGCCCTGGCTCAAGTCACGCGACAGCGTCGGCAATGTGCCGATGCCGATGCCGAGACCATCGACGATGGCCTGCAGGCTGACGTGAAAATGATCGAAGCGCAGGAAGCGCGCCGGACGCAGGCTTTCCCGGCCGGCTGCGGCGAGCCAGGCCTCCCAATCGCCCGCGCGCGTTGCCGTGGCGATGAACGTGTGGCGCGCGAGTGCGGAAACGCGCTTCAGCGGTTGCCGCGCGAGCAGGCCTTGCGCGGCAATGACCGTGCGCCACTCGCTGAAGAGCGGCGTCTTCCTGAAATGCCGAAATTCCGGTGCGGCGCCCGGGTCGCGCCGTATCGCGACGTCGAAGCTGCCGCGAAACCCGGGATCGGCGCTGCTGGCGGTTGCCAGAACGACTTCGATATCGGGATGCAGTGCATGGAATTCGGGCAGGCGCGGGATGAGCCAGCGCATGGCAAATGTCGTGTGTGCATTGACGCGCACCACGCGACTGCGCGGTGACTTTCCGAATCTCAGGCTCGCATCTCCCATTCGATCGAACAGCGTGCTGATCTCGAGCGCAAAAGCTCTCGCGTGGTCGGTGGCCACGCTTCGCTTTCCCTGCCGTACGAAGAGCTGCTGGCCCAGTCGCTCTTCGAGCAGCTTGATCTGCCGGCTTACGGCGCCATGCGTGATGTTCAACTCGCTCGCCGCGGCGGTGAAGCTCTCCGCGCGCGCGGCGGTTTCGAAAATGCGAAGCGCATTCAGTGGAGGCAATTCACGGCTCATCTGTGACCCAATCAATCAGTTATTGTGAAATTTTATCGATATGGTGATCTGCGATCACAGCTTATGGTTGCCGTGTTCGAAGTGCGCAAGAAACCAAGGAACGCTGGATGCTGCAGGGATACATGTGGGTGCTCGCGGTGAGCCTGATCGCGGGCGCGGTCAGTGGAGTGATCGGCACGGGTTCATCGGTCATGCTGCTGCCGGTCCTGGTGCATGTGTTCGGTCCGAAGGAAGCCGTGCCCGTCATGGCGATGGCAGCCGTCGTCGGCAATGCAGGGCGTGTGGTGGCCTGGTGGCGGGAGGTCGATTGGCGTGCCGTTGGCGCCTATGCGCTGCCCGGCGCGCCGGCTGCGGCGCTGGGCGCACGAGCACAGTGGGCAATGCCGGCCCATGCGGTCGATCTGGCACTCGGGCTCTTTTTCGTGCTGCTCGTTCCGGCGCGCCACCTTCTGCGGCAGCGCGAATGGCGGCTGGGTCTTTCGCAACTGGCTGTCGCCGGTGCCGTGACCGGGTTCCTGACCGGGCTGGTCCTGTCAACCGGCCCGCTCAGCGTGCCGGTCTTCACGGCCTACGGCCTGGTGAAAGGCGCATTCCTCGCCACGGAAGCGGCAAGTGCGCTGCTCCTCTATCTGACCAAGGTCGCGACTTTCTCGGGGCTGGGTGCGCTTCCGCTGGACCTGGCGATCAAGGGCCTGATCGTCGGCAGCGCATTGACCGTGGGCACCTTCGTCGGGAAAGTCTTCGTGTTGCGCCTTCCAGCGCAGATGTTCCAGCGGCTGCTCGATGGCTTGATGCTGCTGTCGGGTTTGGCACTGCTCGCCGCCGCCCGGAATGCGCCCTAGCCCGCGATGCGCCGGGGTTTGCGGCCCGGGGCGGAGGACGCGGGCGCCTTCGCTGCGGCCTTGGCCGCGGCCGCGGCCGCGTCCTCCGCCTGTCCATCCTCCAGCATGCGGATGGCCCCGCGACGCGCGTCCTCGACCAGCTTCTCCATGGCGGCGGCGGCAGGCGCTTCCTTGCCGCTCGACAACGCCACGAAGAGCGCGCGCCAGTTCCGCGCGGATTCCTTGCGGCGATCCATGTTCTTCAGCGCGAGCTGCGTGTAGCGCCAGCTTTGCCGCGTGATGGACCGCATGATTCCGGCCAGCAACGCATTGCCCGAGGCGTCGGCCAGCAAGAGGGTCAGGTCCAGGCTCGCGGCGATGTACGCCTCCTGGTCGGTGCCGCGGGCGCGGCGCTCGAGTTCCTTGACGCTCTCGCCCACCCGTTCGAGGAACTCGGGCGGCGGCTTGCTCAGGCGGCGCCCGAGGAGGCCGGAGAGCACGCGCCGGATCTCGAAGATGTCGTTGAGTTCCTGCACGGACAGCGTGGTGACGTGAGCCCCGCGATTAGGGACCACGCGCACGACCGAATCACGCTCGAGGATGCGCAGCGCCTCCCGGATGGGGCCGCGGCTCACGCCGAAAGTGACCGCGAGTTCCTCCTCGCGGATCCGCTCGCCGGGCTGGTACTGGCCGCCGACAATCGCCGCGTAGATGCGCTCGGCGATCTGGTCGGGCAGCGTCTGCAGGCCGGGCGAGAGCTGGCGCTCGGGCATCCCCTTGTCGCGCTCCTTCACCGCCGGATTCCCGCTGCGCAGGACAGTGTGTCGGCCTTCATACTCCGCTCCCGTCTGGTATACATGATGAAAGTATATCCAGAGTATGGCGACAGACTTACTTCGCCGTGGGCATCGCGAATTCCGCGCCTTTCGCGATCGTCGCGGGCCAGCGCTGCATGACGCTCTTTTGCCGGGTGTAGAAGCGGATGCCCTCCTCCCCATACACGTGCGTGTCGCCGAAGAGGCTGCGCTTCCAGCCGCCGAAGCCGTGCCACGCCATCGGCACCGGGATCGGCACGTTGATGCCGACCATCCCGACTTCGATCCGGCGCGCGAACTCGCGCGCCACGTTGCCGTCGCTGGTGAAGCAGGCGACGCCGTTGCCGAATTCGTGGGCGTTGACGAGGTCCACGGCCTGCGCGAAATCATCCACACGCACGCACCCCAGCACCGGCCCGAAAATCTCTTCCCGGTAGATCCGCATCGCCGGTGTCACGTGGTCGAACAAGGTGCCGCCGGTGAAGAAGCCTTGCTCGAGTCCCTCGACACGGTGGCCGCGCCCATCCACGACGAGCGTGGCGCCTTCGCCGCGGCCGACTTCGATGTACTGCTCGATGCGCTCGAGCGCCGCGCGGTTGACGATCGGTCCCATCTCGGCGTCCAGTTCCATCCCGTCCCCGATCTTGAGAGACCGTGCGCGCTCGGCGATCATGGGCACGATCCTGTCTGCGACGTCGCCGACCAGCACGGCCACGCTGATGGCCATGCAGCGCTCGCCGGCGGAGCCGTAGGCGGCGCCGATCAACGCGTCCACGGCTTTCTCGAGATCCGCGTCCGGCATGATGACCATGTGGTTCTTGGCGCCGCCCAATGCCTGGACCCGCTTGCCTTGACGCGCGCCGGTTTCGTAGATGTATTGGGCGATGGGCGTGGAGCCCACGAAGCTCAGGGCTTTCACATCGGGGTGCTCCAACAGCGCATCCACCGCCGCCTTGTCGCCCTGGACCACGTTGAAGACGCCCGCAGGCAGGCCGGCCTGGCTCAGCAGGTCGGCCATGAAGAGCGAGGCCGAAGGGTCCCGCTCGCTGGGCTTGAGCACGAAGGTGTTTCCGCATGCGATGGCGACCGGGAACATCCATGCCGGAACCATGACGGGAAAGTTGAACGGCGTCACGCCCGCCACGACGCCGAGCGGTTGCCGCAAGGTCCAGTTGTCGATGCCCGTCGATACCTGGTCGGTGAAGTCCCCTTTGAGCAGATTCGGCGCGCCGCAGGCGAACTCGACGACGTCGATCGCGCGGCTCACCTCGCCTTGCGCGTCCGTGAAGACCTTGCCGTGTTCGCTGGTGATGATGGCGGCGAGCGTGTCCCGGTGCTCGTTGAGGAGCTCCAGGAACTTGTTCAGCACACGCGCCCGGCGAATCGGCGGCGTGTCCGCCCATGCGGGAAAAGCTGCCTTCGCAGCCGCCACGGCGGCATTCACTTCCGAGGCGCTGGCCAGCGAGACCTGCCGCGCGATGCTGCCCGTCGCGGGATGCCAGACCGGCTGCTGCCGCCCGCCCGTGCCCGCGACCGCCCGGCCGCCGATGAAGTGGCCGACGATAGCCGACGAGGTGAAGGATTCGGTGGCGCCCATGGTCTGTTCCTTTGGTTGTGACTGAGGGCAAGTCTATGCAGCCCCTTCACCCATTGGTAGCGCAAAGCCATGGAATGACTGTTCATTTTCGTGAACAATCCAATCCATGAAGATCAAGAAAATCGATGCGCTGTGGTCCCACGTCCATTGGCTGGGCGTCCTCGCCTCCTCCGGCAGCTTCACCGCCGCCGCCGCGAGACTGGGTGTGAGCAAGGCTGCCATGAGCCACCGCATCGGCGAGCTGGAGCAGTCGGCCGGCGTGCCGCTCGTCAGGCGCACAACACGCAGTGTTCGCCTGACCGACGCCGGGCAGCATCTCGTGGCCGCCACGGACGAAGCCTTCGCCGCCATCGAGCGGAGTTTCACCGGCGTGAAAGACATGGCCTCCGAGCCCTCGGGGCTGATCCGCATCACGGCGCCCGTCGCGCTCGGGCGTCAGCGCGTCGTCCCGCACCTGGCCTCCTTCCTGAACGCTCACCCATTGATACGCCTGGAGCTGGATTTGTCCGACCGTCTGAGCTCGCTGGCGCGCGAAGGGTTCGATCTCGCGATCCGGCATGTCGAAACCGTTCCGGACACGCACGTGGCGTGGCCGCTGTGCGATACGCAAACTGTTCTCACGGCCTCTCCCGCCTATCTGCGCAAAGCCGGGACGCCCGACTCTCCCCACGATCTCGCCGCCCACAACTGCCTGCACTACCTGCGCGACACCGACCGGCCCAGCTGGAGCTTCGAGGCGCGGAAGGGCCGCCGCGATCGCGTCAGCGTGTCCATCCGCGGAAGCTTCGCCGCCAACAACAGCGAGACCTTGCGCCAACTCGCGCTGGATGGTGCGGGCATCGCGTTGCTGCCGGATTTCAGCGCGGTGGAACCTCTTCAATCCGGCAAGCTGGTGCGCGTGCTCCCGCGTTGGCGGTCCGTGGGTGCGTTCGGAACGCGGATCTATGCGATCCGTCCCTACAGCACGCAAGTCCCGCGCGCGATCCACGCGTTCGTCAATTTCCTCAAGGTGGAATTGAAGAGCGGATTCGAGCTGCCCTAGTCTGAGCGGCAGAAGGTCCTTGTCATGCCGGGTGTCATGCCGGGCCCCGACCCGGCATCCATCGGGGCGCGACGCCTTCTTTGCGAAGACCGCGCGAGAACTCAAACGCTCTCCATCAGGACCGCGATGCCTTGTCCCACCCCGATGCACATGGTCGCGAGCGCGAGCTTGCCGCGGGTCCTGTGCAATTGCCGCACCGCCGTCAGCACCAGCCGCACGCCCGACGCGCCTAGCGGATGCCCGAGCGCGATGGCGCCACCATTCGGATTCACATGGCCCGCGTCTTCCGCAAGGCCCAGCTCGCGCAGCACGGCGATGCCTTGCGCCGCGAAGGCTTCGTTCAACTCGATGACGTCGATGTCCTGGATCGACTTGCCATGCTGTCCAAGCAGCTTCTTCGTCGCGGGCGCCGGGCCGATCCCCATGACGCGCGGTGCCACCCCCGCCGTCGCCATGCCGATGTACCGGGCGCGCGGAACGAGCTTGTGCCGGATGACTGCCTGCTCCGAGCCAGGATGAGCGCCGCCGCGCCATCGTTCACGCCGGAGGCATTGCCTGCCGTGACCGTCCCGTCGCGGCTCACGATGGGCTTGAGCACCGACAGCGCCTCCAGGCTCGTCGCGCGCGGATGCTCATCGACGCTGACCTCACTCACCTTCCCCTTGACGGCGACGGGAACAGGAACGATTTCTTCCGCGAAGATCCCGGCAGCCTGCGCCGCGGCGGCGCGCTCCTGGCTGCGCAGCGCCATCGCATCCTGCGCCTGGCGGCTCACCGCGTATCGCGCGGCGACGATCTCGGCCGTCTCCGCCATGGCGTGCGTGCCGTGCAACTGCTCCATTCGCGGGTTGACGAAACGCCAGCCGATTGTCGAGTCGTAGATCGCCGGGGTGCGCCCGAAAGCCGTTTCCGACTTGGGCATCACGAACGGCGCGCGCGACATGCTCTCGACCCCGCCCGCGATCGCGAGGTCCATCGCGCCGCACTGGATCGCCCGGGCCGCGATGCCGATCGCATCCATCCCCGATCCGCAGAGACGGTTGATGGTGGAGCCCGGCACCTCCACGGGGTAGCCGGCCAGCAGCGACGCCATGCGCGCCACATTCCTGTTGTCCTCGCCGGATTGGTTCACGCAGCCGAACACCACGTCGCCGATGTCGTGCGGGTCCATCTCCGGGTTCTGCCGCAGCAAGGCCGCGAGGGGAATCGCCGCCAGGTCATCGGGACGAACGCTCGCGAGCGATCCGCCATACCGGCCGAAAGGCGTCCTCACGCCGTCGCAAATAAATACATCGTGCATCGTCATCCTTTGATCAGATCGGGTCCCAGCTGAAAACGTCGTTCGAGCGATCGAGCGGCATGAAACCCGCGCGCATCGACGGGAGAGCGTGCTCGGCGATCGTGAGCGGCGTCCACCCCTCCGCGCGCTGGACGGAGCGGATCGGCCTGGGCGAGTTCATGAGGAATATCTCGTTGTGCCGCGACACGAAGACCTGTCCGGTGACATCGGCCGCGAGATCGGACGCGAGGAACACGGCGAGCGGCGCGTTCTTGTCCGGCGTCATCTGCTGCAGGCGCGCGACCCTCGCCTTCTCTTCAGGCGTTTCCGCAGGGATGGCGTTGGTCATGCGGCTCCAGGCCGTGGGGGCGATGCAGTTCGAGCGCACATTGCTGCGCTTCATGTCGAGCGCGATCGACTTCGACAAGGCGGTGATGCCCAGCTTCGCGGCAGAATAATTGGCCTGCCCGAAGTTGCCGATCAGTCCCGACTGGCTGGTGATATGCACGAACGACCCGCTCAACTGCGCGCGGAAATGCTCCGCCGCCGCGCGGCTCGTGAAGAAGCTTCCGTTGAGGTGGACGTTCACCACCGAGAGCCAGTCCTCCTCGCTCATCTTGTAGAAGATCGCGTCGCGCAGGATGCCCGCGTTGTTGACGACACAGTCGATGCGCCCGAAATGATCGAGCGCGGCCTGCACGATCTTTCGCGCCGACGACCAGGTGGAAACCGAGTCCGTGCAGATCTCGGCCACGCCGCCCTGCTCGCGGATCAGCTGCTGCGTCTCCTGCGCAGGCGTGTTGGACAAGCCTTCCCCGGAGAGCGAGGCGCCGATGTCGTTGATGAGGACCTTCGCGCCGGCGGCGCCCATCGCGATCGCGATGGCCCGTCCGATCCCGCCGCCCGCGCCGGTCACGATGACCGACTTTCCCGCCATGACTTCGCCGTTGTTCATTCATGCGCTCCTTGCGGCCGGCACATTCATCGCCTGCACTTCTTCCACCAGCAGGGCCTTGCGGATCTTGCCGGTCGCCGTCAATGGCAGCGCGTCGCGCAGCACGAGCATCTCGGGCAACTTGTAGGTCGCCACGCGGTCCTTCAGGAACGACAACAGGTCCTTGAGCTCCAGGTGGCTTCCCGGCCTGCTCACGACGCAGGCGCAGACCCGCTCGCCGACGCGCTCGTCGGGCACGCCCACCAGCGCGACGTTCACCACGTCGGGATGCGCGATGAGAAGTTCCTCCACCTCGCGCGGCACGAACTTCTTGCCGGCGCGGTTGATGATTTCCTTGGTGCGGCCGATGACTTTCAGGTTGCGCCCGGCCCCGAGCAGCGCACCGACGTCGCCGCTGCGAAACCAGCCATCGGCGGTCAGCGACTGCGCATTGGCCGAAGGATTGTTCAGGTAGCCGAGGTGCACCGTGGGGCCGCGCACCGCGATCTCGCCTTCGGTCTCGTCCGCCACTTCGCGTCCCGCCTCATCGAGGATGGCGATCCCCATGCCGTGCATCGCCGGCCCCGCGGTGCCGACCGTCTCCTCGAAATCCGAGTCGAGTCCGATGCAGGTCCCGAATCCCATCTCCAGCATGCCGAAGGCTTCGAGAATCGGCACGCCCACCACGTCGCGGAAGCGTCGGACCATGTCGGTGCTCGTCATCGAGCCGCCCGTCCTCACCGCGCGCAGCGACGACAGGTCGCGCGAGCGCAGGCCGGGCTCCTGCAGCAGCGAGAGCATGGTCGAGGGCGGCAGGCTGACCAGCGTCACCTTGTACCGCTCGATCGCGTCCAGCACCGCCAGCGGATGGAAGCGCTCCATCAGCACCAGGCGGCCGCGCGAGATGAGGGTCTGCAGCAGGCAGAGATAGCCCGAGTTGAGCCCCACCGGCATGAAGAGAAGCGTCACGTCTTCCGCGTCGATGGCCATGTGGTCGTTCATCAGCTCGGCCGCGTAGATCGTGGTGTCGAAGGAATGGACCGAGCCCTTCGGGTTGCCGGTCGTGCCGGAGGTGAAGCACACGCGCATGGGCTCGCCGGAAGACATCCGCACGCGATGCTCCGGCGCCAGCGGGCCGCACGCGACTATCGACCGCGGCATCGAGGCGACGCCCGGCGCGTCGGTGTCGTCTACCGAGATGACGAAGCAAAGCTCGGGCAACTCGGGCCTGAGCGACTCGATCATCGGCAGGTACTCGAAGCCCTTGAACGCGTTGGCGCAGATGTAGGCGCGGCTGCCGGTGAACCGCATCAGGTAGCCGACTTCGGCCGCCCGGAAATCGGGGTTGATCTGGTTGGCGATGGCGCCTATCAATTCCAGCGAGAAAAACACCACGGCGAATTCGATGCGGTTCGTGATCTGGATCGTGACCACGTCGCCGCGCGCGATGCCGACCCGCCGCAGGAATTCGGCGCAACGCTCGACCTCGTCCTTGAGCGCGCCGAAGGTGATGGAGCGGGCCGCGTCGGTGAACACCACGCGGTCGGGAAGTTCGGCCGCGCGCGCGGCGAGGATGTCGAAGAAAGTGCGGTCGGCCCAGTAGCCGGCCGCGCGGTAACGCTGCGCGTCGCTGCTGGTGTGCACTGAATGAATCTGCATGTGAATGGCTCCGGAGGGGAAACAAGGTGGCTTGTGGGTGGTGATGGCGTGGTGGGCGCTGTCGCGCGTTCAGCGCCCGAGCTGCGCCAGGAACCGCTCGGCGTTGCGCCAGAAGACCTTCTCCAGCACTTCTTCCGAGTAGCCCTCGGCGCGCCACTCGCGCTCCAGCCGTTCGTAGCTGAGCATCGGGTAGTCGGCGCCGAACATGATGCGGTCCTGCAGGCGGCGCGAGATCTCGCGTTTCAGCTCGGGGTCGTGGTACTTGGGCGACCAGCCGTGCAACTCGTACCAGACACTGCGCTTGTGCAGCAGCACGGCATTGGCCTCGGCCTGCCACGGCCACGCGGGCCGGCCGGCGACGATCTTCAAGTCGGGATAGCTCGCCGCGACGAAGTCGAGATGCCGCGGATGGCAGTGGTCGATCAGCACGCCGCCGCCCGCGGGCTTGCCCGCGCCGTAGGCCGTCGTTCCGAGAAAGACCAGCACGGGCACACGCTCCCGCGAGCAATAACGCAGGAAGGGCTCATAGGCCGGATCGCTGGCGGGCACCGTGCCGGAGCCCGAAACGCCGAAGCCGATCAGCCCCGGAGATTCGCCGACGCAGCGGCGCAGCTCGTCGAGCCCGGCCTCGCCGGTGCGCGGATCGATGTGGATCCAGTGGCCCAGGACCACGTCCTGGTTCGCCTTCTGGACATCGAGCGCGTAGTCGTGGATCGGGCGCATCTGCTCGAGCGGAAGGAACTTGGGGTAATGCAGGTCCAGCATCACGCGCACGTTCTGCTCGCGGAAGTGCTCGCACATCTCGTCTTCCGAGACCTGGCGCACCTCGCTGTTCCAGTTGGCCTTGCGCAGCCTGCGCTGCTCGGCATCGGCGGGGTGGCCGCGCTCGGTGCCCCAGTGCGAATGCATGTCTATCTTCCTGATCGGCGTGGCCATCCTCTTGGGTTCCTTTTTAGGAAAGTGCGTACCTGCGTTCCAGCCGGCCGAGCAGCATGTTGCCGGCCAGAGCGATCGTGACGATCAGCGCCGCCGCCGCGAACATGTCGGGGTAGCGGCGCACCGTGTAGGCGTTCATCAGGATCATTCCGAGCCCGGCGCGCGCCGCGAACATCTCGGCGCCGATCACCGTGAGGAAGGTGCCACTCCACGCGATCTTGGCGGCGACCAGCAGCGCCGGCGCGGCCGCCGGAAAGTAGACGTGGCGCGCCATCTGCCAAGGCGAGCAGCACAGCGAGCGGCCGAGCTTTCCGAGGATCGGGTCGAGGCTGCGGACGCTGGCGATGCCGTTGATCGCGATCGGGAAGTAGCCGGTCAGCACCGCGGTCCACAGCTTCGCGCTGTCGGTGATGCCCAGAGCGGCGAGGAACACCGGATAGAGCAGGATGCGCGGAATGGAGAAGAGCGCGTTGAGCACCGGACCGTAGGCGGCGTTGAGGAATTGGGACGCGCCCAGGGCCACGGCCGTCAGGCTTCCAGTCACGCCCGCGATGAGGGTGCCCGCGATGACCACCCACATCGTGCTCCACAGGTTGGCGAGAAAGCGAGGGGCGGGCAGCACGTCGGTGAACAGGGCCCGCACCGTGTCGCCGATCCCGGGCACGAGCTCGTTCCATCCGGACAGCAGTTCCCACACGAGCAGCACCAGCAGGACGACCGCCAGCCTGCCGACCTTCACCACGATGCCATCGGAGATGCTCATGGCGTCAATCCATGTCGCGGCGCACCCGCGCCGTGATCGCGTTCAGCGCGGTCACCGCGGCCACCGACAGCACCAGCACCGCCAGGATCGCGGCCCATTGTTCGGCCGACCGGAAACTGTTGTATTCGAACGCGACGCGGTGGCCGAGCCCCGCGGTGGCGAGCAGGAACTCCATGGCCACCGTCACGATGAGGCAATACACGAAGGAGATCTGCGCGCCGGACATGATCACCGGCAGGGCCGCGGGCAGCAGCACCTGGCGGTAACGCTGCAGCGGCGAGCAGTTGAGCGAGTACGAGAGCTTGACCAGCTCCACCGGCACTGACCTCAGCGCGACCATCGTGTTGAGCGTGACCGGAACGAACGCGAGCGTGGCCGCCAGGACGATGATCGGTCCGCGATTGACGCCCATCGCGACCAGCAGGATCGGGTAGAAAACCATCGTCGGTATGGAGTAGATCGCGGCCAGGAACGGCTCGAAGATCCGGCCGGCCAGGGGCAGCCGCCAGAAAAATATTCCCGCGACGAACCCCGCCGACAAGGCGATGCCGAGGGCCACGGCGATTTCCACCGATGTCGTGGCGACGTCGTCGGCGAACTGCGGCGTGAACGCGACCGACCATGCGGTCGCCGCGATCTTGCTGGGAGGAGGCAACACGATGCTGCTGATGACGCCGCTGCGCGTCAGGTACTCGACCACCGCGATCAACGCCGCGATGCTCACGAAGCGGGTCGCGAGCACCATCGCGCGCCGGCGCCGGGCAGTTGTGAACGCCCGGCTCATGGATGCGCCGCCGCGGCGGCGGTGTCCCGCGTGAGTTCGGGTGCGAGCAGGTCCCAGAGCGCGCCGGTGTATTCGGTGAATCGCGCGTCGCGGATGATCCCCGAAGGCCGGGGCCGCGGCAGGTCGATGCGGATTCGCGCTTTCAACGTCGATGGCCGGTTCGACATCACCCACACTTCATCGGACAGCAGCACGGCCTCGTGCACGTCATGGGTGACAAAGAGCACGCTGTTGCGCGTGCTCTCCCAGATGCGCGTGAGCTCCTCGCCGATCACCCAGCGGGTCTGCTGGTCGAGCGATCCGAAGGGCTCGTCCATCAGGAGGATGCGCGGCGACATCGCGAGGGCGCGCGCGATCGCGACGCGTTGCCGCATGCCGCCCGACAGTTGGCGAGGGCGAAAATCCTCGAACCCCGCCAGGCCGACCAGCCGGATCATCTCCTGGGCGCGCGCGAGGCGCTCGGGCTTCGCCACACCCGCGATCTCCAGGCCGAAGGCGACGTTGTCGCGGACCGTGCGCCAGTGCAGTGTCGAGTCGCCCTGGAACACCATGGCCGTGTCCCGCCTCGCGCCTTTCACCGGCTCGCCCGCGATCCTCACGCTTCCGCTCGTGGGGCGCTGCAGGCCGCAGATCAGGTCGAGCAAGGTGCTCTTGCCGCAGCCGCTCGGGCCGATGACGCTGATGAAGCGGCCCTCGGGGATCGAGCCCGTCACGGACTTGATCGCGGTGAGCGTGGCCTCGCCGGTCTCGAAACTCATCGAGACCGCGTCGAGCTCCACCGACACGCTGTCGGCCGGCGTCACGTGGCCTTGCACGGCATCACTGGCCATATTGCTTGTAGGCCGCCTCGAAGAATTCCGGGCGCACGAACTGCTCGTAGCTGAAGTTTTCCTTGACGACGCCCAGCGAGATCGCGGCGGCCTTGTTGCTCTCGAAGCCCTCGCGCGTGAAGCGGATGTCGTAGCCCTGCAGGAACTCCTGCGTGAGCGTGCTGGCGACGGCGGCAGGCGGCGACTTGAGCTCCGCGGCCCACATCTCGATCGCCGCGCTCCGGTTATGGCGGATCCATTGCATCGCGGCGGCGTGCGCGTTCACGAACTGCTGCACCACCGCAGGGCTTTGCTGGAACATCGGCGCGGTCGTCCACAGGCCGCTCTCGACCAGGTCCGGCAGCGCGACCCCCGTGTCCCAGAGAACTTTCAAGGTGCCGTCGAGCACGGGCTTCGCGAAGGGCTTGATCAGCACCGAGCAATCGACGAGGCCATTGAGCAGCGCCGTGAGGGAATCCTGCAAGGTCGGCATCGACACCACCGTGACGTCCTTCGCCGAGAGCTTGTGCGGCTCGAGCATCTTGCGCAGGAACCAGTTGCCCAGCGAGGTCGCGCCGCCGGTAACGGCCACCTTCCTGCCGGCGAGGTCGGGAATGGCCTTGATGCCCGAGTTGGCGCGCACGCCCCAGACGAGCGACTGGTAGCGCTGCGAGGAGCCGACGCCGCGGATGTCCGTCATGCCGCTCGCGACGGCGCCCATCACCGCGAAGATGGTGCTGGAGCCGAGCTGCACCTGCCCTTGCTGCAAGGCGCGCGCCAGCGCCCCGCCGTTGCCGAAGGACACGAATTCGAGGTCCAGGCCATTGGCCTCGAGCAGGCCGCGCCGGGACGCGACGAGCGTCGCGAGGTTGTTGCAGACCAGCGGGTAGGCGATGAGCCCCATCTGCCCCTTGAAGCGCACCGGCGCCGGGCGGACTTGCGCCAGCGCCTGGGTGCCGAGGCTGCCCAGCACCGGCAACGCAGCCGCGGCCGCCAGGCCGCTCGCCAGGAAGCCGCGGCGCGCGGCGAGGGTTTCATCCTGCATGGACATGGCTTGCTCCTGTGACATGGTGCAATGCATTCTTGCATGTAGATATTATGATTGTCAACAATCCTTGTATTCGATATGCTTTGGCGCATTCAACGGATTGGGCGTGCGCGATGCCACAAGAGACAGCGGAAAAGAACGGGACCACGAGCTCCGAATGGGCGGCCGACATCGAGGAGCTCGAGGGACTGCGCGCCGCCGCGCGCGCGCTGGGCGGGCGCGAGCAGGTCGAGCGCCACCACGCGCAAGGCAAGCTGACGGCACGCGAGCGCATCGAGAAACTCCTGGACGCGGACAGCTTTTGCGAGATCGGCATGCTGGCCGGCGCATCGAAATTCCGCGCCGACGGCTTGCGGGAGAGCTTCACGCCCAGCAACTCCGTCGTGGGCGTGGGCACGATCGACAGCCGCCGCAGCGTCGTCGCGGCGGACGACTTCACCATCCGCGGCGGATCGTCCGAGGCCGCCATCTCCGAGAAGTGGGTGTTCGCGGACCGCTATGCCTGGGAATACAAGCTCCCGATCGTTCGCCTGGTCGAGAGCGCGGGCGGCAGCGTGAAGCTTCTCGACAAGCTCGGCCAGAGCAAGATTCCCGGGTACATCTTCCTGCCGACGACGCAGTTGCTCGGCGTCGTGCCGGTCGTGGGTATCGCGCTCGGCGCATGCGCGGGCCTCGGCGCCTTGCGGGTGGGCGAGTCGCACCTGTCGATCATGATCCGCGGCAAGAGCCAGATCTTCGCGGGCGGCCCGCCGGTGGTGAAGGCCGCGCTCGGCATCGACATCGACAAGGAAGCGCTCGGCGGCTATGACGCGATGCATCGCCACAGCGGCGTGGTGAACCTCGCGGTGGACACCGAGGAAGAAGCGCTGGCCGCGACCCGCCGTTTCCTCGGATACCTGCCGAATAACGTCTGGGAGCAGCCGCCGCGTGCCGCGTGCGCCGACCCCGCCGGCCGGTGCGACCCTTACCTGAACAACGCCATCCCTCGCGACAAGCGAAAGATCTTCCAGCCGCGCAAGATTCTGGCGGCGATCTTCGACACGGATTCCCTCTTCGAGATGAGTCCCGCTTTCGGCGCCTCGACGCTCACGGCGCTGGCGCGGCTGAACGGCTATCCGGTCGGCGTGATGATCAACAACCCCCTCGTGGCCGGGGGGGCGATGACGCGCGCCGCCGCGCTGAAGGTGGCCCGCTTCGTCGACCTGTGCGACACCTTCCACCTGCCGATCGTCAACCTGGTGGACCAGCCCGGTGTCATGACGGGACCCGACGCGGAACGCGACGGCACCTTCGCCGCCGCGCTGCAGGCGAAGCACGCGATCGAGCAGTCCGGCGTGCCCTGGCTGTCCATCGTCATCCGCCGCTGCGTGGGCCTCGCCGGCATGATGCTCAGCCCGTGGCACGGCCCTTCCGGCACGTCGATACCGAACCGCTATGCGTGGCCCTCGGCGCGGTGGGGCTCGATCCCCGTGGAAGGTGGCGTCGCGGCAGCTTTCAAGCGCGATATTGCGGCCTCGGATGATCCCGAGGCGCGGCGGCTGGACCTGGAGCGGCACTATCACGCCCTCTCCCTCCCGATCCGCTCCGCCGAGAAATTCGGCATCCTCGACATCATCGAGCCGGCGAAGACGCGCCCTCTTCTTTGCAGCTGGGTGGCGGATGCCTACCACGCGACGCAGCGCCGGCTCGGGCCCGTGGGGCGCACGATGCGCTAGGCAGCGCTGTCCTGCCGCTCCCTCAGGCCCCCTCGTTCCCCAGATCCGCCTGAAGGCGCTTCAGCGCACCCTGGCGCGCATCGTCGACGAGCTTTTCCATCGCCTGGACTGCGAGCTCGCTCTCGCCTCGAACGATCGCCTCGAACAGCTTGCGCCAGTTCTTCGCGGATTGCAGTCGGCGGCGCGGGTCCGTCAAGGCCAGCTGCGTGTAGCGCCAGCTCTGCCTCGCCAACGAGCGCAGAACGCTCGCAAACATCCCGTTGCCGGATGCCTGCGCCAGGGTCAGGAGAAGGTTCACGCTTACTGCCACGTACGGCCCCGCGTCCGCGTCCGCCGCGAGACGTTCGAGCTGCTCCACCCCCGACTTGAAACGCGCCTCGAGGGCGGGCTGCGGCGCTCCGAGGCGCCGCACCATGGCGCCTGCCAACACGCGGCGGATCTCGAAGATGTTGTCCAGCTCCCGGGCCGACAGCAACGTGACCTGCGCGCCCTTGTTCGGCAGCACGCGCACCACGGAGTCGCGCTCCAGGATGCGGACGGCCTCGCGAACGGGGCCCCGGCTCACCCCGAAGATCTCCGACATCTCTTCCTCGCGGATGCGGGCGCCGGGTGGGTAGCGGCCCGCCACGATGAGCGCGTAGATCCGCTCGGCCAGCTGCTCGGGCATGGTTTGCAAGGCGCCATCCATCGCCGGACTCCTTCGCGTCTCAGCCGCGCTCGACGATGGCGAGTTGCTGGCCTTCCTTCACCGCGTCGCCTTCGGCGACCAGGATCATCGTCAGCCGGCCGCCGTCGGGCGCCATCACGGGGATCTCCATCTTCATCGACTCGAGCACCATGATGGGCTGGTCCTCGTCGAGCATGTCGCCCACCGACGCCTGGATCTTCCAGACGCTGCCCGTGATCTCGGAGAGGATGGTCTCGGTCTTCATCGCGCGGGTTTCCTTGTCTTTGAAAGCGTCACTATAGCGCTATCTCGCTTATTGTAGACAATATTCATGTCTCCAACATACAATGCAGATCTTCAAAATACCGGATGAACGCGGGCCATGACCCAGACCGAAAAGCCGATCCGGCGCCTCTTCGTCGCCAACCGCGGGGAGATCGCGCTGCGGATCGTGAAAGCGGCCCAATCCATGGGCATCCATGCCGTCGTCGGTGTGTCGGAGGCGGACGTGGAGACCCTCGCGGCCCGCGTCGCGGATGAAAGCGTCGTCATCGGCCCTGCCGCGGCCGGCGAGAGCTATCTGCGCATCGACCGCGTCATCGCGGCCGCCAAGGCCACGCGGTGCGATGCCTTGCACCCCGGCTACGGCTTCCTGTCGGAGCGGCCGGCGTTCGCCCGGGCCTGCGCCGAAGCGGGAATCACCTTCGTCGGGCCCAGCCCGTCGGCGATCGAGAGCATGGGCGACAAGATTACCGCCGTGCGCCTGGCGGGCGAAGCCGGCGTGCCGCGCGTCCCCGGTTCCGGCGCATTGCGCGACGCGGACCACGCAGTCTCCGTGGCGAGCGGGATCGGCTATCCCGTGTTGATCAAGGCCTCGGCAGGCGGCGGTGGGCGCGGCATGCGCATCGTGCGGGAGCCAGTTGAAATCGCGCAGGCGCTGCAATCGGCGACGGCGGAAGCCAGCGCGGCGTTCGGCGACGGGACCGTCTACATCGAGAAATTCATCGAAGACGCCCGCCACATCGAGATCCAGGTCCTCGGCGACAGTTTCGGCAACGTCATCCACCTGGGCGAGCGCGATTGCTCCACGCAGCGCAGGCATCAAAAGCTGATCGAGGAGTCGCCGTCGCCGGCGGTGGACGAGACCTTGCGCGAGGAGATGGCCCGCTGCGCGATCGAGCTCGCGCGGCGCGTTTCCTATGTAGGGGCGGGCACGATCGAGTTCGTCGTCGATTCGCGGAGCAACCAGTTCTATTTCCTCGAAATGAACACGCGGGTCCAGGTGGAGCACCCGGTGACCGAGATGGTCACCGGCGTCGACATCGTGCGGGAACAGATCCGCGTGGCGCAAGGCATGCCGCTCTCCATCCGGCAGGAGGAGGTGCGCATGGTGGGGCACTCGATCGAATGCCGCATCAATGCCGAGGACCCGGACCGGAATTTCCTGCCTCGGCCGGGCCTCATCACTGCCTGGACCCCGCCCGCCCATGACGGCGTGCGGCTCGACAGTCATTGCTACGCGGGCTACCAGGTTCCGCAGTACTACGACTCCCTGATCGGGAAGTTGATCGTGCACGCGGCAACGCGCCCCGAAGCCATCGCGCTGATGCGCGCGGCGCTGGCGGACTTCCGCATCGAGGGCATCCCGAGCACCCTCGGCTTTCACGCGGAGGTGATGCGGGAAGAAGCGTTCGTTCACGGCCGGATGACCACGCGCTGGGTGGAGCAGACTTTTCTTCCGCAGCGCAAGGCCCGGTTGAAGCGGCAGGCACAGCCGGTCGCGTAACCAGGAGACATGCCAATGAATCAAGTCGTGACCGGTCCCGTGCAAGCCATGTTCGACGGGTACGCGGAACGCGCCCGCAAGGCAATGCGGATGGGCGGGGAAGACAAGCTGGCCCGGCGCAGGGAAGCCGGCAATCTCAACGCGCGGGAACGCATCGCCGCGCTGCTGGATGCGGGGTCGTTCCTCGAGTCGGGGCTCTTCGCCACCTCCGCCGTGGAGGGTGCGCGTGACAACAGTGCAGGTGACGGCAAGGTCGTCGGCTACGGCAAGCTCCAGGGCCGCGACGTCGCGGTGATCTCCAACGACTTCACTGTCATGGGTGCGTCGAGCGCCACCACCAACGCGAAGAAGATCGGGCACATCAAGCGCAACGCTACCGCGCGCGGACTGCCGATCGTTTTCCTGGGCGAGTCGTCCGGCGCACGGATGCCGGACACGATGGGCGCGCGCGGCATGGGCACGCAGCTGGGCAACGATCCCACCCAGTACGTGCGCACCCGCGAAACACCGTGGGCCGGCGCGGTGCTGGGCTACTGCTACGGATCGTCCACCTGGTATACGGCCTTGTCGGACTTCAGCGTGATGCGCAAAGGCGCCATCATGGCCGTCTCCAGCCCCAGGCTGGTTTCGCTGGCCATCAAGGAGGAGATCGATCCCGAGGAGATCGGCGGCTGGAAGCTGCACGCCGAGGTGACCGGCCTCATCGACATGGTCGTCGATACCGACGAGCAGGCGTTGCAGGCCATCAAGCAGTTCCTCGCGTACCTCCCCAGCCACAACAAGGAAGCCCCGCCTGTACACCCCGTTCCCGATGGTTCAGGGGAAGGCATGGACAAGATCCTGGACCTCGTGCCGGTCAGCCGCACGCAGGTCTACGACATGCGCAAGGTCGTGAAAACCATCGTCGACAAGGACAGCTTCTTCGAGCTGAAGCCGCGTTTCGGCAAGGTGGCGGTGACTGGCCTTGCGAGGCTCGACGGCCGCTCCGTCGGCATCATCGCGAACAACCCGATGTTCAAGGGCGGCGCGCTGGACACGGACGCATGCGAGAAGATCACGAAGTTCATCGTCACCTGCGACTCGTTCAACATCCCGCTCGTGCTGCTGGTGGACACGCCGGGCTTCATGATCGGGCTCGAAGCCGAAAGGCGGCGCGCGCCGTCGCGCATCATGAATTTCATGGGCGCGCTGCAATTGGCGACGGTGCCGAAGATCTCGGTGATCCTGCGCAAGAGCTACGGACAGGCCTACCTGAACATGGGGGGCGGGCGCAACTCCGATGAAGTGGCGGCCTGGCCGACGGCGGAGGTGAGCTTCATGACGCCCAGCTTCGCCGTGAACATCGTCCATGGGCTCGATACGGACGACGAAGGCTACGCGGACAAGCTTGCCGAGATGGAACGCGGCAACAGCGTCTACGACATCGCCTCGATCTACGCCGTCCAAAACGTGATCCTGCCGCACGAGACGCGCGACTACCTGGTTCGCACGCTGAGCGTCCACCAGATGCGCATGACGGGTGGCGTGGGCGAACACCGCATGCACAACTGGCCGACGAACTTCTAGCGGCTCGCGCTCACGACACAACCGCGTAGTAGATATTCTGCGGATGGCGCGCCTGCGCGAAGAAGAACCAGCGCTCCGCCAGCATGCCCAGCGAATGCGACAGGAGGGCCAACGCCCACGCGGAGCCCGAGCCGGCGATCTGCGCCCAGCCCAGCAGCAACAGCGGAAGCGCGAACGCCAGCACCTGGAACCCGAGCTTCGCGCAGCGGAGTGCGCGCAGGGATGCGCCGTGGAAAAACTCGCGGGTGTTGAACGAGCCGCCCGTCATCCCCATGGACTTCTGCACGAGGCGGGCGGACTTGATTCCCGTTGCCGACTGGATCGTGGACTTCGGCACGAGACGCGCATTCCTTCGCAGCGACAGCGCTCTCGTGAACCAGGCGAGCGCCGTCGACGCAACCGCAAAAGGCGCGAGACGGGCCGCGAATTCCTGCTCGCCCATGAGCACCGCAAGCGCGCCCGCCAGCACCAGGCCGGAAGCGATTCCCAGCGTCATGTAGTTGACGATGGTGATCGGATGCGCCCACTCCTGGATGAACCGGATGCACACATAGATCATCGCCGTGCAGTACCACAGCGCGAAGGCGCCGGCGATGACGAAAAGCGCGAGGACCTGGCCGGACGATCGCTGCGAAGGCGCGATCGCGCTTTGCACCGCCCACGCCGCGACCAGCACGATGAACACCGGCAACAGGATGACCTCGCGAGACATCCACGACGTGCGCCACATCAGGATCGCCCGCCATGCGCGCAATGGATGGCCCAGGTGGAAGAAGGACGCCGCGAGGGCCACGACCAGCAAGCCGACCACGGTCCACAACATCGGGGAAAGTCCCGCGCCGGGCGCGTGACCCGCGAGCGTGGCCAGGCCCAGCACCACGGCCACGCCCTGCGCGGCCCCCGCGATGGTGGTGAAGAGAACGATCGATGCGGCGGGCTTCACGGGGATTCCGGCGCGCTGCTCCCGGGCGCTTGCGTGACGATGCGGGGCAGGTAGTGGTTCGCCGGCTGCGTCTCCCACTCGGGCATCAACTGGTAGCCGCCGCGCTCGCGAATCGCCCGCGACACCTCCGAGTTCGAATCCTTCACGTCACCAAAGAGGCGCGCGCCTGTCGGGCACGCCTTGACGCATGCCGGCTTGCGATCCTGCTCAGGCAGCAGCTCGTCGTAGATCCGGTCGACGCACAGCGTGCACTTGGTCATCACCTTGCTTTCTTCGTCGAATTCGCGCGCGCCGTAGGGGCAGGCCCAGCTGCAGTATTTGCAGCCGATGCATTTGTCGGCGTCGACCAGGACGATGCCGTCCTCCTTGCGCGTGTAGCTCGCCCCCGTCGGGCAGACCGGAACGCACGGCGGATCCTCGCAATGCAGGCAGCTCTTCGGGAAGTGGATGGTCTGCGTGTCGGGGAAGGCTTCCGCTTCGTAGGTCTGCACGCGATTGAAGAAGGTCCCGGTGGGTTTCGCGCCGTAGGGATTGAAATCGGCCAGCGGTCCGGCCGCACCGGAGGTGTTCCACTCCTTGCACGAGGTCACGCAGGCGTGGCAGCCCACGCAGACGTTGAGGTCGATGACGAGCGCGAGCTGCTTCGCGAGCGTTTCCGGCACGGGTTGTTGGTCGGTCATGGTTTGCGTTTCGCGAAATAGGCCAGCACCTTCGCCGCGCCGCCCAGCACCCCGGGCGTGCGGGGCATCGTCGCCACTTGCGGGAAAGATTCATCAGCTTCTTCGGGCGCGGCCGGCCGCAGGTTCACCCGCACGTCGTACCAGCCGGCCTGTCCCGTCACCGGGTCGGAGTTGCTGATGTGTCCGCTGCCGAAGGGCAATTCCTCGGTGATCAGGTGGTTCAACAAAAACCCCTTACGCGCTTCGTCCGCATCGGGCGCGAGCTGCCAGGCGCCCGATGCCTTGCCGATCGCGTTCCATGTCCACACCGTGCCCGGCTCCACGGCTTCGCTGTAGCGCACCATGCACCGCACGCGCCCCCAGGCGCTTTCGGCCCAGGCCCAGCCGCCGTCTTCGATGCCGGCGTTCTTCGCGGTGGCGGGATTGACGTGCAGGAAGTTGTGGCTGTGGATCTGCCGCAGCCACGCGTTCTGCGAATCCCACGAGTGGTACATCGCCATGGGCCGCTGCGTGATCGCCGACAGCGGGAATCGCTCCACGTCGATCGATGCGTTCTCGAGCGGCGGATACCAGAACGGCAGCGGGTCGAAATACTTTTCGATCCGCTCGCGCAGCGCCTCGGGCGGCTGGCGCCCCGTGCTCTTGCCCTGCGCGGCGAGCCGGAACGATTGCAGCGTGTCGGAATAGATCGCGAGCTGCACCGGATCGTTCTTCTGGCGCCAGCCTTTCTCTTTCGCGAAGTCGAGGTAAGGCTGGTTCCAGTTGCGCATGTACTGCTGGTCCGGCGGCATGTGGTGCTGGAACACGCAGTTGTTCTTCGCGTACATCTCCCACTGTTTCGGGTTGGGCTCGCCGCGCAGGTGCTGCGTGCCGTCCTTGCCGCGCCATCCCATCAGGAAGCCGACGCCGGGCTGGGCCTGGTAATTGACGACGAAGTCCGGGTAGTCCTTGAACTTGCGGGTGCCGTCTTCATTCGTGAACGCCGGAAACCCGAGGCGCGAAGCCAGTTCGACCAGCACCTCCTGGAACGGCTTGCACTCGCCGGTGGGCGCAACGACGGGCACGCGCACCGAATCCACCGGCCCGTCGTACTCCGAGATGGGCCGGTCCAGCATGCTCATCACGTCGTGGCGCTCGAGGTAGGTGGTGTCGGGCAGCACGAGATCGGCAAAGGCGACCGTCTCGCTCTGGAACGCGTCGCACACCACCAGGAACGGAATCCTGTACTCGCCGTCTTCGCGCTTCGCGTTCAGCTTGTCGCGAATCTCCATCGTGTTCATGGTGGAGTTCCACGCCATGTTCGCCATGAAGATCATCAGCGTGTCGATCTCGTAAGGGTCGCCCCGCACGGCGTTCGTCATGACGTTGTGCATCAGCCCGTGCGCGGAGAGCGGATGCTCCCAGGAGAACGCATGGTCGATGCGCAGCGGTGTGCCGTCCTCCTGGATCGCGAGTTCCTCCGGGCTAGCCGGAAAGCCGAGCGGCGCGGCGTTCAGCGGCGTGTTCGGTTTGATCATGTCGGGGCTGTTGAACGCCCGGTAGTTCGGCACGATGTGCCGGGGATACGGCGCCTTGTGCCGGAAGCCGCCGGGCGCATCGATCGTGCCCAGCACACTCATCAGGACGGCGAGGGCCCGCACCGTCTGGAATCCGTTCGAATGGGCGGCGAGGCCGCGCATGGCATGGAACGCGACCGGCCGGCCCTGCGTGGTTTCGTGCCGCTTGCCCCAGGAATCCGTCCATGGAATCGGCAACTCGAAAGCCTGATGCAGCGCGGTCTCGCCCAGCTCGCGCGCGAGTTGCCGGATCCGCTCGGCCGAAATGCCGGTGATCTCCGAAGCCCACTCGGGCGTCGTCGACGCGACGCGTTCGCGCAGCAACTGGAAAACCGGCGCCACGCGGGTGCCGTCGGGCAAGGTGTAGTGTCCTTCCAGCGCGAGAACCCGCCCTTCCTCGTTGCCCTCGGGGTACGCGCGCACAACTTCGTTGTTGGCCGTGTCCCACGCCAGCTTGTTGTGCGGATGGCGGCCATCGCCTGGCGGGCCGTTCTGAGGATCGAACGCGAAGAGGCCCTCGCGCTCGCTTTCATCGAGGACGACCAGCTGCGGCGCGTTGGTGAAGCGCGCCAGGAACGCGCGATCGATCAGGTCGGAGGCGATCAATTCATGCAGCAAGGCCATGAACAAGGCGCCGTCCGTGCCGGGCCGGATCGGGATCCATTCGTCGGCGATCGCCGAGTAGCCGGTGCGCACCGGGTTGATGGAGATGAACCGGCCCCCCGAGCGCTTGAACTTGCCGAGCGCCATCTTCATCGGATTGCTGTGATGGTCCTCCGCCGTGCCGATCATCACGAACAGCTTCGCGCGCTCCAGGTCCGGCCCGCCGAACTCCCAGAAACTTCCACCGATCGTGTAGATCATCCCCGCGGCCATGTTGACCGAGCAGAGACCGCCGTGGGCCGCGTAGTTGGGCGTGCCGAACTGCCGCGCGAAGAGACCCGTGAGCGCCTGCATCTGGTCACGCCCGGTGAACAGCGCGAACTTCTTGGGGTCGGTAGCGCGCAGGTGCCCCAGCCGCTCGGTGAGGATGTCGAAGGCGCGCTCCCACGAAATCGTCTCGAACGCACCCTCCCCTCGCGCCGCGCCGGGCTTGCGCAGCAACGGCTGCGTCAGACGCGCGGGCGAATACTGCTTCATGATCCCCGAGCTGCCCTTGGCGCAGATCACGCCCTGGTTGAGCGGATGGTCGGGGTTGCCGTCGATGTAGCGAACCTGCCCCTCGCGCAGGTGCACCCGGATGCCGCAACGGCACGCGCACATGTAGCACGTGGTGGTCTTGACTTCGGTTTGCGCGGTGGTGCTCGCCGTCGCATCGTGGATCGGCAGGCTGGATACGAGTGTGCGCATCCGCCGATACTCGCCTTGTTTTTGAATCGGCTCGCGCATAATTCAGATCGTCATGACCGAAAAAATCGATCAGCGCCTGAAGCTCACGCTTCGCCAGCTCGAGGTATTCGCCGCGGTGGCGCGCGGGGGCACCACGCGCGCGGCCGGCGACGAGATCGCACGCTCCCAGTCTTCCGCCAGCAACGCGCTCGGCGAGCTCGAATCGGTGCTCGGCGTGCAGCTGTTCGACCGGCATGGCCGCAGGCTGCTGATCAACGAGAACGGCCGCGCGCTGCTGCCGAAGGTCGCGGACATCCTGGACGATGCCGCCCAGGCGCAGGCGCTCTTCACCGCGGATCACGCCGCGCCCTTGCGCCTCGCCTCGAGCTTCACGATCGGCGAGTACATCGTGCCGGAGCTCATCGCCGGCTGGAAGGCGACGCATCCGCACAGCCAGGTCCACGTCCAGATCACCAATACCCACGATGTGTTCGAAGCCGTCGCGCAGTTCAGCGCGGACATCGGTTTCATCGAAGGCTCGCACACGCACCGCGAGCTCACGGTGCGCCGGTGGCGGTCGGATCACTTGGTGATCGTCGCCGCGCCCGGGCATCCCATGGCGAAAAGGAAGATGAGCGGACGGCAACTGGCAACCGCAAGCTGGGTGCTTCGCGAGGCCGGCTCGGGAACGCGAGAGGCCTCGGACCGCTGGCTGATTCCGCAGTTGACGGAAATGCAGGTCGGGCTCGAACTCAGCACCAACGAGGCGGTCAAGCGGGCGGTCGCGGCCGGCCTCGGCCTGGGATGCCTGTCCGAACTCGCGGTGCGCGACGCCGTGCGCGAAGGGTGGCTGGTGCGCCTCGCCACGAGCTTCCCGACGATGGAGCGCACCTTGTCGATCGTTCGCCACCGCTCCAAGAAACTGGGCAGCGCGGCAGGGGATTTCCTTCGGTACTGCATCGACTGACAGCGCCTGTCATGCCGAAATAGTGCTAGGCCTGCCGAAGTCCTACTGACCCGCGCGCGGCACGATCGTCGGCAACGTGTGCGCGCGCATCGGCGGCGGCTCGCCTTTGAATTTCTCCACGTCGACGAGGCATGTCTGCGCGGCACAACCTTGCGAAAGCCGGGAAGCGCCCGCGTCCCGCGTCAAGGTGTTGGCGTTGCCATGGGCGTCGAGCGAATCGGGATTGCCGGGTTCGAGCGGATCCCACCAGGCGCCCGTCGCAATCCGTACAACTCCCGGCATGACGTCCGGCGACACGACGGCGCCGGCGAGACAAGCGCCGCGCGCATTGAAGACGCGCACAAGGTCCCCATCGACGATGCCCCGCGCGCGCGCATCGTCGGGCGAGAGAAGAATGGCTTCCCGCCCCGCGACTTTGCGTGAAAGGCTCAGGCTCGAGAAATCGAGCTGGCTGTGCAACTTCGTGGAGGGCTGGTTCGACAGCAGATGCAGCGGGAACGCGGCAGCCTTCGGCGAGCCCAGCCACTCCGACGGCTCCATCCACGCGGCGAAGCCCGGGCAGTCCTCGTAGCCGAACGAAGCGATACGTTCGCTGAACAATTCGATCTTGCCGCTGGGCGTCTTGAGCGGATGCGCCATCGGGTCCCGCCGAAAAGCTTCCAGCATCACAACGGGCTCGTCGGGCAGCGGCATTTCGAGCGCACCGCTGCGCCAGAACGCATCGAACGCCGGCGCCACATAGCCCAGCTTGCCCATCTTCACCGCCCACTCCGCATACATGTGCCGCAGCCAGTCGGCGACGCTGCGCCCTTCGGTGAGTTCGCGCTCCACGCCAAGCCGCCGGCTCAGCGCGGAAAAGATCTCGTAGTCATCCCGGGCCTCGCCGGGCGCCGGCATCACCTTGCGCATCGCGACCAGCAAGGGCTCGCGCGCCGCGGACCCGATGTCGTCGCGCTCGACGCTGGCCGTCACGGGCAAGACGATGTCGGCCATGCGCGCGCAGGTATTCCACACTTGCTCGTGCACGATGACTGCACGGGGCTTGGCCCACGCACGCGCCAGGCGGTGCAGGTCCTGGTGGTGATGAAAGGGATTGCCGCCGACCCAGTACACCAGCTCGATGTCGGGATAGCGGTGCTCACGGCCGTTGTACGAGAAGGTGGCGCCTGGCGCGAGCAGCATGTCCGAGATACGGGCGCAGGGAATGAACGCTTCGACCGCATTGCGCCTCTGGGAAAACGTCGGCCCGGGCACGCGCTTGTGGCGGCCGCCCGCGATGTTGGTCGGGCCGTAGCCCACGCCGAATCCGCCGCCCGGCAAGCCGATCTGGCCGAGCAGCGCGGCGACGCCGACACCCGCCCAGAAAGGTTGCTCGCCATGGTCCGCGCGCTGCAGCGACCAGTTCGGGTTCACGAAGCTGCGGGTGCGCGCCAGATCGCGCGCGAGGTCGGACAGCACGCGCGCGGGCACGCCGGTGATCTTCTCCGCCCACGCCGGAGACTTCGGTTGCGCGTCCGTCACGCCCATGACGTAGTCACGCCAGCGGCCGAAGCCCACGCAATGGGATTCGACGAAGGCCTGGTCGACGTTGCCGCACGAGATGATCTCGTGGGCGATCGCCAGCAGCGCGGCGGCGTCGGTATTGGGCCGGATGGGAATCCATTCCGCTTCAACGCCTTCCACCTGCAGATCCGCGCGAACCGGACTGATGTTGACGATGCGGCATCCCGCCGCCGCCAGCGACCGCAGGCCGGGACGCGCGCGGTGCGCCATCGCGCCGCCCGGGTTGACCTGCGAATTCCCGTGAGGGACGCCGCCGAACGACACGAAGAGCCGCGTGTGGCGCGCCAACACCTCCCAGCTGTGATGCATGCTCACCAGGCTGTCCATGTCGGCGACGATGTGCGGCATCACCACCCGGCCTGCCCCCAGGCTGTACGAATCGTTGTGGCGCACGTAGCCGCCGAGCATGTTCAGGAAGCGATGCACCTGGCCTTGCGCGTGATGAAAGCGCCCCGCGCTCGACCATCCGTAGGAGCCGGCGAACACAGCTTCGTTGCCGTGCCGGTCGATCACCTGCCGCAGTTCGCCCGCCACGAGGTCGAGCGCCTCGTCCCACGACACCTCGACGAAAGGTTCGCATCCGCGGCCCGTCCGGCGCCTCCCTTCGAGCCACCCCGCCCGCACCGCCGGCCGCTGGATGCGCAGCGGCGATGCATACGCATCCAGCATGCCCAAACCGATCGGGGACGGGTCGGGGTCGCCGCGCCACGCGCGCAACGTGGGCGCGGCGCCGGACCGGTCGACTTCGTAGGCGCCCCAGTGCGACAGTGCGAGGTCGCAGTCCACCGTGTTCAAGGCCTTCGTGGACATCAGGCGAGCGCTTCCCGCAGATGAGCGCCGTACCCGGAGACGAACGGGCTGGAGACGCCGGTGTGCGGATCGAACACCTTGCGTTCGACCTTGCCGATGTTGGCGCCATACACATGGATGCTGATGCTCACGCGGTCGGCGTAGGCGTTGCGCACGCGGTGGATATCGCCGTGCATGGGAGAGACGATGTCCACTTCGCCGCGCGTGAGCAACTCCGCCGTGCCGACGGGCGCGGGGCGGCCCGCGCGACCCACTTCATAGCGCTGGCTGTATTCGGAGCCTCGCAGGACGCCGATGACGCCCCACACCGTGTGGTTGTGGATTGGCGTTGCCTGGCCCGGGCCCCATACGAAGCTGACGACCGAGAAGCGATCCCGCGGGTCCGCGTAGAGCAGGTGTTGCTGGTAGAACTTCGCATGCGAAACGGCCATCGCATCGGGCAGCCACGCGTCATCTCGCACCAGCCGCGCCATCGGTTCCACCATGGCGCCGGCGACCGCATCGCCGCCACGGCACGCGACGAAGCGGGCGGCTTCCTCGACGAACACCTTCAACGGCGTCAGGTCGTTCACGGGTCAGCGGCCCGTGAACACGGGCGACCGCTTCTCCCGGTACGCCGCGAAGCCTTCGGCGAAGTCTCCGCTTTTCGACACCGCTTCGGCGTCGCGGCGGTATCGGCCGAAATGTTCCGTTGGTCCGACCGGCAGGATGTCGCGCGTCACGAAGCGCTTGATCGTCGCCAGCACCAGCGGCGCCATCACGGCCATCCCGGCGGCGACTTTCAGTGCTTCGTCGACCTGCGTGCCGACCGGCACGACTTCATTCACGAGGCCGACGTCGTACGCTCGCCGCGCGTCGATCACCTTCGCGCGAAGCATGATGTCCATGGCGATCTTGTGGGGGATGCGCGCGGCCAGCCCGGCGATCATTCCCTGCGTGAGCCCCAACCTGGCCTCGGGATAGGAGAACCGCGCGTTGTCCGCGGCGATCACGAGGTCGCACATCATGGGAAGGATCATTCCCCCGCCGACCGACCAGCCCGCCGTCGCGGCGATGACCGGCTTCTCCGATGCGATCCCGACCGTGGGCATGCACCGCCAGAGTTCGGGGACGTCGTCCACGTCCGCTCCGGCACTGAATGCCTCGTTGCCCGCGCCGGTGATCACCGCGACCCGCTGCGCGGACGCCTCGAACTCGGTGAAGGCTTCCTGCAATTCGATCGCCGTGCGCGAGCAGATCGCGTTGCGGCGCTGCGGCCGGTTGATGGTGATGAGGGTGACGCCGTCGTCGCGGCGCTCCACGAGAACTCGATCCATGTCAGGTCTCCTGATGGGTTGCCGGCGCCGGCTTGCGCGCGCCGTTACGTTGGATGTATTGAAGGATGCGGTCGCGCAAGCCTGGCCTGCACGCGGATTCGACGAGGCGCTGAAGATCCATCGCCTCGTGCGATTCGCGCGGTGGACTGGCCGCTTTCCGCAAGGCCGCGCCCAGCTCGGCATCCCCGTGCACGCGTTGCTCGACAATCCGGCTCACCGGCTCCGCGCCGAGCGACATCGCGGCCAGTCCCGTGTCCAGCGCCTCCCGCGCGTCGATCACGCCGGCGGACTCGATCCACTGCAAGGCCCGCTGCGTGCCGACAGCCTCGCAAAGACGCCGCGTCCCGAGCACGAGGCCGAATCCCCGCGCGCCGGGAAACGAGAAGCCCGCCTCGCCTTGCACGATGCGCAGCGAGCAGGCGGTGAAGAGATCCGCGCCCGCGCCGATCGCGCGCCCGGCCGCGACGGCCACGGTGAGGAACGGCGCACGCGCCAGTCGCTGCAGCATCAGTTCGATGCGAACGAAGCGTGCCAGCAAGGTGTCGTCGGTTTCGTTCGCGATCGCCGACAAGTCGAAGCCGGTGCAAAAGTGCCGGCCGGAACTTCGCAGGACGACGGCCGCCGCGCCCTCGCGCTCCGCGCGCGCCAGGGTGTCGTCCAGCGCTGTCACCATCTCCGCCGACATCGCGTTTCCCTGGCCCGGTCGATCGAGCACGGCCTCCCAGATCGGCCCGCGGGCGTCGACGACGATCGGCGGGCCGAGCCACACCGCATGGCCGTGCGAGTTCACGTCTTCGCCTTCCCGGAGTAACGCGCGACGATCTCCGACGTGTGTTCCCCCAGCGCGGGCGGCCCGGACCGGATCTCCGCGTTCATTCCATTCATGCGCAACGGCGAGCCGAAGGTGCGCGTCACGACGCCGTTGGGAAGTTCCAGGCGCTTCACCCAACCCATCGCCGTCACTTGCGCGTCGGACAGGGCCTGTTCGTAATCGTTGATCGCGGAATGCGGCACGCCTGCATCGCGAAACACCCGCAACCAATGCTCGACCGGTTGGCCCCTGAACTGCTCCTCGAGGATGTGCTTCAGGGCCACCTGGTTCGCGGCGCGGTCCCGCGTGCTCAGGAAGCGCGCGTCATCCGACAGGTGCGGCATGCCCACCGCATCCAGGACCTTTAACCAGAGCTGGTGATTGCCGGCCGCGATGGCGAAATAGCCGTCCTTCGCCTCGAACGCCTGGTACGGCGCATTGCGCGGATGGGCGGAACCCATGCGGCGCGGATTGCGGCCGGTCCCGAAGTACTCGCTCGTCTGCAATGCGGCGATGGCAAGGGTGCATCCGAACATGGGCACATCGATGTGCGCGCCATCCGCACCGGCGCGAACGGCGGTCAACGCGGCAGCGACCGCGTAGGCGCCATAGAGCCCCGACGCGAAATCCGAGACCGGCACACCGCATTTCACTGGCGCGCCGCCCTCTTCTCCCGTCACGCTCATGACGCCGGCCGCTGCCTGGATCGTCAGGTCGAACCCGCCCTCGGACGCCCTCGGCCCCGCTTGCCCGAATGCCGAGATGGAGCAGTAGACGAGCTTGTGGTGGACCGCCTTCAGTTGCGCGTATCCCAGCCCCAGCCGATCCATCACGCCCGGCCGGTTGTTCTCGACGACGACGTCGCAATCGAGGATGAGCCGACGCGCGATCTCCGCGGACACAGGGTCCTTCAGGTCGAGCACCACCGACCGCTTGTTGCGGTTCACGGCCGCGAAGTTCTCGCTGAACCCCTCGGTGATGGGCGGCCACTGCCGCAGGCCATCGCCATCGGGCGGCTCGACCTTGACGACGTCCGCGCCCATGTCGGCGAGCAGCATCGCGCAGAAAGGTCCCGCCGCTGTCGAACAGAATTCGGCGACGCGGATGCCCGCCAGCGGTTGCGACGGCATGCTCAGTGGTAGACCTCGAAGAGCCCCGCCGCACCCATGCCGCCACCCACGCACATGGAGACCACCACGTGCTTCGCCTTTCGCCGGCGCCCTTCCAGCAGGATGTGGCCGGCCAGGCGCGCGCCCGTCATGCCGAACGGATGGCCGATCGCGATCGATCCGCCGTTCACGTTGTAGATGGCCGGGTCGATGTCCAGCGTGTCGCGGCAATACAGGCACTGGCTCGCGAACGCTTCATTGAGCTCCCACAGGTCGATGTCCGATACCTTCAGGCCATGGCGTTTCAGCAGGCGCGGGATGGCGAACACCGGGCCGATCCCCATCTCGTCCGGCTCGCACCCCGCCACCGCCCAGCCCTTGAACGCACCCAGCGGCTGCAATCCGCGCCGCTCGGCTTCGCGCGCCTCCATCACCACCAACGCGGCCGCGCCGTCGGACAACTGGCTGGCGTTGCCGGCCGTGACGAACTTGCCGGCGCCCATCACCGGCTCCAGCCTGGCCAGGCCTTCCAAGGTGGTCTCGGGCCGGTTGCATTCGTCGCGGTCGACGACGGCGTCCACGAACGACTCGGCCTTGGTGAGCTTGTCGACGACCTTCATCCGCGTCTTGACGCTGATGATTTCGTCCTTGAACTTGCCGGCCTTCTGCGCCGCGGCCATGCGTTGCTGCGACTGCAGCGAGTACCCGTCCTGGTAGGCCCGGCTCACGCCGTAACGCGCGGCGACGATGTCGGCCGTGTCGATCATGGGCATCCAGAAATCCGGGTACTGGTCGGTCAGGCGATCGTCGCGTCCGCCACCGCCGCCGCCCTGGAAACTGATCGAGTCCACGCCGCAGCCGACCACGACGTCGGCGCCTTCCTCCACGACGTGATGGGCCGCATTCGCGATCGCATTCAGCCCCGAGGAACACGCGCGATGCAGCGAGACGCCCGATGTCGTGACCGGCAGGCCCGCCAGCAGCGCGGCGGCGCGTGCCACGTTGCCGTGCGCGGCGACGCAACCGGCCACCACGTCCTCGACCTCGGCCGCGTCGACGCCGGAGCGCTGCACCGCATGCTCGATGGCGTGACCCAGCATGGTCATCGCGGGGGTGTTGTTGAAGCCGCCGCGCGTGGCTTTGGCGAGCCCGGTACGGGCGTAGGAAACGATGACTGCCTGACGCATGAAGTAATCCTGGGAAGCTGAAAAATTATTTGGAGTCCTGGAAACGCCGGCCTTCGGCAACCAGGGTTTCCAGCAGGCGCGCGGGCCTGAATGCGGGGCCGAGACGCGCTTCGTAGTCGCGCATCGTTTCCAGGACCTCGGCAAGGCCGACGGTGTCGCCGTGGAACATCGGCCCGCCGCGATAGGCCGGCCAGCCGTAGCCGTTGATCCAGATGACGTCGATGTCCGACGCGCGAATGGCCATGCCTTCTTCGAGGATCTTCGCGCCTTCGTTGATCATCGGGTAGATGCAGCGCCGCAGGATTTCCTCGTCGCCGATGCTGCGCCGCTGGATGCCTTTGCGCGCGGCGAGGTCCACGATGAGCTGCTCCACGGCCGCGGACGGCGACGCTTTGCGGTTCTCGTCGTAGTCGTAGTAGCCGGCGCCGGTCTTCTGTCCACGCCGGTCCATCTCGCACAGGATCTCGCGCATCGTCTGGCCGGTCGAGGTCTCGCGTGTCCAGCCCAGGTCCAGCCCGGCGAGATCGGACATCGCGAACGGCCCCATCGGGAAGCCGAAGTCGAACAGCACCCGGTCCACGTCCCACGGCAACGCGCCTTCGAGGATGAGCAGGCCGGCTTCGCGCTGGCGCTGCGCCAGCATGCGGTTGCCGACGAATCCGTTGCACACGCCGACCAGCGCCGCCACCTTCTTCAACTTTCGCGCGAGCTGCATCGCGGTGGCGATCACCGGCTTCGCGGTCTTCGCGCCGCGCACCACTTCGAGCAGGCGCATCACGTTCGCCGGCGAGAAGAAGTGCAGACCGATCACCGCCTCCGGCCGCGACGTCGCCGCGGCGATCTCGTCGACGTCCAGGTGCGAGGTGTTCGTGGCGAGGATCGCGCCGGGCCTGGCGATCGCATCGAGACGCCCGAACAGCGCCTTCTTGACCGCCATGTCCTCGAACACCGCTTCGATGACGAGGTCGCTGCCCGCGAGGGCATCGAGCGACAGTGTCGGGGTCAGGAGCGCCATGCGCTGTTCCACGTCGCCGGCAGTGAGGCGGCCGCGGCGCGCGGTGTTTTCGTAATTGCGTCGGATGGTCGCCACGCCACGGTCCAATGCCTCCTGCGTGGTTTCCACGAGGGTGACCGGCATGCCAACGTTCAGGAAATTCATGGCGATGCCGCCGCCCATGGTGCCGGCGCCCACGATGCCCACCTGGTTCACGGGCAAGGTGACCGTGTCGTCCGGCACATCGGGAATCTTCCAGACCGCGCGCTCCGCGAAAAAAGCGTAACGCTGCGCCGCCGATTGCACGCCCGCCACCAGTTCCAGGGCCAGCGCACGCTCGACCTTCAATCCCTCTTCGAACGGGAGATCGACCGCAGCCTGAATGCAGCGGATGTTGTACTCGGGCGCGTCGAAGCCGCGGAACTTGCGCGCATTGGCCTTGCGGAACTCCGCGAAGATCTCCGGCTTGCCGCGCGCCTGCGCAAGCTTGTCGTCAAGGTCCCGCACTTTCCTCAAGGGCCTGCGCTCGGCGACGACGCGCCGCGCGAACGCGATCGCGCCTTCGCGCAACCGGCCTTCGGGCACGAGCTCATCGAAGAGGCCCATCTCCAGGCTCGCCTTGGCGCCCACGTGTTCACCCGAAGTGACCATCTCCAGCGCGCGCTGCACACCGACGATGCGCGGAAGCCGTTGCGTGCCGCCGGCCCCCGGCAGGATGCCGAGCTTGACCTCCGGCAATCCGCATTTGGCGGACGGCACCGCGACGCGGTAGTGGCAGGCCAGCGCCAGCTCGAAACCACCGCCGAGCGCGGTGCCGTGCATGGCGGCGATGACGGGTTGATTCGCACCTTCGATGGCGGGCAGGATGTCCTGCAGCGGCGTCCCGGTTCGCGGCTTGCCCATGCCCGCGATGTCGGCGCCGGCGATGAAGGTCCGCCCGGCGCAGATCAGCACGATGGCTTTCACCGCAGGGTCGGCTCCCGCTTGCGCGATGCCGGCCATCAGGCCGTCGCGCACCGTCGCCGAGAGCGCGTTGACCGGCGGCGAATCGATCGTGAGGATGGCGATGCCGTCTTCGATGACGAGCTCGGCGACTTCGTTGATGCTGCTCATCCGGGCCTTACTCGACGCGAATGCCGGCGGCTTTCACCACCGAGCGCGTCCACTCCTGTTCGCGCGCGATGAACTGGCGCAACTCCTCCGGAGCGCCAGGCCACGGCTCACCGGCCTGGCTCTTGATGAATTCGAGGGCCTCGGGCGTGCGCATGACCGCGTTCACGGCATGCGACAACTCCTTCACCCGCTCCTCGGGAACCCCTGCCGGATAGAACAGGCCGAGAAATCCGTACAGCACGATTTCCTTGTAGCCGAGCTCCGCCAGCGTGGGCACGTTCGGCAGTTCCGCGACGCGCGTGGCGCCGGACATCGCGATGATGCGGATCTTGCCTTGCCGCACGAGACTCAGCACCGCGCCGAGTTCGCTCGGCGTGAAATCGATCTGCCCGCCCATCAGGTCGACCAGCGTGGGCGTAGTGCCCTTGTAGGGGATGGCGGTCGCCTCGAACCCGGCGATGCGCATGATCCGTTCCATCGACACCTGGTAGCTGGGCGTGCCGGCGCCGTAGTTGAGCTTCTTGCGCTTCGCGAGGTCCACCAGGTCGGCGAAGGTTTGCACGGGCGAGCTGGCGGCCACGCAGATGCCCGTGCTGTAGCGCGCGAGGCGCGCGACCGGCGCGAGATCGGTGAGCGGGTTGTACGGCAGGTTGGAGATGACCGCCGGGTTGACGATCATGATGGAATTGCCGGCCACCAGCACCGTCTCGCCATTCGCCGGCGAGCCGGTCACGACGCGCACGCCGATGATGCCGTTGCCGCCCGGGCGTGAATCGACGAACACGGGACGCTTCATCAGCTCGGAGAGCTTGGGCGCGAGGAAACGCGCGATGCCGTCGGCCGGGCCGCCCGGCGGCAAGGTCGCGACGATGCGAAGGGGTCGGCCACTTCCTTGCGCCCCCGCAGTGCCGACGATCGCCGAGAGCGACGCAGCGGCGAGCAGGTCGCGACGGGTCAGGGTTGCCATGGGGTTTCCATCCTCATGATTCGAGCGCCGCGGCCGGCTGCGTGCCCTGCTCGCGAAGCCACCGTGCGCGAGCGTGCCACGCGGCAAGTGCGGCAAAGCAGTTCGATACCGACCGGAACACGGCGAGCCCCGGCATCGCATGGGCCCGCTCCAGCTCGATATCCCATGCGGACATCCAGAGCAGGCAGGCGATCTTTCCGTGCCGTTGCGCCAGGTCGCTGAACACCTCGTAGCGGTCGATCCGGCCCTCGCCGGCGATGATCAAGGGCGTCACCACGGCGCCGTAGTCGTCGCTCTCCAGCAGCACGCCGGCGCACTTCTCGATCATCTCGGGGTTGTTGCCGACCTGCGCCGTGAGATCGCACGGGTTGCGCGCGGAGCCGAAATCGGGGATCACCGCGGCGATCACTTCCACAGCCGCCTCGCGCGGTTGCGGCAGGTCCACGCCATGTGCCTGCGCGGCATCGGCGGCCACGATCCCCGCACCGCCGGACGACGTGACGATGATCACGCCTTCGGACTTCGGGAGCGCCGGCGCCTTCGCGAGGAACAGCGTTGTTTCCAGCAGCTGGTCGAGCGCGGCCACCTGCACCACGCCGGCTGCGCGCATGGCGCTGGAATGCGCGCTGTGCGAGCCCGCGACGGAGCCCGTATGGGCCAGCGCCGCTGCCGCGCCGAGGGGGCTGCGGCCGAGCTTGTAGACCACGAGCGGCTTGCCGACGCTCGCGCACAGCTGCGCGGCTTCCACGAGACGCGCGGGATCGCTCAGCCCCTCGAACACGCAGGCGATCGCGGCGCAATCCGGCTCCTCGGCGAGGAACGCCACCTGGTCCGCGATGTCGACGTCGCACGAGTTTCCGCTACACAGCACATGGCTGAAAGCCAGGCCGTGATGCATCCCTTGCTCGAGCGTGAAGCCCAGCGCGCCCGACTGGCTCACCACGCCGATGGCGTGGCGCGGCAGCGGCAGCTTTCGGGGCTCGACGTCCACGAACGACAGGTTCGCGTTCACGCTCAGGTTGACGTAGCCGATGCAGTTGGGGCCGAGCAGGCGGATGCCGTGGTCCTGCGCGATGCGCACGAGCTCCTGCTGCTCGCGGACGGTCTGCGGCTTGCCGGTCTCGGCGAAGCCGGAGGCGTACAACACCACGCCGCCCGCGCCGACTTCGGCGGCTTCCCGAAGGAGAGGCTCGACGGTGTCGCGGCCGGTGGCGATGAGTACGCAATCCGGCGATGCCGGAAGTTCACGCAGCGAGGCATAACAGCGCTGCCCGTTCATTTCCGGGTACTTGGGATTGACGAGCAGCACTTCGCCGTCGAAGCCGCGCAGGTTCTCCAGCGTCTTGCCGGCGAACGACTTCGTGTTCGGCGTCGCGCCGACGATCGCGATGCTTCGGGGACGAAAGAGGCGCCGCAGGTCCGCGTGCCGGTAGAGCGGGCGTGTCGTCATGCGCGGGCTTCGGCGCGTGGGCGCAGCAGCGCGGCGTCCCACTCGGCGAGCTCCGTGGCGCGCCGCAGCAGCGCCTGGGCGGACTTCGCGAGCGGCGCCGTGACGGCAACCCCTTCGAGCTGGATGCTTGCCTTGCCTTCGCGCGCGCCGGCTTCGTGCGCCGCAACGACCTTGCGCGCCCAGTCGAGGTCGTCGGCCGAAGGCGCGAACGCCTTGTGGATCGTCTCGATCTGCTCCGGAATCCATGCGATGACGCCATCGAAGCCGAACTGGTAGGCGTACAGCGCCGCCTCGAAGGTCGCGTTGACATCGGTGCGGGTGTACGACTCGCCGGGGTCGATCGCCATCAGGCCATGCGCCTTGGCGCTGGTCGCGATGCGGCTGCGCGCGTAGGTGAGCTCGACCTCCCGGGGATGCCCCGCCAGGGGCGAGCTGCTGCGGATCGAATTCTTCTTGATGCCCATGTCGGTCGCGTAGTCGCCCTTGCCGAAGAAGAGCACCTGCATGCGCGGACTCGCGGAGGCGATCTCGTCGACGTACTGGACGCCCGCGCAGGTTTCCACGCACACCCACAGGCGAATGTTCCCGGCGCCCGGGATGGAGTCGAGCAGGCGCGCGACGTGCTCGACTTCGCTGCGGGTGTGGACCTTGGGCAGCATGATGAAGTCGGGCCTGGCGCGCGCGATGTCCTGCACGTCCGCCGCGAAGTGCGGCCCCGGCACTTCGTTCACGCGCACGCCCCGGATGCGGCGTCCCCAGTCCAGCGACAGGCCTTTCACGGCGATGGCGCGCGCGCTCGCCTTGCGGTCTTCCGGGATCTTGTTTTCCAGGTCGATCATGTAGCAGTCGGCGGCGGCGCGCGAGAACGACGTCATCGTGTCCAGGTCGTCGCCCGCGCACACCATCAACGAACGGAAATTTTCTGACATGGCAGCTCCTGGGACTTTAAACGCAGTATTGTAGGAATGTTAACAATATTTATATTCAATGTCCAGCGGCTACCATCTGCTTGATCAGCTCGGCGCGGCGGATCTTCCCGCTGGGGGTCATCGGCAATTCGGTCACGATTTCCAGCTGCTCCGGCAGCTTGTAATCGGCGACCCGCCCCTTCAGGGACGCGACGATCTGCTCCAGGCTCAGCGACTGTCCCGGCTTGAAGATCGCGCACAGGCAATTGCGCTCGCCCAGCCGCGCATCGGGCATGCCGACGATCGCCACCTGCAGGAAAGCCGGGTGCTCGTAGAGCAGCTCCTCGATCTCGCGCGGGAAGTATTTCTTGCCGGCGCGATTGACGATTTCCTTCTTCCGCCCGGAGATGCGCAGGTTGCCCGCCTTGTCGACGATCTCGCCCAGGTCGCCGGAGCGGAACCAGCCGTCGGCCGTGAACCCCTCGCGGTTGGCGGCGTCGTTGTCCAGGTAGCCCAGGTGCACGGAAGGCCCGCGGCAGGCGATCTCGCCGCTCGCGCCTTCGGGCACCGGCCGGCCCTCTTCATCGAGGATCGCCAGTTCCATCTCCGGCATGCAGCGGCCCACGGTGCCGATGACCTGGAAGGGATCGTCATCCAGGCGCGTGACGGTGTGGAACCCCGTCTCCAGCATGCCGTAGCCCTCGAGCAGCTTGACGCCCGGAAGCGCGGCCTGGAATGTCTTGATCATTTCGACGGACGCCGACGCGCCGCCGCTCATCACGATCCGCAGCGACGACAGGTCGTGCTTGCTCAAATCCTCCGAGTTGAGCAAGGCGACGATCGCGGCCGGCGCGGCAGGCAGGTACGTGACCTTTTCGCGCTGCACGGTCTTCAGGGTTTCCGCCACGGAGAACCGGTCGACCAGCAGGCCGCGCGCACCCGCGAGGATCGTCTGCAGCAGCGTCATGTAGCCCCAGTTCAGCCCCACGGGCAGGAACATCAGCACGACATCGTCGCGCGTGAAACGCATCTGGGTATTGAGAAACTCCGCCGCGCAAATCGAGGTGTTGGCACTGTGCAGCACGCCTTTCGGGTTGCCTGTGGTGCCCGACGTGAAGCACATGCGCATCACTTCGTCGGGGTCCATTCGCACCCGGTCGGCGTCGGCGAGTACCGGCGTGCCTTCGAGCGCTTGCGCGAACGAAACGACGCCGGGCGCATCGACGGTGTCCAGCGAGATCACCACGCGCAGTTCCGGCAACCCCTTGCGGATGCCTTGCACCATGTCGACGTAATTGAATCCCTTGAACTCCGCCGCGCACACATACGCCGCGGATTTGGAGAACCGCAAGATGTAATCCAGCTCCGTCGCGCGCAGGTCCGAGCTGATCTTGTTGGCCACGGCCCCGATCAATTCGAGCGAGAAAAAGACGATCGGGAATTCGACGCGGTTCGGCACTTGCAGCGTCACCACGTCGCCCTTGCCGATACCCTGGCGCCGCAGGAATTCGGCGAAGCGCAGCACCTGCTCCCACAGCTGGCCGTAGGTGAGGCTCGTGCGCGCGTCGGAGAGCGCCGGGCGATCGGCATCTTCAGCAGCGCGTTGCTGCAGCACGTCCGCGAAAGTGCGGGTTCCCCACCAGCCTTCGCGCAAGTACCGCTCTCTTGTTTCCGGCGCGATCTCGCGCGGTGCCTGGATCATGTGAATCTCCTGTTTCCTGTTCGTGTTTCTGTGTGCGCTGTCGGGCGACAAGCGTGACGCTCACTCGACGTGAATGCCGGCGGCCTTCACCACATTGCGGGTCATTTCCATTTCGCGCGTGAGGAACTGGCGAAATTCATCCTGGTTGGAAGCCCACACCTCGCCGCCCTGGCCGCGCACGAACTCGATGGCTTCGGGCGTGCGCATGATGGCAAGCAGGGCTTGCGAAAACTCCCTCACCTGGTCGTCGGGAACCTTCGCGGACATGAAGATGCCGAGCCATCCATAGACGACGATGTCCTTGTAGCCAAGCTCGACCAGCGTGGGCACGTTCGGCAGCTCGGCGGCCCGCGTAGTGCCGCACGTCGCGATGATGCGCACCCGGCCCTCCCGCGCGAGACCGAGGACGCCGCTGATCTCGGCCGGCGTGAAGTCGATCTGGTTGCCGATCAGGTCCGTGAGCGTGGGCGCGGTGCCCTTGTACGGGATCGCCGTCGCATCGAAGCCGGCCGCGCGCTTGATCAGTTCGATCGCCACCTGGTAAGTAGCCGTGCCCGCGCCGTAGTTGAGCTTTCGCCGCTTCGCGAGCGCCACCAGGTCGGCGAAACTCTGGACCGGCGAGCTGGCGGCGACGACGATGGCGGTGTCGTAGCGCGAGAGACCCGCGACCGGCTTGAAGTCGGTCATCGGGTTGTACGGCAGGTTCGAGATGACGGCCGCGTTGGTGATCATGGTGGAAGGCCCGCCCATCAACGCGGTTTCGCCGTTGGCCGGCGCGCCCAGCACGGCGCGCACGCCGATGATGCCGTTGCCGCCCGGGCGGGAATCCACCATCGCGACCCGTTTGCCCGATTCGGACAGCTTCGCCGCGATGAAGCGTGCCGTCGAATCGGCGGCGCCCCCGGGCGGCAAGGTCGTGACGATGCGCAACGGCCGGCCCGCGGCGGCGCCTTGTGCCATGGCGGTGCCGGCGAGGGCCGAGAGAGTGGCGGCGGCGAGGAAGTCGCGCCGGTTCAGGATGTTCATGGTTGCTCCGGGGTTCAAGGTTTGTTCATGGGTTGCCGGCCTCACTCGACGCGGATGCCGGCGGCTTTGACCACCGTGCGCGTGAACTCCTGTTCGCGGGCGATGAACTGGCGAAATTCATCCGGCGTCGCGGGCCACGGCTCGTTGGCTTGCGCCCGGATGAACTCGAGGGCGTCGGGCGTGCGCATCACCGCGTTCACGGCCTGTCCCAGCTCTTTCACGCGCTCCTCGGGAACGCCGGTGGGATAGAAGAGGCCGAGGAATCCGTAGAGGACCAGGTCCTTGTAGCCGAGCTCGAGCAGCGTCGGGACGTTCGGCACTTCGGCCGCGCGCGTGCTTCCCGTCGTGACGATCATGCGCAGCTTGCCCTGGCGCACCATGCCGAGCGCCGCCCCGAGTTCGCTCGGCGAGAAGTCGAGCTGGCCACCTATCACGTCGAGGAGCGGCGGTGTGGTGCCCTTGTACGGAATCGCGGTCGCCTCGAAACCGGCGGCATGCTTGATCCGTTCGACCATCACCTGATAGCTGGCCGAACCGGCGCCGTAGTTCAGCCGCTTGCGCTTCGCGACATCCACGAGGTCGGCGAAAGTCCGGATCGGCGAATCCGCGGCGACCACGAGCGCCGAGCTGTTGCGCATGAGGCGAGCGACGGGTATGAGGTCCGTGAGCGGCTGATACGGCAGATTGGGGATGACGGCCGGATTGACCACGATGAGGGAGGGGCCGCCAACCAGCACCGAGTCGCCGTTCAGCGGCGCGCTGGTGACCGAGCGCAGGCCGATGATGCCGTTGCCGCCGGGACGCGAATCGACGAACGCGGCGCGCTTCATGACCTCGGGCAGCTTGAGCGCGAGAAAGCGCGCGACGCCGTCGGCGGAACCGCCGGGGGCGAGTGTGGTCACGAGGCGCAGTGGCCGCAAGCCGCCTCCCTGCGCGGCGGCAGTGCCTGCCAGAGCCGAGAGGGATGCGGCAGCGAGGAGCTCGCGGCGGGTCAAGGTATTCATGCCAACTCCACGCGCGTTCACTGCGCCTGCCCGATCGGGCGGACGACGATCTCGTTGACGTCGACCGTCTGCGGTTGCTCCAGCGCGTAAAGCACTGCTCGGGCGATGTCGTCCGGAACGAGCTTGGGCTTGGAACGCATTTCCTCGGTGATGAGGTCGGTGTCGACATAGCCGGGCTGAATGACCGTGACGCGAACGCCCGTGCCCACCGCTTCTTCGCGGATGCCGCCGGCCAGTCCGGTCACGGCCCACTTCGTCGCGGAGTAGAGGCTGCCGCGGCGGATGTAGCGCCCCGCGACCGAGCCGGTGAGCACGAGATGACCTTTCTTCTCGGCGAGCGCGGGCAAGGCGGCGCGGGCGGTGTAGGCCGCGCCGAGGATGTTCGTAAGCACCATGTCCCGCCACTGCGCGGGGTCCGCGCCGCTGCTGCCGAAGAACGAGGTGCCCACCATCTGGCCCGCGTTCGCGAAAACCGCGTCGAGGCGGCCGTAGTGGCGCACGGTCTCGGCGACAACCGCCGTGACGCGTTCCCAGTCGGCGACGTCGGCCGCGAGCGCGATGGCGGTGTCCGCGCCGAGCTCCTCGACCAGGGGAAGCAGGGACTCGCGTTTGCGCGCGACGAGGGCAAGCCGGTAGCCGGCGGCGGCGGCGCGCCGGGCGGTGGCTTCGCCGAGCCCGCGTGAAGCGCCGGTGATGAGCAGGACTTTTTCGTTCATGGGTTCGCCTTATTCCTTGCCGATGCCGATGGCCTTGAACTGCTCCGACCAGGTCGCGATGTCCGACTTGATGCTCGCCGCGAAAACTTCCGGCGTCGGAAGCGCGATGCTCAGCGACATGCCGCGCAGAAGTTCGGAAACGCGCGGCGTGCGCACCGCCTCCACGCTCGCGCGATAGAGGCCGTCCACGATTTCTTTCGGCGTGCCGGCCGGGGCCATCAGCCCGAGCCACGAGTTCACCGGCGTGTAGCCGGGCACCACTTCGGCGATGGTGGGGACGTCCGGAAACGAGCTGTTGCGGCGGCTCGTCACCAGCGCGATCGGCCGCAACTTGCCGGACTGGATGTGCGGACCGAGCCCGCCGATCGCCGACTGGAACAGGTCGATGCGGTCGGCCAGGATATCCACGGTGGCGCCCGCGACGCCCGGGTACGGAATCTCCTTGATGTCGATGCCGGCCGCGCGGTTGAGCGACTTCAAGGCGAGTTGCGGCGCGCTGCCGCTTCCGCCGGTGCCGTAGTTCAGCTTGCCGGGATTGGCCTTGGCGTAGGCGATCAGCTCCTTCAGGTTCTGGATCGGCAGCGATGCGCGAATGAAGAGGAAGGTGTTGCTGTCGACGAAGACCGTGATGGGCTGGAAACTGCCGGCGGTGTAGTGCACGTCGCGGCCCAGCGCGATGCTGTTCACGTTCGGCCCGGTGGAGGCGAACACGAGCGTGTAGCCATCGGGTTCGGCCGTCGCCACGCTCGTGGTTCCGACTTCTCCGTTGGAGCCGGGCCGGTTGATCATCACGACCGGCTGCCCGAGGATTTCCGACATCCGGTCGAAGATCGGGCGGGCCACCGCGTCCGCGCCGCCGCCCGCGGTGTAGGGCACCACGACGCGAATCGGTCGCGTGGGCCAGGCCTGCGACATCGCGGCGCCGGATGCGCAGAGCAGCGCGGCCAGGACCAGGCCGAGCGGGAGGTGGCGAAAACTTCTCATCGGGACATGTACTTCCAAAGGCAGGGTTCGAGTGAATCGCAGGACGGCGCCGGGCCAAAGGGGGTTTTCCCTGAGATTGTTAACAATCAGTATGTATAAATATTCTTGAAAACGTTACGATCGGCGCCAGTTGACCCTCATCTCCACATGGAAAGCAGACATGGAAATTCATCTCGCCGCCATCACCGATCGCGAACGCTCGAAGGTGCTGACCGGGCTGGTCGTTCCCCGGCCGATCGCGTTCGTCTCCACGCGCAGCCCGGAAGGCCGCTTCAATGCCGCGCCTTTCAGCTTCTTCAACCTCATGTCGGTCAGCCCGCCGATCGTCGTGATCGGCGTCAATCGCAGGCCGGGCGGCAACAAGGACACTTACACCAACATCCAGGCCACGGGCGAGTTCGTGGTCAACATCGTGTCCGCCGAGCTGGGCCATGCCATGAACCAGAGCTCGCTGGAGTCGCCGCCGGAGATCGACGAATTCGAGGTGGCCGGCCTCACGGCCGTGCCCTCGCTCGTGGTGGGTGCGCCGCGCGTGGGCGAGGCGCCGGCGCACCTGGAATGCCGCCTCAACCAGTGGGTGAACGTCGGGGCCGGCAAGCAATTCATCGTCGGCGACATCGTGCACATGCACGTGCGCGACGACATCGTCAGCCAGAACTTCCGGATCGACCAGGGCCTGCTCGACCCGCTGGGCCGCATGGGCGGCGTGCTCTACACGCGCACGCGCGACACCTTTCCCATGGAGCGTCCGGACACCGAAGCCATGCTTGCCGCGTTCGAGAGCCGGCGCAGGGCGGGCGATCGCTGAATCGCGGCATGCGGGCATGGTTGCCTATCCCGGATCGCCCCGCCCTTGCGACGGCGCGATACGAAGCAGCCGTTCCGCGGTGCCGTGGAAGACGTCGGCGAGGATCTCCTCGCTGTAGCCCAGCTCGCGCCATTCTGCGACGAGCCGTTCGTACCTCAACATCGGGTAGTCCGCGCCGAACATGAAGCGGCCTTTCAGGCGGCCGCGAATCTCGCGCTTGAGCGAGTCCGAGTAGTACTTCGGCGACCAGCCGTGCAGCTCCGACCACACGTTGCGCTTGTGCAGCATCACGGCGATCATCTCTTCCTGCCAGGGCCATGCGGGCCGGCCCGAGATGATCTGCATGTGCGGACGCTTGATGGCGAGACGATCGATATAGCGGGGATGGCAAAGCTCCAGCTCGACGCCGCCACCACCGAGTGTTCCTCCGCCCGACGCGGTGTATCCCACGAGGACGAGGACCGGCCGGCCGGCCTTCTCGACCACGTCGTAGAACGGGTCGTAGATGGGATCGCTCGCGGCGATGCCCATGCCGGCGGCGGAAACACAGAAACTGACGAAACCATTCGAGGCGTCGATGCAGCGCTGCAGCTCGCGTGCCCCCGCCTCGCCCGTTCGGGGATCCATCTGGACCCAGAAGCCGAGGATCGCATCCGGATGCCGGGCCTGCGCGGCGATGGCGTAGTCGTGGTACGGCACGCACTCGGCCAACGTCAGGTTCTTCGTGAAACCGTAGTCGAGGATGGCCCGGGCGCCGTGGCTGCGGAAGTAATCCGCCATCTCCTGCTCGGTGTCGTAGCTCGCTTTCCTTCCCCAGAATTTCTGCTGGTGTTCGCGCGCTTCGGCCGATTGGGCGGGATGGGTCCCCTCGGTTCCCCAATGTGAATGCACATCGATCAGATGCATGGAAGTTCGCCTCAGGTTGGGGATTCGGCCGGTTGCTTGCGCTTGTCCAGCACCCGCTTGATCTTCGAGCTGCGCGTGGTGCCGGTGTAGCGGTCCAGTTCGCCGCGCGCGACCGGCGTTACGGTGACGCGCACCGACAGGACTTCGCGCATGCGGCGCTCCAGGTCGGCCCGCACCAGCCCAGCCTCGCCAACATCCGCGACTTCGACCCACACATCCATCTCCGGTGTCTGCGCGGGGCCCGTCTGGTCGACGAAGATGAAGAACTCGCCGTTCGTGCGCGCGTCCTGCGCGACCACCGCGCCGACGGCTTCCGGAAACACGTTGGCGCCGCGCAGCTTGATCATGTTGTCGTTGCGGCCATAGATGCGCTCGAGCCGGCGCATCGTGGAGCCGCAGGCGCACACACCCGGCTGCAGCGCGGAGATGTCGTTGACGTTGAAGCGGATCTGAGGCGCCGACTGCTTGTACAGCGTCGTGATGTACAGCGTTCCGTGCTCGCCCTCTCCCAGCATCCGCCCGGTCTCGGGGTCCGCGGTTTCGAGGATGAAGCAGTCCTCGTTGATGTGCATGCCGTCGCGGTGGCCGCATTCGGCGGCCATCGCGCCGCTTTCGTGCGTGCCGTACCCGTCGAACACCGGCGCGTCCCACAGCTCCTCGATCGCCGCGCGATCCTCGATGCCCATGCCGCAGCCGATCATCTTGATGCCGAGGCTGCGCGGATCGATGCCGAGCTCGTCCCGCGCCACCGTGGCCATGTGCCGCAGGTACGCGGCTCCGCCGACGAGCGCCTTGATCTTCCACGCGCGTATGAGTTCGACCTGCCGCCGAGTCGGGGTCGCGGCGCCGCTGCCCGCCATGACGGGAATCGCCCCGGTGTAGTGCCAGAGCTGCTCGCGATGCGCATGCCCGCTGTTGCCCAGCCCCATCGAATAGCTGACGAGCACGAGATCGCCAGGCCGGATCCCTTGCATCGCCCACCGCCTCGCCCCGAGGATCGCCATGATCTCGCGATCCTGCGGGGTGTAGAACATCGGCCGCGGCAGCCCGGTAGTTCCGCCGCTGGTATGGATGACATGCGGCGCGGCCATGCGATCCGCCTCGCTCGTTCCCATGAAGTCGCCGAACGGCGGCACGCGCTCGATGCTCTCGCGGATGTCGTGCACGTCGTAAGGCGGAAGGCGCTGGAGGTCATCGAGTCCGCGGATGTCGCCCGGCGCAACGCCCGCCTTGCCCCAGTGTCTTTGGAAGAACGGGATCTGCCAGCCCCGATCCATCGTGGCGAGAAAGCGCCTTTCCTGGAGCGACCTCAACTCATCGCGCGACATCCGGAACACCTTGCGGTAGTAGTCGGGCGGCGGCGGATAGTCCTGGACCAGCCGGCGCAGGTCGAGGCTGTCGCTGTATCTCGGAATTTCCCAATCGGGATCGGCCAGGGTGTGCGAATGCATGGTCATTCCGCCTTGATGTTGGCTGCCTTGAAGATAGGCACCCAGCGGTCGATCTCGCGCTGCACCGCGCCGCGCGCATCCGCGACGGAGCCGCCGACGACCTCGATGCCCTGCGCGGCCATGCGCTTCACGAATTCCGGATTCGTGTAGCCCTTGTGCAGCGCCCCGTTGAGTTTCTGCACGACGTCGGCCGGCGTGTTCTTCGGTGCGAACAGCATGTACCAGGCGTTGATCTCGAAGCCGGGCAAGCCCGACTCGATCATGGTCGGATACTCGGGTGTCACCGAGGAGCGGCGTGACGACGTAACGGCCAGCGCCTTGAGCCTGCCGGCCCTGATCTGCGGCAGCGTCGTCGTCATGATGTCCCACATGATGTTGACGTGCCCGGAGACGACGTCGGTCAATGCCGGCGCGTTGCCCTTGTACGGGACCATCAGCAGGTCGGTGCCGCTCAGGTACTTGAACATCTCTCCCGACAGGTGCGAGCCCGCGCCGCTTCCGCCCATGGCGAAAGTGATCTTCCCGGGCCGCGACTTCGCCAGCGCGATCAACTCCTTGACGTTGTTGGCCGGGAAGGAAGGCTGCGTGACCAGCACGAGCGGAACGAACCCCAGGTAGATCACCGGCGCGAAGTCGTTGACGTCGAACGGCATGTTCGCGTGCAGCAGCCCGTCCAGCGCCAGGGTCTGCGAACCCATGAGCAGCGTGTGCCCGTCCGCGCGGGCTTTCGCCACCAGGTCCTTGCCGATGACGCCGCTTCCGCCCGGCTTGTTCTCCACGATCGCGGAAACACCGAGGCTGTCCGACAGGATTCTTGCCGTCTCGCGCGCGAGCAGATCCACGCCGCCGCCTGGTGATGTCGGGGCGATCACGCGGATCGTGCCGGAGGGATAGGGAGCCGTCTGGCTCCAGCTCGAAACACCGAGCGTGCTCAAGACGGCTGCGCCTTGACGCAGGAATCGACGCCGTTCATTTTTCACTCTGTCTCCTTGGGTGTACTTCTTCTGCGTGAGGATGATGTTCCCCCGGTGTGGGAGGCACAAGACGCAACTTTGCAAGCGAGCCTTCCAGATCGGGGAAGGCTGGGTGCTGTCATGCCGGGGTTTGCGTCCCTGGGGCATTGCAGAGATGGTCGATCACCATGCGGACGTGCCGCGGCACGGCACCACTCGCACGCACACCGATGAGAAGCGAGCGCACGGCCCAGCTTTCATCGAGCGGGATCTGGCGAAGATTCATCGCGTTCAGGAACGGCCGAACCGCCTCTTTGGGAAGGATCGCGATGCCCATTCCGGCAGACACCATCTGGCAGATACCGTCGAAACTGCGTACATGGATTCGTACTTTCAGCGTTCGGCCCAGTTCCGCGGTTTCGAGCTGCAATCGTTTTGCGAGCGACGTGTTTTTTGAAAGACTCACGAAGTCGTGGTCCAGCGTGTCCGCGAGCTTCACGCTTCGCCGCCGCGAAAGCGCATGACCACGCGGAACGATCAACACCAACTGATCTTTCCGATACTCGAGAAGCTGAAGGCCATGCGCGGGTGTGCGGTCCGCGAAGATTCCCAGATCGGCCCGCCCGTCGACCACGGCCATGACGATGTCGCTGCTGTCCGCTTCCTCCAGCTCGATGCGAACGCCCGGGTTGCCGCTGGCGAACGAGAAGATGTCGGCGGGCAGGAATTGCGTGACCGCTGAGGTATTGGCCCACAGCCGCACCACGCCCACGAGGCCTGCCGCGTAATCGGAGAGGTCCGCAGCCAGGTTGTCGACGCCTTTCAGGATCTGTTGGGCATGTTCATGCAAGGCCTGCCCCGCGACGGTGACCGTGACGCCACGGGAATGACGCTGGAACAGCGACGTGCCCACGGCGTCCTCGAGGTCGCTGATGCGCCTGCTTGCGGCGCCCAGCGCGAGCGCGGAGAGTTTCGCGCCCTGGCTGATGCTGCCGCTGCGCGCGACATGGCAGAACAACGCGAGCGAATACAGGTCCAGGCGATTCGGGTTCACCGCTTTGGGGTCACCGCTTCGATGTCGACGCGGCTTTCGTCTGGATCACCGCGTCGAGCGCCACCACACCGTGGCCTTCAGGCAGCACATAGATCGGGTTGACCTCCAGCGTGTGCAGCCGGTCGGCATTGCGCGCCGCGAGCCGCGAGATCGCCACCATCGCCTTGGCCAGCGCTGCAATGTCCGCAGGCGGCCGGCCTCGAAAACCGGTCAGCAGCCGATGCCCTTTCACGCGGCGGATCAAGTCCACCGCGCCTTCCGAATCCAGCGGGGCGAGCGCGAACGCGACGTCCTGCATCACCTCGACCAGCACACCACCGATGCCGAACATCACCACGGGGCCGAATACCGGATCGGCATGAACGCCGACGATGCACTCCACGCCGTCGGTCAACATGGGAGAGACCAGGTAGCCGTCGATCTTCGCGCCCGGCGCGCGCATCGGGATCTGGTCCGCCATGCGGCTCACCGCCTCGGCCGCTTGTGCAGGCGTCGTGAGTCCCAGTGCGACCCCGCCGATGTCGGACTTGTGCGCGATGTCGGCGGACACGACCTTCACCGCCACGGGCCGGCCCATCGCGGCGGCGGCTTCACCGGCTTCGCGCGCGGTGCGCACCAGGCGCTCATCGAGCAGGGGCACGCCCGCGCGTGCGAGCAGCTCCTTGCCTTGCACTTCGTTGAACACCGTGTTTTCGGGCAGCAGCTCGAACCCATCGAGCGACGGTCGCGCCGGCAACGGCCGCGCGAACACGCGCTGGAAATGATCGAGCGCGGCCAGCGCGGTGATGGCCCGCTTCGGCTCCGCGAACACGAGGCAACCCGCTTCGTTCAGCGAGGCAAGCGACGCGGCCTGGCCATTCGCCGACACCGTGATCAACAGGTCTGACCGCTTCTTTGCCAACCGCTCCAACGCTTCGCGCATCGGCACGCCCGCGCGCGGGCTGGCAAGGCTCGCACCCACCCACACCAGGATCGAGGTGTAGCCCGACTCGGCCAGCTGGTCGAGCGTGGCTTCGAAGATCTCCGGCTGGTTGGCCACCTGGGCCGTCATGTCCACGGGGTTGAGCGGCGAGCCGAACGGAATGATCTCGCGCAGCCGGCGCTGCACGGGCTGCGTCGGCGCTTCGAGCGCGAGGCCTGCCGCGCTCGCGAAGTCGGCCAGTTGCACGCCGGCGCCGCCTGAGATGCTCGCGATGGCGAGCCGGCGATCCAGCAGCGGCTTGCCCGCGGACAGCGCATAAGCGATATCCAGCACTTCCTCCGTGCAGGAGGCGCGATACGCGCCGTACTCGCGGATCACCGCGTCGTAGATGCCATCGGCGCCGGCCAGCGCCGCCGTGTGCGAGGCCGCGGCTGCGGCGCCCGACTCGGTGGCGCCGACCTTCATCAGCACCACCGGCTTGCGGTTGCGATGCGCGGCCGCCAGGCCGGCGATGAACGTTTCCCTGTCGCGAATCCCCTCGACGTACGCCACGATGACATCGATGCCCGGCGACTCGGCCAGCCAGTGGATGACCTCGCCCACTTCCACATCGGCCTCGTTGCCCGTGGTCACCATCTCGTAGACCGCCAGTCCTCGTTCCTGCCCCATCTTGACGATGTGGCTGCCGTAACCGCCGCTCTGACTGGCGATGCCGATACGCGCGCCGGATGGGGGCACCTGGCCGGTGACGTTGCTCATGAACAGCGGAAAGGCCCGGTGCCCGATGCTGAAAGCGCCGATGCAGTTCGGCCCCAGCATCCGGATGCCGCCCTCGCGTGCGATGCGAGCGATTTCATCCTGCAGCACGCGGCCCTCGTCGCCGAGTTCGGCAAAGCCGCCACTGAACAACACGACGCCGCGCACTCCCTTGGCGGCGCACTCGCGCAGCGTGCCGGCGACCGCGGGCGCGGGCAACGCGATGATGGCGCAGTCCACGGGGCCGGGCACATCGCCGATGCGCGCATACGCCTTCAGGCCCTGCACCGACTCGCGTTTCGGATTGACCGGATAGATCTTCCCGGCGAAACCCAGCTGCAGCGCGTAGGCGATCGGCCGCCCGCCGATGCGGTCGGCATCGTCGGAGGCGCCGATCACGGCGATGGAGCGGGGATGGAACAACGCCTCGAGGGATTGGAGGCCGGGCGTGGAAAAGGAAAACGTATCGCTCATGCGGGTCTCGGTTTACTGGGGCTTGATGCCGGCGTCGCGCACGGTCGTGCGCCACTTGTCGACTTCGGATTTGATGAAGGCGCTGTACTCGCCCGGCGTGTTGACGGTGATGGTGTAGCCCAGGCCCTTGAGGCGCTCCTGCACCACGGGCTGCGCGACCGCCTTGCGGATCGCGGCGTTCAGCCGCGTGATCGCCGCCGGCGGCGTCCCGGCGGGCGCGAGGACGCCATACCAGGCCTCGGCGTCGAAGCCGGGCAGGCCCGACTCTGCGACGGTCGGGATGTCGGGGGCCGTCGGCGCGCGCTTGGCGCTGGTCACGGCGATGCCTTTCGCCTGTCCCATCTGCACCTGCCCGAGCCCCGCGGATAGCGCGTCGAACATGAAATGCACACGGCCCGAGACGAGATCGGGGTACGCGGGGCCGGCGCCCTTGTAGCCCACCACGACGAAGTCGATGCCGGCTTTCTTCCTGAACATCTCGCCGACCAGGTGCGGCATCCCGCCGACGGTCGTCGCGCGGTTGAGCGTGCCGGGCTTCTGTTTCGCGAGCGCGATCAGCTCTTGCACATTGGAGACCGCCAGCGTCGGGCTCACCAGGATGATCATCGGCGCCGTCGCGATCAGGCTCACCGGCGAGAAATCACGCTCCGGGTCGTAGCGCGGGTTCTGGTACAGCGCGGGGATGGCGTGCGTGGTGGTCGCCATCATCAGCGTGTAGCCATCGGCCGGCGCTTTCGCAACGTACTCGGTGGCGATCTGGATGCCGGCGCCCGGCTTGTTCTCCACGACCACGGGCTGGCCCAGGTCGTCGCCCATCGCCTGCGCGACGATGCGCGCGAGGATGTCGGTGCCGCCGCCCGGCGCGAACGCCACGACGAGGCGGATCGGCCGGGTCGGAAAGGACTGCGCCGCGGCCTGCTGCGGCAGCACGGCGAGCATCGCCCAAAAGCACATCACGCCGATGGATCGCACCATGTCTTGTCTCCTGTGATTTTTTTTCTGCTCAGATGCCATGGATGCGGGCGTAGCGTTCGCGGTGGAACGCCTGGTTCCCGAATGCCGCTTCCAGTGCGCGCGCCCGCTTGATGTACAGGCCCGCGTCGTGTTCGTCGGTCATGCCGATGCCGCCGTGCATCTGGATCGTCTCGTTCGTGACCAGGTGCAAGGTGTCGCCCATCTTTGCCTTGGCGAGCGAGACCAGCTCGCGCACGTCGGTACTTCCGGCGTCGATCGCGGCGAGCGCGGCCTCGACGGCGGAACGCGAGATTTCCAGGTCGGTGAACATCCGGGCCGCGCGGTGCTGCAGCGCCTGGAACGAGCCGATCAACTGGCCGAACTGCACGCGCACCTTCAAGTAGTCCAGCGTCATCTCGAAAGCCTGCAGCGCGGCGCCGAGCATCTCCGCGGCCACGCCGGCGCGCGCACGGTCCAGCACCTGCTCGAGCGTCGCGGCCCCGCCCATGAGCGGCTCGGCGGACGCGCCCTCGAAGTCGATGTTTGCCGCGCCGCGGCTGTCCATCAGCGCGAGGCGCGTGCGCTTCACGCCCGCATCGTCCGCGCGCACGAGGTAGAGGCCGGGGCCTTGCGACCCGAGCGCGGACACGATGAGGACGCCGGCCGCCATGCCTTCCAGCACGAAGGTCTTTTTTCCGGAAATGCGGCCGTCCTCGAAGACCGTGGCGATCCGGTCCGGCGCGTGGCGCGCGCCCTCGTCGATCGCCAGCGCGGCGATGACCGAACCGTCGGCGATCTTCGGCAGCCACTGCGACTTGTGCGCGTCCGATCCGCCGAGGACGAGTGCCGAAGCGGCGGCCAGGCTCGATGCGATGAGCGGCGACGCCGTCAGCGTGCGGCCGAGCTCTTCGAGGATGAGGCCCATCGACAGGCAGCCGAAGTCGGAGCCGCCGTATTCCATCGGGATGACGACGCCGGCCCAGCCCATCTCGGCCATCTCTTGCCAGGCGCGCGCGTCGTAGCAAAGTTCGGCGCCGGAATCGCGCACCTTGCGGAACGCGGTGACCGGGCTCTTCTCGCGCGCCCAGCTTTTGGCTGCGTCGCGCAGCATGCTCTGTTCTTCGTTCAGAACGGCCATGTGATTCTTCCTCAGCGGTTTTTCGTTGCATCGGGCAGTCCGAGGATCTGCTTCGAGACGATGTTCGACTGGACTTCCTGGCTGCCTCCGAAGATGGTCGTGGCCCGGCCCGAGAGCCAGATCCGCACGGCTTCGAGCTCCTGCTCGGTGAACTCGTCGCCCTCCCAGCCGAGACCGCGATTGCCCAGGATCTCCAGCGCCAGTTCGGCCTTCTCCTGGCCGATCCAGGTGCCGGAGTTCTTGGTCACGGAGGTCGCCGCGGAGGGATTCGGGTTGCCTGTCGCCTCGGCCTGGACGCGCTGCATCGTCAGCATGTGGGCGCGCGCATCCATCACGTGCCGGATGATCCGCGTGCGCAGGTCGGGATCGGCGATGCGGCCTTCGGCATCGACACCGATGTACTTCTTCGCCAGCTCGACCACGTCGGCGCCGACCATCATCCGCGCGCCGCCGTGGCCCGAGCGCTCGTACTGCAGCAGCCGCTTGCCCACGGTCCAGCCGCCGTTCAACGGACCGACCATGTCGTCCTTGTCGGCGCGGGCGTCGGTGAGGAATACCTGGCAGAAATGCGAATTGCCCGCGATCATCTTGATCGGCCGCGCCTCCACACCGGCCTGCCGCATGGGCACGAGCACGAAGCTGATTCCGCCGTGCTTCTTCGAGGTGTCCGTGCGGACCAGGCAGAAGCACCAGTCGGCGTGGTGCGCCCCGCTCGTCCAGATCTTGCTTCCATTGATCAGCCAGTGATCTCCGGCATCCACGCACTTCGTCTGGAGGCTCGCGAGGTCCGATCCGGCGCCCGGTTCGGAGTAGCCTTGGCACCACTGGAGTTCGCCGCGCGAGATCGGCGGCAGGTGCCGCTGTTTCTGCGACGGCGTGCCGTATTCCAGCAAGGTCGGGCCGAGCATCATCGCGCCCAGGCTGATCAGCGGGTTCGCCGCGCCGATGCGAGCCATCTCCTGCTGCAGCACGCGCGCCTCATCGCCGGACAAGCCCCCGCCGCCGTATTCGGTGGGCCAGGTCGGTGTGCCCCAACCCTTGTCCGCCATGCGCTGCCTCCAGAGCAGCACGTCGCCGGACGGCTTGTCGCTGCTCGCGATCGGCGAGAACAGGACATTCGCAAGGGACTTCGGGAAATTGGCTTCGAGCCAATCGCGCGTTTGCGCGCGAAATGCGTCGAGTGCGGAGTCATCAGGATCGGCCATCGTTCCTCACTCCGGCTTGATGCCCGCATCGCGGATGATCGCGCCCCACTTGGCGGTTTCGGCCTTGATGAAAGCGCCGTACTCGGCCGGGGTATCCACGGCGATGGTGTAGGCCAGGCCCTTGAGCCGCTCCTGCACCGCCGGCTGTGCGACCGCCTTGCGGATCGACGCATTGAGCCGCGCGATGACCGCGGGCGGCGTGCCCGCGGGCGCGACCACGCCATACACCGACTCCGCGTCGAAGCCGGGCAGGCCCGACTCGGCGATGGTAGGAATGTCCGGCGCGGCGGCCGCGCGCTTCGCGTTGGTCACGGCGATGCCCTTCAACTTTCCCGTCTGGATTTGCGGCAGCGCCGAGGACAGCCCGTCGAACATGAACTGCACACGCCCCGAGATGAGGTCGGGATACGCGGCCGGTCCACCCGGGTAACCCACGGCGACGAATTCGATGCCGGCCATCTTCTTGAACAACTCGCCGGCGAGGTGCGGCATGCTGTTGGTGACCGTCGCGTGATTGAGCGTGCCGGGCTTCTGCTTCGCCAATGCGATCAGCTCCTTCAGGTTGGAAGCCGGGACCGTGGGGCTCACCACGATGACCATCGGCGCGGTGGCGACAAGGCTCACGGGCGCGAAGTCGCGCACCGCGTCGTAGGACATCTTGCGGTTGAGCGAGGGGTTGGTCGCGTGCGTGGAGGTCGCCATCAGCAGCGTGTAGCCGTCGGGGGGCGACTTCACGACCGTCTCGGTGGCGATCTGCGAGTTGGCGCCCGGCTTGTTCTCCACCACCACGGGCTGGCCGAGATCCTCGGCCATCGCCTGCGCGATGGTGCGCGCGAGGATGTCGGTGCCGCCGCCCGGCGCATAGGCCACGAGCAGGCGGATCGGCCGCGTCGGAAAGGCCTGCGCGGCCGCCTGCGACGTCGTGCCCGCGGTCAACGCGAGGAAGCAGATCGCACTGAAGAATCGCATCATGGGGTCTCCTGGTTTTTCAATTGAATACGGCGCGCCCGTTGTCCAGCACCGTGAGCCCGCGCTCCTTCGTCGTGGCCCGGAACAGGACACCGCCGGCCTCCCGCCAGAACTCGAAGGCGAGCGTCTCGCCCGGATAGACCGGCGCGGAAAATCGGCATTCGAGGGATGCCAGCGCATCCCCCTCGTAGTTGTCACGCAGCACCATCAGCGCATGACCCGCGATGCCGAAGCTGCACAAGCCATGCAGGATGGGCCGCTCGAATCCGGCCGCCCGCGCGGTGGCGGGATCCGCGTGCAGCGGATTGCGGTCTCCGTTCAGGCGGTAGTGCAGCGCCTGGGCCGGATGGGTTTTCATCTCCACCGTCGCCTCGCCGGGATGCGGCGGGAGCGTCGCGAAGACAGCCACCGGCTCGCTGCTGCCGCCGAAGCCGCCATTGGCGCGCGCGAACGAGGTATGGAGCAGCGTCACCGAGGGCTGCGCCGAGCCCTTCTCGAAGATCTGCCGCTGCACGTGCACCAGCGCCCCGCGGCCCGGCCCCTTGTCCACCACGCCCACCGTGCGATGTTTCCCGACGATGTGGCCGGACGCGGGCAGCGGCTTGTGCCACTCGATGCGCTGCGCGCCGTGCACGGAGAGCCTGCGATTGATGCCGTAGCGCGGGTCCTCCATCCAGGGGCCCGGCGGGCACAGGACCGTCGCGAACGTGGGGAATACGCGCAGGTTCTTTTCGTACACAAAGCGCAGCTCGCCTTCGTGCGTGGGGTTGCCGCCCAGACCGATGCCGAGCGCATAGGTGATGGCGTCCCGCTCGTCGTAGCGGTGCTCCACATCCGCGAACTCGTGCGCGAGCACGCGCCGCAAGTCCGGCGCGTCCGCGGCGATGGGGTCGGATGGGGTCATGGAGTCGGTCATCGTCGATGTCGGTTTTTCGTCTAACTAACTGAGCGCTCAGTACAAAATGCGGCCGCGAGTGCCGGCGGCCTCCCGAACGCGGTCAGGCCGGCCGCTTCACCAGTTTCCGGAAGGTGCGCACGTACTCGGGCTTCGGGTCCTGCATCATTTGCGACCAGGCGCCCTGCGCCACCTCGCTCACGTAGATGTCGCCATGCGAATCGACGGCGACCCCGTGCGGTGCGACGAACTGGCCGAGCGACGTCCCGGGTCGGTCCGCGCCGACACGCGCGATGATCTTGCCTTGCGGTGTGACCACCGTGACGCGTGCGCCCAGGTTGGGATACATCTGGCTGGACCTGCCGCCCGGCGGGAGTTCGGCCACATAGAACAGCGGATTCGCGTTCCTGCTCGCGCACAGCGCGCAAGGACGGTGCAGGTGGTGCCATTCGGTCTCGAACTTGCCGTCGCGGTTGAACACCTGCACGCGATGGTTTTCGCGGTCGGCGACGTACACCCAGCCGTCGCCATCGCACCAGATGTTGTGAGCGAGGTTGAACTCGCCGGGGTCGATGCCGGGACCGCCCCAGGAGAACAGGTGCTTTCCGTCCGGCGAGAACTTGTGGACGCGCGCATTGCCGTAGCCGTCGGTCACGTACAGGTCGCCCTCGGGCGACAAGGCGCTGTGCGTGCACCGGTTGAACGGGCGACCCGACATGGCCGGCGCCGGATCGCCCGGGGCGCCCACGGTCAGCAGCAACTTGCCTTCCGGGGTGAACTTGCGCACGGTGTGGTCACCGGTGTCGGTGCACCAGATGTGATCGTCCGCGTCGATGTGGATGCCGTGCGCGGTGTTGAACACGTCGTGGCCCCAGGTGCGCAGGAGGTTGCCCTCGCGGTCGAACACCATCATGGGGAACCGGCTGCGGTTGAACACGTAGACCTGGTCCTTGCTGTCCACGGCGACGCCGCCGATGTCGCCGAAGGCGAAGTCCTCGGGCAGCTTGGCCCACTCGTGCACTTCGTAGGTGAATTCGCCGCTGCCCATCAGGGTCGGGGAAGGTGTTTCGGACATGCTTGTCGACTGCTCCATTTTCAGGGTCCTTGCATTCTTACTGAGCGCTCAGTATACGTTCATCGAGCGCCGGGTCAATGCCGTTTTCCACGGTCGTCGAGCCGCTTGATTTTCGAAGTGACGGACAGGCCGGTGGACTTGTCGAGCGCGCCGGCATCCACGGCTTTCACGTCGAGCCGCACCGACAGCACATCCTTGAGGCGCTTTTGCAAGTCCGCCTCGAGCCTTGCGCGGTCCACGCCCGGCCCCGACACTTCCACCTGCACCGTCATCTCTTCGGCCGCCAGCTCACCGGTGGCCTCGACGATGCAGAAATACTCGCCGTTGCAACGCGGCTCCTGCGCGACCACGGTCCCGATCGCTTCGGGAAACACGTTGATCCCGCGGATTCGCACCATGTTGTCGGCGCGCCCGAAAATCCCTTGCAGCCTGCGGTGCGTGCCGCCGCATGGGCAGGCGTCGGTGCAGAACGCGGAAACATCGTTCGTGTTGAAGCGGATGACGGGCGCCGCGTATTTGTAGAGGCAGGTGGTGAAGATGTTGCCCCTCTCGCCCGCGCCCACCGCCGCGTTGGTGTCCGCATCCACGATCTCGAGGAAGTAGCCATCCTCGTGGATGTGAAGGCCGTGCTTCTCCGGACACTCGGAGGCCAGCATGCCCGACTCGTTGGAGCCGTATTGCTGAAGCACCGTCGCGCCCCACAACTCTTCCAGCGATTCGCGCGAGTCGGGGCCAAGGCCGCACAGAAGCAGCCGGATGCCCAGCGAGCGCGGGTCGATGTCCATCTCGTCCCGGGCGACGAGTCCCATGTGGCGAAGGTACGAAGCAATGCCGGTCAGCACGGTGGTTTTCCAGTGCCGGGCCAACTCGATCTGCCTTCGCGTCGAGGTGGAGGCGCCGCTGCCGGTGGTCAGCGCGATCGCGCCGGTGTACTTCCAGATGTACTCCCGCGCCATCATGCCGGCGTTGGTCAGGCCCATGGACAGCGTGAGCTGGACCAGGTCTCCCGGGCGCACGCCTTGCATCAACAGCCTGCGGCCGCCCATGATCGCCATGATTTCCCGATCGCGCGGCGAATAGATCATGGGACGCGGAAAGCCCGTGGTGCCGCCGCTGGTCTGCAGCACCAGCGGCATCTTTGCGCCGTCCGCCAGCTCGACGCCCCAGTAGTCGCCCCAAGGCGGATTGCGCTCGATGCTGGCGCGCAGGTCGTCGACGCTGTAGGGCGGAATCTTCGCCAGGTCGTCCAGGCCGCGTATATCGCCCGGCTCCATGCCGGCCTTGCCCCAATGCAGCTGGTAGAACGGCACCTCCCATGCGCGCTGGACAGCCTCCAGGAAGCGGAGTTCCTGCAGCTCGCGGATGCGCTCGGGCGGCCATCGATAGACGGAATCGAAGTATCCGGGCGCGGGCGGATATTCGCGGTAGAGCGCCTCGAAATCGAGCGCTCTCGAATAGAGCGGAGGCTGTGGAATCCCCTCGAGAGATGGGCTCATGTCGCTGCGCCTTCTTTCTTGTCGTCGATCGGGGAGCCGATGCCCAGCAATCGTTCGGCCGTGCCGTGGAAGATGTCCGCGAGGATCTCCTCGCTGTAACCCAGCTCGCGCCATTCGGCGACCAGGCGTTCGTAGCGCAGCATCGGGTAGTCCGCCCCGAACATGAAGCGGCCTTTGAGCCGGCCGCGAATCTCCCGCTTGAGCGAGTCCGGGTAATACTTCGGCGACCAGCCGTGCAGCTCCGACCACACGTTGCGCTTGTGCAGCATCACGGCGATCATCTCCTCCTGCCACGGCCACGCCGGCCGGCCCGAGATGATCTGCATGTGCGGACGCGCGATCGCGACGCGATCGACATACCTCGGGTGGCAAAGCTCCAGTTCGACGCCGCCGCCGCCGCCGGGAGTGCCGCCGCCTGTCGCGGTGTATCCCACGAGAATGAGAACCGGGCGTCCGGCTTTTTCCACGACGTCGTAGAACGGGTCGTAGATGGGATCGCTTGCGGCAAAACCGGTGCCCGCGGCGGACACCGAATAGCTGACGAAGCCCTTCGACGATTCGATGCAGCGCTGCAGCTCGCGCGCGCCTTCCGCGCCGGTGCGGGGATCGACCTGGACCCAGAACCCGAGGATCGCATCCGGATGCCGCGCCTGCGCGGCGATGGCGTAGTCGTGATAGCGCACGCATTCGGCGAGGGGCAGGTCTCTCGTGAAACCGTAATCGAGGATGGCGCTTGCGTTGCTGCGCCGGAAATAGTCCGCCATTTCCTGCTCGGTGTCGTAGCTCGCTTTTCGTCCCCAGAACTTCTGCTGGCGCTCGCGCGCCTCGGCCGACCGGGCGGGATGCGTCTCCTCGGTCCCCCAGTGCGAGTGCATATCGATCAGGTGCAAGATCGACCGCCTTTCTTCATTTGTTGATTTCGCCGGATTCATTCGGCCTTGATGTTGGCGGCCTTGATGATGGGCGCCCACCGCTCCATCTCCCGCTGGACGACGTTGCGCGCATCCGCCACGGACCCGCCGCCCACTTCGATTCCCTTCGCGCTCATGCGCTTGACGGTGTCGGGGCTGGTGTACGCCTTGTGCAGCACGGCGTTGAGCCTCTGCAGCACATCCGCGGGCGTGTTCCTCGGCGCCAGCACCATGTACCACGCGCTGATCTCGAAGCCGGGCAGACCGGCCTCGATCATGGTCGGAAGTTCCGGCGCGAGCGCGGACCGGCGCGGCGAGGTGACGGCCAGCGCCTTCAGCTTCCCGGCCTTGATGTGCGGCATGGAGGTGGTGATGGTGTCCCAGATGACGTTGACATGCCCGGCGACCACGTCCGTCAACGCCGGCGCATTGCCCTTGTACGGAACCATCAGCAAGTCGCATCCGCTGAGATGCTTGAACATCTCACCCGACAGGTGCGCGCTTCCGCCGCTTCCACCCATCGCATAGGTGATCTTCCCCGGCTGTGCCTTTGCGAGCGCGATCAACTCCTTCACGCTGTTGGCCGGGAACGAAGGTTTCGCGACCAGGACGAGCGGAATGAAACCCAGGTAGATCACCGGCGCGAAGTCGCTGATGTCGAACGGGTAGTTCGCATGCAGGAGCTTGTCCAGCGGCAAGCTGGACGAACCGAGCAGCAGGTTGTAGCCATCGGGGCGCGCTTTCGCCACCATGTCCTTGCCGACCACGCCGTTGCCGCCCGGCTTGTTCTCCACGATCGCCGAAACACCGAAGGCGTCCGACAGGATCTTTGCCGTCTCACGCGCCAGGAAGTCGACGCCGCCGCCGGGCGCCGCCGCGGCGATCACACGGATGGTGCTGGAGGGATAGGGAGCGGATTGGCTCCAGCCCGGGATGCCGAGCGTGCCCAGGAGAGCGGCGCCGCGACGCAGGATCTTTCGACGTTCGGTGTGCATATCGAATCGGGATCCCGCTCAGGCCACTTCGATCAGGATTTCCGCCAAACGCGCGGGCATCTCGATCATCACTTCATGTCCGCATGGAACCTCGTAGGTTTTCCAGGTGGGGTTGGCCTTCGCGCGAAGCAGCGCCGCGTCGTAGGTGGGCAGGTCCCAGCCCTTCGCGCGGATGTATGTCTTCCTGGCGCTTCTTTCCCGCGCGGCGCTGGGCTGGGTCCCGTCGAGCGAACATTGGACGGGCTGCGGTGTGCACAGGGAGTCGATCCATTCGCGGTCCTTCGGGTCGGCGACCTTGAAGAAACTGGCGGGTGGCGGCTGCGTGCCGAGGACGCCATCGGCCTTCGCTTTCGCGAGGCGATCCCGCACGGTTTGCGGACCGCTTTGCGCCGTGGACTCGCCGTTCTCGGGCACGAAGGCATCCAGGAACACGATGGACGAAATAGTCGGCCCCAATGCGTGCGCGACGTCATTGATCACCTGGCCGGCGTAGGAATGCCCGACGAGCACCACATCCTGCAGCCTCTCCCACTTGATCAGGTCGACGACGTCGGCCACATGCGTCGCGAGGTTGATGTCCTTGCTCAGGAGATGCGAGCGTTCCCCGAGCCCGGTCAAGGTCGGCGTGAAGGCCCTGTGGCCGGCCTTCCGCAGAATGTCCGTCGTCCGGCGCCAGCACCAGCCGCCGTGCCAGGCGCCATGCACGAGCACGAAGGTTTTTTGCGCGCCATTGGCCTGGCTCTGGGCCTGCGTGGCCGTGCCGACGGCCAGTGCGGCTCCCGCCGCGAGCGCCATGACCGAGCGGCGCGATGTGTTGATCGTGTGCATTCCTGTCTCCTTGACTTGCCGAACCGTTTCGTCGCGGGCCTCGAAGGGCCTCTCGAGTAAACGATGGTCGGCGGAGACAGGCAACCTTGCGTCGAAGAGGTCCGCATAGTGGACACTTTTGCCGAAACGGCCTTTCCTAACAGTCGTGCCACGCCCTCCTTTTAGGCGATGGCGCTGCCACCGACGCAACCCACTGGGTGTCCTTGTAGAGCACCAGTTCGCGTTCCGCCGCGTCCCTCTCGTGGCGCAGGGAGTCGATCAGTTTCCGGCCGGACTCGCTGTCCATGTCGCCCGTGGGGAGCAGCAGCCCGAACGCACCCATCGGGCGGCCCGCGTCGTCATGAAGCACGGCGCTCACGCCGGTCATCCCGCGCACCAGCATGTCCTGCACGACCCCATATCCACGGCGCCGCACACCATGGATCTCATCCGGCAGGTCGCGCGCGAGGCCGTCCGCCATGCGGCGGATGCGCGGCCCCATGGTTCCCAGCGCATAGGACACGTCCTCGTCTTCCATCTCGCTGAGCATTGCCACCCCCCCGGACCCGGCGCCGAGAGGCACGATCAAGCCGACATGCAAAGGCCCTTGCGTGCGCGGCGTGCCGCCCAGCGTTTCGATGCACATCGTCTCGAACCCGATGCGCGCCACCAGCGAGACGGGATGGCCTTTGGCCGACAGCCGCCGCAAGGCCGGCCGGCAGGCGTGGCGCCAAAGCCCGATCGGCGGCGCCGCGCGGTGACCGAGATCGGGCACCGCCGGGCCGAGGCGATAGCGCGAAGCATCGGGCGTGCGCTCCACCAGATCGTGCTGCATCAACGATTTGAGCAACCGGTGCACGGTGGGCCTGGGCAGGGACAGCACCCGCTGCAGGTCGGCCAGCCGCATCCGGTCCGCGCTACCCAGCGCCGGCAACAACTGCACTGCCCTGTCGATGGTCTGCAATGACATGCTGAACCTCGTGTCGAAATGCGAAGTCCGGCGGGCTTCGGGCGAGAGCGACGACGCGAACTGCATGAGGTCGCGGGGACCGTC
>JAZKIF010000054.1:146822-175123 GCA_040385005.1 Pseudomonadota bacterium
CCGCGATGCGCGATCCGGCGCCGCCGCGCCCATCGGGTTTTTCCCTATTATTGTTAACAATCTGTATGTTGGATAAGTTGGACGTCGTGCGGTTCAGGCCAGCCGCACGTTCGCCCGGCCCTTCAGCGCGAGCATGGCCCTCGCCTCATCGGGCGTGGCGGCCTCCACGCCGATGAGCGAGAGGATGTTGCGGATCTTCGCGACCTGTTCCGCGTTCGAAGACGCCAGCTGCCCCGCACCGATGTAGAGGCTGTCCTCGAGGCCGACCCTCACGTTGCCTCCCATCACCGCGCCCATCGTCGTGAATGGAATCTGGTGCTTGCCGGCGGCGAACAGGGACCACACATGGTCGCGGCCGAACAGCCGGTCGGCCGTCTGCTTCATGACCAGCACGTTCTCGGGATCCGCGCCCATGCCGCCCATCACGCCGAAGATCGTCTGCACCAGGAACGGCGGCTCCACCATTCCCTGGTCCACGAAATGCGCGAGGTTGTAGAGATGGCCCAGGTCATAGCACTCGAACTCGAAGCGCGTGCCGTGCCCTTTGCCGAGCTTCTCGAGGATGTAGCGGATGTCCTTGAAGGTGTTCCTGAAAATGCCGCCTTCGGTGGACTGCAGGTAGGGGCGCTCCCAGTCGTGTTTCCACTCACGCTCTTTTTCCGCCATCCTGAACATCGCGAAGTTGAACGATCCCATGTTCAGCGACGCCATCTCGGGCGATACGCGCAAAGCGCCTTCGAGCCGCTGCTCCAGGGTCATGTTGACGCTGCCGCCGGTCGTGATGTTGAGAACGGCGTCGACCTCCCGCGCGATCTGCGGCAGGAATTGCATGTAGACCTCGGCCGACGGTGTCGGGCGTCCATCGGCCGGATCGCGCGCGTGCAGGTGCACGATCGCGGCGCCGGCGCGTGCCGCGTCGATGCTCTGGCGGGCGATTTCCTCCGGCGTGACGGGAAGGTGGGGCGACATGGAAGGCGTATGGACCGCCCCGGTGATCGCACAGCTGATGATTGCTTTTGACATGGTGGAAGTTCCGGCGAATTCGCGCCCGCTACGCGGCGGGCGATCGCGGCCAATGAATCATCGGCAGCCCGGCGACGGGCGAGGAAAAACAAGGGATCCGCGTACCCATCAGGCTTCCGAGGTACACCGTTCGCAAGTCCGCCCCACCGAACGTGACGCTGGCCATCCACGGCGCGATCGTTCCCCGGGCGTTCTGCATGTCCTCGACCTGGAGCGTGCCGCTGGCCATGCGCTCCAGCAGCCGCGCGCTGGCGACAGGCTCGCCGTCGTCCAGCAGGATCCGCTTGTCGCCTTCGGGCGTCAGCGCGATCAACTGGTCGGTCATGATCAAGGTGCACCAGAGATTGCCGTGCGCATCGAACGCGATGCCGTCCGGCATTCCTCCGAGGTGGCCCGGCCCGAACGTCTCGCGATCGGTCAGCCCGACGCGACCGGGTTGCGATTCGTCCAGCCGCATACGTGTGATGCACGGACCGGTCGTCTCGACGATGTACAGCCACTCCCCGGCGGCATCGAGGCGGATCTCGTTGGTGAAATGGAAGCCCTCCGCGACCACGCGCAACTGCCCGCCTTCCACGACGGCGATGTACCCGTCGCGCACGCGTGAAGCCGCGGCCTGCGTCCATGGATTCACGCGAGTGGAGACGGTCAGCCAGATCCTGTCCCTCGCGTCGCGCAACACGAAGTTCACCTTGCCGATGGGCAGGCCGTCGATGCTGTCGTACAGCGTGCGCGTCGCACCGTCGCGTGTCATGACTTCGAGCACGTCGGTGCCGAAGTTCGAGATGAGGATGTCCCCGTTCGCGGCGAAGGCGAGCCCGTTGGGCAACGTTCCCTGCGTGAACTTGTCCTCGAACGATGTCGCGTCTTCCGGGTGACGCGCGGCGAACCGGCTGTCCCGGCGCTGTCCGATGAACCGCTGGCTGCCATCCGCCGCGATGCGCATCACGCCGCCGCGCGCGTCGGCCGACCAGAGCGTTCCGTCCGGCTCCGCGAGGATGCACTCGGGACGCTGCAGATCCTCGCCGATGTAGCGGATCCGCGCGCGATCGACGCTGAACCCGTCGAGGGGATTCGCCTTCGCCATGGGGCGCGCCTTCAGGCGTCCATCTGGATACCCAGCGGCGGCAGGATGCGCTGCAGGTCCTTCAATTCCTTTTGCAGGAAGAGCTTGAAGTCCTGCGGCGGCATCGACCACACCCGGTTGCCCACGGTAGTGAAGGCCGTGGCAACGACGGGGGAATGCAGCGCCTTCACGGTCCCCTCGTACAGCGCCGCCAATGTGGCCGGAGGCATTTTGGGCGGCGCCAGCAGGATCGAATAGGCGGGAACGTCGATGTCCTTCAGGCCGGATTCGGAGAACGCGGGCAGGTCGGGGTAGCGGTCCGAGCGCTTCGCGCCGGTGATGCCCAGGAGCTTCAGCTTGCCGCCCTTCACCAGCGGGTCGATGACGCCGGGACTGACGAACATCATGTCCGTCACGCCCGCGATCAGGTCCGTGAGGAAGTCTCCGCGGTAAGGAACGTGCAGCATGTCGACGCCGGCCGATCTTGCGAACAGCGCGCCGACCACATGCGTGGTGTTGCCGATGCCGGCCGACGCATAGCTCACGCGTCCGGGCGAGCGCCGCGCCGCGTCGATCACGTCCTTGACGCTGTTGAACGGACTGCCCGCGCGGGTCGCGAGGACGAAGCCGTCGGTCTGGTAGACAGGCGTCACCGGCGTGAAGCCGTCGATCGGGTCATAGGGAATCTTCTTCATCAGCACCGCGGTGGTGAGATGCCCGCCCGTGGTCCACAGGAGAACGGAGCCATCGGGCTTCGCCCTCGACACTTCGTTGGCCGCGATCGTCGCCGCCGCGCCCGGCTTGTTTTCGACGAAGCAGTTGCGCCCGCTCGCCGTGCGGTACGCCTCGGCGAACGCGCGTGCCGAAGCATCCAGCGAGTTGCCCGGCGGGAACGGGAGGATCAAACGCATGGTCTCGGGGAGCGCCTCCTGCGCCCTCACCATGGCCGGCGCCGCCAACGTGGCGGCGGCGCTGAGAAGAATGTTGCGGCGTGTGATCGGCATGGACGTCTCCGGATTCGAAATTCCTGCGGCTTGCTCGTGGCGTGGGTGGCGGCCCCTCAGGCCAGCTCTTTCGGCGCGCCCAGCGTGCGGGCGATCCAGTGCGCGATGTAGTCGGTCGTGATGCTCAGGTTGTCCACGCTGCAATGTTCGCTGCCGCCCTCCGCGATCGTGTGCACCTTCAGCTCCTTGCCGACGCTGTTCACCGCCTCGGCGAAAACGCGTTTGGCGTCATCGAGAGGAACTTGCCGGTCGTTCTCGCCATGCGCGATGAGCACCGGGCAGCGGATGCGGTCGAGGATGCCGTTCAGCGTCAGGCGCCGCGCGAAGGCCAGCGCCTCGTCCATGTTCGAGGCGCCGGTGAACCATTGCACATGGTCGTAGAAGTGATGCAGCGACGGCGGCGTTCCGGTGCCTTGCAGCTTGAGCGCGAGGCGAGCCCCGAAGTCGTACGCCGCACCCCAGGCCACGGCGCAGCGGAACCGCGGCTCGAACGCCGCCGCGCGCATGCTGTAGTAGCCGCCCAGGCTGAGCGCCATCATCCCGATGCGATCCGGATGGACGTCCTCGCGCGTCTCGAGCCAATCGACGCAGGCGGACGCCGCGCGCTCCGTCTCGACGATGCCTTTCATGCCGCGGCGCAGCGCCTCGCCGACACCCGGGTGATCGACGACCAGCGTGGACACCCCGCGCTGCGCGAGTTCGGTCGGCATGCCGCTGAGGTAGAGCCATTCCTTGTTGACGTCCATGCCGTCGAAATGGACCACGCACGGCTTGCGCGCGGCATCGCCCTTGCCGCGCACATAGAGCGCGGGCAGTGTCTGGCCGTTCTCGTAGGGAATCTCGATGCGCTCGCACGGCTCCTGACGCAGCGCGATGTATTTGGCGAACGTGTCCAGCATGCTGCGATAGAGCAGCGGGCGTTCGGGGTCCTGGCGCGAGGTCTGCCGTTCGGCGGCGAAGTAGTAGCCCGCGACACGCGCGTACTTCCCGCCGGCCGCGCGCCTGTTGCCGCGCGCCTCGTCGGCCTCGGCCAGCCGCTCGACCCGCTCCGCCGCGCTTTTCCACGCCTTGCAGAACGCTTCGTTGCCCTGGTCCGTCGCACCCGGACCGGCGTCCCGTATCGCCGCGAGGGCGTCTTCCACTTCCGAGATCTGCCCGCCGGAGTTCAGCACCATGGAGGTGGCCAGGTTCCAGGGGTAATTGCCTTCGAAGTACTCGAACATCTTTCGCTCTCCACGTGATTGAAGGGTTTCAGGGGCGGGTTGAAATTGATTATACGTATGGATAAACTAGACCGTCAATGCCAAACGTCATTTTTCCTATACGTTCGTATAAACTTCGGGCCACGATGCAGAACAAGACCACCTCCCTCGAGCGCCCTTCTTCCGTCGCGCGTCCGGCCGGGCCGAAGCGCAGGGCCGACAGCGAGGCCACGCGCGAACGAATCCTCGACGCCGCCGAGAAGCTCTTCGCGGATGCGGGTTTCCATGCCACGTCCGTTCGCGACATCGCGGTGCTCGCGGGCTGCCAGTTCGCGCTCATCGGCTATCACTTCGGGACCAAGTCGGATTTGCTCGACCATGTTGTCGCGCGCCGCTCCTCCGTGTTGAACCAGGAGCGCAGCGAACGTCTCGAGCGCCTGGGCATCCTCGCCAAGGGCAAGCCGATCGCCGTGCGCGCGCTGATCGAGGGCTTCGTCGGGGCCATCATGGACCGCGCGGGCCAGGGCGACGAGGGATGGTCCAACTACACCCGGTTGATCGCCGCCATTGCCGTGAGCGCGGAGTGGAGCCACCTCACCGACAGGCATTTCAACGAGGTCGCCCGCCGCTACGTTGCGCAGATGAAGCGATCCTTGCCGAAGGTCCCCGACGAGAGCCTGCACCAGGCGTTCTTTTTCCTGATCGGCGCCATGGTGAACGTCTGCGCAAGGCCCGACCGGGTCGAGACGCTGTCGCAGGGACGCTTCGGCTCCAAAGAGGTTTCGCGCATGACCGACAGCCTGTACACCTTCCTGGAAGGCGGCTTCGCGGCAGTCGCGCAGCGCGGCAGCGCGACCCGGCCTCGCAAGGCCGCTACGCCGGCCAGGCCGGCGCGCAAGGTCCGCTAGGGCAACGGCGGCGCCGGCGCGCGCGGCGAACGATGCAGCAACGCTTCAAGCAACGCTGCCCCGAGTCCGAGACCTTCGAGCACTTCGCGGGTGTGCTCGCCCAGGCGCGGCGGCATCCGGATGGATGGGCGCTTTCCGTCGAAGGACACCGGAACGCCCGGGAAATTCACCGGGCCCGTGCCCGCATCGTCGATCTCTCTGAAAAATTTGATCGCGGCGAGATGCGGATCATCCGGCAGATCGTCGAGCTGGTTCACCGGCGCGGCGGGAATCTCCAGCTCGAGGCAGATCGCCAGCCACTCGCCGGTCGGCCGCTGCGCGATCAGCTTGCCCGCTTCTTCGTACAGCGCGTCGATGTTCTTCGTGCGGCTCGCCATGTCCGAGAACCTCGCGTCCGAAGCCAGGGCGCTTGCACCCGTGCGAGTGAAAAAACGCGCCCACTGCGCGGTGGTGTAAGGCATCAGGCAGACATGTCCATCGCTCGTGCGGTAGGGACGGCGCCAGGCCGCGAGGACTCGCGGATAGCCCGCGGAAGACTGCGCGGGGCGGAAATGCCGTCCGTAGTGATGCTCGACCAGGTTGAAGGCAACCATGGCTTCGAACATGGGCACTTCCACGTGCGAACCGCGTCCCGTGAGCCCACGCCCGATGAGCGCCGCGAGGATCGCATGCACGGCGACATGCGCGCATGTCTTGTCGGCGGCGATGGTCGGAAAGTAGCCCGGGCTTCCCGTCATGCGCTGCATCAGCGATGCGCTGCCGCTGAGTCCCTGGATGATGTCGTCGTACGCGGGCTTGCCGGCGTAGGGGCCGGCCGACCCGAAGCCGTTCAGGCTGGCGCAGACGATCCGGGGATGCCGCTCAAGCACGCGTTCAGGCTCGAGCCCCAGTGCCACGAGCTTCTGCGGGCGGATGTTGTGCATCAGCACGTCGGCGGTCGCGAGCAGCGCTTCCAGGCCGGCGCGGCCTTCCGCGGACTTCAAGTCCAGCATCACGCTTTTCTTGTTCCGGTTGACACCGAGGAACAGGGCCGCCATGCCGGGCTCGGTCGAAGGGCCCGTGCCGCGGGTGCTGTCACCTTCGGGCGGCTCCACCTTGATGACCTCCGCCCCATAGTCGCCCAGGATCTGGCTCGCAAGCGGGCCCAGCACGATGCTGCTCAGGTCGACGACGCGCAGTCCCTGGAGTTGCATCGCGCGCTCCCTCTCTCAATCCGCGTCGCGGCCGGCGAGCAATCGTTTGGCCCGGTAGGTCATCACCTTCTCGTCCCGCTGGTTGAACACTTCGATCGTCGACGTGACGACGGCACGATTCTTCGCCGACGTGGGACGAACCTCCTGAACCGTGACCAGCGCGTGGATCGTGTCGTTGACCAGCACCGGGGCGTGGACCTTCTGTTCCAGCTCGAGCAACGCCAGGCCCGTCGACTGGATCATCGTCTGCAGGATGAACCCTTCGATCAGGCAGTACGTCAACGCGCCCGGCACCGGGCGGCCCTGGATCGCGCCGCCGGTGTGTTGCGCATCGATGAAGATGGCTTCGAGCATTCCGGTCGCGCCGATGAAAGCAACGAGATCCGCTTCCGTGACGGTGCGGCGCAATGTTCTGAACAGCTGGCCCGGCGCCAGGTCCTGCCAGAAAAATCCGGCGCCCAACTGGATGGGTTCGATTCGATCGGGCAAAGTCATTTCTCCATTCGACCGGACTCGTGGTCGCGATGGACTGCACCATACGATCGCACAGCCAATCTGTCCAATACCAAGTTCGCGCCATCCGATACACCAGGAGTCTCACTTTGGAACTCAGGCAATTGCGTCAATTCATCGCGTTGTGCGAAGCAGGGTCGTTCCATCGCGCCGCGGAAACGCTTCACATGGCTCAGCCACCCTTGTCCGTCTCGATGCGCAAACTCGAGGAAGAACTGGGTTGCGTCCTCGTCGTCAGGCATTCGAAGGGCATCACGCCGACCGCGCCCGGCGAACTCGCGCTCGCCGAGGCCCGGAAAGTCCTGGCGCACGTCGAGCAACTCGCAGTCGTGACCGGCGATGCGCGCAGCGGCATTCGCGGCAGCCTGCGAATCGGGTTCGTCGGGTCCGCCACGTACACGCTGCTGCCGTCGCTGCTTCCCCGCTTCCGCCGGGAGTTTCCGGACGTCGACCTCGCGCTCGAGGAGTCGACGACGATCAACATCCTGGCGGGCCTGAACGAGCGGACGCTCGACATCGGGCTCGTCCGCTACCCGGTGTTGCAGCGTGTGCGGCAGCACCTGACGATCCTGGAAACCCATCCCTTCGCCGTCGCGGTGCCCGCGTCGGGCACCTTGGCGAATCGCCGCCGGATTTCGCTTTCCTCCCTGCACCGCCAGTCATTCATCGCGCACTCCGCTTCCGCCGCGCCGAATCTGCGCGCGGTCTTCAACATGCTGTGCCAGGAGGCGGGGTTCGTGCCCGACATCGTCCAGGAAGCAGTGCAGGTGCAGACCATCCTGAGCCTTGTCGAGAGCGGTCTCGGCATCGCGCTGGTTCCGGCTTCCGCCGCACGCTTCGCCAACGACGCGGTTCGATTCGTCGAGCTGACCCCGCGCTCCCAAAGCATCGAGACGGGAATCGCCATGGCGTCGCAGCAAGACACGAGCGGCGCGCTGGTCCGCAATTTCGTGCGCGTGGCAGTCGCCAACCTGGAGGCGAAGCCCCGGGTCTTGCGGGGCGGCGCGAGTCACTAGGAATCAACTCATGGCGCGCACCGATGGACGGGCAACGGCGGCGAGGTGTTGACGACCGGGCATTTCCAGAACATACTGAGCGCTCAGTCACATATCCCACCCAAGGACAAAATCATGAGGCAATGGATTTCCGCCGTACTGGCGTCGGCAGTGCTCGGTGCTTCGCCCGCATGGGCCCAGCAGCAGGGCGTGACCGCGAACACCATCGTGCTCGGCGCGCATGGCGCGATCACCGGCCCCCTGGCCTACGGAGGCATCGCCGGTCGCGACGGCATGCTGCTCGCCATCAAGGAGATCAATGCCGCGGGTGGCGTGAACGGACGCAAGCTCACGGCCATCATGGAGGACGACGCCAGCACGCCGACCCGGGCGCTGGCGGCGGCGAAGAAGCTGGTCGAGCAGGACAAGGTGTTCGCCGTGGTCTCACTGGGCGGCAGCAACTCCACCATCGGCGCGATCAACTACATGAAGGAATCGGGCGCGGTGTACTACGTCTCGATCGCCTCGGCGCCGCCGGTCACCTGGCCGTTCACGCGCACGATGTTCCGCGGCGGAACCACCGAGTCGGCGCGCTACGGCGAGCTCTACGCGGACCTCCTGGCGAGCCACCACAAGGCCAGGCGCATCGCGATCATGAGCGGGCGCGAGGAGTACGCGCGCAACGAAGCGCTGGCGACCATCGCCAAGCTCAAGGAATGGTTCGCCCTGGAGCCGGTCGCGCGCGCCGAGTTCAACGTCGGCGACAAGGACTTCACGCCGCAGCTGGTGGAGGTGCAGAAAAGCAATCCCGACGTCATCGCGTTTTTCGGCAATCCGGCCGAAGGCCTGATCGCGTTGCGGCAAGCGAAGGAGCTGGGCCTGCGCCAGCCTTTCTTCGTGGGCAGCAACATGGTCGACCAGTCGTTCGCGGCTTCCGCGGGCGCCAATGCGGAACGCGTGACGGGCTTCTCGCTCATTCCCCTGCTGCCGGGCAGCGACGCGGCCGCGATGAAGCAATGGGAAGCCGCGTGGAAACGCGAGTACCCGAATGCGCCGCCGGGACGGCCCAATCAATTCGACCTGCTGGGCTATGGCGACACCTACGTGCTTGCTGAAGCCATGAAGCGCGCCGGCCCCAACCTCACCACCGACAGCCTGATTCAGGCGCTTGAAGGCATGCAGGACTACCGCTCGAGCGCCGTGGTCTCCACGAGGTCGTTCAGCAAGCGCCACCATATCGGCAACCTCAACCTCACGCCCATGATGGCGAAGGACGGCAAGTGGGTGCCGCTCGACTGGACGGGCAGCCGCCCCAGCGACATCCTCAAGCGCTACAACTGATTCGCGTCGCGGACTGAATCCGGTATGACAGCGGCTCTCGCGATCCAGTTGGGCATTGCCGGCCTGAGCCTGGGCAGCATCTACGCGCTCGTGGCCCTGGCCATCGTGCTGCCGTTCAAGGCATCGGGCGTGCTGAACTTCGGCCAGGGCGACATCGTGACGCTGGGTGCATACGCCGGCATGGCGCTCACCCAGTTCGGGTTGCCCTACCCGCTCGTGCTGGCCGGCGTGGTGGCACTCGGCTCGCTTGGCGGTGTGGTCATCGAGCGCCTGTTCGTGCGTCCCATCATCAAGGCGCCCGAGTTCACGCTGGTCATCGCCACGTTCGCGATCGGCCTGCTGGTGAAGTTCGCGATCTCGCATCACTACGGCGAGATGCCGGTGTCGGTCGACGGCCCGTTCGGCGCGGATCCACTCACGCTCGGCCAGATCCGCCTGAACCGCAACTCGCTGTGGATCTTCGTGTGCACCGGCGCCGTCACGGCCGGCACCATCCTCTTTTTCAAGTACGCGCGGCTGGGGCAGGCCATGCGCGCGGTTTCGGTCAACGCCGAAGCCGCACGCCTGATGGGCATTCGCGTCACCACCGTCTGGCGCACGTCCTGGGCCGTGAGCATGGCGATCGGCACCCTCGCCGGCCTCCTCGTGGCGCCCCTCATCGGCGTCAATCCCGAGATCGGCCAGCTGCTGCTGCGCGGCCTGCTCGCGGCGGTGATCGGCGGCTTCACCAGCATCGGCGGCGCCGTCATCGGCGGCCTCGCGGTCGGCCTGATCGAAACCTTCTCCGGCATCGTCGTCGGCTCCACGTTCAAGAACCTGATGCCTTTCCTGCTGCTCATGCTGCTTCTCATCTTCCGTCCGCATGGCCTGTTCGGATCCGCGGAAGTCAAGCGAGTCTAGATGTCCGTCCAACTTTCCGCCGAACGCAGAACGTATCTCGCCCTCGCGGCGTTCGCCGTCCTGGCGGCATCGGCCCTGCCCTTGAGCAGCTATGTGACGTACCTGTTCAGCGTCGCGATGATCTGGATCATCGCGGCGGTGGGCCTGAACCTGCTCGTGGGAAACACCGGCCAGATCTCCCTGTGCCACACATCGTTCATGGCGATCGGCGCGTACACGTCCACTTTGCTCACGACCCACACCGGACTGCCGTTCTGGGTGGGCATCCCCGCCGGCGTGCTGCTCGCCGCCATCGTCGGTGCGGCGCTCGGCGCGCCCGCCACGCGACTCACCGGGCTGTACCTCGCGCTCGCCACGCTCGGCTTCCTGCAGATCGTGCAGATCACGATCGAGGAAGCGGAGAGCATCACCGGCGGTGTCCGCGGCCTGAACGTGCCGAAGGCGAGCCTGGGCGGCGCCCCGCTCGGGCACTACGGCTTGTATCTCGTCGTCCTGGGATGCTGCATCGCGTCCGTGTGGCTCGCCGCCAACCTGCTGGCCTCGCGCATCGGCCGCGAGTTCAACGCGGTGCGCCAGAGCCCGCATGCGACGCAGGCGCTGGGCATCTCGGCCGCGCGGGTGAAGCTCGTCGCGTTCTCCGTGTCAGCGGCTTACGCCGGACTGGCGGGCGGGCTCCTCGCGGTGCTCGTCGGATTCGTGGAGCCCGTCGAATTCGGCGTGGCCGGCGCGGTGCGCGTCGTCACGTTCATCGTCGTCGGCGGCATGGGCTCGCTCGCGGGCTCCGTGCTGGGCGCGGGGATCCTGAGCTTCCTTCCGGAGATCCTGCGTCCGGTGAAGGAGTACGGCGACCTCATCTACACCTCGATCCTTCTCGCTTTCCTGATCTTCCTGCCGCGGGGACTGGTGGTGCTGTGGCGCGGCATGCGCGGCTTCCCGATCTGGCGCGGGAGGCAGGCATGACCGCGCGCCTCGCACTCGATCGGCTCTCGGTGCGCTTCGGCGGACTCGCCGCGGTGCGCGACGTCTCGATGCGAATCGCGCCGGGCGAGATCCGCGGCCTGATCGGACCCAACGGCGCAGGCAAGACGACGCTGATCAACGCGATCACCGGCGCCGTGCGAACGAGCGGCGGAGAGGTGCTGCTCGACGGGCAGAAAGTGACGAACCTCGCGAGCCACCTGGTCAGCCGGCGCGGCGTCGTCAGGACGTTCCAGCATGTCGAGCCGTTCGGCGACATGACCGTCGTCGACAACGTGCTGGTCGGTGTGTCGCGGCACGACCCCGTGGCGCTCTACGCGGCGGCATTGCGGACGCCCCGGGCGGCGGCGGCGGAAAAGCGCGCCATCGATAGCGCGATGGCGCTTCTCGAGCGTTTCGATCTCCTGCCATACCGCGACGTGCCTGCGGCGGAATTGCCCTTCGGCACGCTCAAGCGGATGGACCTCGCCCGAGCCCTGGGCGCACGGCCGATGCTGCTGCTCATGGACGAGCCCACCTCCGGCATGACGGAGGCCGAAGCCGACCGCGCCATCGCGGCCGCGCGCGACCTGGCGCGCCAGCACGGCATCACGCTGCTGGTGATCGAACACAACATGCGCGTGATGATGGCGCTTGCGGAGCGCGTCACCGTCATGCAGAACGGCGCCGTGATCGCCGAGGGAACTCCGCGTGAAATCCAGGCCGACCCCACGGTGATCGAGGCCTACCTCGGCGAGGAAGAGAAGGACGAGAAGGACGAGAAGGCTGTCGATTGAAGGCCTGCATTCCGGCTACACGAAGGTCAGCGTCCTGCGAGGGATCTCGCTGGAGATCCCGGCCGGCTCCATCGTCGGCTTGCTCGGGCCCAACGGCGCCGGCAAGACCGCGTTGCTGCGGGCCATCTCGGGGCTGAATCCGGTCCACCGCGGAAGCATCGAATTCGAGGGCGAGATGCTGCACGACCTGACGCCCGACGAGATCGTGCGGCGCGGCGTGCTGCAGGTGCCTCAGGGCCGCATGTTGTTCGGCCCGATGACCGTGCGCGAGAACCTGATGATCGGCGCGTACCTGCAAAAGGACGGCGCCGCGACGCAGCGCCAGCTCGACATCGTGCACGGGATGTTTCCCGTGCTGCGCGCGCGCGCCGGCCAGGCCGCGGCGTATCTCTCCGGCGGTGAGCAGCAGATGCTCGCCCTGGGCCGCGCGCTGATGGGCCGTCCCCGCCTGCTGCTGCTGGACGAGCCGTCGCTCGGCCTCGCGCCCAAGGTCTTCGACGCCATCCTCGACCACGTGAAGGAAATCCACGCGGCCGGCGCATCGATCTTCATCGCCGAGCAGAACGCCCGAAAGGTCCTGCGCATGGCGCACCATTGCTTCGTCATCGAAGGCGGCGCCATCGCGCTGGAAGGTCCCGCCTCATCGCTCATGCGCGACCCCCGCGTCGAGCAGGCCTACCTCGGCGCGGCAGCGCCCACCCATCTCCAGGAGGAAACACACCATGAATCTTGAACTGACAGGCAAAGTCGCCATCGTCGGCGGCGCCAGCCAGGGCATCGGCTTCGCGATCGCGAGCACGCTGGCGGCCGAAGGCGCGATCGTGGCGATCACCGCGCGGCGCGAGCCCGAGCTGTTCGCGGCGGCGGAGCGGATCCGCGCCGAGACCGGCGCCACGGTACTGCCCATCGCGGCCGATTGCCGGCGCGCGCAGGATTGCTCACGCGTGGCGGCCACCGTGATCGCGCAGTTCGGCGGCATCGACGTGCTCGTGAACAACGATGGGGCGCCTCCGCTGGGCGCGCTCGAGGATTTCGACGACACGGCGTGGGCGAAAGCCGTCGAGCAGAACCTGATGTATGTGGTGCGCATGTCGCGCGAAGTGCTGCCCTCGATGCGCTCGCGCGGCGGCGGCAGCATCCTCAACATCGCGGCTGTGTCCGCGATCCAGCCGATCGCGCGCTTCGGCCTGTCGGTGGCCACGTGGGCGGGCGTGATCGGCTATGCCAAGACTTTGTCCATGGAAGTCGGCGAGGCCAACATCAACGTCAACACGATCTGCCCGGGCTACATCGCCACGCCGCGGATCGACAAGGTGTTCGGGCCGGCCGCGGATTCGGACGCGCGCGAAAAGCTGTTGCTCGACGTGCCGATGAAGCGCATGGGCCAGCCCGCGGAGATCGCCAGCATGGTCGCCCTCCTCGTCTCGGCAAAAGGCCGGTACGTCACCGGGACTTCGATCCAAGTCGACGGCGGCATGACTCGCGCCACGCACTGATCGCCCGAATCCGACAAACACGAACTGCACATCAGAGAAGGATTCCATGAGGTACATCGACATGCATTCGCACTGGGGCACCGCGCGCGGCCTCGGAACCGACGGACAAAGCACCGCCGAGCGAAAAGGGCAGGAAAAGCTTTGGGGCTGGGCGCAAAAGACAGTGACGGAAGCGGAGATGGCCGAGCAGTTCCGCAGCGGGAACGTGCGCGCGATTCTCGACCTCGGTGTGCGCCGCGGCGAGTCGCTCGAAAAAATGCGGCAGCTGCACGACTACGCCATCGAGACGAGCAAGGCGCATTCCGACGCCATCCTCGGCAACTGGTTCCACATCGATCCCGGCTTCGGCATCGACGGCGTTCGCGAGTTCCGCCGCTGCATCGACAAACGCGGCTCGACTTTCCTCGGGCTCGCGGTCGCCGGCGCGGGGTTCAACGTGGGGGCCAGCGACCCGAGTTACGAGCCGTTCTACGAGCTTTGCGCGCAGGCGGGCATTCCGGTCCTGATCATGGTGGGCACCACGGCCATCGGCGCGGGACTGCCCGCCGGCGGCGGCGTGCGGCTCGAGTTCTCGCATCCCAGGCACCTCGATGAAGCCGCGGCCGCCCACCCCGAGCTGAAGATCCTCGCGGGACGCCCCGGCTGGCCGTGGCAGGCGGAGACCAATGCGGTCGTCCTGCACAAGAACCTCTACTACGAGCTGCACGGGTGGGCGCCGAAGCACTTCACGCCGGAACTCAAGCGCGAGATCTCGCGCCGGATGAAAGACCGCGTCATGTTCGGCGCGGACTATCCGATGCTGGGACATGAGCGCCTCGCGCGCGAGTGGCAGGAAGAAGGCTATGCGCCGGACATCCTGGAGCGGGTGTTTCACCGCAACGCGGAGACGTTCCTCGGCTCCCTCGGCTTCCAGTAAGGCGGTACTTGTCATGCCGGGCTTGACCCGGCATCCATCGTGGCGCGACGCCATGGATGCCGGGTCGGGGCCCGGCATGACAAGGTGACTGCGGTCCCCCTACCCGGGCTTGCGCCAGCCGTGGAACTGCGGATAGTGCCGCTTCATCACTTCGCCGTCGAAGTCCCACCCGGTGCACTGGCCCATGTGGGGCAACGGCGCGGTGATCGGCTGCAACGCTCCGTCCGGCGACACGCGCTTGCGGCCGGAACGCGTCTGGTAGGCCACCGTCGCGAGGTTGACGAGCAGCTCGCGCATGTGGGTGCAACCTTCGGTGCGGCCCATCGCGTCCTGGATGGCGTGGCGCCAGCCGTTGGACGCGCGCACGCCGACGAGCTTCTGCAAGTTGTGCAGGCTGCCTGGGCACTCGGGAAATGGTGTGCTCTCCATCGACGCCTCGATGCGCGCGACCGTGAGGTCGTCGTCGAAGGTGATGCGCGCGCGCATGTGATGCAGCGGCGTGTGCGCAGGCAGCAGGCCGCGCTCGGTGGTGGATATCTCGCGCGGCTTGGTGTCGATCAGCTCGCCCTCGACATCCCACAAGCCGTCGTCGCGCTTGAATCCCTCGAAGGTCAGCTTGCGGGTGTGCCAAGGCTGGCGAGGCGCGGGAGGTGACAGCGGCATGCGTGAATCCGGACTGGCGTTGACTGCGCTATTGCTGCGAGCACCACATCTGGAATGAATCCGCGTAATTTCCAGCGGCAACGGCTTGAAGATAGGCCGGCTTCCAGACGTTGCGGATGAAGGATTCCATGGAGGTGGGCAGCGGGCTGCGCTCGCCATGGAAACGCACCACGCCGTCGTTCAGCGAGTCGACGGTCTGGCTGTGATCGAGCCACAGTTCGGGCGTGCCGAACCGCTTGAGGTATTCGGCTTCGACGTCCTTGCGCTTCCGGTCGACGAACCGGTATTCCACCGGCCGCCCGATCTCCTTGCCGATCATCGCGGCCACCTCGGTCATCGTGAGATCTTCCGCGCCGACTTCGCGGATCACCCGGTGTTCGCCCGTCGGCTGGGTCAGTTCCCGTTCCGCCAGGTAAGCAATGTCGTGCGTCGCGATCCACGGAATCTTCAGGTCGGCATTGAAGTTCCAGCCGATGCGGCCGTACTTCGCGACCGCGTCCGTGTACTTGAGCAGGTTCTCCATGAACCAGCTGGCGCGCAAATGCACCAGGTTCACGTGTTCGAGCTGGTTCAGGATCTCGTCGAGCATGTAGAAGCTCTCGAAATGCCCCGTGCTCCCCTTCACCTCCGAGCCGATGGCCGTGAGGCTCACGGCCAACTTCACGGGCGAATTGCGCAGCGCGTTGACGAAGCGATCGGCCACCGCCGGGTAGTGGCCGTGGATGTTGTTCCAGTCGGTCTTCACCATCAGGAACGCGGCCTCGCAATCCTTGAACAGTTGGCCGAAGTCCCCGGTGCCCGTGTCGAAACTTCCCACGCAGGGCTGCGCGCCCAGTTTCACGAGTGCGTCCAGGGACGGGCCGCCCCTGGACAAGGCCTTGACCTCATGGCCCGCCTTGAGCAGGGACCGGGTGAGTTGGGCGCCGATCCGGCCGGTCGCGCCGACAACAGCAATTCGCATGGGAGTCTCCAGAAAGTTTCAGTTGATGTTGGCTTGCGCGAGCTGCTTCACCAGCTCGGCGCGCCGGATTTTTCCGCTGGGCGTCATCGGCAATTCGCGCACGACTTCCAGCTGCTCCGGCAATTTGTAGTCGGCGACGCGTCCCTTCAGGAACGCGACGATCTGCTCCAGCGTCAGCGACTGCCCGGGCTTGAAGATGACGCACAGGCAATTGCGCTCCCCCACGCGCGGATCGGGCATGCCGACGATCGCCACCTGCAGGAAGGCCGGGTGCTCGTAGAGCAATTCCTCGATCTCGCGCGGAAAGTATTTCTTGCCGCCACGATTGATGATTTCCTTCTTGCGCCCGGAGATGCGCAGGTTGCCTGCGGGGTCCACGATCTCTCCGAGGTCGCCGGTGCGAAACCACCCGTCATGCGTGAAGCTCTCGCGGTTGGCGGTGTCGTTGTCGAGATACCCGAGATGCACCGACGGCCCGCGGCAGACGATCTCCGCGCTCGCTCCCTTCGCCACCGGATGGCCGTCTTCATCGAAGATGTCCAGCTCCATCTGCGGCAGGCAGCGGCCCACCGTGCCGATGACCTGGAACGGGTCGTCGTCCAGGCGCGTGGTGGTGTGGAATCCCGTCTCCAGCATGCCGTAGACCTCGATCAGCTTGACGCCCGGAAGCGCCGCCTGGAAGGTCTTGATCATTTCCACCGACGCCGAAGCGCCGCCGGTGATCGCCACGCGCAGCGACGACACGTCGTGCCGGCGCAGCTCCCGCGAATTGAGCAGGACCACGAGGCCGGCAGGCGCGGAAGGCAGATACGTGACCTTCTCGCGCTCGATGGCCTTCAGCACGCCCGCCTCGGAGAACCGCTCCATCAGCACACCGCGCGCGCCCGCGAGCAAGGTCTGCAGCAAGGTGATGTAGCCCCAGTTCAATCCCACCGGCACGAACATCAACAGGACATCGTCGCTGCCGACCTTCATTTCGCTGTTGAGGAATTCGGCCGCGCAAAGCGACGTGTTGAAACTGTGGAGAACGCCTTTCGGGTTGCCTGTGGTGCCGGACGTGAAGCACATGCGCATCACTTCGTCGGGATCCATTCGCACCCGGTCGGCCTCGGCGAGTGCCGGCGTGCCTTCGAGCGCTTGCGCGAACGAGACCACGCCGGGCGCATCGACTGTGTCCAGCGAGATCACCACGCGCAGGTCCGGCAACCCCTTGCGGATGCCTTGCACCATATCGACGTAGTTGAATCCCTTGAATTCCGCCGCGCACACGTACGCCGCCGATTTCGAGAACCGAAGGATGTAATCCAGCTCCGTCGCGCGCAGGTCCGAGCTGATCTTGTTGGCCACGGCCCCGATCAATTCGAGCGAGAAAAAGACGATCGGGAATTCGACGCGGTTCGGCACTTGCAGCGTCACCACGTCGCCCTTGCCGATACCCTGGCGCCGCAGGAATTCGGCGAAGCGCAGCACCTGCTCCCACAGCTGGCCGTAGGTGAGGCTCGTGCGCGCGTCGGAGAGCGCGGGCCGATCGGCGTCTTGGGCAGCGCGCTGCCGCAGCACGTCCGAGAAAGTGCGGGTTCCCCACCAGCCTTCGCGCAAATAGCGCTCGCGTGTCTCTGGCGCGATCTCGCGTGGTGCCTGGATCATCTCGGCTCACTAAAATGACTGAGCGCTCAGTTTATTTTGCCGGCCACGATTGTCAAGCTCTTTTTCACCCGAAATCCCGGTAGGGTCATCGCTATACTGAGCGCCAGCCAACAGGAAAAGGATGTATTGGATGCCCCGCAGCGAATCCTCCAGCCCGGACACGGCCACCCGGCCCGCCGCCGTCAAGCCGCGCGCAAGAGCGGTGAAGTCGGCCAGCAAGGACCCCGAACTCGTCAGGGAGCGGCGCAAGCTGCTGGTGGCGGCAGCCGTGCGCGTCTTCAAGGACAAGGGCTTCCACGAGACGACGGTGCGCGACATCGGCCGTGAAGCCGACATGACCCAGGGCACGATCTACAACTACGTCGAGTCGAAGGACGACATCCTGTACCTCGTGTGCGACCAGATCGTCTCGGAGTACCAGGACGAAACGCGCAAGGCGCTGGACAATTCTTCCGATCCCCGGCAGCGCGTGCGCTCGGCCGTGCGGGCCGTCTGCGAAGTCATGGACAAGCACCAGGACGAGATCCTGCTGATCTACCAGGACAGCCACCTGCTCGATGCGCGGTCCCTGCGCGTGATCGTGGCGCGCGTCGAGGAGTTCATCGGGATGTTCGAGACCATCCTCGCCGACGCCGCGCGGGAACTGGGCGTGCCCCTGCCCGAGCCTCACTTCGCGGCGAACGTCCTCACGTTCCTGCCGACCATGCTGAGCTTGCGCCGCTGGTCACTCAAGGGCCGCATGAAGCGGCGCGAAGTGATCGACGGCCTGGTCGACTTCCTGATCCGGGGCCTGGGGTTCGACTGAGCGGTCAGTGCCGGGTCATCCCGTGCCACCGCGTGTCCTTGCGCTGGGCCAGTTCGCGTTCGGCCCAATCCCTCTCGCGGCGCAGCGAGTCGATCAGCTTCAGCCCCAGCGACTCTTTCAGGCTCCCGGACGGGACCAGGATCCCGAGCGCGCCCAGCGGACGGCCCCCATCATCGTGCAGCACCGCGCTCACGCCGGTCATCCCTTTCACCAGCATGTCCTGCACCACCGCATACCCGTGGCGCCGGACGCAACGGATTTCCTCCGGGAGGTCGCGCTGCCGTCCGGCCGGCAGGCTGCGAATGCGCGGCGCGATGTTTCTGAGCACATAGGAGACGTCGTCGTCTTCCATTTCCCCGAGCATGGACACGCCCGCCGAACCCGCACCGAGCGGAAAGATCAGGCCGACGTGCAAGGCAGATTGGGTCTGCGGCGTGCCGCCCATGGTTTCGAGGCAGAGAGTCTCGAAGCCGATGCGGGCCAGCAGCGATGCCGGATGGCCCTTCGTCCCCAGCCGGCGCAAAGCCGGCACGCAGACCCGGTGCCACGGCTCGATCGGGGGTGTCGCGCGCTGGGCGAATTTGGAGGCGGCCGGGCCGATCCGGTAGAGCGGCGCATCCGGCGCGCGTTCCACCAGCTTGTGCTGCATCAGCGACTTCACCAGCCGGTGCACGGTCGGCTTCGTCAGCGAAAGCTCGCGCTGCAGGTCGACCAGCCGCATCCCATCCGCGCGGCTCAGCGCGTGCAGGAGGTCCATTGCTCTGTCGAGCGTCTGCAGTGACATGATCGACTTGTCTCCAGAAGGAAGGTGTAGCGGGCCCGTACGTAGCCGGGGCGCGCCTGATCTTATACGTCCGTGAGTTTCAAGTGTAGGGACCGGGATTTGGTTTCGGCCTAGGGACAACGCGAACGTTTACGAGCGTTACCTTCGCTGCGGGCCTTGCCGCGGTCTTCGCAAACTCAGGCCGCCGGCGTGACGCCGAAAATCCGCTCCGCGTTCTCGTGGAAGACTTTCGCGAGAATCTCGTCGCCAAGCCCGAGCGCGCGCCAGTCTTCGACCAGCCGCTCGTAGGTCAACAGCGGATAGTCCGCGCCGAACATCACGCGGTTTTTCAGGCGCTTCGGGATCTCGCGCTTGAGCGAGTCGCTGAAATACTTCGGCGACCATCCATGAAGTTCGGCCGACACGTTGGCCTTGTGCAGCAGGATCGCGATCATCTCTTCCTGCCACGGCCATGCCGGCCTGCCGGCGATGATGTCCAGCTCGGGCCGGTCCGCGGCGAGCGAGTCCAGGTGCCGCGGATGGCACAGGTCCAGCTTCAACCCGCCGCCCCCGCGCTTGCCCGCGCCGGCAGCCGTGTTTCCCACCAACACGAGCGCCGGGCGACCGGCTTCGACGCAGACGTCCAGGAAAGGCGTGTAGATCGGGTCGTCGGCGGTGAAGCCCATGCCGGACGCGGAGATGCAATAACTGATGAAGCCGCTGCTCGCCTCCATGCACCTGCGCAGTTCGCGCGCGCCCTCGGCGCCGGTGCGCGGATCGATCTGGATCCAGTTGCCGAAGATCACGTCCGAGTGGGCTCGCTGCGTTTCGATCACGTAGTCGTTGAACGGCTTCGCCTCCTCGATGGACATGCTCTTGGTGAAGCCGAGATCCAGGATGGTCTTGACGTTGTTGCGGCGGAACGTGTCCGTCATCTCCTGCTCGGTCACGAACTTCGCGTCCGAGGAGAAACTGTTCCTTTGCAATGCGAGCGATTGCGCATCCCGCAGCGGATAACCGCGTTCGGTGCCCCAATGGGAGTGGATGTCGAAGATGCGTGGATGGGAAGTCATGTGCGTTGGGTTTATAGAAGAAGATTCGGTATCGGGGACCGCCGTCAGGGGTTCAGCACGCAGCCGCCAACCACGCTGCCGCCCAGCTTCGCGCGCATGGCCTCGCGGAATTCATCGAGCGGGAAGGCATGGGAGACGAAAGGAGCGATGCGTCCCGCGTCAACCCAGCCGAAGATCTTGTCGAGCCGCTCGGCGCGGATCGCGGGCTCGCGTTCGGCATGCTCGAGCGTGGGAGAACCCATCACGAAGAGCCCCCTCAGCTGGATGATTTTGGTGGGGAGCTGGTCGGCGTTGCGGGGCGCCTGGTCCCCTTCGCTGTCGTTGTCCGAGATCCAGCCCACGAACACGTGGCGGCCGGCGAAGCGCAACGAGTTCAGCGACTCCAGCGACACGGCGCCGCCCACCGTGTCGTAGACGAGATGCGCGCCTTCAGCGCCGGTGAGCGCCCGCACTTCATCGCGGAAACGAGCGACCGATCCATCGGCGTGCGATGTCGCGATGAAATGATCCGCGCCGTACGACAAGACCTGCTCGCGCTTCGCATCGGAGCGCCCCGTGGCGATCACGGTCGCGCCGAGGATCTTCGCCAGCTGGATCGCCGCCATGCCGGTTCCGCCCGAGGCGCCGTTGATCAACACGGTTTCGCCGGCCTTCAGTTGTCCACGCGTGACCAGGGCGTAGTACGCGGTCTCGTAGTTCACCAGCAGGTGCGTCGCCTGGTCGAACGAGAGATTCGCGGACATGCGATGCAAGCCGTTCTCGGGCGCGACGGCAAACGAAGCCCATCCGCCGTTCGCGCGATAGTCGCCGCGGGTTCGCGGCCCGGTCAGGAAGAAATCGCTCAGCACGGCGTCGCCGACGCGCAGCCGGGACGCATCCACTTCCGAGCCGACGGCTTCGACGATGCCGGCGTAGCTGAGGCCCGGCGTGCCACCGAGCGGCGGCACGTAGCGGTGCTGGCCACTCAGCATGTGCAGGTCGGCGAACGCGACCGCGGCGCTCCTGATCCGCACCAGCACGTCGTTCGCCTTCAGCGACGACGCCAGCGGCGGCTCCATCGCCTGAAGTTCGAGCACGTGGTCCACGGCGTCGCGCTGCGACTGCGCATACCTGGGCAGCACGATCCGCCGCATCTCAGTCTCCCTTGATGCCGGCCTTGCGGATCAGCGAGCCCCAGTAGTCGAACTGCGAATTCACGTAGGCGGTTGCATGTTCGCGCGTATCGCCGATGACCTGCACACCCTGGTCATCGAGAAGCTTCGCGACGCCCGGGTCCTTCAGGGCCTTGACGATCGCGGCGTTCAGCTTCTCCTGCACGTCCACCGGCGTCTTTTTGGGCGCCATGAACATGTACCAGGCGCTCACTTCGAAATTGGGCAGCCCGCCTTCGATCATGGTGGGGACCTGCGGCATCGACGGCAGCCGCTGCGCGGTCGTGACGGCGATCGCCTTGAGCTTGCCGGCGCGAACCATCGGGTAGGCGGTGTTGATCGTGTCCCACATCACCGGCACGTGCCCGGCGATCACATCGGCGAGCGCGGGCGCATTGCCTTTGTAGGCGATTGGGATCACGTCCACCTGCGCCGAGATGCGGAACAACTCGCCGGACAGATGGCTGCTCGCCCCGGTGCCGCCGTGCGCGTACTTCAGCCCGCCGGGTTGCGACTTCGCATAGGCGACGAGTTCCGGCACCGTGTTGGGTGCGAAGTTCGGATTGGCCACGAGGATCATCGGGATCCGGCCGACGAGCGACAACGCCGCGAAGTCCTCTCGCGTGTTGTACGGAATCTTCGGGTTCAGGTGCGGATTGACGGTCATCCCCGAAAACCCCATGAGGAGGGTGTAGCCGTCGGCGGGTTGCTTGGCCGCGTATTCGATGCCGATGGTGCCGCCCGCGCCGCCCCGGTTGTCGACGATCACCGTCGTGCCGAGTTCCGTTCCCATGCGCTGCCCGATGGTGCGCGAGAGGATGTCGATGCCGCCGCCCGGTGGAGCGGGGGCGACGATGCGGATCGGCTTGTCGGGGAATTGCGCCTGGGCCAGGCTGGCCTGGGAGAAAGCAAGGCCCAGGAGCGCGATGCGCGCCGCGTTCTTGAAGAAGTTCGTCATGGCGTCTCCGTTGGTGTTGATTGGCTGAATGTCTGCATCCGGCAAGTCACCGCGTCACGTCTTCGGGCGCCGGTCCAGAAGCCGCTTGATCTTCGAATTCCGCGAGGTCCCGGTGAAAGGATCGAGCTCCCCTTTCTCCTTGGGCACCACGCGGATGCGAACGCCCACGGATTCCTTCAGGCGTTGCTCCAGGTCGGCTGTCACCGCCGCGTGGTCCTGCCCGGGCTCCATCTCCACCCACGCTTCCATCGTGTCGCGGCCCGTTTCGGCGTCGCGGTCGACGACGCAGAAGAACTCGCCGTTGCTGCGCGCATCCTGCGCGATGGTCGCGCCCACGGCTTCCGGAAACACGTTCACGCCGCGCAGCTTGATCATGTTGTCCGCGCGGCCGAGCGGGCGGTCCAGCTTCGTTGTCATGCCGCCGCACGTGCACGGCGCCCACGGCAGGTTGCGGGTGATGTCATTGGTGTTGAAGCGGACCTGCGGCGCGCCGTACTTGTACAGCGTGGTCACATGCAACGCGCCAGGTGTTCCCTCTTCACGGGCCTCGCCGGTTTCGGGATCGAGGATCTCCATCCAGAAGGCATCGTCGCTCACGTGCAGGCCGTCGTGGGCTTCGCACTCGGCCGCCATCATGCCGCTGTCGTGCGCGCCGTAGGCGTCGAACGTGGGCGCGCCCCAGAGTTCCTCCACGTGCGCGCGCTCCTCGGGTGTTCCGTGCGTCCCGATCAGGCGCACGCCCAGGGTCTTCGGATCGATCCCCATTTCGTCGCGCGCGATCACGCCCATGTGCCGCAGGTAAGGCGCGAACCCGAGGATCACGTTGATCTTCCAGGCCTGGATGATTTCCACTTGCCGGCGTGTCGGCGTTCCGCTTCCGCTGCCGGTGGTCACCGGAATCGCGCCGGTGTAGCCCCACAGCTGCTCGCGCGGACCGAAGCCGCCATTGCTGAGGTTGAACGAATACGTGAGCAGCACCAGGTCGCCGGGACGGATGCCGTGCAGGAACATGCGGCGCGCCCCGAGGATCGCCATGGTTTCGCGGTCCTGCGGGGAATAGAGCATGGGCCGCGGAAGACCCGTCGTGCCGCCGCTGGTTTGCAGCACCATGGGCAGCCGATGCCCGTCGGCGGGCGAGATGCCCATGAAGTCGCCGAACGGCGGGTTGCGCTCGATGCTCTTGCGGATGTCGTGCACGTCGTACGTCGGGATCTTGCGGATGTCGTCGAGTCCGCGGATATCGCCGGGCTCCAGGCCCGCTTCCTTCCAATGCCGCTGGTAGAACGGGATTTCCCAGGCCCGCTGCATGGTGGACTTGAAGCGCTCCTCCTGCAAGGCACGCATCTCGGCGCGCGGCATCCTGAAGTGGGTGTTGAAGTAATCCGGCGGCGGCGGATAGTCGCGCGCGAGTTTCGCGAAATCCAGCGAACGCGAATACCAGGGAACCTGAACGTTGGTGTCCATCAAAAACTTTCTTCGCTCAGATCAGGCTGGCGCGGCGGCCGCCGTCCACATGGAACACATGCCCGGTGATGTACCCGGCCCAGGGGGAGCAGAGGAACGCGACGAGCGCCGCCAGTTCGGGAGGATCTCCCAGGCGCGGTATCGGAAAGTCCTTGGACAACTCCGTCATCTGCTCCGGCGTGAGCTTCGCCGCGGCGCCGCCGCCGGCGAGCGAGCGCGCCACCCGGCCTGTGGCGAAACGCCCCGGGCAAATCGAGTTGACGGTCACACCGTGCCGGCCTGTCTCCAGCGACAAGGTCTTGGCATAGGCGAGCACGCCGGCCCACGTCGAGGCGGACAGGCCGAACCTCGGAAGCGGCTGCAGCACCGTCAGCGCGGTGACGTTGATGATGCGGCCCATGCCCGCCTGCTTCATGTAAGGCACCGCGCCGCGCGACAGGCGCACGACGCTCATCAGGTTCTGCTGCACCGCCTTGTCCCACGCGACGTCGTCGAACTCTTCGAGCTCGCCGAGCGGCGGCGCGCCGTCGTTGTTCACGAGGATGTCGATGCGGCCGAACGCGGCGACCGATTCGGCGAGGATGCGCGCGCAATCGTCGGCCTTGCGGATGTCGGCCTGGATGGCGACGGTGACCGCGCCGGTCTTCTCGCGAATGGTGGCGCAGGCCTCCTGCAGCGGTTCGAGATGCCGCGCGACCATGGCGACGGCCGCGCCTTCCTGGGCGAGCCTCTCGGCGATCGCGTAGCCCAGGCCCTGGCTCGCGCCGCCGACGACGGCGAATTTGTTCTTGAGTTGCAGGTCCATGTTATTTCCATTTCTTCCTGGATGAGCTCTTCACGTTGTCTCCAAATGTCCGCATGCACGGCGCTCGGGTGATGGTGATTGTTGGGCGCGTCGCGCGCGTCGTCAATTTCGGGGCCGGAAGGTCCGGAATGCGGACTGTCGCCGGGAGTCTTCCTCTTCAGGCCTGCATGGCGGCCAGGCGCGCGGCCTGCACATGGCTGTCGCCGAACAGCTGGTCGAGCACATGCACGCGGCGCAGGCTGTTGCCGACCGCGTATTCCAACGTCATGCCGATGCCGCCATGCGACTGGATCGCGGCCTCGCACAGCATGCGCGCGTGGCGCCCGATGACCAGCTTGGCCCGGGGCAGATCGGTCGTGCTGTCCGCGCCGGTGGGATCGTCCGCCGCGACGGCGGCGGCGATGGCCATGCTGCGCGAGACTTCCAGCGCCACGCTCATGTCCGCGAGCCGGTGGCGCAGCGCCTGGTATTCGCCGATCAGCTTGCCGAACTGCTTGCGCGTCTTGAGGTAGTCGCGGGTCAGCTCGAAGGCCGACTCCATGGCGCCCACCATGTCGGCGCAGGCGGCGGCGGTGCCGTCGGCCTGCGTGGTGCGGATGGCAGCCAACGCGCGCGTGCCGTCGGCTGTATCGCCCAGCGGCTCGGCGGGCGCGCCCGCGAGGCTCAGCTCGGCGGCGGGCGTGTCGTCGATAAGCCGATTGCGGCGCAGCGAGACACCCACAGCCTTCGGATCGACGATGAAGAGCGCGAGTCCGGCGTCGTCGCCGGGCTCGCCCGAAATGCGGGCCGTGACGACGATGCGATCGGCGCTGTGCGCATGCAGCACGGGATTTTTCACACCATCCAACCGCCAGCCCCGACCGCCGCCCTCGTCGCGGCTTGCGCGGACTTCGACCCACAACGCGTCATGTCCCGCCGCGTCTTCGTCATGCGCCCACGCGAGCTTGACCTCGCCGTTGGCCACACCGGGCAGCACGACCCGCTTCTGCGCATCGCTGCCGGCCTCGCGCACGGCGGTCGCACCCAGCACGACCGAGGCGAGGTAGGGCTCCTGCACGAGGAAGCGGCCGAAGCATTGCATCACCACCAGCCGCTCGGCGTTGCCGCCGCCCAGGCCGCCGAAGGCTTCCGGAATACCCAGCCCGGTCACGCCCATGCGCGCGAGTTGGGCCCATGCCCGCGGGCTGCTGCCCGTCTCGCTGTCCACGATCGCCTTGCGCTTGTTGAACGCGTAGTGGTCCTGCAGCAAGCGCTGGAGGCTGTCCGACAGAAGTTGCTGCTCTTCGCTCAAATTGAAATTCATGCATCAACCCATCAAGGTCCTGGCCAGGATGTCCTTCTGGACTTCGCTCGATCCAGCGTAGATCGAGTGGGCGCGGTAGAGGAAGTAGCGCGGCACCGCAGCCGCGAGCGGATGCAGCGCGTGCTCGCCGGTGCTTGCGCGGTGCTCGAGTCCGGCGGGGCCGGCGAGCCGTGCCACCAGGGTGGTGATGGTCTGGATCAACTCGGTGCCCTTGAGCTTGAGCACCGACGCGAAAGCCGGGTTGGTTCGCGCGATGTCCGCATCGAGCAGGAAGCGCGCATTGGTCAGTTCATGCGCGCGGACTTCCGCACCCAGCAAGGCCAGTTCGGCGGCGAGGACCGGATCGTCGATCAGGCGCTTGCCGCCGCGCGTGGTGCTTTCGGCGAGGTGGCGCGCATAACCGAGCCGCTCCCAGCAGTTGCCCACGCTGGCCCCGCTAGTGCGCTCGGCCACGAGCAGGTATTTCGCGCAGTCCCAGCCGCGCCCTTCTTCGCCGACGAGGTTGGCCACCGGCACCTTCACCGCATCGAAGAAGACTTCGTTGAGATGGTGCTCGCCGTCGATCGAGGTGATCGGCCTCACGGTCACGCCGGGGCTCTTCATGTCGATCAGCAGGAACGTGATGCCGTCCTGCTTCTTCTCGCCCTGCCCGGTGCGCACCAGCGCGAACATCCAGTCCGCGAGGTGCGCGCCGGATGTCCATATCTTCTGGCCGTCGACGATGTAGTGGTCGCCCTCGCGGGTCGCACGCGTGCGCAGCGACGCGAGGTCCGACCCCGCACCCGGCTCCGAGAAACCCTGGCAGAACCACAGGTCGAGGTTGGCGAGTTTCGGCAGGAAGAAGCGCTTCTGTTCTTCCGTGCCGTAACGCAGAAGCACGGTGCCGAGCATGCTCACGTTGAAGCCCAGGGGCACCGGTGCGGGCGCCCGCTGGATCTCGTCGAGCAGGATCAGCCGCTCGAAGGTGCCGAGGCCCGCGCCGCCGTAGGCGTGCGGCCAGTGCGGCGCGGCCCAACCACGCTCGTTCAGGATGCGCTGCCAGCGCACCATGTCCGCCGGGCGTGGGTGATGGCCGCGGCGCATGTAGTCGCGGATGTCGTCGGGCAGCCGGTCCCGGATGAAGGCTCGCACTTCCTCGCGGAAGGCGGCGTGCTCGGCGGTGGCTTGAATTTGCATCGAAGGGCTGCGCGAAAGTGCGGTCACTCGGCCTTGATGCCGGCCTTGCGGATCACATCGCCCCAGTAGTCCGATTGCTGGTTGAAGAAGGCTTCCGCCTGCTCGCGCGTGCCGCTCGCGATCTGCACGCCTTGCTCGCCCAGGATCTTCAGCACCGAAGGACTGTTGATGGACTTCGCGATCGCGGCGCTCAGCTTTTGCTGCACGTCGACGGGCGTCTTCTTCGGCGCCATCAGCATGTACCAGGCGCTGATCTCGAAATTCGGCAAGCCGGATTCCATCATCGTCGGCACTTGCGGCATCGATGGCGCCCGCTGCGCACTCGTGATGCCCATGACCTTGAGCTTGCCGGCGCGGACCATCGGGGACGCCGTGTTGATCGTGTCCCAGATCACCGGCACGTGTCCCGCCAGCACGTCGGCGAGCGCGGGTGCGTTGCCTTTGTAGGCGACCGGGATCACCTCCGCCTGGGTCGAGATGCGGAACAACTCGCCCGCGAGATGGCTGCTCGCCCCCACGCCGCCATGCGCGTACTTCAGGCCGCCCGGCTGCGACTTCGCGTAGGCGATGAGCTCGGTCACCGTGCTGGGGGGAAAGCTCGGATTCGCGACCAGGATCATCGGCACGCGGCCCATGAGCGACAACGGCGCGAAGTCTTCTTTCGCGTTGTAGCCGATCTTCGGGTTGAGGTGCGGATTGACGACGATGAAGCCGCCGCCCATGAGGATGGTGTAGCCGTCGGCGGGCTGCCTCGCCACGTATTCCGCGCCGATGGTGCCGCCCGCGCCCGCCTTGTTTTCAACGATGACGGTGACGCCGAGTTCAGCGGAGAGACGCTCCGCCAGGGTTCGCGACAGGATATCGATCCCACCTCCGGGCGGCGCAGGCGCGACGATGCGGATGGTCCTGTCGGGGAAAGCCGCGTGGGCAAGCGCCGACAGCGTCAGTGTCAGGCACAGGAGGGAGATGCGGGCGGTTCGGTTGAGCAGGTTTGTCATGGTGTCTCTCATGTTTTCTTCAATGATTTATCAGACTGTCCAGTCGTCTGCGCACGCCAACTGGGGGGCGGTCGGCCGCTGACTGGGGGTGGGTCGTTCTCCGGAGACCGCGCGGGCGGGGACCGGGACTTGCATGGTTCGCGTCGTCAAGATTGCTGCTGGCACCCGATGTCTCGTACGACCGCGAATGCACCTGCGCCCGACCCACCCCCAGCCATCGGCC
>JAZKIF010000055.1:0-5558 GCA_040385005.1 Pseudomonadota bacterium
CGCGGCGGGCCGGCGGAGAACGTCTCGCGCGTGACCTGCACACGCTCGCGCTCCACCGGGCGCGATTGCGCGAACGCGGCCGCGAGCATCGCGATCACCGCGCCGGGCACGGCCTGGTTGACGTAAGTGACATTCGCCGGTGGCGGGCTGTTGTACTGGTTGACGATCACCGTGCGATTGGGGATGACGGTGTTGCTGGTGTTGACGTTCGCGAAGTATTCGCGGCTCGTGGTGTACGAGGGGCGGTACACCTCGCGCGGCGCGAGCGGGAACCAGCCGACGGCCTGGCCGCCACCGCCACTACGCGGCCCGTCGCCGCCGACGAAGGCGACGAGCGCCGGCGCGTACACCGGCCGCACCGTCGCCGGGCCGGGCACCCAGGCCCAGCCGAAGTCCATGCGCGCCCAGCGGCCGTAGTGCGTGGGCGCGAAGCCCCATTGCGCATCGTCCACCCACGTCCAGCCCCAGGGCTCGACCCACGCCCAGTGGCCATCGCGGTACGGCGCCCAGTCGCGCGAGACACGCGAGGGCACCCAAACGTTGCCGTAGTTGGGGACCTTGCGCCAGGTGCCGTTCTGGTCGAGGTCGTCGTAGCCGATCAGCTCGGCGGAGACGAATTTGCGCGAGGGCGAAGCATCCCAGCGACGGTCGCGCTCGGCGGCGAAGCGGTCGAGATCGTCGGCCCGCCAGGTGGCGTACGTCTCGTACTCTCGCAGGTCGTTGCCGTAGAAGCGGAAGGTTTGCTTGTCCTTGACGAGAAACGCGCGGCCGGGGCCGTAGACGTTCGCGAGGCCACCGCGCACGGACACCAGCGTCGAGCGGCCGTCGGCGTCAACCACGACCCGGTAGGTGCCGGGCGCCTTGATCGAATAAGCGAGGTTCGGCGTGTCGATCTCCACGACCTGGTTGCGGTCGAGCTTGCGCACGCGCACGCTGAGCGAGCCTTGCGACAGCTGGACTTGAGCGGTGCGATCGTCGAGGTTGAGAATCGTGAGGCTGGTCGCGCCGCCGATGCGGATCGCCGCAGCGCCGAGTTGCAGTTCGGCACGTGCGCCGTTCTCGACCCAGAGGCGGTCGCCCGTGACCATGGGCCGATTCACGACGGCGCGAACCCAGTCGCGCTCGCCGCCTGGCGAGAAGCTGCTGGAGCCGCTGACGTAGGCGAGACGCGCGACGCGCGACGGCGGATCGGCCAGCGCGACGCCGCCGATGGCGATAAGGGTGGCAAGGAAAGTGGGCGCGAAGCGCTGGCGCAGCGTCTTGTGGGTCATCAGTTGTCTCCTGGCATCGCAAGGGATGCGATGGGCCCTTGCAGGCTAAGCGAAGTTGCTGCTGAGCCAGCGTGGGAGATCGCGCCGCGCGGCTGTCGGCGCTTTCCGACGGATGGGCAGCTTAAAGTGACCGCGCGCGCGCCAGCATCAACTCGCGCTCCCTTGCGTTGCCGGCCAGTTCGGCCGCCCGCTTGAATTCCTCGCGCGCCTCATCGTTGCGCCCGAGCTTTGCGAGGAGGTCGCCCCGCACGCTCGGCAGCCACTGGTAGTTGGCCAGAGACTTGTCGTTGCGCAATCCGTCGATGATCTCCAGCCCCGCCGCAGGACCGAATGCCATGCCGACTGCGACGGCTCGGTTGAGCTCCACCACCGGCGACGGCGAGACCTGCGCGAGCGCGTCGTAGATCGCCGCGATGCGTTTCCAGTCCGTGTCGTGCGCGATGCGGGCGCGCGCATGGCACGCCGCGATTGCCGCTTGCAGCGCGTAGGGTCCGAGTGCGCCACCAAGTTTTTCCGCGCGCTCCAGCGCAACGAGGCCGCGGCGTATCAGCAGACGATCCCAGCGCGCGCGGTCCTGGTCCATCAGCAATACCGGCGCGCCCCTGGCATCGACCCGCGCCTTCGCGCGCGAAGCCTGCAATTCCATCAGCGCAACGAGCCCATGCACTTCGGCTTGATCGGGCGCCAGCTCGGCGAGCATGCGGCCCAGGCGCAGCGCTTCATCGCACAGCGCGGGCCGCATCCAGTCCTCGCCGGCCGTCGCGGTGTAGCCCTCGTTGAAGACGAGATACACCACTTGAAGCACCGCCGCGAGGCGCTCCCCCAATTCCTCGCCGCGCGGAAGTTCGAACGGCACCTTCGCTTCGCCAAGCGTGCGCTTGGCGCGAACGATGCGCTGCGCGATCGTCGGCTCGGGCACCAGATACGCCCGCGCGATCTCGTGCGTCGTGAGTCCTCCCAGCAGCTTGAGCGTCAGCGCCACGCGTGCTTCGGTGGACAGCACCGGATGGCACGCGGTGAAGATCAGGCGCAGGAGATCGTCGCCGATTTCGTCATTGCGCGCGTCGTCCAGGGCGTCCACGAAATCCGGCACGATCAACGCCTCCTGCGCTTCGAGGTCATGGCCGATCTGCTCCAGCTTGTTATCCAGCGACTTGTTGCGCCGCAAGCGGTCGAGTGCCTTGTTCTTCGCCGTGCGCATCAGCCACGCGCCAGCGTTGTCGGGGACGCCCTCCTTCGGCCAATGCTCGAGCGCCGCGACCAGCGCATCCTGCGCGAGCTCTTCGGCCAGGCCCACATCGCGCACCATGCGCGCGACCCCGGCGACGATCTTCGCGGACTCGATGCGCCAGACGGCGGCTATGGCCTGGTGGGTGGCGGAGTGCATGCGCGGACGTCGGCGTAATGTTCACGCCTGCGGCGGCACCGCGCCGGGATCCATGTACATCAGCTCCCACACATGCCCGTCCAGGTCCGTGAACCCGTGCCCGTACATGAATCCATGATCCTGCGGCGGGTTCGGCGAAGTGCCGCCGGCGGCGAGGGCCTTCTTCACGAGATCGTCGACTTCCGCGCGGCTCTCGCACGAGAGGCAGATCAGCACCTCGGTCGTCTTCGTCGCATCCGCGATCGGCTTTTTCGTGAAGCCCTGGAAGAACGGCTCGACCAACAGCATCACGTAGTTGTGGTTCTCGGTGATGACCATGCAGGCGCCCTGGTCGTTCGTGAACTGCGGGTTGAACGAGAAGCCGAGCGACTTGAAGAACGCTTGCGAGCGTTGCATGTCCTTGATCGGCAGGTTGACGAAAATCTGGCGTGCCATGTCGGTGCTCCTCATTCCATGCCGATCTGCTTGAACCGCTCGCGCGTCTCGGGCGTCGTCAGTTGCTCGAAGTCTTCCATCTCGTAGATCTGCCGAACTTCGATCTCGGCGGGCTGGCTCTCGCCCACCGGGTTCGGAAAGCGCCGCGACCACTCCAGCGCCTCGGCGCGGCTGCGCACCTGGATCAAGGTGTAGCCCGCGATGAGTTCCTTGCTTTCGGTGAACGGGCCGTCGACCACCTTGCGGTTGCCGCCTTCGTAGCGCACGCGCCAACCCTTGCTGGAGGGTTGGAGGCCGGATGCGTCGAGCAGCACGCCGGCTTTCGCGAGTTCCTCGTGGTACGAGGCCATGGCCTGGAACAGGGATTCGGCGTTGGGCGGGAAGCGGCCGGCCTCGGAATCGGCGGTCGCCTTGACGACGATCATGAACTTCATGGTGTACTCCTGTCGGGTTGAGTCGAGGAAGGCGCCATGAAAATGCGCGCCTCTGATCACACGACGAAGGAGACGCCCACGAATCGACGCGGATCGAATACGTATGGGTTTACGTATAGCAGGGCCCGGTCGCGCGCACCTCGATCGTGGCCCATTCGGCGGCCGGGCACTCGCGCGCGATGGCGACGGCTTCCTCGCGCGTCGGCACGTCCACCAGGAAGAAGCCGCCAACCATTTCCTTCGCTTCCGCGAAAGGCCCGTCCAGCACATGGGCCTTGCCGCTGCGCACCTGAACGCGTGCCGCGCCTTCGGCCGGCGTGCTCAGCGATTCCACGCCGCGCAGGACACCGCGCGCCTTGAGGTCGTCGGCGAAACGCAGCATGCGCGCGAAGACAGCTTCGCCTTCGGGTTGGGTGCGTGTCTGGCGTTGGCCGGTCGGCTCGTGGATCAACAGCATGTAGGGCATCGCGGCTCCTGGCTTTCGAAGCCGCCAGTCTAACTTCGGGCGTAGAGTCATCACTCATGGAAACACTTGCCTACCAAACCGGCTTCGCCAACGAATTCGCCACCGAAGCGCTGCCCGGCGCCCTGCCGAAAGGCCGCAACTCGCCGCAACGCTGCCCTTACGGCCTGTACGCCGAACAACTGTCGGGCACTGCATTCACGGCGCCGCGCGCGCACAACCGCCGCTCATGGCTCTACCGCATCCGGCCTGCGGCGATGCACGAGCCGTTCCAGCCGCTTGCCAACGAACGCATCACGAGCGACTTCAACCAGGCGCCCGCAACGCCGAACCAACTGCGATGGAGTCCCTTGCCCGCGCCGGTCGCCGGCAAGGATTTCATCGACGGCCTCGTCACCATGGCGGGCAACGGACATCCGGATTCGCAATCGGGCTGCGGCGTGCATCTCTATACCGCCAACCGCTCGATGGACAAGCGCGCTTTCTACAACGCCGATGGCGAACTGCTGATCGTCCCCCAGCTGGGCCGCCATCGATTCGTCACCGAGCTCGGCATCATCGACGCGCAGCCGCAGGAGATCGTCCTCATCCCGCGCGGCGTGCGCTTTCGCGTGGAGCTGCCCGACGGCGAGGGGCGCGGCTATGTGTGCGAGAACTTCGGCTCGCCCTTTCGCCTGCCGGACCTCGGGCCTATCGGCTCCAATGGCCTCGCGAATCCGCGCGACTTCGAAACGCCCGTTGCAGCCTATGAGGACAAGGAAGAGGAGTGGGAGCTGATCGGCAAGTTCATGGGCAATCTGTGGACGGCGCGTATGCACCACAGTCCGTTCGATGTTGTCGCCTGGCACGGCAACCACGCGCCCTGCAAGTACGACCTGCGACGCTTCAACGCCATCGGCTCGATCAGCTACGACCATCCGGACCCCTCGATCTTCCTCGTGCTGCAAGCCGTGTCGGACACGCCGGGCGTGGACACGATCGACTTCGTCGTGTTCCCGCCGCGCATCCTGGTGGCGCAGGACACCTTCCGTCCGCCCTGGTTTCATCGCAACGTCGCGAGCGAGTTCATGGGGCTGATCCACGGCGTGTACGACGCGAAGGCGGAGGGCTTCGCGCCCGGCGGCGCGAGCCTGCACAACTGCATGAGCGGGCATGGGCCGGATGCGCAGACCTTCGAGAAAGCGAGCACCGGTGAGCTGGCGCCGGCCCACGTCATCGCGGACACGATGGCATTCATGTTCGAGACGCGCTGCGTGCTCAAACCCACGCGCTTCGCGCTGGAGTCGGCGCCGCTGCAGGACGACTACTACCGGTGCTGGCAGGGACTGAAGCGGAACTTCACGCCGCACCAGCCGTGAGCCGGTCGATCATCACCTGCTGCATCTCCGGCGTGATCTCGTGGGCCGCGAAGGGGATCACATCGGCGGTGACGTCCGCGCCCAGCTTCACCAGGCGCTCGGCGGCCATCACGGTCTGCGCGTAAGGGATCACCGCGTCGCTCTTGCCGTGGATCAGGTGCAGCGTCGCGTGCTCGGGTGCGTGATCCGGCAACACCGCGAAGCGCCCCG
>JAZKIF010000055.1:5568-15837 GCA_040385005.1 Pseudomonadota bacterium
GCCATGGCGCTGCCACGCGGCAGGTCGAACATCGTCGCCACCGCCGGCATGCGACCGGTATCGGAAGCCAGAGTCACCGCCTGCCCTTCGCTCACGCCCAGCTCGCTCATGTCATCGGCATTGAGGAACACCGCGAAGCGCCCCGCGAAGGCCACGATGCGGCCGGCCAGCGCCTTGCCCAGGCGCGCGGATTCCAGCGCCATGATCGAGCCTTGCGAGAAGCCCACGAGCGCCGTGGCTTCGGGCGCGACGTTGTATTTCCGCTGCCACTCGCCGACAGCGGCGACGAACGCCGGCATCGCCGCTTCCACACGCGCCGCGCGGTTCTCCTCGGTCACGCCGCTCACGGAAAACCATTGGCGGCCCGTGCCGAAGTCCGACACGTGCGGGGCCGCGACGCTCACGACCGCGGCTTGCGGAAACACCTGCGCGAGTACGCGTCCCAGCGGCGCGAGGTTCGGTGCATCCGAGCCCACGCCGTGAAAGAGCAGGAAGAGCCGCGAAGCTTTTCCTTGCGGCTCTTGAACGATCACGGACCCGCCGTTGGTCGCGGTCATGCGGCGCCTCCTTCACCGCCGTTGAACACATAGGACTCCATGGCCAGCATGCCGTAGAGGATGCCGCCGTCGAGCACTTTCACATCGGCCTTGGAAGGCGCCGCGCCGAATGCGAACGGCAAGGGCAAGTAGTGGTCCGGCGTCGGATGCGCGCGTTTTGCGTGGGGCGCCGCTTCCAGATAGTGGGCGAGCGAAGAACCGTCCGGCTCGCGCACGGCCTTGCGCGCCCAGTCCACGAACTCGACGGCATACGGCGCGGCTTCGGTCGCCGTGCCGCCGCGGAACTCGTACAGGTTGTGCGTGAGGCTGCCGGAGCCGACGATCAGCACGCCCTCATCCGCCAGCGGCGCGAGCGCGCGGCCGAGCGCCAGGGCGGACTCGCCGTCGAGCGTGTGCGGCATCGACACCTGCACCACGGGCACGTCGGCATCGGGGTACATGTGTCGAACGGGAACCCACGCACCGTGGTCCAGGCCGCGGCCAGGGTTGGCACGCGCCTTCCAGCCCGCGGCTTGCAGCAATTCGAGGGCGCGAGCCGCGACTTCCGGGCTGCCGGGTGCGGGATATTGGATCTGGTACAGCTCGTCCGGGAAACCGCCGAAGTCATGGATGGTTTCCGGCGCGGCGGCGGTGCTCACTTCGACGTCGCGCGTGATCCAGTGGGGCGACAGGATGAGCACGGCCTTCGGACGCGGCAGGCCCTGCGCCGTCTCGCGCAGGAGCGGGCCGGCACGGCCGGGCTCGGTCGCGAAAGTGGGCGCACCGTGGGAGACGAAGATCGAAGGCAGGCGGGTCATGGCGGTTTCCTTTTTTCATGCTGCCGTGTGAACGGCATGTCATCACTGTATTGGCTTCGCACCTTAAGATAAAGTCGGCCCGGCGGGATTGACTGTTCCGCATGGAGGAACAATGGACCGGTTTGCCGAGATGAAAGTGTTTTCCACGGTGGTGGATGCGGGCAGCTTCGTCGCCGCCGCCGACCAGTTGGGCATGTCGAAGGCCGCCGTCTCGCGGCATGTCTCCGAACTCGAGTCGCGCCTCGGCGTGCGCCTGTTGCAGCGCACGACCCGGCGTCTTTCGCTCACCGAGGAAGGCCAGGTGTTCCTCGCGCGCAGCCGGGAGTTGCTCGCGGCCGTGCAGGAGGCCGAGTCGGAGATCACGGCGCGCAAGTCGGACGCAGTGGGCCTGCTGCGCGTGAGCGCGCCATTGACGTTCGGCATCCTGCACCTCGCGCCGCTGTGGGGCCAGTTTCGCGCGAGGCATCCGCAGGTGTCGTTCGACGTGATGCTTTCCGATCGCACGGTGGACCTGGTGGAAGAAGGCTTCGATCTCGCCGTGCGCGTGGCGACGCTGCCCAGCTCGACGCTGATCAGCCGGCGACTCGCATCGACACGCATAGTGGCGTGTGCATCGCCCGCTTATCTGCGCAAACGCGGCAAGCCGAAGCATCCGGACGACCTGAAAAGTCATGACGTCATCGCGTACACCTACTGGTCGGGCGGAGACGAGTGGACGTTCGACGGGCCCGATGGCGCAACCGCAGTCGCCACCCGTCCCTGCATGCGAACGAACAACGGGGACACCTGCCGCGCCGCCGCGCTCGCGGGTCAGGGCATCGTGTTGCAGCCGACGTTCCTCATTGGAGGTGACCTCGCGCAAGGCAAGCTGGTCGAGGTGCTGCCGCAATACAGCGCCGGCGAGCTGGGCATCTACGCGATCTACCCCAGCCGCAAGCACCTGCCGCCGAAGACGCGGCTGCTGGTGGACTTCCTCGCCACGGCGTTCGCGAAACCGCCATGGCCAGGATGAATCAGGTCAATCGATGAAGAAGTCCGGGATGAAGTTCTTCGTGCCCGGCTTGACCGAGTACTTCTCGAGATCGGTCATCTCGTTGTCGCGCAGCACTTCGTCGTCGATGAAGAAATTGCCGGTGTTCGTGCTCGCGCTGGTCAGGATGAAATAGGCAGCGTCGGAAAGAATCTCCGGCGTACGGCACATGTTCACATCCACACCGGGGATCATCTGCAGCGCCGCCGTCGCGATGGCGGTGCGCGGCCACAGACTGTTCACCGCGATGCCGTGCTTCTGGAACTCCCCGGAGTGGCCGAGCGTACACATGCTCATGCCGTATTTCGCCATGGTGTACGCCGTGTGCGCCGCGAACCAGTGCTGCTTCATGGAGAGCGGCGGCGACATGTTCAGCACGTGCGGGTTGCGGCCCGCCGACGCGGAGCGCTTCAGCTCCGCGAGGCACGCCTGCGTGCACAGGTAGGTGCCGCGCGCATTGACGCCGTTCATGAGGTCGTAGCGCTTCATCGGCGTGTGCTCCGTGTCCGTCATGCTGATCGCGCTGGCGTTGTTCACGAGGATGTCGATGCCGCCGAACTTCGCGACCGCCTGCGCGACGCCGGCGAGCACGGCGTCTTCGTCGCGGATGTCGATGGCAAGCGGCAGCGCCTTGCCACCGGCGGCTTCGATCTCTTCGGCCGCGGAGTAGATCGTGCCGGGGAGTTTCGGATTGGGATCCGTCGTCTTCGCCGCGATGACGACGTTCGCGCCGTCAGCGGCGGCTCGCTTGCCGATCGCGAGGCCGATGCCCCGCGAGGCGCCGGTGATGAAGAGGGTTTTGCCTTTTAACGACATGGTCTCGCTCCTGTTGTTTCGATCAAACCTTCGAGAAATCCGGCCGGCGCTTCTCCATGAATGCGCCGAACGCCTCCTTCGCCGCCGGCTCGCCGAGCATGCGGCCGAAGCTCTTGCCTTCTTCGGCCATCTGCGCCATCACCATTTGCTGCTGCCCGTGCTTCATCAACCGCTTGGTTTCGATGAGCGAGCTTTGCGGTTTGGCCGCGAGCTTGCGGGCGGCGGCTTGCGCGACGCCATTGGCTTCCATCGGCGGCACGACGCGGTTCACCAGGCCGACTTCCAAAGCGGCTTCAGCCATGAACGGCTCGCCCAGCAGCAATGCCTCGGCGGCGCGGTGATACCCGAACATCTGCGGCACCATGATGCTGGAAGCCGCTTCCGGGCACAGGCCGAGATTGACGAAGGGAAGCGAGAAGGCGGCGTTATCGCCCGCGTACACGAGGTCGCAGTGCAACAGCATCGTCGTGCCGATGCCTACCGCGGGGCCGCACACCGCGGCAACCAGCGGCTTCGGGAACGTCGCGATGCCGTGCAGGAAGTGGAAGACCGGCGAGTCCATGCCGGCGGGCGGCTTGTTCAGGAAGTCCCCGATGTCGTTGCCCGCGCTGAACACCGTCTCGTGGCCCTGGATCACGACGACACGCACGGCCGCGTCGGACTTCGCCGTCGCAAGCGCGTCGGCCATCGTGCCGTACATCGCGGACGTGATGGAGTTCTTGCGGTCGAGGCGGTTGAGGGTGATGGTCATCACGCCGGCTTCGACGTGGGTGAGGATTTCTGTGGTCATGATGATGTGGCTTCCAGTGCTTGCTTGACGAAATCGAGACGGTCCTGGCCCCAATACATGCGGCCATCGACGAAGAATGTGGGCGCGCCGAACGCGCCGCGCGACACCGCTTCCTGCGTGACGGCCTTCAGGCGTTCTTTCACTTCCGGATCGGCGGCGAGGGCCAGCAACGCCTGTGGATCGAAGCCTCCCGCCTGCAAAACGGCGCCGACGGTGGCGGCATCGTTCATGTTCCGGCCGTCGACCCAGATCGCGCGGAAGATCGCGTCGCCGTAGGCGATCAGCTTCGCCGGCTCGCGCATCTGCACGCCGATCGCCGCGCGCATCAGCATCAGCGTATTGATCGGGAAATGCGGGTTGTGGTTGTACGGAACGCCGTAGCGCATCGCGAACCGCTGCAGGTCGTCCTGCATGTAGCGGCCCTTGGCGTGCACTTCCATTGGCGACTTGTTCGCCGTCGCCTGGAACACACCGCCGAGCAGCATGGGCTTGTACTCGATGTTCGCGCCGGTCTGCCGCGCGAGACCCGGCATTTGCGTCCACGCGAGATACGCGGCGGGACTGCCGACGTCGAAATAGAACTCCAGGGTCTTGGCCATCAGAACTTCTCCATCCAGGGTCTGAGATCGAGCTCGTGCGTCCATGCATCGCGTGGCTGCGTGTGCAGCATCCAGTACGCGTCCGCGATGTGGTCGGGATTGAGGATGCCGTCCTGCTCCTTCAACGCATAGCGCTGGGGAAAATTCTCGCGGATGAATTCGGTGTCGATCGCGCCATCGATGATCGTGTGCGCGACGTGGATGCCGCGCGGCCCGAGTTCGCGCGCCATGCTTTGCGCAAGCGCGCGCAAGGCGTGTTTCGCGCCGGCGAAGGCCGCGAAGTTGGCGGAGCCGCGCAGCGATGCAGTCGCGCCGGTGAAGAGGATGGTGCGCTGCCCGCCGTCGCCTTCTCGCGTCACCATGCGCTTCGCCACTTCCCGCGCGTTGAGGAACCCGCCGAAGCACGCCATCTCCCACACCTTGAAGTATTTGCGCGCGGTCTCGTCGAGGATGCTGCTCGGCACATTCGCGCCGATGTTGAACACCATTACGTCGATCGGGCCGATGGTGGATTCGATCTGCTCGACCAGCGCGACGACTTCCTCTTCCTTGCGCGCATCGGAGGCAAAGCCGTGGGCGTGTCCGCCATCCGCCTTGATCCGGTCGATGAGGGGCTGGAGCTTGTCGAGTGCGCGGCGAGTGGCGCAGACCGTGTAGCCGCCTTTCGCAAAGCGTCGCGCGATCGCGCCGCCCGTGGCGTCACCGGCGCCGATGACGAGCGCAACGGGCGTGTTCGTCGTGGTCATCATCACTCCTTGTAATAGACGACCTGGTGCGTCGTGACGAGCAACTCGCCTGCCTCGCTCCACATCTGCGCCGTCTGGTCGAAGTAGCCGTTGCGAAATCCCTGGGCCTGCGCCTGCCCGAGCAGGTAGCCGTCGCCGGCCTGATTCAAGTGTGCGCTGCCGGCGTGGAAGTAGACGGTCATCGTCACGGTGCCGATCGGCGTCAACGTCGCGCGACGGCGCCAGATGCGTGGGAAGAACACGTCCGACAGGGCGGTGAGGGAGAGGAAATCGAGCGGGCGCGGCGGCTGGTCGCGCACCCACAGTCGCGTGCGGCTATGTTGGGATTGCGAGCCATCCCACGTGGTGGGAAAGCCGCCGTCGATGAAGCGCATGTCGTAGCGGTCGATCCACTCGACGTTGCCACGTCGCTGCGGCGCGGGCACATCGGCCGGACGCGGCACTTCGGGCAGAGGCACTTCCTCGATGCCCCACGTCTCGCGGCGAACCGCGGTGACCGCGGTGGCGGTGATCACGGTGGCTTCGCCTTGCCGGACTTCGACGATCCAGTGCTGTGTCGAACGGTTGGTTCGCGCCGGCCGCGCGAGGATGGTGAAAGGGCCGTCCGCGAGCGCCGCCGCGAAATTCACGGTGAACGCGACCGGCTCGCCCAGGCGTGCGGGGTGCTGCATGACAGCGGCCAGCGTCTGCGCGGCGGTGATGCCGCCGAACGGGCCGATCATGTTCGCGTAGGCCGGGCTGGTGTGGCCCTGCCATGTTCCCTCGCCGGATGGCGCGAGCGTTACCGCGAGATCGAATGCGTGCATCACTGTCCTCGTACCAAAACGGTCAGACCCTCTCGAAAATCCCCGCGGCGCCCTGCCCCATGCCCACGCACATCGTGACCATGCCGTACTTCAGATTCTTGCGCCGCAACGCGTGGACGACTGTCGCCGACCGGATAGCGCCCGTTGCGCCGAGCGGATGGCCGAGCGCGATGGCGCCGCCCATGGGGTTGACCTTCTCCGCGTTCAGGCCGAGCGTGTTGATCACGGCAAGCGATTGCGCCGCGAACGCTTCGTTCAGTTCGATCCAGTCGATGTCGTCCTGCTTGAGGCCCGCGTACCGCAGAGCCGCGGGGATCGCCTCGATCGGGCCGATGCCCATGATGTGTGGCGGGACGCCGCGGCTCGCGTAGCTGACGAAACGCGCCAGGGGCTGCAGGCCGAAACGCTTGACGGCAGCTTCGCTCGCGAGGATCAGCGCGCCCGCGCCGTCGGACGTCTGCGAGCTGTTGCCGGCCGTGACCGAGCCGCGTGCCGCGAACACGGTGCGGAGTTTCGCGAGGCCTTCGACGGTGGTGTCGGGGCGCGCGCCTTCGTCGAGGTTCACCGTGCGCGTTGCCACCGCGACTTCGGCGGACTCGAGGTCCACGCTGCGCTCGGCCACTTCGATCGGCGTGATCTCGCTCGTGAACTCGCCCGCCTTCATCGCGGCCACGGCCTTCATGTGCGAGCGGTACGAGAATTCGTCCTGCGCATCGCGGCTGACCCTCCACTGCTGCGCGACCTTCTCGGCCGTGAGGCCCATGCCGTACGCGATGCCGTAGCTTTCAATGTCATCGGGATTGCTGAAGATGGTGGGTGAAAGGGATGGCGAATTGCCCATCATCGGCACCATGCTCATGCTTTCGACACCGGCCGCGATCATCACGTCGGCCTCACCGACACGGATGCGGTCCGCCGCCATCTGCACCGCTGACAGACCCGAGGCACAGAAGCGGTTGACGGTGATGCCGCCCACGCTCTTGGGCAGGCCCGCGAGCACGGCGCCGATGCGCGCGACGTTGAGGCCTTGCTGCGCCTCGGGGATGGCGCAGCCGCAGATGACGTCTTCGATAGAGGCGGGGTCGAGTCCCGGGACTTGCGCGAGCGCCGCGCGCAGCGTCGTCGCAAGCAGGTCGTCCGGCCGCATGTTCTTGAAGAATCCGCGATGCGAGCGTCCGATCGGCGTGCGCGTGGCGGCGACGATATAGGCTTCCTGGATTTGTTTCATGGAGTGGCTCCTGGGTTCGTCAGTCGTTCGCTGTCGCGAACGAGGTATTGGGTGGTTGCTCCCTCTCCCGCGAGCGGGAGAGGGAGCCAATTTCCGGGCCGCTGTGTTCGGTCATCCGGTCAGTTCCTCAGCGGCTTCCCCGTCGACAGCATCCCCATGATCCGCTCCTGGGTCTTCGGATGCGTCAGCAGCGCGCAGAATGCCTGGCGTTCCAGCGTCATGAGGTATTCCTCCGTCACCATCGTTCCGGCGTCCACATCACCGCCAGTCACCACGTTCGCGATCATCGAGGCGATGTGGAAGTCGTGCTGGCTGATGAACCCGCCGTCGCGCATGTTCACGAGCTGCCCCTGGATCGTCGCCTTGCCGCTGCGGCCCGCGACCGGGAACTGCCGCTTCAGCGGAGGGCGATAACCGCTCGCGAACATTGCCTTCGCCTCGTTGATCGCCACGAACAGCAACTCGTCCTTGTTCGGCACGATGATGTCGCCCTCCAGCAGGTACCCGAGCTGGCGCGATTCGATCGCGCTCGTGCCCACCTTCGCCATCGCGGCGGCCGTGAAGCCTTCGGTGAGGAACGGGAGGAAATCGTTGTGCGTCGACTTCGCCCGATTCTCGGCCGCGCGGCGCGCGATGTACGTGAGTCCGCCCGCGCCCGGCACGAGGCCGACGCCGACTTCCACGAGGCCGATGTAGCTCTCCATCGCCGCGACGCGCTTGCTCGAATACACCGCCACCTCGCAGCCGCCGCCCAGCGCCATGCCGCGGATCGCGGAGATCACCGGCACGTTCGCGTAGCGCATGCGGAGCATCGTTTGCTGCAGGAATCCTTCGGCATCGTCAATCGCACTCACGCCGACGGCGACGAACGCCGGCAGCATCGCCTGCAAATCCGCACCGACCGAGAACGGATCGTCGCCGGACCAGACCACAAGGCCCTGGTAGTCCTTCTCGGCCATGTCGACGGCCAACTGCAGCCCCTCGGCAACTTCGGGGCTGATCGCATGCATCTTCGTCTTGATGCTGGCGATAACGACCTCGTCGTCCATCGTCCACACGCGGATCGAATCGTCCTCATGAAGCGTCTTGCCCGCCGTGGTGTACGAAGGCGCGTTGCTGCCCAGCATCGCTTCCGGAAAGATCTGCCGCGAATACACTGGCAGCACGCGGCGGGATTCGAACTTCTTCGTCGTCGGGTTCCACGAGCCCTCCGGCGTGTGTACGCCGCCCGCTTCAGCAACCGGACCCTTCAACACCCACTCGGGAAGCGGCACGTTCGACAAGGTCTTGCCCGCGGCGATGTCTTCCTGGATCCACTGTGCGACCTGAAGCCAGCCGGCCTCCTGCCACAACTCGAACGGACCCTGGGTCATGCCGAAGCCCCACCGCATCGCGAAGTCCACGTCGCGCGCGGTCTCGGCGATCGATGCGAGATGCACTGCCGCGTAGTGGAAGCTGTTGCGCAGGATCGCCCACAGAAACTGGCCTTGCGGTCCTTCGGAGTCGCGCAATAGTTTCAGGCGTTGCGCGGCCGGCTTCTTCAGCATGCGGCCGTACACCTCGTCGGCCTTCTCGCCGCCCGGCACGTACTCCTTGCTGTCGAGATCGAACCGCAGCACGTCGCGCCCGACCTTCTTGTAGAACCCCGCTTTCGCCTTCTGGCCCAGGTTGCCCATTTCCAGCAGCGTCTTCAGAACCTCAGGCGTGCCGAAGCTTCCATAGAACGGATCCGTGTCGACGCTCAGGTTGTCCTGCAGCGTCTTGATGACATGCGCCATCGTGTCGAGGCCCACCACGTCCGCGGTGCGGAACGTGCCCGAACTTGCGCGGCCGAGTTTCTTGCCGGTGAGGTCATCGACCACGTCGTAAGTCAGGCCGAACTTCTCCACCTCCTTCATCGTCGCCAGCATGCCGGCGATACCGACGCGATTGGCGATGAAGTTCGGTGTGTCCTTCGCGCGGACGACGCCTTTTCCGAGGCCACTCGTCACGAAGGTTTCGAGGTCATCGAGGATGTGGGCATCGGTCGTCGGCGTGTTGATCAACTCGACCAGGTACATGTACCGCGGCGGGTTGAAGAAGTGGATGCCGCAAAAGCGCGGCTTGATCTCTTCGGGCAGCGCTTCGGAGAGCTTCGTGATCGACAGGCCCGACGTGTTGGACGCGACGATCGCGTGCGGTGCGATGAAAGGCGCGATCTTTTTATAAAGGTCGAGCTTCCAGTCCATGCGCTCGGCGATGGCCTCGATGATGAGGTCGCAGTCGCGCAGCTGCTCCATGTGCTCTTCGTAGTTCGCCTGGCCGATGAGCGCCGTTTCTTCGGGTACACCCAGAGGCGCCGGCTTGAGTTTCTTCAATCCCTCGACGGCTTTCGTCACGATGCCGTTCTTCGGGCCCTCCCTGGCCGGAAGGTCGAACAGCACGACCGGCACTTTCACATTGACGAGGTGGGCCGCGATCTGCGCGCCCATCACGCCCGCGCCGAGCACGGCGACTTTCTTCACCTGGAATCGGCTCATGGTGTTTCTGGTCCCTTCGGTCATGCGAGCGCGAAGTCCGTGTCCATCAACACCTTGCTGCCGGCTCGCGCGGTGCGCATCAGCGTCGCGGTTTCCGGGAACAGCTTGGCGAAATAGAACCGCGCGGTCTGCAGCTTGGCTTGATAGAAGGGATCGGTGTTGCCGGCAGCGATCTCACGCAACGCGACCTGCGCCATGCGCGCCCAGAAGTAGCCGAACACCAGGTGGCCCGCGACACGCAGATAGTCCACCGCGGCGGCGCCGACTTCGTCGGGGTTCTGGAAGCCCTTGAAGCCGATCTCGGTCGTGAACTTCGTCATCTGGTCGCCGAGGTACGCGACCGGGTTGATGAACTCCGCCATCTTCTCGTTGACGCCTTCC
>JAZKIF010000056.1:0-21355 GCA_040385005.1 Pseudomonadota bacterium
TTGTGCCGCTGACGCAGGTTGAAAATCAGGCCCCGTGGCGGCGTAGCCCCGAGGGCAGCCGCGCGCAAGCGCGGCCTCAAAGTGGGGCCGTGGACGGTGTGCCTTCCTCCGCGAGGGCGCGGTCTTCGCAAAGAAGGTGACGCGCAAAACAGGGCGGTGGCGCAAGGCGCGATCCAGCGGCGGCTATTCCGGACAGTGGCTGAAGGCCGGGATGAGGGGCTTTTTAGCCCAAGTAAGTGTCACTCGGCTCAGGGTCGCGTCTACGCCGAACTGCGGCGAAAAGTGCGACGCTGTCGCACAAATTGAAATGTGCGCCAATCGAGTCCGGGTTTCCACGGGGGCATGAAAAGGGGCTTGCCGCCTAGGATTCGGTCGGTCGACTGAATTAAGTCAGTCGACTGAACTCAATCCTGCGATGCCCCAGACCGTACCCCATCCCGTCTCCACGCCAGAACACACCGACACCGCGCGCGACCGCCTCCTCGACGTCGCCGAAGAGCTCTTCGCGCAGCACGGCTTCAACGCGACCAGCACCCGCATGGTCGCGACCGTCGCCAAGGTGAACCTGGGCAGCGTGCACTACTACTTCAACAGCAAGGAAGCGCTGTACCTCGAAGTGTTCCGCCGCCGCGGCGTGCCGATCGTCGCGGCGCGATTGCGATTGCTCGATGAGGCGCAAGCCAAGGCGAAAGGCAAGCCGATCCCGGTGCGCGAGTTGCTGCGCTGCTTCGTCCAGCCCTTCCTCGAGACATCGCTGCGCCTCGCGCCGCCCGCGTTCGCCCAGCTGCACTGCCGCCTGCCGGCCGAGCCGGTGGAGTTGGCGATGCTGGTTCGCGGCTCCATCTACAACGACTCCACGCGCACCTTCGTGCGTGCGTTCGCGCGCACGCTCTCGCACCTGCCCGACGAGGTGCTGTATTGGCGCCTGCACTTCGTGATCGGTGCGTACAACTACACGTTGACGCCCTCCGGCCGGCTGGAATTCATCTCCGAAGGCAAGTGCAAGGGGACGGATCTCGACACCGCCTTCAAGCAGATCCTTCCGTTCCTCGAAGCCGGCCTCACGGCCCCCATCCCCTGACCTTCACTGGCACCATGACCTCACCCGAAACCCGCACCGGGGGCGCGCAGCTCGCCCAGACGCTCAAGGCCTACGGCGTCGACCACATCTTCTTCGTCGACGCGATCCTGCGGCACATGCTCGCGCACGCGGAGCAGCAAGGCATCCGCCGCATCCTCGCGCACTCGGAAAAGGCTGCCGCGTACATGGCCGATGGTTATGCGCGCGGCAGCGGTCGACCCGCCGTCTGCATGGCGCAGTCGGTCGGCGCCGCGAACCTGGCGTCCGGTCTGCAGGACGCGCGTTTTGCCGGCAGTCCGGTGATAGCGCTCACAGGCCGGCACGTCGCGGAGAAGCAATACCGGCATGCGTACCAGGAGTTGCCGCACGAGCCGATGTTCGCGACGGTCACGAAGTTCTCCGGCCGCATCGAGACGCCGTTTCAGCTGGGCCACCTCGTGCGCCATGCGTTCCGCGTGGCGACGAGCGGCGCGACGGGGCCGGTGCATCTCGACGTCTCGGGCCATGCGGGCAACGTGAACGACGATTGGAAATTCACCGAAGACATCGTTTCGGAAGATGCGCACACCCGTGTGCCCGCGCATCGGCCGCGTCCTGACGCCGCCTCGATAGCAGCGCTCGCGCGTGCCCTCGATTCAGCGCAGTCGCCCGTAATCGTCGTCGGGCAGGAGGCGTGCTGGAGTGGAGCGGGCCCGGCGCTCGTCGCGCTCGCACGTCGCCAGCAAATTCCCATTGCATGCGGGCTGGACGCGAAAGCAATGATGGCGGAGCTACCCGAGCTGGATGCGGGCGTCGCGGGAACCTACGGCACCGACGCCGCGAACAAGCTGATCGCCGAGGCGGACTTCGTCGCGTTCATCGGCTCCGATGTCGGCGACCAGATCACCTCCAACTGGAAACTCCCCTTGCCCGGGGTGCGCACCGCGCAGGTGGGCATCGATGCCGCGGACCTGGGCAGCAACTTGCCCGGCGCGTTGACGGTGCACGCCGATACGCGCGTCGCACTCGAAGAGCTGGATGCGCTCATGCAGCCGCGAGTGCGCGGCAACTGGCTCGCGCGCATGCACGAGATGAAGGAGCAATGGCGCGCCGAGCACGCCGCGCAATGCGCCTCCGATGCGGCGCTGGTGCGGCCCGAGCGGCTGATCTCGGAGCTTGGCCGCTGGTTGCCCGAGCAGGCGACCGTGGTTGCGGACACCGGCTTCGCGTCGCAATGGTGTGCGCAGTTCCTGCAACTGCGCCACAGCGGCCAACAGTTCCTGCGCGCCGTCGGATCGCTGGGCTGGGCCTTCCCGGCATCGCTCGGCGTGAAGTGCGCACAGCCCCATCGCCCGGTCGTGTGCTTCACCGGCGACGGCGGCTTCATGTACCACTTGCCAGAACTCGAGACCGCCAGGCGCTGGTCGCTGAAGACCATCACCGTCGTCAACAACAACGGCTGCCTGGGGCAGGGCCAGCGCAGCCTGCAGGCGGTGCAGATCGGCGGCAGCGGCATGGCCGATTGCTACAAGTTCGTGCAGCAGGATTTCGCGGCGATCGCGCAGGCGATGGGCTGCACCGGCATCCGTGTGCGGCATTCGAACGAACTCGCCGGCGCATTCGAGGAAGCGCTGCGGGCTGACGGTCCGGTCGTCATCGACGTGCGCTCCGACCCGGCCGCGATGTGCAAGACGCCGTGGATGCCCGCGTGAGCGCCGCGGCCATCCACCACTTCATCACCTTATCCAGAAGAAGGAAGACAACCATGTTTGAAACGACCCTGTTCAGGGGGATGCTGTTCGCCGGTCTCGTGGCAATCGCATCCGCCGCCGCCGCGCAGAGCGACTTTCCCAACAAGCCCGTGCGCTTCATCTTCCCGTCGACGGCGGGCGGCTCGGGCGTCGGCCTCATGCACATCCTCGCGGACAAGCTCAGCGCGAAGTGGAAGCAGCCCGTCATCGTGGAGCCGCGTCCGGGCGCGAACACCGCGATCGGCACCGACCTGGTCGCGAAGTCCGCGCCGGACGGCTACACGATCCTCATGGCGTCGAGCCAGCACGTGATCCTGCCCAACACGATGCGCAACCTGCCGTACGACGCGATCCGCGACTTCACGCCCGTGACGGCCGTGGCGAAGATGCAATACATCATGGCCGCCAACCCGGCGCTGCCCGCCAACACGCTGCCGGAGTTCATCGCGCTGCTGAAGGCCAAGCCCGATAACTACACCTTCGGCTCCGGCGGCGCGGGCGGACCGGGCCACCTTGCGATGGAACAGTTCATGAAGATGAGCGGCACCAAGCTGCGCTACATCCCGTACAACAACAAGGGCATGGCGGCGGTGCTGGCCGAACTGATGGGCGGGCAGATCGATATCTACGTCACGCCGCCTGGCATCGGCGGCTACGTGAGCACCGGCAAGCTGAAAGCCTTCGCGGTTTCCGGCGACAAGCGCGCGCCCGCTTTGCCGAACGTACCGACCTTCAAGGAAGCCGGCCTGCCCGCGCTCGATGCGAGTGCGTGGTACGCCGTGCTCGGCCCCGCGAACATGCCCAAGCCCATCGTCGACAAGCTCGCCGCCGACTTCGCGGAAGTGCTGGCCATGCCCGACGTGAAGGAAAAAATCGCGACGCTGGAGATGGAGCCCTTCGTCATGGGTCCCGTGCCCTTCGGCCAGCTCATGAAAACCGACAGGGATCGGTACATCAAGATCATCCAGGACGCCGGGCTCGTCCTGGGCAACTGATCCGCCGCACCCCTCCAAAAAAATCCGAAGAAAGAAGAAACGATGCGTACAACGCAAGGCTCGATCGTGGGCGCTTACGAGCACCCGACCCGGCTCGCTCCCGACAAGACCACCTCCCAGCTCCATGCGGAGTGCGCCCGCGGCGCGCTGCAGGACGCGGGGCTCTCGCTGCGCGACGTGGATGGCTACTTCTGCGCCGGCGATGCGCCGGGGCTGGGACCGATCAACATCGCCGACTACATGGGGCTGAAGCCGCGCTTCATCGACTCCACCGACATCGGCGGCGCGTCCTACCTGCTGCACGTCGCACACGCCGCGCAGGCAATCGCCGCGGGGCGATGCAACATCGCGCTGATCACGTTGGCCGGACGGCCGCGCAGCGAAGGCGCCGAGGGCGTGAAGCCGCGCACCTCGGGACCGGTCGCCGATTCCGCGTTCGAGAGTCCCTACGGCCCGGCCATCGTCAACACCTACGGCATGGTCGCGGCGCGTCACATGCACGAGTTCGGCACGACGTCCGAACAGCTCGCGTGGGTGAAGGTCGCCGCATCCCATCACGCGCAGCACAACCCGAACGCGATGCTGCGCGACGTGGTGACGGTGGAGGATGTCGTGAACTCGCCGATGGTGTCCGATCCACTGCACCGGCTCGATTGCTGCGTCGTGAGCGATGGCGGCGGCGCACTCGTCCTCGCGCGGCCGGAGATCGCACGCACGCTCGGACGTCCGATGGTCGGGATCCTCGGTTCCGGCGAAGCGGTGAAAGGCCAGGACGGCGGACGCATCGACCTGTCGTACAGCGCCGCGAAGTGGTCGGGCAAGGAGGCGTTCGATGCGGCGCGCGTGACGCCGCGCGATATCCAGTATGCGTCGATCTATGACAGCTTCACCATCACCGTCATCATGCAATTGGAGGACCTGGGATTTTGCGAGAAGGGGCAGGGCGGCCGCTTCGTCGCGGACGGCAACCTGATCTCCGGCGTCGGCAAGCTGCCCTTCAACACCGACGGCGGCGGGCTGTGCAACAACCATCCTTCCAACCGCGGCGGCATCACCAAGGTGATCGAAGCGGTGCGTCAGTTGCGCGGCGAGGCACACCCCGCCGTGCAGGTGCCCAACTGCACGCTCGCGCTCGCCCACGGCACCGGCGGCTCGCTCGGCACGCGCCACGGCAGCGCCACCCTTATCCTCGAAAGACAGTGACATGACCACGCCTTACCAGGCGCGCGTGTTCGACGCGCCCCAGATCTCCGCCGAGAACGCGGCCTACTTCGAAGCAGCGGCACAAGACCGCCTCATCGTGAAGCGCTGCGATGCGTGCAACGCGGTGCACCACTTTCCACGCACGATCTGCCCGTTCTGCGGCAGCGACCGCACCTCGTGGATCGACGCCAGCGGACACGGCACCGTCTACTCCGTCAGCGTCACGCGGCGCGGCACGCCGGCGCCTTACGCGATGGCGTACGTGACGCTCGCCGAAGGCGTGACGATGATGACGAACATCGTGGACTGCGACCTCGATGCGATCCGCATCGGCGATGCAGTCGTCGTGAGCTTCGTTGCCTCGAAGGACGGGAAGAAGATCCCGATGTTCAGGCCGGCAGCCGCAGCGGGGCGACCCGCATGATCAACAAGGTGGCCGAGACGATCGCCGATGCGCTGGGCGATGTGAAGGATGGCTCCACCGTGCTGCTCAGCGGCTTCGGGGACGCGGGCATGGCGCACCGGCTGATCGAGGGATTGGTGGTGCAAGGCGCGCGCGACCTCACGGTGGTGTGCAACAACGCCGGCAGCGGTGAGGCGGGACTGGCCGCGCTGCTGAAAGCCGGCCGCGTGCGCCGGATGATCTGCAGCTTTCCGCGCACCGCGACGTCCTATATCTTCGACGGGCTCTATCGCAGCGGCAAGGTCGAACTAGAACTCGTGCCGCAAGGCACGCTGGCCGAACGCATCCGCGCGGGTGGCGCCGGCATCGGCGGCTTCTACACACGCACTTCGTTCGGCACGCCGCTCGCGGAAGGCAAGGAAGTGAAGGTGTTCGACGGCGAGAGCTATGTGCTCGAGCTGCCGATCCTCGGCGACCTGGCGTTGATCGGCGCGGAGCGCGGCGACCGCTGGGGCAATCTCGTGTATCGCAAGACCGCGCGAAACTTCGGCCCCGTCATGGCGACTGCCGCGAAACGTGCCATCGCCTCGGTGCGCGCGATCGTCGAACTCGGCGAGCTCGATCCCGAGTCCATCGTGACGCCGGGCATCTTCATGCACAAGATCGTCCGCGTTCCGCGCGGCATGGATGTTCCGGGAGCCATCGCATGAGCTACACCCGCCGCACCAAGGCCGACCTGGCCCGCCGCGTCGCGCTCGACGTTCCCGATGGCTCGTACATCAACCTCGGCGTGGGGATGCCGACTCAAGTTTCGAATTACCTGCCGGCGGATCGCGAGATCGTGCTGCACAGCGAGAACGGCGTGCTCGGGATGGGCCCGTCCGCGCCGGAAGGCGAGCAGGACTGGGAGTTGATCAACGCCGGCAAGGAGCCGATCACCTTGCTGCAAGGCGCGTCGTTCTTCAGCCATTCCGACAGCTTCATGATGATCCGCGGGCAGCACCTGGACATCAGCGTGCTCGGCGCGTACCAGGTGTCGTTGCAGGGCGACCTCGCGAACTGGAGCACCGGCGAGCCCGGCGCGATCCCCGCCGTGGGCGGCGCGATGGATCTCGCGGCGGGTGCGCGGCAGATCTGGGTGATCATGGATTTGCTCACCAAGGATGGCCGCAGCAAGGTCGTCGAGACCTGCACGTATCCGCTGACCGGCGTGCGCTGCGTCAACCGCATCTACGGCGATCTCGCCACGCTGGAGTTCACGCCGCAAGGGCTGCGCGCTCTGGACATCGTGGACGGCCTGGATATCTCCGAACTCGAAACACTTCTTGGGGTCAAGCTATGAACATCCGCTTCCTTCGTACGCTGTTGATCGTCGTGGCGGCCGCGTTGTCGCTGCACGCGACGGCGCAATCCACCTACCCGAACAAGCCGATCAAGCTGCTCGTGCCGTACCCCGCGGGCGGCGGGGGCGATGCCATCGCGCGCATCCTCACGCAGCAGATGTCGAAGACGCTGGGCCAGCCCTTCGTGCTCGACTTCAAGCCCGGCGCGGACACGCAGATCGCGACCAGTGAAGTGATGCGCGCCCCGCCCGACGGCTACACGCTGCTGCTCGGCAATGCGGCGGGCATGTCGTTCGTGCCGGCGATGCGCAAGGTGCAGCCGTACGACGTGATCCGCGATTTCACGCCGATCTCCTCGGTGCTGCTGACCACGTTCGGCATCTTCGTGCACCCCAGCGTGCCCCCGAAAACGTTGCGCGAACTGGTCGCGTATGCGCGCGCCAATCCCGGCAAGATGTCCTACGGCACGCCGACGGCGAGCGCGGTGTTGCTCGCGGCCGTGTTCCTGAAGGACACCGGCACGAACATGGTCCACATCCCGTTCAAGGGCGACGCGCAGGCCGTGACCGAACTGATCGCCGGGCGCATCGAGATGGTGGTCGGCGCGCCGGGTGCGTACCAGCAGCACGTCGACGCGGGCAAGTTGCGCGCGCTGGCCGTGACGTCGACCGTTCGCTCGTCCAAGATGCCCGATGTGCCGACCTTCGCTGAAGCGGGCTTCCCGCCGATGAAGGTGAAATCCTGGAACGCAATCGTCGGTCCGGCCGGGATGCCGAAGGACATCGTGGACAAGCTCTCGCGCGCCGTGCAGGCCGCGACCGCACGCGAAGATGTGCGCACGCAGCTAGAAGCGATCGGATTCGTCGCCACCGGCTCCACGCCCGAAGAGCTCGGCGCGATGATGAAAGAACAGCTCGAAGTCTGGCGCGGTGCTGTTCAGCAGGCCGGCCTCGTTCCCGAATAACACCATTGAGGAGACAAGAAAATGCGTCGTCAATTCCTGAAGCAAGCCGCGGCTCTGTCGGCATCCCTCGCGGTGTCCCCGTTCGCGTTCGGCCAGGCCGAGTGGCCGACGCGGCCGATCAAGCTGATCGTGCCGTACCCGCCCGGCGGCGCGCTCGACCCGATCGCGCGAGCACTCGGCCAGCGGCTCACCGTTTCGCTGGGCCAGCCCGTCATCGTGGAGAACAAGCCCGGCGGCGGCACGTCGATTGCCGCGACGGCCGTGACCAAGGGCGAGCCCGACGGCTACAGCCTGCTCTTCACCTCGCCGATCACGCACGTGGTGCACACCTTGCAGGCGCCGCGCGGCTACGACTCGGTGAAGGACTTCGCCGCGATCTCAGCCGTCTCGCGCGGGGACTTCTCGCTGGTGGTTCATCCTTCGGTGCCGGCGACGACGCTGACCGAATTCATCGCGTGGGGCAAGGCGAACCCGGACAAGATCAGCGCGAGTCTGTCCGGCATCGGCGGTGCGGATCACCTGGCCACGGAGCTTTTCAAATACCAGACCGGCATCAAGCTCACCGGCGTGACGTACAAGGGATCGGGTCCCGCGTTGGTGGACTTGCTCGCGGGCCGCACGCAGATGTTCATCATCGCGCACTCGCTCGCGCAGCAGCACGTCGAGGCCGGCAAGCTGCGCGTGCTCGCCTACACCGCCCAGCCCGTCGGCAAGCCGCCGGTGCCGACGTTCGCGCAAGCGGGCCTGAAGGATTTCGAGCAGTTCGTGACGATGAACATCATCCTCGCGGCAGCGGCAACCCCGCAGCCGGTGGTCGCGAAGTTGACCGCCGCGATCAAGGAGGCGCTGGAGAACACGGAGACGCGCACAGCGATCATGGCGGCGAACCAGGCGCCGTTCTACATGACGCCGGCGGCGCTGAATGCCAAGCTCGCAGGGGATAGCGCCAAGTTCGCGGACATCATCCAGAAGACGGGGATCAAGTTCGAGTGAGGGCGCAGTAGAGCAGCCAACTACAGGGGTCTTGAGGCCTGCGGTGCGTTGCCGAATAACTTCGCGTAGTCCACCAGGTCTCGGGTGGCGTAGCCTTTGCCGTTGTAGTGCTTGCGATCACCCTCGCTGAACGCGGGCGAGAAGAGCACCATCTCCTTGTTCCAATCAGCCAGGCGCTTGTTGCCGTTGGTTTGGAGAAAGGCGTTGACGTGCCGTTCGAAAACAACCAGGTCGTGCGCCCCGGGTGATCGCTTGCAAGATCCGAATCGCACACTTTTGTTCGGCTCGTCCAGGGCAACCAGGTCGATCTCGATCGACTTGGCGGCATCGCGTGGACGGTTCCAGTACCCGAGCTGCAACTGCGAAAGTTCGAAGTCACCCTTGCCCTTGCGTGATGTCTCCAGGTGTAGTGAGCGGATGAACTTCTCGAATGCGAACCCCTCCAAAGTCTCGAGTCGGCGTAGCGCCGGCGCGATCACCTTCTCCAGTGGCTTCAGGCGCGCGTCCTCGCGCGCGGGCTTTGCCACCGCCAACCAGGCCTGCAAGAAATTGTCCGCGATGTAGTACCGGGCGTTTCGGCTTTTGGCGTCCGCAAATACGGGCTGCAATTTGTCGACCATTTTGTAGTGGTCCACCAGCCGGGTAATGTGGGTGCCGAGCGCCTGCTTTTCGTCGGCAGCCAGCGCCGCCACGATTTCTCCGTGGCCGCAACCCGCGTGGTCCGCAAGGTAATGCAGGATCGACACTGTCTTGCCCCGCAACTCGCGCAGGAACCATGTATCGGCCTCCTCGGATAGCGGGCTGGAGCTCTTGATGAACATCCTGCGCAGCAGTTCGGAGGAGAAATCGCCGGCGCCCGCCGCGAAGAGTTCCTGCTCGTAGGCGTCATGATAGAACTTGGGCACACCTTCGAAGAACGTCCAAAGCGTGAGCCACTGGCCGGGTCCGCTGATCTCCTGACTGGCAAATACCGACAGCAGGTCTTCGAAGTCCCAGTGATCCAACCGAATCTGGGCGGTCACGCGGCCATAGAGCGGCGCTGCCTTGTCGTCAAGGAGCGCATTCATCTCGGACTGCAGCGACCCAAGCACAAAGAGACCGCCGCCCTTCAACTGGGCGCCACGAAGGCGGTCCACTTCGGCTTGCAGGAACGAGTTGAAAGCCCCAAGCTTGGCACGCGTGAAATACTGGAACTCGTCCAGCACCACAATGAAGCTGGCGTCGCAAAGCTTGCCGATCGCCGCTGCAAAGGTCGCGAAGTTGGTCACCGTAGGCGCCAGCTGGCGTGCCAGATCATGTTTGCAGCTACCGAGGCTCTGGGCGAATGTGTAGGCCACGTCTCTTTCATCGGAGTCGGGCACCTGCATGTAGACAAGGCGCTCGGATATCGAGTCCTGCTGTTTGGCCAGCTGACTCAACAGCGTCGTCTTTCCTATTCGTCGGCGTCCTTCGATCCTGCAGAAGAACCATCGACCGGAGTCGACAATGCGGCGAAGCTCAGCAAGTGGCTCGGTCCGCCCATAGAAATCCCACTCGTTAGTCATAGCATACTTTTTTGTATGTTATGCATTTTACGCCGCTAAGCTAATGATTTCATTCATTATTTACCCATGATCTAAGTTTCGAACACCGCGATCGCGGCCGCCAGGTCTTCGAGCGCCGTACCCACCGACTTGAACACCGTGCGCTCGTCGTCGTGCCGTCTGCCGACTACCTGACTGGCGCACAGCTGCGAGAGATCGCCCGCGACATCCGAAGCGCTGAAGACGGCCCGTGACATCGGGCCGAGCAGTTCGCCGCTCTTCTTCAACGCCTCGGCGGTATCGACGAAGAGGGATGCGCCTGCAAATACCGCGTCATCCGCTTCGCGCATTTGCGGTGTGAAGCTGCCGATCAAATCCACGTGGACGCCATCGCGCAACCACTCACCTCGCAGCACGGGATCCGTCGCGAGCGTCGCGCAGCTCACGACATCCGCGCGCATCGCCGCCGCCTCCACGTCACGCACGGCAGTTGCGCGAATTCCTTGCGTCGAGAGTGAAGCCGCGAGGGCTTCAGCGGAGGCGTCGCTTCTGGCCCAGACCTCCACCGAATCGAGCTGCATGACTTCGCGATAAGCGAAAGGCAAGAGGCTCGCGACACGGCCCGCACCGATCACAAGGAGCTTGCGCGCGTCCTTCCTCGCAAGGTACGAAGCCGCGAGCGCCGAAGCGGCGGCGGTGCGGCGCGACGTGATGACGTTTCCGTCCATCTGCGCCAGCACCTCACCCGTCGTCGAATCGAACAACGTGTACGCCGAGAAGAGGCCGGGCAGCCCGCGGCTCGCATTGCCCGGAAAGATGTTGACGGTCTTGATGCCGAGGTAGCGGTCCGTCCACGCCGGCATGATCAGGACCGTTCCGCTCGCGGCCTGGGTCTGCACCTTGTGTACGTGCCGCTCCGGCACGTTGCAGCCGTCCTTGAACATGGACCGCAGCCGCTCGATCAGCAAGTCGAAGGCAAGCGCCTCGCGCGTGGCGGCTTCGTCGAAAATCTTCATGCCCACAGGCTACACAACTTGCAGCGCGACCGCTTCGACTTCGATCTTGAATCCGTAGTGAAGTTTTCCCGTCGGCACGACGGCGCGGCTCGGGCGGCTGTTTCCCGCCCACCCAGCATAGAGGGTGTTGAACTCGGGCCAGTTCTCCAGGTCATCGATGTAGACGCGAACCTGGACAAGGTGGGCGACGCCGCTGCCGCATGCTTCCAGCACGGCGCCGACGTTCTCCAGCACCTGCAATGCCTGCCGCGCGAAGCTCGCGTCCGAGAGCTTTTCGCCGGCGGGTGTGATGGGCAGCTGGCCGGAGACGAACACGAAGCCGTTGGCCACGGTGCCGTGCGAGTAGTGCCCGCCAGGCTTGGCCATGCCGGCGGGATTGACGGACGTGGGTCGCTGCGGACTCATCGTCAACGCGCCGCGTTCGGAAACGCCGGGAGCCTCCCGATATCGCGCGGATCGTGCTGGATGATCAGCGTCGCCTTCAGGTTCTTCTCGATCTGCTTCACGCGCTCGATGGATGCCACGGTCTGCGCGCGGTCGAAGTTGAAGCCCGGCACGCCGGTGGTCTCGTAGTTCTCGCGGAAGTGCACCAGGTCGCCGCTCAGGATCACCGCGCCTTTTTCCTTCAGGCGCACGAGCAGCGACTGGTGGCCGGCCGTGTGGCCCGGCGTACGCAGGATCACCACCGTGCCGTCGCCGAAGACGTCCTTGTCCGCCGCTTGCGGCTCGACCTTGCCGCCGCCGGTCATCCAGTGCTTGAACGGCGCGACGTTGGCGCCGGCAGCCGGTGGCGTCGCGATGACTCCGGCCCATTCGCGGTCGCCGATCAGCAGCGTCGCGCCGGGAAGCGATGCGAGCTGGCCCGTGTGGTCGCCGTGGAAGTGGCTGATGCCGACGAACTTCACCTGCTCGGGCTTGATCCTGAGTTGCGCGAGCTGGTCGACGAGCGAGACCGTCGGCGCGCTGGGGTTGGAGCCGGGGAGGTAGCCCGTGTCCCAGACCATGTAATCGTCGCCGTGCTTGATCACGTAGCAGCTGAACGTGAACGGCATGCGCGGCTCGCTGTACGCGAAGGTGTCGCTGAAGCGGCGCTGGTCGTTGAAGCCGGTCCCGCAGTCCAGCCGCGTGAGGGTCATCTCGGATGCGGGCTGCGCCGAGACGCCCAGCGCGGTGAACGAAGCGGCAATGAGCAAGGCGCGAACGGTGCGGTGCATGGGCATCTTCTCCAGCGGTTGAGTCAAAACAGCGCGAGTGTGCATGATGGCCCGGCTTTCCGCCAGCGGGACTGCGAGTAGGATTCAATGGACATGACCTCCTCGCCCAACCCCACGCCTTCGACCTCGCTGCGCATCGGCGGGACGATGACGACGGTTCGCCCCGGCGGCAGCGCGAGCGAGGACGCCGCCCTCTCGCTTCTCGTCGGTTATCTCTCGCCCGGCCATGCGCTGAGGCACCAGCCGCCGACGCCGCTGGAGCTGGAAACCGCCATCGCCGCGATCGAGGACATCGTCATGCCGCTCGCGCACTCGATCCCGTCGGGAACGCAGCTCGTCACTGCGGATGCGCTCGCGCTGCGCCTTTGCGAGCTCGCGGGTTCGGTATCCGGGTCTGGTGGTGTGTTGGGGATCGCCGTCATCGAGGCGCAGTTCAACGAGATGGTCGATGTGTCGGAAGGCCGGCCGTCGGCGGGATCGCCCTACCTCGATTCAGCGTTGTGCGGCTACCTGCTCATCCTGCGCGAGTTCATGCACCACCTGGGGTTCGACGATGTGATCGTCGAAGCGGCGGAGTAATGTCATCCCGGCATCACAGACGTTTGGCCAAGGATTGCCGCGCTTCAACCAGGATTTCCTGAACCATCCCCTTGGCCGCAACCGAAAGCGCCTTGCCTTTGCGGCGCGCGAGAAGGATAGGGCGCCGCAATTGCCGGTCGCGAACGGGAACGGCGGCGAGGCCCGCACGTTCGAAGTGGAAGAGGGTCAGCTCCGGCACGATGCTCACGCCCAGCCCCTTGGCCACGAGCGCGGCGACCGTCGCCAGGTGCTCCACTTCCAGTGAATTCGCGCTGGCCGTCGCACCGGCGGCTTCGAGGTGTTGCCGCACGCTGCTGCTGCGCGCGAGGTGGACGATCTCCTCGTCCTTGAGCTGCGCAAGCGTCACGCCGGTCTTGCCCGCGAATCGGTGCGACTTCGGGCAGACAAGATAGAACTTCTCGCTTCGGAGTTCGGTCACCTCGAACTCGCGCAAGTCCCCGCCGGCCGTGATGAACATGTCGACGCGCCCCTCGCGCAGGAGCGCCAGTCCGCCCTCGGCCAACGTGTCGAAGAGCTCGATGCGGATGTTCGGGTTCGCCGCGCGGTACCGGTCGATCACGCTTGGCATCCACACGGCCGCGACCGACGGAAGCGCCGCGACGGCGACCTTGCCGATGCGGCGCGTCGCGAGTTCGTTCAGGTGCGACACGGCGTGGTGCAGGTCCTGCTGGATGCGCGTGACCTCCTGCGCGAACACCTCGCCCTCGGGCGTGAGCGTGACGTGGCGCGTCGACCGCTCGAACAGCGCCACGCCCGCGGCCTGCTCGATGCGCGCGATCTTCTGGCTGAACGCGCTTTGCGAGAGGTGGCACTTCTCCGCCGCACGGGTGAAGTGCTGGGCGTGCGCGAGGGCAAGGAAAGCGTCCAGGTCGCGCGAAGAAAGATTGATCGATGCCATGGATGAAACGATTCAATCTTCCCATTTTACTGATGGCGCGCCCAGCCCTAACCTTGGCGCCAAGGAGACATGAACCTGGACAACACGAAATCATCCACGCCGGCCCGGACATTGCACATCGGCTGCGGCGCCGGTTTTTCCGGCGACCGTTGGGACGCGGCGGTGCCGGTCGTGAAGACGCTGCGGGAGAGCGGCCAGCCGGCCGTGCTGATCTTCGAGACACTGGCCGAGCGCACGCTGGCCCTTGCGCAGCTGATGCGCCGCAAGAACGCGGACAGCGGCTGGGAGCCTTCGCTGGAACGCTTTCTCTCGCCCGTGCTGCGCGACTGCGTGGAAGCGGGCATCCCCATCGTGAGCAATTTCGGCGCTGCGAATCCTGCCGGCGCGGCGGGGCGCATCCACGCGCTCGCGGCTCGGCTGGGGTTGCGGCCGTTGAAAGTCGCGGTCGTGCAGGGCGACGACCTGATGGAGTCGTTGGACCCAACGCGCATGGCGCAGTTGCTGCCGCAGTCGCTTCAAGGCATACCGCTCGTAAGCGCGAACGCGTATCTCGGCGCGAGCGAAATCGCTCAGGCGCTGCAGGCAGGCGCGGACGTTGTCGTCACCGGCCGCGTGGCCGATCCGGCACTGGCGCTCGGCCCCATGCTGGCGCACTTCGGCTGGAACATGGACGACTGGGATCGCCTGGCGTGCGGCACCATGGCCGGCCACCTGCTCGAATGCGGCGCGCAGGTGACGGGCGGCTATTTCGCGGACCCGGGGTTCAAGGATGTTCCGGGCCTCGCCGAGGTCGGCTATCCCATCGTCGAGATGGAGCATGACGGCACGTTCGTCGTCACCAAGGCCGCGAACACCGGCGGCCGTGTCGACAGGCAGACCGTCACCGAGCAATTGCTGTACGAGTTGCACGACCCCGCGCGATACCTGACGCCGGACGTGGTCGCGGACATCGGCGATGCCGATATCGAGCAGGTGGGCAACGACCGCGTGCGTGTCACGGGCGTGCGCGGGCATCCGCGGCCGCCGACGTTGAAGGCGACGCTCTGTTACGAAGGCGGGTGGCTCGCCGAAGGGGAGATTTCCTATGCGGGGCCGAACGCGACGGCTCGCGCCCGGCTCGCCGCACAGGTCGTGCGCGACCGGCTGCGCCATCTGGGCCACGAGGCATTGCCGCTTCGCGCCGACCTCATCGGCGTGACCAGCGTTCTCGCGGATGACGCGGGCCGCTGGTGGGACGGCCACGACGCGCCCGCGAGCGACGATGTCCGGCTTCGCCTCGCGGCCGCGTGCGCGACGAAAGACGAAGGCGATGCCGTCGTGCGTGAAGTGCTGGCCCTCTACACTTGCGGCCCCGCCGGCGGCGGCGGTGTGCGCACGCAAACGACACCGCGCCTCGCGAGCGACTCGTGCTTCGTGCCGCGCGAGTGGCTCCAACCAACCTGGAGTTTTCTGTGACGACCGTTCAACTGCATGCGCTCGCGCACGCCAGGACCGGCGACAAAGGCGACCGCTCGTGCATCTCGGTGATCGCCTACGACGCGCGCGACTGGGCGCTGCTGGTCGAGCAGGTAACCGAAGGCCGCGTCGCGGAACGCTTCGCGCACCGTCGCCCCTCCAGCGTCAAGCGCTACCTGCTGCCGAAGCTGCAGGCGATGAACTTCGTGCTCGACGACGTTCTCGACGGCGGCGTCAACGGCTCACTGAATCTGGACACGCATGGCAAGTGCCTTTCGAGCCTGCTCCTGACCCTGCCCATCACATTGACGACGACATCGACCAATAAGGAGACAACCCCATGACCAAAACCATCACCCGGCGTTTCGCTCTCGCTGCCATTGCATTGGCCAGCCTCGCAACCACTGCCGCGCACTCGCAGGCCTTCCCCGACAAGCCCATCACCTTCATCGTGCCGTTCGCCGCGGGCAGCGCCACCGACCAACTGGCGCGCGCGCTCGGGCAAGGCGTGACGCAAGAGGCGAAACAGCAGGTCGTGATCGACAACAAGCCGGGCGCCAACGCGTTCATCGGCGCGCAGGCGGCGGCGAGAGCGCCGAAGGATGGTTACACGGTGTTCATCACGACGAACACCACGCACGCAGCGAACGAGCACCTGTTCAAGAAGTTGCCCTACGACCCGGTGAAGGACTTCGAGCCGGTCACGATCCTGAGCAAGGGCGGGCAGATTTTGGTGGTGAACAACAGCTTGCCCGTGAACAGCGTGCAAGAACTGATCAAATATGCGAAGTCGAATCCCGGCAAGTTGTCGTTCGGCTCCGGCAGTTCCTCGAGCCGCATCGCGGGCGAACTCTTCAAACAGATGACGGGCTCGTTCATCGTGAACATTCCATACCGCAGCAATCCGCCTGCCGTGACGGACCTGATCGGCGGCCAGATCCAGCTGATGTTCACCGACATGGCGACCGGCATGCCGCAGGTGAAGGGCGGCAAGGTGAAGGCGCTGGGCGTGACCACCTTGAAGCGCATTTCACTGGCGCCGGAAATCCCGGCCATCGCGGAATCGGGCGTGAAGGGCTACGAAAGCACGTTCTGGTTCGCCGCGTACGTCCCGGCAGGAACGCCCGCGCCGGTCGTTGCGCGCCTGAACGAGATCCTCGGCAAGGCGAACAAGAGCCAGGCGGTGACGAACTTCTACGCGAGCGTGGGCTTCGAGCCGCTGTCGGGCAGCCCGGAGGACCTGCGCAAGTTCCAGGCCGCCGAATCGCAGAAATGGGGAAAGATCATCAACTCGGCGGGGATCGAGAAAGAGTAGGCACGCCGCTCACGCAGGTTTCGCGTAAACGTCGGCGCTCATCACTTCGATCCCGACGAAAGGCTCATTGCCTTCGACCCACGCATCGTGGCCCGGGGGAATCGTGTACGACTCGCCGGCGCTGATCGATTTCTCGGTCCCATCCGCCATGCTCACGCGAAGCTTGCCGGACACCACGTGCCCGACATGGGACAGTTGGCAAAGATCGGTCTTCACGACCGGCTTGATGCATTCGGACCAGCGCCACCCTGGTTGAAAGTTGAACCGTCCGATGGTGTAGCCGTCCAGCTTGACTACTTCCACTCGCGTCTTGTCCGGCGAGCGGACCTCGTCGGGAGAGCCATGCGACTTGACTTCGAACTTGCTGACCGAAACAGGATTTGCCATGTTTGCCTCCAGGAGTTGCGGGCCTGCAATTCACTATAGGAAGCATCCACGGCATATCAAGCCGTTTGAGTGGTTTGGCCGCGGAGCAGTGCCCCGCGGCTCGTTTCACGCCTCCTGCACGGTCGTCGCCACCTCGGCCCTGCGCGTTTGAATCCTGCCGCCGAGCGTGGCCAGTTCCATGCCGCACGACTTCGCCTTCGTGAAGATGTCACGACGCTCTTCCTCGACGTGCTCCATCACGTTGCGCCAGATGGCTTCCATCGTGCCGTCGAGGTTCTCGGCACTCGGCACCTTATCGATCAGGTCCTTCACGTGCTGGTGTTCCTTGCGCGCACGCTCGATCAACTGTTCATCGCCGGTGGCATGCGCGAACGCTGGGTAGAAGATCTCTTCCTCGACCATCGAGTGCAAGGTGAGCTCCATGCAGATGATCTGGGCCATGTGCAGTTTGGCTTCCGGGTCGCCGCCGGCCGAACGGAACTCGCGAAAGAGCCCCTCCATGCGCTGGTGATCGGCTTCGAGCAAGGCAATGGCGTCTTGTGCCATGGTGAATCTCCTTTGATGGGGCGGCGCGCACGGAAGTAGCGCCACTGTCAGGCAATCTAGCGCCGCCGCTTCACGTCATCTGTAGGTTGAGGCAGCAATCACCTGTCGGCGAACGTGAAGCGCATCACACGCTGCGCTCACTTCTCGAACTGGCGCGCCGCGAATGCCCAGGCCAGCCGCGAGGCATCGGGCCCCAAGGGATCGCTGTAAGGCTGACCTTTCGTGCCGCCGCTCCAGGCATGGCCCAGCGCACCGATCTCCACGAAGGTCGCGACCACACGACGTCCCACGGAATGGTCGGTCACGTCCATCGCATACCGCTTGCCGCGCTGCATCGTGCGTCGCGCGCCGGCTTTCGCTTGCGCCGCGCCCGCCCACATCGCCACGGCGGCTTGCGCGTTGCCGGCCGCGACCACGCCGTCGCGCCCGCCATGGATGACCATGAGCGCGGGCCAGGACGCCTTCATGTCGGCGGCCGTCGCCACCAGCGGCGCGGCGCCGCGGCGCCCGCGCATGGCCTGCACGGCGGATGCGGTGGACGAGGCCGTGCCCGGCGGGATGCCGGAATGCATGATCACCGCCTTGAAGCGCGCGGGCTCATGCGTGGCCAGCAACGCGGCCATGCTGGCGCCGGCGGACAGGCCCGCCAGCGCGATGCGCTGCCGGTCCGCGCCGTACAGCGTGCAGGCCTGGTCGATCGCATTGAGGATCAGCAGCATCTCCGCGCGTGCTCGGCCATTGCGTGTCTCATACCAGTTCCAACAGCCCTGCACATTGCTGAGGCGGTCCTGCTCCGGATAGAGGACGAGGAAGCGGTGCTGGCGCGCAATGCGGTTCATGCGCGTGCTCGCCGCGAACGTGTCGGCGTCCTGGCCGCAGCCGTGCAGCATCACCATCAGCGGCAACTTCTCCGACGCCGCCACGCCGGGCGGGCGATAGAGGCGGTAGCGCTTCGCGCCCGCCGCGCCGATGGCCATGCCCGCGATCCAGTCCCCTTCGACGCGCGAACTCGGCCGTGCCCGAAGCTTCAGCGCGGGCGCCAGGCTGCGCCTCGCGAGCTTCGTCCAGGCGGAGAAAGGATTTCGCTTGGGCATCGGCGCATTGTGCGGGTTTCGTCATCGCGTTCCGACAGCAATTTCAGTCGCGCTCCGACGCTGCGGGTGGTGCGCAATGCGTTGGGATGGAGCCGTTATCACTATCGAAAGGCTCATCATGCAAAAACACCTCATCTCTCTCGCCGTCGCGTTCGGCTTCGGCCTCGCCGGCAACGCGTTTGCCGCCGATGCGATGACCAAGGATGCCTACAAGGCCGAGAAGGACAAGATCGAGACGCAGGCCAAGGCCGACAAGAAGGCGTGCGACGGCATGAAGGACAACGCGAAGGACGTGTGCCAGGCCGAGGCCAAGGCGAAGGAAAAGATCGCCAAGGCCGAGCTCGACGCGAAGAAAGAGCCGGGCGCGAAGGCCGACGAAAAGGTCCGCTTGATGAAGGCCGAGGGCGAGTACGAAGTCGCCAAGGAAAAGTGCGAGGACCAGAAGGGCGCTGCGATGGCCACCTGCAAGAAGGATGCGAGCGCGTCTTACGACAAGGCGAAGTCCGCCGCCAAAGGTAAGGCTTGATACGCAAGCCCTGACGCGCACGGCCTGAGCCGCTCGCGGCATCGGGCGCTTTACCTTTCCGATACCAGCGAGATATGTCGCGTTGCAGTTTGTCGCGCCACAATCGCGCCATGACTGCCTCAGCCATTGCCCTCAATAGATTCGGCCTCGGCGCGCGGCCCGACGAGCCCGCGCCCGCTGACCCGCAGCGATGGCTGCTTTCGCAGTTCGACAAGTACGAGGCGCTTCCCGCGCCGTGGAAACCGGTGCTTCGCACGCCCGCTCTCGTCGACGTGTGGCTCGCGCAGCAGCGCTCCTCGCGGCAGGCGCCGCAGGACCAGCGCGCCGGTGTGCGCGAGGCGTACCTGCGCAAGGCGCGCGAGGAATACGTCGGGGCTTCGGGTGCGCGCGTTGGCAGCGCGTTGCAGACATCAACCCCGTTCGTCGAGCGGCTCGCGCACTTCTGGTCGAATCATTTCGCCGTCTCGGTGGACAAGTTGCTGGTGCTGGGGCTCGCCGGCGGGTTCGAAGCCGACGCGATCCGCCCGAACGTGCTGGGGCGCTTCGAGGACATGCTGCTCGCGGTGGTGCGTCATCCGGCGATGTTGCTGTACCTGGACCAGGCGCAGTCGATCGGGCCGGACAGTCCGGCCGGCATGCGGTCGCAGGACCGGCAGCGCGCGCGCGGGCTGAATGAAAACCTTGCGCGAGAAATCCTGGAACTCCACACGCTCGGCGTGCGCAGCGGCTACACGCAGGAAGACGTCACCGAATTCGCGCGCGCGCTCACCGGCTGGACGCTCCCCGGCGAAGAGGCCGCTGGTGGCGATGCGACTTTCCGCTTCGTGCGCGCGCTGCACGAACCCGGCCCTCGCACCGTGCTGGGCCGCAGCTACCCGGACGGGGGCGAGCAGCAGGCGCGCGCCATCATCCATGACCTGGTGGCTTCACCCGCTTGCGCGCGGCACATCGCGACCAAGCTCGCACGTCATTTCGTCGCGGACAATCCGCCGCCGGCTTTGGTGGAGCGCCTCGCCGCCACGTTCTCCCGCACCAATGGCGACTTGCCGAGCGTTTATCGCGAACTGGTTGCTGCGCCCGAAGCGTGGCAACCCGCAGGGGCCAAATTCAAATCGCCCTGGGAGTGGGCGGTCTCGAGCTTCCGTGCGCTCGGCCGCCGCGAGATGCCACCGGCGCAAGCGACCAACCTGATGAACCAGCTCGGCCAGCCCGTCTGGAAGCCCGGCTCGCCGGCCGGCTATGACGATGTGGCCGCCACGTGGGCCGCGCCCGACGCGCTGATTCGCCGGATCGAGGTCGCGCAGCGCATCGCCGCGCAAGCCGGCGATGCGCTGGATGCGCGCTCGCTCGCACCGCGCGTGCTGCCCGGCGATGCACTCGGCGCGGCCACAGCGGACGCCATCGCGCGCGCCGAGAGCGGCGCAACGGCCATCGCACTGCTGCTCGTGTCGCCCGAATTCCTGAGGAGATAAAAACATGACCCTCGACCGACGTACCTTCCTCGGCGCCGCCGCGCTGGTGGCCTCTCCGCGTGTGCTCTTCGCGCAAGCCGCCGTCGAGCGGCGCTTCATCTTCATCATCCAGCGCGGGGCGGCCGATGGACTGAACACCGTCGTTCCGTACGCGGAGCCGGCTTATGCGAACTTGCGCGGCGCGCTCGCGATCGATCCTGCCGCCGCGCTGAAGCTGGACGGAAGCTTCGCGCTGCATCCCTCGCTTGCGCATCTGCGCGATTTGTATGGCGCCGGGCAGGCGAGCTTCTTCCACGCGCTCGCATCGCCGTACCGCGACCGCTCGCACTTCGACGGACAGAACGTGCTGGAGACCGGAGGCACCGCGCCATACCAAGTGAAGGACGGCTGGATGAACCGCCTGGTCGGCCAACTGCCGCGCTCGGGCAAGGAAGCGATCGCGTTCTCGCCCGCGATCCCGATGGCGTTGCGTGGCGCTGCCGAGGTCACGTCGTATGCGCAGTCGGGTTTGCCGCAGGCGAACGAAGACCTGCTGATGCGCGTGGAGCAGTTGTACGCCGGGGATGCGCAGTTGCACGCGCTGTGGTCGTCGGCGCT
>JAZKIF010000056.1:21365-24408 GCA_040385005.1 Pseudomonadota bacterium
TCAAGGTAATTCCACAACCGCCCGGCAGTGGATTGAGCGCGGCATGGCCGGCGGGGCGGCACGTGATGGAAAGCGACAGGACGCGGGCGCGCTCGGCCGCATGGCGGCGGGCTTCCTCGCGCGTGCGGACGGCCCGCGGATCGCGATGATCGAGACCAGCGGCTGGGACACGCACAGCGGGCAGAACGCGCGCCTCGCCGCCCAGCTGCGCGGCCTGGACAACCTCATTGCCGGGCTGCATGAAGGGCTCGGCCCGGTGTGGTCGCAGACCGTGATCCTCGTCGCCACGGAGTTCGGCCGGACCGTCGCCGCCAACGGCACGGGCGGCACCGATCACGGAACCGGCTCGGCCGCGATGCTCGTCGGCGGAGCGGTGCAGGGCGGCAAGGTGGTGGCCGACTGGCCGGGGCTCGCGCCCGCGAACCTGCAGGACGGCCGGGATCTCAAGCCGACACTGGCGCTCGACGGTTTGGTCGCCGCTGCTTGCGCGGAGAGCTTCGGGCTCGATGCCGAGCGCGTTGCACGCGTGCTGTTCCCGAATGGCTCGCGTGGGAAGCCTTTGGGGCGTCTGCTGCGCGCGTGATGGCCGGGCGCGCCCGGCAGTCGACGCTCCCATGACAACAACGCTTTCCGGATAGGACAAAGTCGGGACGAAACGCCCACGTCCCGCTACCTCGCGCATCCCAGAATGAATTGCGAGCACGCCGTGCTCTTTTCATTCCGGAAGGGCTGGACGTGGAGAGGCGAAGGACAAGCTGGGCCCGGGCCGCGATGATCGGCATCGCGTGCATCGCGCTGGGCATGCCGCCCGCCGCGATCGGGGTCGACGCCCGCGAGGAACGTCTGATGGCGCAGCGCGTTTCATCGGAGCTCAAGGCGGCCCTCGTTCTCGCGACCGCGCAAGGGCGCGACTATGGCCGCCTTATCCGGCAGGAGAGGTTCGCGGAGTTCGAAGCACTGGCGATCGAGTACGAGGCCAAGTTCAGGACCGATCCCAGATACGAGACGGTCCTCGTCACGATGTACGGGTCGCTGGACGTCGGCGACGATGCGTTCCTGCACAAGCTGGACACCTGGGTCGCGAAGCGCCCTTCGCACATCTCCCACGGCGCGCGTGGCATCCACCTGAAGTACCGGGGCTTCATTGCACGGGGCAGCGACTTCTCGAGCGAGACCGCGCCGGAGAAGATGCAGCGGATGCGGGAATTGCACCAGCAGGCCATCCCCGACCTGCTGGCGGCGCTCAAGGAGAACGGACGGTTCGCGCCCGCGTACATCGCGCTCATCGACATCAGCCGCGCCACGGGTGACACGGCCGGCGCGGAGAGGGCGCTCCTGCGGGCCGTGAGGCTGATTCCGCAAACCTACTACGTGCGCTACGCCTACCTGTCGGCATTGAATCCGAGGTGGGGCGGCGACTACTCGCTCATGCAGACGTATGCGGATACCCTGGACCACGCCGCCGCCCTCAACCCGAGAATCTGGAGCCTGAAGGCGGAGGTTCCCGCCGAACTCGGGCGCCGCGCGAAGGCGTCGCAGGACCCTGCGCAGGCCATCCGCTACTACACCGAGGCATTGCGTTTTGGGGACCGGCTCGAATTCCTGTTGAGCCGCGGGCAGATGTACATGGCCGTGCAGGACTATGCCCGGGCGAGGGCCGACTTCGCGAAGTACCTCGAATACAGCGCGAGCCCCCAGGTCAGCAGGCTGCTGAAGAACATGGACGGGCTGCGATGACGCGACGTCACGGCTGATCGCGCGATTACTTGTCTTCCGACGACCACCGCGGCAGCACGAACCCGGTCACGAGCGCCACCACGCGCAAGCCCGTCGCCGTGGCTGCCGCGAGCACGAGCCCGATGCCGTCGGGCACACCGGCATGTTGCGCCAGCACCATGACCCACCCGCCCGCGAATGCGCAGATCGCGTAAGGGCGGTGATCGCGCAGCGCCGTCGGGATCTCGTTGCACACGATGTCCCGCAGCACGCCGCCGAAAGTCGCGGTGATCACGCCCATCAACACCGCGACGATGCCCGGCAGGTCTTGCGCCAACGCGAGTTGCGTGCCGCTCGCGCTGAAGAGGCCGAGCCCCAACGCATCGGGAAACTGCATCGCCTTCTCCGTGGGGGCGAAGTGGCGCGCACGCAGGAAGGCCATCGCGAGGATGCACAACGCGAGCAATGCCCACAGCCATTCGTGATGCGCGACCCAGAAGAAGGGCCGCCGGTCGAGCAGCACGTCCCGCAACGTGCCGCCGCCGAACGCCGCGAGCCCGGCGACGAGGCAAACGCCCACGGCGTCGAGACGTTTGCGCGCGGCTTCGAGCAGGCCGGAGAGCGCGAAGGCGAGGGTGGCGCCGGCTTCGACGATGGTCTGGAGGAGGGGAAGGAACGCAGGCGCCGGCATGGGGCGAATTGTCGGTGATGCGCGGCGCAAGCAAAGTCCGATGCGGATGGAGCCGGCGTCTTACAAGGCCGGGTGCAACCATCGATGACATTTGCAACATGCAAGTTCTTACCGCGGGCAATTTCTTCTCATTCAATCGGTCCACCATCGAGACGACCGCGGAAACGTCGCCGTTGTCGCTGCACTATGAGATCGCGGACAGGATATGGGGACCGTTCGGCCGTTTTCATATCGCGGCTTATGCCGTCGAAGTACAGCCGGGCAGGCACATCGCTTACGCGAAGGTCTTCAAGCATCGGCCCCGGGACTTCTGGGATGGCTGCGGAATCGCGAAGTTCGTGACGGACATGGCCTGGGGAAGCCCCATGTCCGCCATCCTCGATGCGGTTTTCATTGCGCAATACGCGCTGGAACGACGTCATGGCAGCGCGCCGGATGTCGATCTCGAGACTGGGCCGGCGCCCCTGTGCGACCTTCATCTGGACTAGGGTGTGTTCACACGGTGAATGCCACGAGATTGGGTCAGCGCATGGGGCCTTCGCTCTCCTTGATCCGGACAGCAACGCCGTGCATGGCCGGGCCGCGGCGCGGCTACGGCGTCCGGCTCCGGCGCTTGCGCGCCTCCCGCCGGAGTCC
>JAZKIF010000057.1:0-43316 GCA_040385005.1 Pseudomonadota bacterium
TCCCGCTGCTGGACCGCGCGGTCTCCGGAGAACGACCCACCCCAGTCGCCGGCCGACCGCCACCCAGGTGGGATGCGGCAACTCGCCGCGGCGTTCAGGAATGGTGTTGACACGCCTCAGTCCTTCGAACTCCACGTATGGAATGTCTCGGCCGCGGGGCTGCCGGCAACTACTTCGAGATAACGTGGAGCCCAGACGTCCCGGATGAACGACGCCATCGAGGTGGGCAACGGATCGCGGTGCCCGTGAAAGCGCACGACGTGGTTATTCAACGAATCCACGGTCTGGCTGTGATCGAGCCATCGCTCCGGTGTGCCGAACCGTTCGAGGAACACGGCTTCGACGTCCTTGCGCTTCCGGTCGATGAACCGGTATTCCACGGGACGCCCGATCTCCTTGCCGATGATCGCGGCCACCTCGCGCATCGTGAGGTCTTCCGCACCGGTCTCGCGGATCACGACGCGCCCACCCGCCGGGTGGTTCAACTCGCGGGCCGCGAGGTACGCGATGTCATGCGTCGCCACCCACGGAATCTTCAGGTCGGGGTCGAAGTACCAGCCTATCCGGCCGTGCTTCGCGACCGCATCCGTCCAGGCCAGCAGGTTCTCCATGAAGTAGCTCGCGCGCAAGTGCACGAGGTCGATGCCGTCCAGCTGGTTGAGCGCCTGCTCCAGCTGGTAGAAGCTCGCGAAATGGCCGGTGCTCCCTTTCACCTCGGCGCCGATAGCCGTGAGGTTCACCGCCAGCTTGACCGGCGAATCGCGCAGCGCCTTGACCAGGCGCTCCGCAACCACCGGATAGTGACCGTGGATGTTGTTCCAGTCGGTCTTCACCATCAGGAACGCGGCGTCGACATCCTGGAAGCACTTGTCGAGCTCTCCGGCGCCCGTGTCGAAACTTCCCACCTGCGCTTTCGCGCCGAGCTTGACCAGCGCATCCATCGCCGGACCGCCTCGTGAAAGAACTTTCACCTCATGGCCCGCGTTCAGCAGGATGCGGGTGAGCTGGGCCCCGATCCGGCCGGTGGCGCCAAGGACGGCAATTCGCATAACGGTCTCCAGAAGATATCGATCGATTCAGATGTCGCGCAGGATGGCGACGCAATTGCTCAGCACCACGACACCGCGCTCCACGCTGCTCGAGCGGCAAACGACTTCACTGCCTCGTCGCCACATCTCCGTGCGGATCGTTTCGCCCGGCACCACGGGAGACGAGAAGCGCGCCGACAGGCTCGCGAGGCGCCGCGGGTCGTAGGCGCAGAACGTCCTGAGCAGCGCATGACCGACCACGCCGTAGGTCGCGAGACCGTGCAGGATCGGCCGGTCGAAGCCGACGGCGCGCGCCGCCGCGGGCTCCGAGTGCAGCGGATTGCGGTCGCCCGACAGGCGATAGATAAGCGCGGCCTGGGGGACCGTAGGCAGATCGCACACCGCGTCGGGCGCGCCCTGCGGCACGGCCGATGGGGCGGCGGTCCAGGGCGGCGAGGGATCGCTCCTTTCCATGCCGCCGTCGCCCCGGCAGAAAATCGATCCGTGGAAGGTCGCGAGCAACTTGCCCGACGACTTCTCGCTGACGGTGCGCTCCGTGTAGACGATGGCTCCCTTGTCCAAGCCCTTGTCGACGACGCCGGTGACGCGCGTGCGGCCCACCACGGTAGCTGCCACTGGGAGCGCGGCGTGCATCTCGAGCACGGTCTCGCCCGCGACCAGCTTGCGCCAGTCGATGCCGGTGGCAGCATCCTGCTGCCAGAAGCCCGAGTAGCCCAGCGTCGTCGCCATCGTCGGCGCGGCGCGCAGGCCGTTCTCGAGCACGAACCGCAGCTGCCCTTCGTCCAGCGGATCGCTTCCGTACCCGACGCCCAGCGCGTAAAGGATGGTGTCCTTCTCCGTGTACGTCTGCTCGACGTCCGCGAATCGCCAGTTCCTGACGGCGTCGTAATTCATGGGCGGTGCGAGCGCGTCAGGCCGGGTCCGAGCTGAAGACGTCCGACGATTTCTCGAGGCCGAGGAAATCGGCCTTCATCGCGGCCATCGCTTCCTCGCCGATCGTCTGCGGCGTCCAGCCGCCGGCGCGGTGCGCGGAGCGGATCGGACGCGGCTGGCTCATGAGGATAATCTCGTTGCCGCGCACCGCGAAGATCTGCCCGTTGACTTCGGCCGCGCCGTCGCTCGCGAGATAGACCGCGACGGGCGCGATCTGCGCGGCCGTCATCATGGTCTCGAACTTCTTCACCCGCGCCGCGAGTTCGGGCGTGTCGGTCGGCACCGAGCCGATCATGCGCGTGTAGGCGAACGGGCTGATGCAGTTGGAACGCACGTTGAACTTCGCCATGTCCAGCGCGATGTTCTTGGACAGGCCCGCGATGCCGATCTTCGCCGCGCCGTAGTTCGTCTGGCCGATGTTGCCCACGAGGCCCGAGGTCGACGACATGTGCACGTACGCGCCCGAGCCCTGCTCCTTGAAATGCGGCGCCGCCGCGCGGCTCACATAGAAGGCGCCGTTCAGGTGGACGTCGATCACCGACTTCCACTCTTCGTCGTTCATGCGGAAGAACATGCGGTCGCGCAGGATGCCCGCGTTGTTCACGACGCAGTCGATGCGCCCGAAGGCCGAGAGCGCTGTGGCCACGATCGCGTGCGCGCTGTCCCAGGTCGCGACGCTGTGCATGTCCGCCACGGCCTGGCCGCCGGCGGCGACGATCTCGTCCACGACCTTCTGCGCGGGACCCGCGTTCGTGCCCTCGCCGTTGACCGACGCGCCGATGTCGTTCACGACGACCTTCGCGCCCGCCAGCGCCATCTGCATTGCGATCTCGCGGCCGATGCCGCCTCCCGCTCCGGTGACGATCGCCACCTTGCCCTTCATTTCATCCGCCATTTCGTCTACTCCTGGTTTGCCGGTTTGAACATCGGCACGAACGATCCGTCGTGCGCCGTCCTGAATACAACTTGCACCTTCTGCCCCACGCGCCACGCGGCGGGATCGCCATCGACCAGGTGCGTCATCATCGCGACGCCCTCGTCCAGCAGCACGTAAGCGATCACGCAAGGCGGCTCGGCGCGCGCCATTTCGGTGAAGGTGTAGACCTCGCCATGGCCGGAGCTCTCGACCCATTCGGTGTCGCCCCAGCAAAACGGGCAGTGCACCCGCGGGTAGTGGTGCGCTTCGCCGCATTTCAGGCAGCGACGCAGCATGAGTTTCGAAGCGGCGGCGGCCTGCCAATACTGTTCGGTGCCCGGGGCGCGCTTCGGGCCGGGGACGGTGGTGGTGTTTTCAGTCATTCATTGCCTCCCGAGCACGAGCGTCGCGCTGCCGTGACGCGAGCCGATGCGCCCGCCGGTGCCGTGCGCGAGCGCGAAGGCGCAGTCCCGCACCTGCACTTGCGGGTGCGCGGTGCCGCGCAGTTGCCGAACGGCTTCGATCACTTTCGTCATGCCGCCGCGGTTCGCGGGATGGTTGTTGCAAAGCCCGCCGCCGTCGGTGTTGAAGGGCAGCCTGCCGCTGCCGGAGATGAGTCCGCCGTCCTGCACGAACCGGCCGCCCTCGCCCTTCTTGCAGAACCCCAGGTCCTCCAGCGCGATGATCACGCTGATCGTGAAGCTGTCGTAGATGGAGGCGTACTGGATGTCGCGCGGCGTGAGTCCCGCTTCGGCGAACGCGCTCGCACCGGACACCACGCCGGCCGTGGTCGTGACGTCGACCTTGCCGCCATGCATGTCGCCGATCGCTTCACCGGCCCCGAGCACTGCGATGCGCGGCTGCTTCAGGTCGCGCGCGATTTCGGGACGCGCGACGATCAGCGCGCCGCCGCCGTCGCTGATGACGCAGCAATCGAGCCGGTGCAGCGGGTTCGCGACCAGCGGGGAGGCAAGCACCTCCTCCACCGTCACGCGCTTGCGCAGCACCGCGTCGGGGTTGAATTGCGCATGGTGCGACGCGGCAACCTTGACCCACGCGAGCTGTTCGCTGGTGGTTCCGAATTCGTGCATGTGCCGGCGCGCCGCCATCGCGTAGAAACTGGCGAGCGGAGGAACGTAGGGGCTCTCGAACTCCGCCGACGGATCGTTGGGGTCGAACGGACGCGATTTCGCCCCGCCCTCTTTCGCTTCCGCCTTGGGCCGTCCCGCGAGCGTGATCAACGCGACGTTGCACTTGCCCGCCATGATCGCCTGCGCCGCGTGCGCGACGTGGATCAGCGGCGCCGAGCCGCCGGTGTCCGTCGTGTCCACATGGCGCGGACGCAGGCCCAGGTACTCGACCAGCGCGAACGGGCCGATGGCCGGCGCGTCGCTGTCGCAGAAGAAGCCGTCGATGTCTTTCTTCTCCAGCCCCGCGTCCGCGAGCGCGCCGATGGCGACCTCCGCGTGCAGTTGGGAGAGCGACTTGTCGGGCGCGAATCGGGTGGGGTGCTCGTAGGCACCGACGATGAATGCTTGGTTGCGGATAGACATGGGGAAACGTGAGGATGTCTGGAAAAGGGTGTCGCGGATCGCGCGGGCTCAGGAAGATTCCTTGCCGGTCATCAGCCAGTCGCTCGTTCGAAAGCCGGCGTACAGCGGCGGCTTCTTCGCGAGGAATTGCGCCACCGCGTCGTGATGCGCCTGCGTGTTCGCCGCGGCGCCTTGTGCGAAGCACTCCAGCTCGCCCATCGTTCGCGCATCGGTTTCGAACGAGCGGTTGAGCAGCACCTTCGTCATTCCGATGGCGGTCATCGATGCGTGGGTGAATTGCCGGGCGAGCGCCATGGCCGACTCGTCCAGCGCGTCCTCCGGCGCGATCTCGTGAACGATACCGATGGCCTTCGCTTCCTCGGCGCCGTAGGGTCGCGCGGAGAACATCATTTCCTTCGCGCGCGGCAGCCCCACCCAGCGCGGCAGCACGTGCAGCAGGCCGAGGTCGGGCACGAGACCGACGCGCGCGAATACGGCGCAGAAGCTGGCACTGGGGGATGCCACCACGAAGTCCGCGGCCAGCGCGAGGCTCAGGCCCGCGCCATAGGCCGGACCGGACACCGCAGCGATCACGGGCAGTTCCAGATTGAGCAGGTCGGCGTACCAATGGTGCAGCCGCTGCAGGCGGTGCCGCACGACGGACGCCGGCCGCGCGCGGTTCAAGGACTTCAAATCGCCGCCCGCGCAGAAGGCGTCGCCACTGCCGCGGATGACGAGAGCGCGCACGTCGAGGTCGGCGCTGTCATCGCCCGCGCGCAGGCTGGCGACGACGTGTGCGATCTCCTCGGCCATGCGCTGATTGAGCGCATTCCTGCTCTCGGGCCGGTCGAGGGTGAGCGTCGCGACCTTGCAATCGCTGTCGACTCCGAAGCGGATGGTTTCGTACTTCATCGTGGGCATCGCCTCAGCGCTGCGGCTCGCTCGCACGTGCGGGCCCGGTCTGGACCACCGCGTCGAGCGCCACCACGCCTTGCCCCTCGGGGAGCACGTAAATCGGGTTGACCTCCAGCGTGTGCAGCCGATCGGCATTGCGCGCTGCGAGCCGGGAGATCGCGACCATCGCCTTGGCCAGCGCCGCGATGTCCGCCGGCGGCTTGCCTCGGAAGCCCGTGAGCAGCCGGTGCCCTTTCACGCGACGGATCAAGTCCACCGCGCCTTCCGAATCCAGCGGGGCGAGCGCGAACGCGACGTCCTGCATCACCTCGACCAGCACACCACCGATGCCGAACATCACCACGGGGCCGAATACCGGATCGGCATGAACGCCGACGATGCACTCCACGCCGTCGGTCAACATGGGAGAGACCAGGTAGCCGTCGATCTTCGCGCCCGGCGCGCGCATCGGGATCTGGTCCGCCATCCGGCTCACTGCTGCCGCCACCTGTTCGGGCGTCGTCAGGCCCAGCGCGACACCGCCGATGTCGGACTTGTGCGCGATGTCGGCGGACACCACTTTCACCGCCACGGGGCGGCCCATCGCGGCGGCTGCTTCGCCCGCCTCGCGCGCGGTGCGCACCAGGCGCTCGTCCAGCACGGGCACGCCGGCTCGCGCCAGCAATTCCTTGCCTTGCACTTCGTTGAATACGGTGTTCTCGGGCAGCAGCTCCAACCCATCGAGCGACGGGCGCGCCGGCAGCGGTGTCGCGAACACGCGCTGGAAGTGATCGAGCGCCGCGAGCGCGGTGAGGGCCCGCTTCGGCTCCTCGAACACGAGGCAGCCTGCGTCGTTCAGCGAGGCGATCGACGAGGCCTCACCCGTCGCCACAACCGTGATCAACAGGTCGGACCGCTTCCTCGACAGGCGCTCCATCGCTTCGCGCATCGGTTCGCCCGCGCGGGAATGCTCGAGTCCCGCCCCCACCCAGACCAGGAGCGAGCCGTAGCCCGCGTCCGCCAGTTGTTCCAGCGTGGCCTCGAAGATCTCCGGCTGGTTGCCGACCTGGGCGGTCATGTCGATCGGGTTGAGCGGCGAGCCGAAGGGAATGATCTCGCGCAGGCTCCGCTGCACGGACTGCGTCGGCGCTTCGAGCGCGAGGCCGGCCGCGCTTGCGAAGTCGGCCATCTGCACGCCCGCGCCGCCGGAGATCGTCGCGATCGCGAGCTTGCGATCCAGCAGCGGCTTGCCCACGGACAGCGCGTACGCGATGTCGAGAATTTCCTCGGTGGAGGACGCGCGGTAGGCGCCGTACTCGCGGATCACCGCGTCGTAGATGTCGTCGGCTCCCGCCAGCGAGGCGGTGTGCGATGCAGCGGCCGCGGCACCGGCCTCGGTGGCCCCGACCTTCACGATCACCACCGGCTTGCGGTTGCGATGCGCCGCCGCCAGGCCGGCAATGAACGACTCCTTGTCGCGGATCCCCTCTGCATACGCGAGGATCACATCGATGCCCGGCGTCTCGGCCAGCCAGTGGATCACTTCGCCGACTTCGACATCGGCCTCGTTGCCGGTGGTCACCATCTCGTGCACCGCGAGACCGCGCCGCTCGGCCAGCTTGAGCATGTGGCCGCCGTAGCCGCCGCTCTGGCTTGCGAGGCCGATGCGTGTTCCGGATGCGGGCACGCGGCCGGTGATGTTGCTCTGGAACAGGAGAAACGCCCGGTTCGGAACGCTGAACGCGCCAATGCAATTCGGCCCGAGCAGGCGCATGCCGCCCTCGCGCGCGATGCGGCCGATTTCTTCCTGCAGGCCGCGGCCCTCCTCGCCCAGTTCGGCGAAGCCGCCGCTGAACAGCACGACGCCGCGCACGCCCTTGGCGACGCACTCGCGCATGGCGTCGGCGACTTGCGGCGCGGCCACGGCGACGATGGCGCAGTCCACAGGGCCGGGCACATCGCCGATGCGGGCATAGGCCTTCAGGCCCTGCACCGTCTCGCGTTTCGGGTTGATGGCGTAGATCGGCCCGGCGAATCCCAGCGCAAGCGCATAGGCGATGGGACGCCCGCCGATGCGCTGGTGATCGTCGGAGGCGCCAATCACCGCGATGGAACGGGGATGAAGCAACGCATCGAGCGAGCGCAGCCGGGGCGTGGAAATGGGAGACATATCGCGCATGCGTGGCCTTGCTACTTGGCGAGAGAGCCGAAGTCCTTGACGAGCGCGACCCAGTAGGCGAACTCCGTCTGCACTTCGCGCACGGCTTCGGCCGGTGTGCCGCCCCTGGTTTCCATGCCTTGCAGGGAAAGGGTTTGCTGGACGTCGGGCTGCTTGAGGATGCGGTCCACTTCGCGCGATACCTGGTCCACCACCGCCTGCGGGGTGCCGACGGGCGCCAGCACCATGACCCACGCGCCGCGATCGAACCCCGGATAGCCCAGCTCGATGAAGGTCGGCACTTCCGGCAGCAGCGTCGAGCGCTTCGGGCTCGCGACGGCCAGCATGCGCGCCTTCCCCGATTCGGTCACCTTCTTCGCGCTGAGGCCGGTGAGGAAGCTGGTCTTGACGTGTCCGCCCATCAAGGCAGTGAGGATCGGCGTCTCGCCCCCGAACGGCACGTGCGTCATCGGCACCTGTTGGGCCTTGCCGAGTTTTTCGCCGAGGTAGTGGCCGGTGGTGCCGTCCCCGAGCGAGCCGTAGGTCAGGTCCCCGGGCTTCGCCACGCCGGCCGCGAGAATTTCGGCCAGCGTGCCCTTGGTCGATTCGTTGCTCGCCACGTAGACGACCGGCGTGGTCACCACCAGCGACACCGGAATCAGGTCGCGCATCGTTCGATAGCGGACGCTGGGCCGCGTCACTTCGGCCGACACCATGATGGATCCGTTGACCAGCAAGGTGTAGCCGTCGGCGGGGCTCTTGATGACAACGTCCGTGCCGATCGCGCCGGAAGCGCCGGGCCGGTTGTCCACGATCACGGACTGGCCCCAGGTCTTGCTCAGACGGTCCGCGAGGATGCGCGTCGCGACGTCGATCGGCCCGCCGGCCGGGAACGGAACGATCAGGCGCACGGGCTTCTCGGGGAACGCGGCGTGTGCCACGGCGGAAAGCGTCATGGCCACGCACAAGAGCGAAAGGCGCACGGCCGGGCCGAGCAGTTTTTTCATGGTGTCTCCAGGGAATTGCATGTCCGCATTCTTGCGGGCAGCACATTCTTGGAGGGGGCCGCGCGGAGCGTCAATTTCCGGGGGAAAAGGTCCGCTATGCGGAACCTGGGTCAGCGGGTCGCCGGGCTGAGGTGGCGCGGCAAGAGATGCCCTCTTGCCCGGTCCTTCACTCGAACTTGATATCCGCCTTCTGGATGATCTCGGCGAACTTCGCGCTGTCGCCCACCAGTCGCTCGCGAAGCGCGGCAGGTGTCATGTAGAACGCCGACTGGCTCACGCCCGCGATCGCGGCCTTCGTGTCGGGCATCTCCAGCACGCGCTGGATCGCCGCCGTGAGCTTGGCGATCACCGGCGCCGGCGTGGCCGCCGGCGCGAGGATGAGGTTGACCAGCCCGAACTTCTCGAAGTCCTTCAAGCCGTATTGCGCGAACGTGGGAACGACCGGCTTGCCCGCGGGCTGGTAGGTGTACGCGATCATGCGCAACTTGCCCGCATCGATCTGCGCCTGCACGAGCGACTGCGAGGTGATCATCATCTGGGTGCGGCCCGCCAGCAAGTCCACGAGCGCCGGGCCGGACCCCTTGTACGGGACGACGGTGATATTGATGCCGGCCGACAGCTTCAGCAATTCCGCCGCCACGTGCTCGGCATTGCCCGCGCCGCCCGCACCCGCGCTGACCTTGTCGGGATTCGCTTTCGCGTAGGCGATGAATTCGGGGAGCGTCGTCGCCGGCACGGACGGATGAATGGCCATCAGGAAATCGCCGCGCGACACGGCGGCAACGGGCGCGAAATCTTTCACCGAGTCGTAGCCGCGCGGCGCCTGGATCGTGTGGATGACATGCGTCGAAGCGGATGTGAACAGCAACGTGTAGCCATCCGGCTCCGCCTTCGCAACGGCGCCCGCGGCAATCGCCGTGTTGGCGCCGGGCCGGTTGTCGACCACGATGGGCTGGCCGAGAACCACCGACAGCCGCTGGGCCACGGCCCGCGCGACCGGATCGAGCGCGCCCCCGGGTGGGAACGGCACGAGCAGCTTGATGGGCCGTTGCGGCCAATCGCTCTGGCCGAATGCCATCGGGGCGGCCGCGAGCGACGCGCACATGCCGGCCACCTGCTTGAGGAATCGACGTCTCATTTCGCGGTCCTTTGAGTCATGGATTTCATCGCGTCTTCAACGCGCGGCTTGCGGCGCACGCTTTTTCAAGCCGAGGATTTCGCGGGCCTCGCCCGGCGTCGCCAACCTGCCGCCGAGGTCCTGGATCATCCGCTTGCCCTTCGCGACGAGCGCGGCGTTGTCCGGCGCCAGCACGCCTTTCTCGAGGTAGATGTTGTCTTCCAGGCCCACGCGCACGTGGCCGCCGAGCAGGAAGGATTGGGCGAGCATCGGGAACGACCAGCGGCTCACGCCAAAGGCACTCCACTGGCAATCCGCAGGCAGCATCGACTTGAGATAGGCCAGCGTTGCCGGCGTTGCCGCCGCGCCGTACTTCACTCCCAGCACGAGCTGGAAGAATCCGGGACCTTGCAGCGTGCCCTCGTCGAGCAATTCGCGCGCGAGCATCAGGTCGCCGCCGTCGAAGAGCTCCAGCTCGGGCAACGTGCCCGCCTCGCGGATCAGCCCCGCCATGATGCGCACGTTGCGCGGCGTGTTGATGGTGGCGGCCGTGGCCGAATTCATCGTGTTGAAGTCGAGGCTGCAGATCTCCGGCCGCAGCTCCATCACGTGCGCGACGCGCTGCTCCGGCGGCAGGAAATTAGTGCCGGGGCCGGCGACCTTGGGGTCCTCGGTGCCGGGAACGAAACGTCCGCCCATGCCGGCCGTGAGGTTGATGACGACATCGACATCGCTCGCCCGGACGCGTTCGACCACCTCGCGGTAGTGGTGCAGCTCCATGCTCGATTTCCCGTCCGGATGCCGGACGTGGATGTGCGTGATCGCCGCGCCGGCACGCGCGGCGCCGATGCAGGCGTTGGCGATCTGCTCCGGCGTGCAGGGCAGGCCGGGGTGCTGGTCCAGCGTGGTGATGCTTCCGGTGACGGCGCAAGAGAGGATGGTGGGATTCATGGGGTGTTCGTGGATGGCGACTATGTCGCCCCATCGTACCGATGCGCTATAGCGAAGCAAATGCGATTTGGGAATGAACTATTTCCCATGGGAATAGTGAATAGGTCAGATCAGGCTGTAGCAATGCCGGGCGGCGCCGGCCCATGCCTCTTGAAGTGCCTGGTGAGATGCCAGGGCCGGCGGTCACAGTCCGGATGAAAGAGAGAACATGTCTCCACGCCTGCTCCGGGGCATCGGGCGCGACTCGCCGCCCCTGAAGTGCTGCGGGCGCCGGACGTGGCAGTGCATGAAGTCGAAGTGACCGGCGCGACTTCGTGCCGGAGAGCGCGAGAGCCGCGATCCCTACCGGCAAGAATAAGGGCTTGACGCTCTGATTAAGATAGCATCAAGCCCTTGCGGCTGGCGGAGCAGGTGGCAGCAGTATCGGGCGCGTAAGTACCGGTAGCGAAACGACTTATTCCACGCGACGCAAACCGGTACCCCAAATAGTACCCCGTTACGCATCGGGACGTTGCATCATCGACGCGATAGACTTTCACAATCAATGATCGCCTTCACGAAAATTAACTATTAGCCGTACGCGCCCCCTTTTCTGATCATCCACCCAACAACACAGGAGTGGGTATGAAGAAGGCGATAGTTTCAATGATGGTCGTGGCCGCCAACGCCGCGTTCGCGCAGTCCAGCGTGACGGTGTTCGGCATCATCGATGCCGGGGTGAGCTACGGCAAAGGATCGGGCGCCGGTTCCGCCAACAAGCTCCAGGTCAGCAACTCGGCGCATCAGTCGAGCCGGCTTGGTTTTCGGGGTGTCGAGGACTTGGGCGGAGGTATGTCGGCGTCGTTCTGGCTGGAAGCCGGCATGACCAATGACGACGGACAAGGAGGCGCCACCAATGCCAACAACCAGGCAACGGGCACCGGCCCGGCCGTCGCGGGACGCCAGGGCCTGAGCTTCAACCGCCGCTCGACGTTGAGCCTCGCCGGCGCCTGGGGCGAGCTGCGCCTGGGCCGCGACTACACGCCGGCCTTCCTGAACATTCCAGCCTTCGAGCCCTTCACCGTGAACGGCGTGGGCACCGCGCAGAACTTCGTCGGCGCGTTCGCGTCCGGTGCACCGTACGCGGCAACCGGCGGCACCGGCGTGGTCGCCCGCGTCTCCAACAGCGTGGGTTACCTGCTGCCCGCGAACCTGGGCGGCTTCTACGGGCAGGCGATGTACTACATGGGCGAGAACGCCAGCAATGCCCCCAACTCGAAAGACGGCACCGGCGCCGGCTTGCGCGTGGGCTACGCGAGCGGCCCGGTGAATGCCGCGTTCGGCACGAACAAGACGAAATACATCGCCGGCAACGTGACCAGCTCCAACCTGGGCGCCAGCTACGACTTCGATGTGGTCAAGGTGATGGCGCAGGTCAGCCGCGATGAAGTCTCGGGCGCGGCGGCGGACGGCAAGGGCGCGGTTGTCGGCGCGGTGCTGCGCCTCGCGCCCGGCGAAGTCCGCACCTCATGGTCCACCTACAAGACCACCGCCGCGGGCAATCCCAAGGCAAGCAAGTTCGCGATCGGCTATGTGCACAACCTGTCCAAGCGCACGGCGGTGTACGGCACTGCGGCTCGCTTGCGTAACAGCGGCGGCAGCGCGCAGTCGCTCGCGGGCTCGATCACGGCGCCCAACTCCTCGTCCACCGGGTTCGACATCGGCCTGCGGCACAGCTTCTGATACCGAGGTAATTCGCTCAGGCGCGCGAGCCGCGCGCCTGGAGTGACCAGGGCGCGATAGGAACTCCCAGTGCCTCCTCGATCTCCGTGTACGCCCCCCGGTCCCGGACGCCGGAGCCCAGCACGAGCCGAGCCTGGGGCACCCGCACGATCACCGCTTGCGAGCCGACGGTCATTTCATGGATGGCCAATGCCTCGCAATCCTTCGTGAGCGAGGCGATCAGGTCCGGAAACGTGGAGATACGCGCATCTCCCGAATCGACGGCCATGTGCTCGTTGAAGACATGCAGCAGCAGCATGCCCTGCTCGCTCTCGATCGCGATCCGTCCTCGGGTGAACCCATTGGCGTACATGACGGTGTTGGAGACGACCTGGCCGGTCCCAAGCACCTCGCCGCCGGTGAATTCAAGGAGCCTGGGGAGACGCAACCCGGAAGGCACATCGTCCCGGATGAGCGCGCCGATCCGCATCGCATAGGAGACCGCGCCCGCCGCGCCATGCGCCTTGCAAAAGCCGGCGGTCAGCATGCCCCGCGCCGATGCGACAACGCCACCGGCCTCGGTCGATGCATGCCGCATCACGCGCGAGGTCTGCTCGAGGTTTCCGGTCGCGACGACTTCCAGCCGCGCGGCATCGGCCGGCTTGCCCGCGCACGCGGCCTGAACGATCGGCACGTGCGGTTGCGATGCGAGTCCCATGCCACCGAGCTTCACCGTGGGATGCGCCCGTCCGTTCGCCGCCAGGTCCAGCAGCGGAATTCGCAGCGCGGAAGCCACCACCCATGCGGACATCCCCGGCGCATGACCGCACATCACGGCGCGAGGTCGCTGGCCCGTTGCCGCGATCACGGCTCGTGCGGCGAGGACATAGTCGTCCGGCTCGAGCTTCGCGGAATGCATGCCGGGCGCCCCGACGCCGGTCGAGGTCAGCACGGGATCGTCTTCATGCAGCTCCTCGATCGAGACCAGTTCGACCCGGCCATGCGCGAGCGCGTGCTCCCCCTGCGTCACATGGCGCTGCGCCGACCGCGTCCCACTGCCTCCCGCGGAAAGCAGCAAGCCCCCGCGCACGGCATCCGCCGCATCGACCGACGAAAGAAACTTACCCATATGGCCACTCCTTCGAAGGAATGCTATTGACGTTTGCGCATCCGGGCAAATAATCAATTTCCTTGAAATACATCACCAAACGCGATGGCCCGTACGTCCGCTCCCCTGGTCCAGATCAGCTCCCTCAGGCGCCTCGTCAACTTCAGGCAACTGCGGTATTTCGTCGCGGCCTACGAGCAGGGAAGCGTTTCGCGCGCGGCGAAGCTGTGCGCCGTCGGCGTCTCCACGATCAGCATGCAGCTCGGGCGCCTGGAGCGGGAACTCGGCGTGTCGCTGTTCAACCGAAGTGCGCAGTCGTTCAATCCGACGCCCGCCGGCGACAAAGCGTATCGCCTGCTGGCCCCGCTGCTGAGGGAAACGGATTTCGCTTTCAACTACATCCGCGATGCGGGCGGCGATGAGATCGTCGACCTGATCGCCGTCTCCCCGGCAGTGCCGGGATCGGCCCTCGATATTGCTCTGCGCGTCGCGGAGCGCGCCTTCCTGGAAAAGCATCCGCAGGCGCGCGTACGGATCATCTCGCCGGCGGACGCGGGATCAAATGTCGAAGTGGCGCTGACCCTCGACTTCAACGACAAGCGCGGCCCGGTCGGCATCCCCGATCAGTGGCGGCTCGTGCAGGGGCTGGCGACCCGGCGCGTGGCGCCACAGCGAGTCTCGGCCGGCGAATTGAAAGGCCGGACCGTGCATGTGCCGACGCTGCCTCCTGCCTTGCTGGCCTCGCTCGAACGTCTTTGCAATCGCAACGGTGCGAAGTTGCGGCACCTCAACGTGCTGCCCGGCCAGCTCGCGTCGGAGGCACTGCGTTACCCGGACTTTCGCGCGGTTCTGCCCGAGACCTTCATTCCGCCGAGCCTGCGCAGCGGCAGGTTCGTCATCCGTCCCATGGGCGCGGCCGCGGGGGTTCTCGAAATCGATACCGCGGTTCACTCGGAGGCGCCGATCGCGCAGCTCGCCCGCGAGTTCGCGCGTCTCTTCGGCAAGTCCGTCGGTGCCGCGCTTCGGCTCGACCCCGTGTCCTCCGCATCGGAGGGACTGGAACTGCGGCACCTGCGCTACTTCGCGGCCCTGTTCCAGGAGGGGCACGTCGGGCGCGCCGCGGAGAAGCTCAACATCGTGCAACCCGCGCTCTCGATCCAGTTGCGGCGCCTGGAGGAATTGGTGGGGACGGCCTTGTTCATCCGCACGCACGCCGGCCTGGTCGCGACGGAGAGCGGTCTTGCGCTGTACGAATTGATCCTGCCCATCCTCAGGGACTTCGAGTCCGCGCTGGTGCAGATCATCCAGCGCTCGTCGGGCTCGGGCCGCGAATTGCGGGTCGGCGTCATGCCGGCGCTGGACGACGAGAGCGTCGTGGCGGTGGCCCTCGCGAACGCCACTTTGCGATGGTGCGCCGAATATCCGCAGGCGCTGATCCGCGTGAGCGAGGCCTACTCGTCGACCTTGCTGCGCTGGGTACGCAACGAAGCGCTCGACCTGGCGGTCGTCGAGAGCGACCAGCCGTCCGCCGGGCTGTCCGTGCGCCAGCTCAGGGACGAACCGATGGTGGTGGTGGCGAGCCAGAAGCACGACCCGCTCGCCGCGGGTCCCGTGAAACTTCGGGACCTGAGCGGCCTGAACCTCGTGCTGCCGTCACCTCGGCACGGCCTGCGCCTGCTGCTGCAGCAGCGCTTCACGGAACTGGGCCTGAAGATCGAATCGAAGCTGGAGATCGATTCCATGGCCGCGACCTTGCGCATGGTGAGGAGCGGCCCTTACGTCACCGTGCTGCCCTGGGGATCGATCGCCTCGAGCACCGCGCGCCGCGGCCTCGTGCTGCATCGCATCGTCAAGCCGGAGGTCAAGCGCGGCATCTCCGCGATGTGGCTGAACCGGCGCCCGCTCTCCGCCGATGCCGCCCGGTTCATGGACATTTTCCAGGAAGAGCTTCCGGCCTCAGGCGGCGGATGACCGCGCACGATCCACGATCTTCTGGCGCTGCGTGCCAAGGCCTTCGATGCCAAGCGCCACCTCGTCGCCCGCGCGCAGGAACTTCGGCGGCTTCATGCCCATGCCGACGCCGGGCGGCGTGCCGGTCGCGATGAGGTCCCCCGGCATCAAGGTGATGAACCGGCTGATGTAGCTCACCAGGTGCGCGACCGGGAAGATCATGGTCGCGGTCGATCCCGTCTGCATCCGCTCGCCGTTGACGTCGAGCCAGAGCCGCAACGCCTGCGGATCGGGAACCTCGTCGGCCGTCACCAGTGCCGGGCCCACCGGGCCGAACGTGTCGAAGCCCTTGCCCTTGTCCCACTGGCCGTTGCTGCGCTCGATCTGCCACTCGCGCTCCGACACGTCGTTGACGACGCAGTAGCCCGCGACGTGATCCAGCGCGCGCTCCTGCGACACGTTTCTCGCGGTGCTGCCGATGACGACGCCGAGCTCGACCTCCCAATCCGTCTTCACGGACGCAAGGGGCAGCACCACGTCGTCATCCGGGCCTTGCAGGCACGTGATGGCTTTCGTGAACAGGATCGGCTCCTTCGGCACCGCCATCCCCGCTTCGTTCGCGTGATCGAGGTAGTTCAGTCCGACCGCGATGAACTTGCCGGCGCCGGTCCAGGGCATCCCCATCCTCGGCGAGCCGGCGACGACAGGCAGCAGATCCGCATCCACGGCCCGCAGGGCCCGCAGCCCGGCCGGCGAAAGCAGCCTCGGGTGGATGTCCTCCACGAGACCCGACAGGTCGCGAACTCGCCCTGCCGTATCCAGCAGTCCGGGTTTCTCGTGTCCCGCGTCGCCGTACCGAACGAGCTTCATGCGACCTCCCTCGAAGCGCGATTGACCCAGTTTTTCGGCACGCGGCCATCGAGCACCCGCCGGATTTCCGCGGCGGCGCTTCGGCGCAACTCGCCCATCGCTTCGCGCGAGTAGAAGGCGAGGTGCGGCGTGACGATCAGGTTCGGGATTCCATCGGGCATGTCCACCGGCGGCTCCTGTTCGAGCACATCGAGCCCCGCACCGGCGATGCGCCCTTCGACCAGCGCGGCCGTCAACGCCTTGAAGTCCACCAGCCCGCCGCGCGACGAATTGAGCAGGATCGCCCCCGGCTTCATCAGGGCGAGGCGCGCCTCGTTCACCATGTGCCGCGTCGACGGGGCCAAGGGGGCGTGAAGCGAGATCACGTCGCACTCGCCGAACAGCTGATCGAGACTCACCGGCTCCGCGCCCGCCTCGCGGATGCTGTCTTGCGCAACGAATGGGTCGTGCGCCCTCACCTTCATGCCGAACGCGGCCATGCGCGAACCGAATGCCCTGGCGATGCGCCCGAACCCCACGAGCCCCACCGAGAGTTCGCCGAGCCGGCGCACTTCACCGGCCAGCTTGTAGTCCCAGCGTCCCTGGCGCACATGCGTGGCGCTCACGTCGATCCTGCGCAGCAACGACAGCGCGAGGGCGGCCGTGTGGTCCGCGACTTCGGAGATGCAGTAGTCGGGAACGTTGGCGACCATGATCCCGCGCCGCGTCGCCACGTCCAGGGGAATCGTGTCGAGGCCGATCCCGGTGCGGCAGATGACGAGGCAGTGCTTCATGTCGTCCACGACCTCGGGCGGCAACACCGCATAGCAATTCAGGACGGCGTGCGCTCCGGTGAGAAGTTCCGCGAGCCGGCCGGGGTCCCCCGGCGGCGCGAGGACGATGTCGGCCACGTCGCCGAGCATCGACTGCTCCAGCTCGAGGTCGGGAAAGACCGTGTCGGTGATGACGAGTTTCGCGCGTGATGTCATGAAGTTTGCCCGGGTATCGCTGGGAGGTCCCGCCGGGTCACCCGGGGGGAGATGGGTTGCATGACGAGCACGACGCGCGAATCAGGGTCCACCGCGCTCGGCTTCGTCATGGCGGCGGACTTCGCGGCCCATCCCTGCAGGGTTGCCTGCAGGTCGTCGGTGGCGAAGTCATACACGGCCAGGAACCGGTGCGGATGCGGCCCCGGGGTGCGTTGGGCGGGTGCAAGCTCGAAACGCTCGATGCCCAGCAACTCGGGCACGGCGAACATCTCGGGGACATGCACCTGGTCGTACCACCTGTGGAATTCGCCCTCCTCGCCGTCCTTCGCGTTCGCAAGGACAAGGAGCTTGTAGTGCCGCATCACTCGACCGTGATGTTGAAGTCGCGGATGATCTTTCCGAACTTTTCGGAATCTTCCTTGATGAGCCGCGCGAATTCATCCGGTGGCATGCCTTCGACCTTGTAGGTCTGGGCTTCGAGAGCGCTCTTGACCGATGGCGTATTCAAGGCCGTGACGAAGTGCCGGTACAGGACATCGATGCGGTCTTTCGGCGTCGCGGCGGGAACCATCGCCGCGAACCACCCGGCCACGGAGAAGCCGGGCAGGTGCTCGGCCACCGCCGGCACGGACGGAAGCGACGAGGACCTGCGTGGACCGGTCAGTGCGAGCATCCGGATCTTCCCGCCTTCCGCGAGTGCCTTCGCCGCGGAGACGGGCAGCGCCAGCAGGTCGACTTCGCCGCTCAACAGCGCCGTGAGTGCCGGCGCGGCGCCTTTGTAAGGGACGACCAGGAAGTCCGCCCCGGACTTCGAGGCGAGCAGTGAAATGACGACCTGCGTGCCGCTCGTGGAGTTGCCGAACTTCACCGACTTCGGGCTCTTGCCGGCCAGGGCGATCAATTCCGGAACCGTCTTTGCCGCGTAGTCGGGCCGCGTCACCAGCACCACGTCGGACGACACGAGCATCGTGATCGGCGCGAGGTCGCGCATCGGGTTCGTGGGAATCTTCTTGTAGATGAACGGGTTGTAGGTGACGGCGCTGTTGGAGGGGATCGCGATGGTGTAGCCGTCGGGCTTTTCGGTGGCCATCTTCTGCAGCGCGACGACGCCGTCCGCGCCGGGCATGTTTTGCACGACGATGGATTGCTTGATGCTTGCCGACATGGCGTTCGCGACCATCCGTGCCACCACGTCGGTGGGACCGCCGGCGGCATAGGGGACAACGAAAGTCAAGGACTTGGACGGAAAGTCATCCGCATTTGCCGAGAATGAAGCGCCCAGCAGCAGGGATGCGGCCAGCAGCGCGCGAAGCGTGGAATGCATGATCAGCCTTTTGAAAATTTTGGGGGAATTGAGTCCGGCTAGTAACCGGCGGCACGATCCGCGACGTGCAACAAGGGCTCGCCGTTTTCGTACCGATCGATGTTCGCCGCGAGCGAGCGCGCGCGCTCCGCGTAGGTCGCGAGTCCCGCGCAATGGGGCGTCATGAAAATCCGCGGGTGGCTCCAGAACACATGCTCGGGCGCAAGCGGCTCCTGCCGGAAGACATCGAGGACGGCGGACTCGAGGTGTCCCGAGTCGAGCGCGTCAAGCAGCGCCGGCTCGTCCACGTGCTGGCCCCGGCCGGCACTGATGATGGAAGAGCCGCGAGGCAGCGCCCCGAGCAGTTGCGCATCGATGATGTTCGTCGTCTCGGCGGTCAATGGCAGCACGCACGCGAGGATGTCCGTGGACGCGAGGAACGCCGGGAGTTCCGCCTTGCCGGTGAACGTACCCACGCCTTCGATGTTCTTCGGTGTGCGCGACCATCCGTTGACCTGGAAGCCCGCGGCTTTCAGCATGCCGGCGCATGCCCGCCCGACTTCGCCGAGTCCGAGCAAGCCCACTTTCACCTCCGACGCGAGCCGGTCGCTGTAGTAACTCCAGCGAAGCTGATCTTTCTGCGGGCGCACGAACCGGTACCAGCCGCGCTGGATGAACAGCGCGGACAGCGTCACGTACTCCGCCATGCGCGCGGTCGTCTCCGGCGCCACGAGCCGCACCACGGGGCGATCGGGCAATTGCGGGTCCGAGAAGATGTGCTCCACGCCGATCGCCAGCGAGAAGATCACTTCGAGCTTCGGGAACCGCGCGAGCCCGCCGGGTTCGGGCGCCCACACGAACGCATACCGCACGTCGTCCGGCGGACCGGGATCGCTCCAGTGCCGGATTTCGTGTCGCAACCCGCACGCCTGCAAAGCGTCTTTCCAGACGACGAAATCGTCGGGCCGGCATTTGATCACCAGTGTCATCGCTCAACTCCTCCACCGAGCCCAAGGCCGGCGGCCTTCCGGGCTTCCACTGCAAGCGGCAGCCCCGCTTCGGCATGCCGCACGATGCCGATGGCGGTATCGCCATCCAGCACTCTCTTCAGCCGTTCTTCCGCGTGATCCGAGCCATCGGCGACGCAGGTTTGCCCGGCGCTTTGCCACCGGCCATCGCCCGCGTGGATCGCCACCAGGTCCGCGCCCATGGTGCAGGCCAGCATCGCATTGAGCAGCGGCCAGTCGCTGACCGCGTCGCTGCCGTCCGGCAGCTTCTCGGTCTCGCGCACGGGATTGGCGACGGAGCCGGTGTCCAGGTGATCGCGGGTGAACGCGATCGGCCCGATCACGCCTTCGCGCACCAGCTGGTTCACGCGGACGGCAAGCAGCGAACGCTCGCCATAACCCAGCCAGCCGATGCGCGCGGGCAGCCCCTGGAACGGCACCACGCCCCGGGCGGCGCGAACCCATTCGGCGGCGCGATGGCCCGCGGGAAACAGCTCGAGGACGAGGTCATCGATGCGCTCGATGTCCTGCGGATTTCCGGTCACGGCGATCCACCGGAACGGACCGATGCCCTGACAGAAATACGGACGGATGAATTCGGTGACGAACGAAGGCAGCTCCAGCGCACCCTCTTCTCCGGCGTCATGCGCGCGCAGGCGCAGGCCGTTGCCGTACTCGAACACGACCGCGCCGCGCCTTCGGAATTCGAGCATGGCGCGCGCGTGCCTTCGAAACGACGGGTTCGCGGCCGCGACCAGTTCCTCGACGTTCGTCTTCGCGAGCGCCGTCGCGTCGGCAAGGCTGAAGTCCACCGGCACGTAGCCGCGATAGGGATCAGTGTTGCACTGGTCGGTCATGACGTCGATGCGAAGGCCGCTGTCCAGCAGCGCCTCGTAGACATTCACCGCGTTCCCCACCAGGCCGATCGACTTGCCTTGCCCGGCGGCGGCGGCTTCCTTCACGAGCGCCACCGCCTCGTCGAAGTTGTCCGTGGCGACTTCGAGATAGCCGGACTCGATGCGACGCCGCACGCGCTCGGGAGCGATCTCCACGACGAGCGTCGCGGCGCCCGCCATCTTCCCCGCCAGCGGCTGCGCGCCGCCCATGCCGCCCATGCCGCTGGAAAGCACCACGCGGCCTTTCAGCGAGCCGCCGAAGTGGATGTCGGCGGCGGCGCGCAGGCACTGGTAGGTACCCTGGAGGATGCCCTGGCTGCCGATGTACTGCCACGCGGCCGCCGTCATGCCCGGGTAGATGGTCAACCCTTTCTGTTCGAGCTCATAGACATACTTCGCGTCGCTCCAGCGACCGAGCACGTTCCCGTTCGCCATGATGACCAGCGGGCCGTCGACGCGGCTTTTCATGCGGGCCACGGCCTTGCCGGATTGGACGATCAGCGTCTCGTCTGCGTCGAGATCGCGCAGCAGCGCGCAGATCTCGTCGAAGGATTCCCAGTTCCGGGCCGCCTTCGCGGATGTATAGACGATGAGGTCTTCGGGCTTTTCACCGTTCTCCAGGTTGTTCTCCAGCAAGCGCAGCAACGCTTCCTGGCGCCAGCCCTTGCAGCGCAGCTGCGGACCCCTCGCCGCCTTGATCGATCGCATCGCCATCCCTAGGCGCGCGTCACGTCGTCGGCGAGGTTGTCGACGACGATCGGGGTTTCGTAGTAGTTGACGACCGGATCGATGCCCATCTTCGTCTGCAAGCCGGCCCGCCACTCGGCGCTGAAGAGCCGCTGCCCATCCTCCTTCGTCTTGAAGAGGTACGCGCCGCCGCCGACGCGCCGCTCCTCGTCCAGCAGGTAGTACTTGCGGATGAGCCCGGGGAAGCCGACGTATTTGGGGATGCTCGACTCGTACACGGCGCGGATGTCCACGGCGGGAGGCAGCTTGGAGAGATCGAGTTGGACGATGGCGGTGATCATGGGAGGCTCCTGAACGGTTGGGTCAATCGAGAATGGAATCGAGGCGCAGCAAAGTATGCAAAAGAACCACGCCGCCTGCCGCGAGTTGCGCGGGTGTCGCGAACTCTTCCGGGGCGTGGCTGCGGCCCTCCTTGCAGGGAATGAAAATCATGCCGGCGGGTCCGAGGCGGGCCATGTAAGTCGTGTCGTGGCCAGCGCCGCTGGGCAGCTCCATGTGGCTGATGCCGAGTTCGGCACACGTGTCCAGGATCGCGCTTCGCACGCGCGCATCGCACATGGTCGCAGGCGAACTGCTCGCAACGCCGACCGTCGTCGTCATACCCGCATTCGTGTCGCGGGGAATGGCCTGCGCCACCATGGCGGCGAATTCCTCGACGAGGTTGTCGTGCCGGCTGCGGATGTCCACCGTGAAGGTGCAGCGGCCCGGCACGACGTTGGAGTTGTTCGGAATCACATCCAGCCGTCCCACGGTCGCGACGAACGCCGGATCGTGCACCGCGATCGATCGCGCCAGCATGTCGATCCTCGGAATCAGGTCCGCGGCCGCGAGCAGCGCGTCCTTGCGCATGTGCAGCGGTGTCGTGCCCGCGTGGTCCGCGCGTCCCGTTACGTCCACGGTGAGCCGCCGGATTCCGGCGATGGCCGTCACGACGCCCACGGACTTGCCCGCGCTTTCCAGGATCGGGCCTTGTTCGATGTGAAGCTCGAGGGACGCCGCGACGCTGTTGGCGCCACGGAACGCGTGCTTGATCCCCGCCGGGTCCCCGCCCACTTCGGCGAGACACTGGGACAGCGTGCGGCGGTCCCGGTCGGTGGCGTTGAGCATGCCGGCGCCAAGCTCGCCCGCCATCGCCCTGCTGCCGACGCAGGAGATCCCGAAATCCGTCGGCTCTTCCGCGAGGAAGTCGATGACTTCCAGCGGATGGCGCAACCGGGTCTGGCTGTCGCTCAGGGCGTTGGCGACCTCGAGCGCGGCGAGCACGCCCGCGATCCCGTCGAACCGGCCGCCGTGCGACACCGTGTCCGAGTGGGAGCCGATCACGAGGGGCTTCCCGGGTTGGGTTCCTTCACGGCGCCCGATGAGGTTGCCGCCCTGGTCGATCCGCGTCGCGAGGCCCGCGGCGCGGAATTGCTCTCCCAGCCACGCCCTGCCGCTCGCGAACGCGGGACTGAACGCCCGGCGGGTATAGGGGCGATCCGGCTCGGTGTGGAGTGCAAGCGCCTCGACGCTCGCCCACAGGCGCTGCGATGACAGCTCAGGCCGCATCCGCGTTCCTCAGTGCCGGAACGAAGACACCGTCGCCGGGCGAGTTCACCACGTTGACGCCGTCCCAGGCGAGCTGGCCCCGCACGAAGGTCGCCGACACGCGACCGGCGAACGTTCGCCCCTTGTAGACGCTCCACTTCGCTGCCGACTGCGCGCCTGTGGGGTCGTACTTGAACGATCCCCTTTCCAGCACAGCGATGTCCGCGTCGGCGCCGACGAAGATGCCGCCCTTGCGCGGGTGAAGGTTGAAATGCCGCGCGGGTCCTTCGCTCAACAGCTTCGGCACGGCGTGGATCGGCAGGCCGCGCTTCTGGCTCTCGGTGTAGAAGGCCGGCAGCAGGACTTCGAGGCCCGGCATGCCGGACGAGTTGCGGAAGATGTCCGGGTTCACCTTTCGATCCTCGCTCCACGCGACGTGATCGGACGAAACGAAATCGACGTGCCCGAGCGCGATGCGCTTCCACAGCGCTTCAACTTGCGATGCGTCGCGCAGCGGCGGATTCACCTTCGCGAATGCGCCCTGGCGCCTCAGCTCGCTGTCGTCGAACACCAGGTAATGCATGCAGGTCTCGATGCTCGCCTTCACGCCTTGCGCCTTGTACGACTGGCACAGCGTATAGCCGCGATCGACCGAACAGTGGACGATATGGATGCGGCAGCCGGCGGCGGCCCCGATCTCGTAGACCTCCGCGATGGCGAGCAGCTCCGCCAGCGGCGGGCGGCTTTCTCCATGCGCATCGGCATCCGTGCGCCCCGCCGCTTTCAGGCGCGCCGACAAGGTGTCGACGATCTCCTGGCTTTCGTTGTGGATGCCGCAAGAGAGGCCACTTCGGGCGAGCACTTTCATCGTCTCGTACATGTCCGTCGCGGCGATCCGCGGAAAGCGGCTCGGGTGCGACTCGTAGGTCGACAGCTTCACCGCGCAGGCGCCTGCCTCGATCATGGCCGGCAGTTCCGCGACGCCGTTCTCCTTGGCGATGGTCGCGTACAGGGCCACGTCCACGTGCGCCTCCTTGCGCACCGCCGCGACTTTTTCGAGGAAGAGTTCCACGTTCACGACCGGCTGTGGATCGTCGTAGGGCATGTCGACGATGGTCGTGACGCCGCCTGCCGCAGCGGCTCTCGTGCCCATACCCAGGCCCTCGCGATTCGCCTGGCTGCCGGTGTGCGTCTGCCCGTCGATCACGCCCGGAAGCACCCACTTTCCGCGTGCGTCCACCTGCGTCCCGGCGGAAGGCGGCGTACCCGACCCCACCTGCGCGATACGGCCCTCGCTCATGACGACAAACCCGTCCTCCAGCACCTCGCCCTGCGTGACGATGTCCCCGACGATGACTGTGTTCCCTGGCATGTACTTCTCCCCTCGATGTGAAGGACGATGATCCGGCGGAGCGCCCGCCGCGCCAAATATAAAAATGGCCTGAACTTGATCACTCTTCGTGAACCTGTACGCGTTCACGGTTATTGATGTCGCGCCGCGCAATGCGCTATGCCGCAGCTCCCGCCCCTGCCCCACCATCCGGTTTTTTTCAAGGTGAAACATGCAGATCGAACGATTCCAGCCGGGTACACGGATGAGCCAGGCCACCACCTGCGCGGGCCTGGTCTTCCTGGCCGGACAGGTTGCGAAGAAGCGTGAGGGCGACGTGCAGTCGCAGACTCGGGAAGTGCTGGACACCATCGAAAGCCTGCTCGCCGAAGCGGGTGCCGACAAGAGCACGATCCTGAGCGCCAACATCTGGCTGGCCGACATTGCGGACTTCCGCGCGATGAACGAGGTGTGGGATGCGTGGGTGGACCGCGACCATCTTCCGGCCCGCGCGTGCGTGGAGGCCAGGCTTGCCTTCCCCGAATTCAGGGTCGAGATCGCGGTGATCGCGGCGAAGCGCTCGCCCGGCTGAACCCGGGACTGTGCCGTCCTCGCGGCCAGCACACTTCAGCGGATCGCGGTGCATCTGTACTGCCGGGAGGGGATACACGGCCGATACGATCGTCCCATGGCAAAGGCTCCCATGGAAATCAGGAAACTGTCCGCATTCTGTCTCGGTCCCGCAGGCGGCAACCCCGCCGGCGTGGTGGTGGACGACGCGCTGCCGGAGCGCGAAACGATGCAGCGCATCGCGCGGGAGATCGGCTTCTCGGAGACCGTGTTCTGCGCGAAATCGGGTGACGGGTTCCAGGTTCGCTACTTCTCGCCGGAAATGGAAATCGACTTCTGCGGCCACGCCACCATCGCGCTCGCCGGCGCCTTGTCCCTTCGCACCGGCGGCGGGCGATTCCGGCTGCACACGCTCAATGGCCCGGTCGACACGGAAGGTCAAAAGATCTCGGACGGTTTCGCCGAGGCCGGCTTCGTCTCGCCCGCGTGCCGCCATGCGACGCCCGCGAAGGCGGATATCGATCTCGCTCTCGACCTGTTCGGGCTCGAGCGCTCGCACCTCTTCCGCGAGATCGCGCCGGCCCTTATCCATGCGGGCGCCGATCACCTGTTGCTGCCGCTGCGCGATCGCGGGACGCTCGCGTCCATGGACTACGACTTCGAGCGCGGCAAGCGGCTGATGCGCGAGAAAGGATGGGTCACGATCATGCTCGCGCAGCCCGAGTCGCACGCCCTCTTCCACGTGAGAAATGCTTTCGCCTACGGAGGGGTCCAGGAAGATCCCGCCACCGGTGCGGCGGCCGCCGCGCTCGCCGGTTACCTGCGCGCATCGGGCTATGCACCGGGAACACGGGTAGAGATCCATCAAGGCGACGACATGGGGATGCCGTGCCGGCTGTACGCAACGACGCCCGGCGCTCCCGGGGCCGGCGTGAAAGTGTCCGGCACCGCGCGCGTCCTGTGAGCCGGACGATGCAGGCGATCTTCCGGACGTATCGCTTCACGCAGGTGAACGTGTTTTCGCAGGACCCGTTGCGCGGCAATCCGCTCGCCGTGGTGCACGCCGCACAAGGCATCACCGACAGCGAGATGGCCACGCTCGCGCGCTGGACCAACCTCTCGGAGACGACATTCCTGCTGGAGCCCACCGATCCCGCCGCCGACTATCGTGTGCGGATCTTCGCGCCGAGCGGCGAGCTTCCGTTCGCGGGCCATCCGACGCTCGGCTCGTGCCATGCCTGGCTTGCCGCGGGCGGCCGCCCGCGCGATCCCGGCGTTGTCGTGCAGCAATGCGCGCGCGGTCTCGTGCCCGTGCGCCGCGATACGGCGCGGCTGGAATTCCTCGCGCCCCCGCTGCTTCGCACCGGCGCGCTGGAAGCGGACGTGCTGTCCAGGATTTCCACGTCGCTCGGCCTCCTTCCTTCGGACATCGACCAGCACCAGTGGGTGGACAACGGCCCGGGATGGTGCGCTGTTCTTCTGCGATCGGCGGCCAGCGTGCTCGCGGTCGAGCCGGACATCACGCAAATCGGCGCGCTTCGCGTGGGCGTGGTCGGCCCGCATGCGGACGGGCATGACGCCGCATTCGAAGTGCGCGCGTTCGTCGGCGGCGCCGAAGGGTACGAGGACCCGGTCACCGGCAGCCTCAACGCGGCCATCGGGCAATGGCTTCTTGGCTCGGGACTTGCCCGCTCGCCCTATGTGGCCGCGCAGGGTACGGCGATCGGACGCGAGGGGCGTGTGCACCTGCGACGCGACGCGGACGATGTGTGGGTTGGAGGGTCGGTGCAGACCGTCGTCGAAGGGCAGATCAGGCTGTAGCCGCGAGCAGGCCGGCGGCACGCAGGAATGCGTCGTTCTCCTGCACCGTTCCCACAGTCACCCGGATGCAACCTTGCAGTCCGTGGAGACTGTCTTGCCGGCGTACCAGCACGCCGTGCCGCAGCAGAGCCTCGTATGCCGCCAAGGCGTCCGGCGTGCGGATCAACAGGAAGTTCGCTTGCGACGGGAACACCTGCCAGGTGCCGTGCGCCCGCAGGGCCATGGTCATGCGTTCGCGCTCTTGCAGCGTGATGGCCACGCGTGCCTGAACGTACTCGGGGTTCTCCAGCGCCACCTGCGCGCACACGGTCTGCATCAACGAAACGCCGAAGGGCGGCACGAGCTTTCGCAGCTGCCGCGTCACCCCGTCGGACGTCAGGGCATAACCCAGTCGCAAGCCGGCGAGTCCCCACGCCTTGGAGAAGGTGCGCAATAGCACGACGTGATCGTGATGCCTCGCAAGTTCGCGCGCGTCGTCCGGTGCGAATTGCTGATAAGCCTCGTCGACGACCAGCATCCAGCCCGGGCACGCCAGTGCCAACCGACCCAATTCATCCAATGCACAGAGCGAGCCCGTGGGCGCGTGCGGGCGCGGGATGTAGATGACGCCGTGGGGACCGTCTCCCGCCGCGGAACCCAGGGCGGCGATGACCGCATCCACGTCCAGCGTCGTATCGGCCCGCAGCGGCACCTCGGTCAGGGCCGCGCCGAGCAGGCCGGCATCGAGTCCATACATCGCGAAGTTCGGCTTCACCGTCACGACCCGCCCACCCAGCGCGGACAACTGGATCAGCAAGGCGATCAGCACGTTGCTGCCCGTGGTGACCGTGGTACCCGAGGCCGGCCACCCGTCGTGCGCAGCGACCGCTGCGCAGAGCGCCTCGGCATGCAGGTCCGTGTAACGGTGCCACGGCACATGGCGCAACCGCTCCAGCGCGATGGCTTTCAGCTCCGCCGGAAAATCCGCGAACGACTCGTTTTGATCGAGCTTGACGGGCACATCGACGGCGGTGAAGGGATAGTCCGCACTGTCGAGCACGGACGGGCGAATGGGTAGATTCATGGGATGCTGCCCACGCCATGGTGGACGGCGAACAGCCCCTCAGGGTCGTACTTCGCCTTGATGGCGAGCAGCCGGCCGTAATTGCTTCCCCAGAAGGCCTGCTGCCAATCGCGCTCGAAATAATCGCTCTCCGACAGGTACGAGCCCACGTGGGTCACCAGTTTGCGCAATTCGCCATGACTGCGCGCGATGGCCGCTGCGCTGCGCCGCGCCGCCCGCACATCGGGCTCATGGCCCGCGATCCCGGGGTACGCGGGCTGTTCTTCCGCCCCACTGATCGCCAGCGCGAAGGCATCGATCGCGGCGGGATTGACGGCGGTGTCGCGGGCTGCGGCGATTGCCTCGGGCGGAGCGCCCGCGAGGCCCTTGTTGAAATGCAGTGACACGCCCCAATGCCGCGTGGCGGCGAACAAGGCTGCGGCCAGGTCGGCACGCCGGCCCGGTTGCAGCAACGCGGCAGGCAGCCAGGTGGAGCAGTAACCATGCAGGAACTGGCCCGCCTGGCCCTGGTCGCCCGGCCAGAACACGTTCGTCTCGGGCGCGCCGTCGCGCTCGTCGCGCTTGATGAATCCGAGGGTGCGCTTCACCAGCGTCGGCGACCAGAACGTGCGCGCATCGGTCGCGACGATCTTCAGCGGCGCGAAGTCGATCGCGAGATCGTCCCCCACCGCGTCGACGGCATCGAAGAACGGCTGCCAGGCATCGGCCGCATCGCCACGCTCCATGCCCTGGAAGACCATGGACACGGCCAGTGCGTTGCCGGGGCGAAAGCGCATCTGCTCGCCCCACTGAGGATTCATCAACCGGCCCGCGTAATGGTCCAGGGCGAGCGCGATCAGGCGGCGATACGCGGCGTCCGACTTCGCCCTCACCGTGAAATTCACCGCGCCGAATGTCGTGGGGAGTTCGTGCACGCGCAAGGTCAAGCGAGTGACGATGCCAAACGTGCCGCCACCGCCTCCCTTGAGCGCCCAGAACAGGTCGGGGTGCGTGCAGGCGTTGGCAATGCGGACGGCGCCGTCGGCCGTGACCACTTCCGCTTCGAGCAGGCTGCCCGCCGCCAGGCCGTATCGCTTAGAGAAACTGCCGAAGCCACCGCTCTGCACCAGCCCCGCGACGCCCACGGTCATGCAGCCCCCACCTTGTACATAGCCCCCGGCGCGCGTGGTCACGGCGTCGTAGGCGTGGGACCAGATCGCGCCCGCGCCGAAGCTGGCCGCGCGCACGGGCGTCATGGAGCCGCAGCCCGCCGGAACGAACACCTCGTGCAACTGCGCCGCGTTCATGCGCCGCGTCCAGACCAGCAGCGAATCCGCCGCGTTGGACGTCCCCTGGTAGCTGTGGCCGCCGCCTTTCACCGCGAGCCGCACGCGGTGCCTGCGCGCGAAGTCGGCCGCCGCGGCGACGTCCGCGGCCGAACGCGCGGCAATGGCATACACGCTCGGCGACGATGTCCATGCGCCGGCCCAACCGAGGGTTTGCGTGAGCGCGACGTCGTCGCCCAGGAAGTAGGGATTCTTCATCGACTGGAAGAGCCGCGCGCAGGCCGCGCCGGACGGATCCGCCCTGCATGCATCCCAGGGCGAACGCACGCGCACCAGCGCATCGCCGACTTGCGAACGCAGCGCATTCCAGGCATCCGCGGCGGGCCAGAGCGGCGAGTCCGGCCGGACGTACTCTCGCGCCGCGGCGGCGCCTGCCAATCCCGCCCTCGGCAATAGCGCAGCCGCGCCCAGGGACCGCAGCACGCGCCTGCGGGCGAGGTCCGGGTCGGGTGCGGTCACGCCGGGCGACTCAGGTTTTCGCGGACGCGGCGATTTCAACCAGCCTGGACACGATGCTCATCACCGATGCCGTCTGGCTGTTCAAGAGGTTGAACTGCGGACTCGTGGCGGTGGTCACGACGGCGAGCTCCAGCGCAGGCACCGCGAGCGCGAACTGTCCGCCATAGCCCCAGGCCCAGGCCACGTCGCGTCCCTGCATGCGGCCCGTGAACCAGAGGAAGCCGTAGCCCGAGTCCTCCACCGGGGCCACGGGCCAAGCGCCGCCGATCTGCCTGGCGGTGCATTGCGCGAGCCACTCGCGCGAAACCACCTGATTGCCATTCCACGTTCCGCCGGCCGCCGCGAGATGCGCGATCTTGAGGAAGTCCGTGGTTTTCATCCGCAGGCCCGCATAGGCCATCGCCCTGCCGGCGCGGTCCTTCTGCCATTCGAACGCATCGATCGAGAGTGGAGCGAAGAGTTCCTGGCGGGCGACTTCCGCCAGCGGCGCGCCGTACGCATGCTCGAGGATCGGTGACAGCAGCGAAACAACCGCATCGTTGTACGACCAGGACAGCGGCCCGGACTGCGGTTCGAGGGCAAAGGCAAACGCCAGGGGATCGCGCGCGCCCATGAAGGCCAACATCTGGTTGGGGATGTCGTAGGCCATACCGCTCGTCCCGGTCAGGATCTGCCGGAGCGTCAGGGCGTTCACTCGCGATCGCGGGTACTGCGTCGCTTCCTGCGGCAGCAGTTCACCGACGGTCTGCGACAAATCCTTCAGCCGTCCTCTCGCGAGCGCCCGGCCGACGAGCAGCGAGCACACGCCCTTCGTGGCCGAATTGACGGACTGCAGCCCGGTCGCATCCGCGCCGTGGAAATAGTGCTGCGCGACAAGGCGGCCGCGGCTCGCGACCGCGAGGCTTCGCAGGGGCTGCAGTTTCTCGCAATCGTCGAGGAGGCCCTGCATGACGGCCTGCGGCCAACCCAGGCCGGAAGCCTGCGCTGTCGGCCAGGCCGTGCCGGAATCGGCCAATGCCGCGGGCGCCGTGGCGACCGGCGCGAGCGCGAGGATGAAATCTCGTCTGTTCACGGGAAATCCTTCATTGAACGCGTATCGCAGAATCGATGACAACCCAAGTATGCCCGCGCACCGGTCGCGCGCAATGACCGATTCCGCATTCAAATTGTCCGCCGCGCTACGTGCCACGCGCCGTGGATCGAGATGAAATGGGCGAGCCTTCCCTATGCGTGGTCGGCCCATCCGTGCCGCTCGCCCTGACCCTCATCGCACCACTTGTACAGCGCGTCATACACGACCATGCCAGCCTCCAGCATCTCGTGGTCCGAGGCGTGCATGCGCGACAAGCCGAGCGAGATCGCGAGCAGCCCGGCCGATTCCGCGGCGAGCTCCGGCCGGTTCGTGTCGGCGCCGCGCACGATCCGCGCGAGCGTGTGGAGCGCGGGGGATTCCATGCCGAACGCGGCGATGAGCGCGTCGAAGCTGCAGCGTTCCCAGTTGTGCGAGATCTCCACGTCGGGCACATCGAAGGGGATCGCCTCCAGCGCCTTAGCGTGCGTCAACACATCGTCCGGGGCGACGAAGAAGAACAGCGCACTCGGGTCGAGGAACCTGCGGATCAGCCATGGGCAGGCGATCCGTTCGACCTTGGGACGGGCGCGCGTCACCCATCGCGATGGGCGCGATCCCGGGATTCCGAGATCGGGTCTCGGGCGGGATACCGACTGAACGTTCATGACTCCACCTTTTTTTTTGGAAACTCGTCAATGCTGATCGAGCGAATCGAACTTGTCGGGCCGCGCATTTCGCTGCAGCCCCTCGCTGCCTCGCACCTGCCGGGCCTGGCCACGGCGATACGCGATGGCAAGCTGTGGGAGCTGGAGGTCACGCTGGTGCCGCATCCGGACGACCTCGGCGCATTCCTCGCGGATGCGGATTCACAATTTGCGGCCGGCCGCGAGCTGGCATTCGCCGTCATCGACCTGGCGAGCCAGTCGGTGGTCGGCAGCACGCGCTTTCGCAACATCTCGGCGCACGACCTGCGGGTCGAGATCGGTTTCACCTTCTACGCACGCTCGTGGCAGCGCACCTACGTCAACACCCATGCCAAATACCTCATGCTCCGGCATGCGTTCGAGACATGGGGAGCCAACCGTGTCGAGTTGGGAACGGACGTTCTGAACACGGCGTCTCGCGCCGCGATCGCCCGCATCGGGGCCAGGGAGGAGGGAATCCTGCGCAGCCACATGATCATGCGCGGCGGCCGCGTACGCGACTCCGCGCTGTCTTCGATGATCCGTGCCGAATGGCCACAGGCGAAGCAATCGCTGATCCGGCGAATGCTGGCGCGGTGAGCATTCGCCCCTTGACGAGCATTCAACATCCCTGCGAGACGCTACTGCGACAGGAGGCGCGCTTCGGCAGGCGCATTGCACGCAGCAGGCGTCATGTTGCGGATGCATTTCCGCATGAAGTCCACTTTCGCCTCCCTGGTCGGCTGCACGGCAGCCTGGGGCTGCGCGGTATCTTCCGCGACAGTCATGAGGACCAGCACGACGGCGCAACCGCCGACGACAAGGAAAATTCTGTTCATCATCGTTTCTCCTTCAAATCCGTCCGTTCAAGGCGCTCTCGATCATCGAGTCCGGGTCCAACACCTCGATACCGCCATACAGGACCTTGACCAGCCCCTTGCCCTGGAGCAGCCGCAGCGCCGCGTTGGTGCGCTGCCTGGACAGCGAGAGGAAATCGCCCAGCACCGACTGCACCGAGCGCAGGTAATGCCTCCCGCCGAAAAACACGCCCGGCTTGAACATGCTCGCAAGCGCGCACGCGACCTTCGCATCGGTGCTCATCTCGCAGGGCCACGCCGATTGCTGCCTGAGAAAGGCGTATCGCTGCGCCTGCAGCTCGAGGATGAAATCCGAGAAGTCGCAGTGCGCGTCGAGCAGCGCGCGGAAGTCAGCGGCAGCGACACAAGCGACGCGAGTCGGCATCACGGTGGTCGCGTCGCAATCCAGCAGCGAGCCGCCGATGAGCGCGTTGTCCGCGAACCAGGCGCCTTCGGGGATGGCCTCCGGCGTCGAATGGCGAGATGCGGGGCCGCCGGTAACCGGAACGAACCCCCTGAGCACGCCGACCCATTCCCGCGGCGGCTGTCCAGCGCGAAGCAACGGATAGCCGGCCGGCAACTCGCGCACTTCCAGCACCTCGCCGAAGTGCCGCCTCGCGGCAGCGCCCAGGCGCTCCAGCCATCTCATGTCCTGCGGCTCGACAGCCGACAGCTGCCGGCGCGCGCCGGCTCCCGGCGCGGCGTTCGGACGAACGAGTTGCCCGGCCATCTGCCCCAGGGCCGACGGCTCGGGCGATGCGAAGTCACACATGACGGGCAATCCATTCACAAGGAGCATGGACACATCCTAGTGAAAACCCGGCGCTTTTCAGCGGCCTTCTCATGACATCTCGTCGCGCATCACATTCCCGTGGGGCCTGTTCGCGCGGCGATGTCAAATTGTTGTGGCACCGGCGAATGGCCGACATTTCCCCGCGCAGCCGGCTTGCGGTTCAATGCCGCACCGAATCAATTGCGCGAGTTCGCTTCGCGTGGACATGGATGACCTTCGCCAACACGATCGATACGTTTTGCCTCGCATGGACCTCCGTGGCCGCGAAGCGGCGCGAGAAGCTGATCGCTCTCTCATTCGACGAAGCGGGCCTGTATGTGGACCCGCTCGTGCAGATCCGCGGGCGCGCGGCGCTCATCGCGCACATCGAGGCGGTGACGGCCCGGCGCGGCGGTGTTCGCCTGGTGCGCAACGGGGCGATCGACCATCACCATGACCACGTGCGGTTCTGCTGCCAGGTCATCGAATCGGACGGATGCGCCGCCGCGGAGGTGCCGTTCTATGCCGAGCTCGGTCAGGGCACGGACCGGCTCGTGAAAGTGGTCGCGTTCCGCGGCCCGCCGCAGGCCGGCCCCACGCGCAGCGTCAGCCGCAACCAGTGGGCGCCCTTCATCGACGTCAGCTGAGGCGTGCCCCGCGCAACGCTCACTGCGCGCGCAGGGGACGGAAGAACGCGCGGATCTCCCCGGCGAGTTCGGCGGGCCGCTCCATCGCCGCGAAGTGCCCGCCGCCGGGCATCCGCGTCCACCGGTTCACGGTGAACACGCGTTCCACCCAGGACCGCGGGGGCAGCGGGATTTCCGCGGGGAAGTGCGCCACGCCCAGCGGCGGCAGGACGCGCTGTCCTGGCAGGAAATGCACGGGCCGGCGGCGGTTTTCCACGTACATGCGAAACGACGACGCCGCGCACTCGGTGAACCAGTACAGGCTGATGTTGGTGAGCAGCGCATCCATGGAGATCGCCCGCGCGCCATGCGCCGACGTGTCGCTCCATGCATGGAATTTTTCCGCGATCCACGCCGCCAGGCCGGCGGGTGAATCGTTCAGGGCGGTCGCGAGCGTCTGCGGTTTCGTCCCCTGGATCATTGCGTAGGCGCCTTCCTGCTCGGCCCATTGCGCCGCGCGTTCGAGAAAAGCGGCTTCTTCTTCGCTCAGCGGTGCCGCGCCTTCGCCCAGCGGGGGCCGGAAAGATCCCGGAATGAAATTGAGGTGGATGCCTGCCACGCACGACGGCTGCAAAAACGCGAGCCACGTCGAAACGCTCGCGCCCCAGTCCCCGCCTTGCACGCCGTAGCGCGGATAGCCCAGCTGCTGCATGAGCCCGGCCCAGAGCGTGGCCACTTCGAAGGGACCGGTGCCGGGCGATTCAGGCGCCGGCGAGAAGGCGAAGCCGGGCAGCGACGGCACGACCACGTCGAATGCATCTTCGGCCACACCGCCGTACCGCTGGGGATGCGTGAGCAGTTGCACGAGCTCGCCCATCTCGGCGAAGGAGCCGGGCCAGCCATGCGTGACGATCAAGGGGAACGGCCGCGGCCCCCGTCCCTTTTCGTGGATGAAATGAATGGCCTGGCCGCCCACGTCCGCCAGGTAGTGCGGCACTTCATTGAGCTTCGCCTCCTGGGCGCGCCAGTCGAACGAGTCCTTCCAGTAGTCGACCAGGCTGGACAGGTAGTCGCTGTCGATGCCTTCGCTCCAGCCGGTGCCCCGCATGACCGGCGCCGCGCGCGTGCTCCCGAGCCGGCGGCGCAGGTCCTCGATCTCGGCATCGGGAATGCGGATGGAGAATCGGCGTGCTTGCATGTTCGGCTCCCATCAAGGGGCGCGGCCCAGCGCGGCGATCGTTCCCTGCGCGACGGCACAGAGGACTTCTTCGCCGTCCTTCACGAAGAACACTTCGCAGCGGCACACGGCCTGCGTGCGTCCCGCATGGATCACGCTCGCGCGCGCGACGATGCCGTCGGACAGCGCGGGCCGCAGGTAGTTGATCTTGAATTCCGACGTCACCACATCGGCGCCCAGCACGGCGCCGCCCGCGAACGCCAATGCGTTGTCCGCCGCATAGGACAGGACGCCGCCGTGCACGAACCCGTGCTGCTGTTTCAGCTGGTCGGTGATCGCGATCCGGATCACCGCGCGGTCCGGGCCGAAGGAGACCAGCTGCGCGCCCAACAGTGTGCTGAAGGGCTGCGCCGCAAGCGTCTGCCGCGCTTCGGGAAGTTGCAATGTCACGTGAATCCCCCTGACCCCGGCATTGGCCGGGACACGCAATCTAGTGCAACGCGCGCTTTCATTCCCAGCTTCGCCGCAAGCCGCCTCAAAGCGACATTTGGAGCGCCGGCGCGCGGCTTCTAAAATGGCATGGCTCCATCATCCGATGGGGCGTGTTCTCAGGGCGGGGTGGAATTCCCCACCGGCGGTATCCATCGTTCGATGGGAGCCCGCGAGCGCCCCGCGCACCAGCGCGGGGGTCAGCAGACCCGGTGAGATGCCGGGGCCGACGGTCACAGTCCGGATGAAAGAGAGCACACGTCTCCACGCCCGCGCGGGCACGTGCGGGCGTGGGCGTGCGCGCCCTGATTCTGAAACCCACTGTGAGGAAATCATGAATCAGAAATCCAGCCAATCGTTCGCATCCGACAGCGCCCGCGCGCCGAGGATCGCCTACATCAGTGCGCGGTGGCACCGCGACATCGTCGACCGGGCGCGACTCGCCGCCCTCGAAGTGCTGCAGGCGGCGGGCGCGCAGGTGCATGAAGTCGACGTGCCCGGCGCGTTCGAGATCCCGCTGCACGCGCAGCAGCTCGCGCGCTCGGGCCGGTACGACGCCGTGATCGCCTCGGCGCTGGTGGTCAATGGCGGCATCTACCGGCACGAATTCGTCGCCGCGGCGGTGATCGACGCCCTGATGCGCGTGCAGCTGGACACCGGCGTGCCGGTGTTCTCGGCGGTGCTCACCCCGCGCGACTTCCACGAGCATGAGGAGCACCGCCAGTTCTTCGCGGATCACTTCGTGAAGAAAGGCAAGGAAGTCGCGACCGCCTGCCTCGACACGCTCGCATCGCTCGCCGCCATCGACGGCCTGCGCGAGACCGCCGAAGCCGTGTAGCGATAGCTGCGTCCGTCAGGGCAGCACGGCGAAGCTAGCCTTGCGGATGTACGGGCCCTCCACCTCGTACACGCAAAGCATCTCCACGCTGCCGCGCCCGGTCGGGAACGTGCGGGTGATCTCCTCGTGATCGACGACGAGATTTCCCATCACGATCCGCCGCAGCAGGCGCGCGTGGAGGTCGGGCTCCTGGAACCGGACGCGAATGCGGCTGCCGAGCGCGTCGCGCCCGACGGCGATCAGCGGCCCGTGCAGCTGGTAGTGCTCGGCTTCGGGGTGGTAGGTGGCGAGCCACCCTTGCAGATCCCTGGCGTTGTACGCCTCGAGTTGCCGCTGCACGACTTGTTCCGGCAGAGTCATCCGTCCTCCAATGGTTTGCTTCGATCTGCGATTTGAATCGAGCGGCGCGGCTTCGACCGGCGCTCGCGCGGACAATTCTCATGCCGTTTACGACCACACGCATTCCCACCGGGAATCCTGCCGGCGCGTGGAGGTCAGCCAAGGACGCGGGCACGCTGCGACAATCGCTTCCACATGGAAACAACCCCCGACTTGCTCCAGCTGATCCGCGGTGTGAACGAGCTGGCCGCCTTCAACCGGTGGTGCGGGTTTTGCGTCGAATCGGTCGAGGCGGGCCACGCCACGATCAGCATGCCGTGGCGCGCCGAAGCGGGACAGTATTCCGGCTTTCTCCATGCCGGACTGGTCGGCGCGCTGATCGACACCGCCTGCGGATTCGCGGGCGCGAGCGTCGCAGGCGCGCAGTTGCTGGCGTCGCACTTCTCGGTCAACTGCCTGCGCCCCGCCGTCGGGAGCAAGTTCATCGCGAGGGCGCGTGTGGTGAAACCTGGCCGCTCGCAGATCTTCACCGCGTGCGAGCTGTACGCGGTCGCCGACGGCAAGGAGACGCTGGTCGCGACGGGCGAGACCTTGCTGCTCGTCGTGGGCTCCCTGGGTACGACGCCAACGCCCGCCGCATGAACCTGCCGGTGTCGGGGTCCACGCTCGCCATGTTCAGCGGCGCGGTGCTGATGCTGATGCTCTCGCCGGGCCCGAACATGACGTTCGTGATCGCGCATGCCGCGAGCCTCGGGTGGCGCGGCGGACTTGCGGCAGCGGCCGGGATCGCGCTGGCCGACATCCTGCTCACCGTGGTGTCGGCCGCGGGCATCGGCGCGGTGATCGCCGCGTGGCCGGGAGCGTTCGACATGCTGCGCATCGCGGGGGCGCTGTACCTGCTGCGCCTGGCCTGGCTGGCCTGGACACGGCCATCCTCGTTCGTGCCGGCGCAGGCGGGCCGCCCCATGCTGGCCGCGGTGTGCGGACGTGCCGCGCTCAACAGCCTGCTCAACCCGAAAGCCTTGCTGTTCTTCGTCTTGTTCCTTCCGGGCTTCGCGGATCCGTCGCGCGGATCGCCCGGATTGCAACTGGCGACCCTGGGCTTCACGCTCACCGTGATCGCCACGATCTTCCATTCCCTCCTCGCGTTGGCAAGCGACGCGATCATCCGGGCCGCGGGGTCGCGCGCGCTGCGCGTGGAGCGGCTCTCGCGTGTGCTCGCCGCGATGTTTCTCGCGCTGTCCGTGCGGCTGCTGGCGATGACGGCGCCCTGAACGCCTTCAGTCCGGCCGTGCCGCCGGCGACACGGGCGCTCTCATGCACAACTCGTAGAAGCGATGCGGCGTGAGCCCATAAGCCGCCTTGAATTTGCGGGTCATATGGGACTGGTCGGCGAAGCCCGTCCGCGCGGCGACATCTCCCGCCGCGTCGCCGCGCGCGAGCAGCGTCCGGGCAAGCTCCAGCCGCCGCATCAATAGAAAACGATAGGGCGAGGTTCCGTACCTTCGCCTGAACTGCGCCGCGAGCTCGAACCGGCTGAGGCCGGTGATCCCTTCGAGCTCGCTCGAATGCACGATCCGGCCGCAGTGTTCACGCAGGTGCTGCGCCGCTCGCGCGAGTGAGGCCAGGTCCAGCCGGCCGCGATCCGGCGCGCGCTGCTCGGGCTGCGCCAGCGCGCGCAGCCGCGACGCGATGGAGACGATGATGGCATCGCACATGAGCGGCTCCAGCGGACCCGCGAAGGCGTCGTCGACTTCGCGCGCGAAGGATCGGCTCGAAACCACCGGTGTGGCAACGAACGGCAATGCGCCGCGGCGGGGCTGCACCGATCGGCCGGCCTCGTGGACGAGCACGGGATCGAGGTAGATTGAGCGATAGCCGAAGCCATCCGCGCCGCCCGGCCTGCCGTCATGCGGCTCATCGGGGTGGAGCACGCAGACCTGCCCCGGCCGCGAGCGATGCGTGCTGCCGCGGTAGGCGAATTCCTGGATGCCCCACTCGGTCACCGAGACCGTGTAGCGGTCGTGGCTGTGCCGGCTATAGCCGCTGCGCCACAAGCCCGCGCGCAGACGCGCCACGCCGCCGCACGCCTGCTCGTCGATGATCCATTCGGATGCCGGACTTGCGTTGCCTTGCTGCATGGTGGCCGTCATTATGTCGGCGCCGCGCGCCCGGCGCAGGAACAGTCAGCGATCCTGGCAGACGTCGATCCATTGCGCGCCGGCAAGCTGCGCGAGGCGCTCAGGGTGGATGCGGAATGCGTGGTGCGTCGAGCCCGCGCCGGGCACGACCTCGGCGAAGGCTTTCAGGCCGACATCGCAGTAAACAGGCATGGGACGCGCCAGGCCAAAAGGGCAAATGCCACCGACCGGATGTCCGGTGATCTCCTCGGCGTGCGCCGGCGGCACCATGGACACCTTTCCCCCGAAGGCCGCCTTGGCCTTCTTGTTGTCGATCCGCGCGTCGCCGCACGCGACCAGCATCACCGTGCGGTCGCCCGCGGTGAGAAGGAGGGACTTGGCAATCTGCGCGGGAAGGATTCCCCAGTCCGCGGACAGCGTGAATGTGGAACTGTGCGACTGCAGCTCGACGATTTCCACGTCGGGCGCGTGATGCGCCAGGAACTCCCGGACGGACGAAAGACTCATCGCGGCAAACCTCGTGAAGATGCAACCGGCGGGCACGGCACCAGTGTTCCCGCGCATCCTGCGCGAGCGCATTGCCTTCGTCTAGAACGATCGTGTGACCGATATGGCAGCTATTCAGTCGGACGCGACTCTCCCCGGAACACGCGCGCGGCGCTCCAATCGTCGGGAATCATTTTCGCGAGCAGCCGTTTGCCAAGTTTTCATTTCATCGCCGGCCTGCCGCGAGCGGGGTCGACCCTGCTCGCCGCCATCCTGCGCCAGAACCCGCGCTTTCGCGCGGGCATGACGAGCCCTGTCGGATCGCTCGTCCAGGCGGTGTTGTCGCAACTGAGCGCGGGCAGCGAGTTCGCCGCGATGGCCGACCGCCCGATGCGCCAGCGCCTGCTGCGCGGGCTCTTCGAGTCGTACTACGCCGACGTGCCGGCGGACGGCGTGGTGTTCGACACCAATCGCAACTGGTGCGCGCGCATGGGCACGGTGCTCGATATCTTTCCGCAAGCCAAGGTGATCGCCTGCGTGCGCAACGTCGCCTGGGTCATGGACAGCATCGAGCGGCTGTACCGCTCCGATCCTTACGAGCACACGCGGCTCTTCGGCGGCAACATGGCGCGCAGCACGGTGTACAGCCGACTCGAGGGCCTCGCCCAGCACGACCAGCTGGTGGGCTTCGCGTGGTCCGCGCTGCGCGAGGCGTTCTACGGCGAGCGCGCCGCATCGATGCTCGTGCTCGACTACGACCTGCTCGCCCAGGCGCCGCACAAGGTGATGCCGCTGGTCTACGACTTCATCGGGCAGCCGCGCTTCGGGCATGACTTCGACAACGTGGAATACGACGCGCCCGAGTTCGACCTGCCGCTGGGCGCGCCCGGCCTGCACAAGGTGCGGCCCAAGGTCGAACTGCGCGCGCGGCGTCCGGTGATACCGCCGGACCTCTTCGAAAAATATTCGCAACTCTCTTTCTGGACCGAGCCTGCCGGAAGCGCCGCCTACGTGGTGACGGCGCAACCGGTCAATCCCCCAGCATCATGAACACTTCCGATTCCCTTGCCTTCACCCTGACCACGGGCCGCGGGCCCGAACTGGTCTTCATCGAGAGCAACGTCCCCGATGCGGCACTGCTCATGGAGAGCATGCGGGCCGAAGGCCGCGAGGTGTACATGCTCGATGCGCGGCAGGACGGCCTCGCGCTGATCGCCGCGACGCTTGAAGGGCGCAGCGGCATCTCCGCGCTGCATCTCGTCACGCACGGCGGCGAAGGCTGGATCGACCTGGGTGCGACGCGGCTGGATGCGGACGGCACGATGACCCGTGCGGCAGACCTTGAAGCGATCGGCAGTCATCTATCCGCCGGTGCGGACATCCTTCTTTATGGTTGCGATGTGGCAGCGGGGTATGGATCCGGATTCGTCGATGGGCTTGCAAAAGCCACTGGTGCCGACGTAGCGGCGTCGAAGGACCTCACGGGTAGCGCGGCGGCCGGTGGCGACTGGGACCTGGAAGTCCGAAGCGGAGATGTGGACACCCCTTCGGCCGTCGGCCCGGAGCTCGCGCAACTGTATCGCGGCATCCTGGCGCTGGGCACCACCACCGCCACCTTCAGCACCGTCGCGCCCCACAATTTCAACAGCATCGGCGCGTACAACAATGCAAGCAGTGACGTTGCGTACAAAGTGGGCGGCAATGCCGCGTACGTGCTGATCATCAACGGCGCCCTGGACGGCGCATATGCCTACGCGAACCACATCGAGGTGTCGGACAACAACGCGGACAACCTCGTCACCTTCACCTTCGCTGGCGGCAATACTTTCACACCAACCTCGTTGCTCGCCACCAACAACTCGATCGACGGCGGCGCGACTCCGCAGGACCTGGTGTTCAAGGGTTACGACAGTGGCGGCGGCGTCGTCGCGACGCAGGGCCTGACCGTACCCGCCGGTCTGTCGTCCGCCACGATCAGCTTTTCCGGCTTGTTCAACAATATCTCCACGCTGAAGTTGAGCGCCACGTCGAACGGCAACGCCATCAACTGGCTGCAACTCGACGACATGGTGTTCTCAACCGTTCAGTCGTCCGACACAACCGCGCCAACGGTCACCAGCGTCACTTCCAGCACGGCCAACGGCACCTACATGGCCGGCGATGTCATCGCGGTGCAGGTCAATTTCAGCGAACCGGTCAACACCACCGGCTCGCCGCAGCTCACGCTCGAGACCGGCGCCACCGATCGGGCCGTAAGCCTCACGAGCGGCGGCGGCACGAGCACGCTCACGTTCAACTACACGGTGCAGGCCGGGGACACCAGCGCGGATCTCGACTACATCGTCACCAACGCCCTCGCGCTCAACAGCGGAACGATCAAGGACGCGGCGGGCAACGCGGCCAACCTCGCGCTGCCCACGCCGGGCCAGACCAACTCGCTCGGCAGCAACAAGGCCATCGTCATCGACGGCATCGCGCCCACCGTCTCCGGCGTCACCTCCGGCACGGCCAACGGTACGTACAAGGTCGGAGACACGGTTGCCGTGCAGGTGAACTTCAGCGAAGCCGTCACGGTCACCGGCACGCCGCAGCTCACGCTGGAGACGGGCGCGACCGATCGGACACTCAACCTGACCAGCGGCGGCGGCACCAGCACGCTGACCTTCAACTACGTCGTGCAGGCCGGGGACACGAGCGCCGATCTCGACTACCTTGGCACCGCGGCGTTGTCCGCCAACGGGGGCACGATCAAGGACGCGGGGGGCAACAACGCGACCCTGACTCTCGCGACACCGGGCTTGACCAACTCGCTGGGCAGCAACAAGGCCATCGTCGTCGACGGTGTCGCGCCCACCGTGACCAGCGTGAATTCCAGCACCGCCAACGGTGCGTACAAAGCCGGCGACACGATCGCCGTGCAAGTGAACTTCAGCGAAGCAGTCACGGTCACCGGCACGCCGCAACTCACGCTGGAGACGGGCGCCACCGACCGGACGCTGAACCTCACGAGTGGAGGCGGCACCAGCACGCTCACTTTCAATTACGTCGTGCAAGCGGGCGACACCAGCGCCGACCTCGACTACCTGAGCACCGCCGCACTGTCCGCGAACGGCGGCACCATCAAGGACGCGGCGGGCAACAACGCGACCCTCACGCTGGCGACGCCGGGCCTGGCCAACTCGCTGGGCAGCAACAAATCCATCGTCATCGACACCACCGCGCCGGCCGTGTCCGGCGTCACCTCCAGCACCGCGAACGGCGCGTACAAGACGGGCGACACCATCGCCGTGCAGGTGAACTTCAGCGAGGCGGTCACGGTCACCGGCACGCCGCAGCTCACCCTGGAGACGGGCGCCACCGACCGCACGTTGAACCTCACGGGCGGAAGCGGCACGAGCACGCTCACCTTCAACTACGTGGTGCAGGCGGGCGACACCAGCGCGGACCTCGATTACCTCAGCACCGCGGCGCTCTCCGCCAACGGCGGCACGATCAAGGACGCTGCGGGCAACAACGCGACCCTGACGCTCGCGACGCCGGGCCTCGCCAATTCGCTGGGCAACAACAAGTCCATCGTCATCGACACCACGGCACCGGTAGTGTCCGGCGTCACGTCGAGCACCGCCAACGGTGCGTACAAGGCCGGCGACACGATCGCCGTGCAAGTGAACTTCAGCGAAGCCGTCACGGTCACCGGCACCCCGCAACTCACGCTGGAGACGGGCGCCACCGACCGGACGCTGAACCTGGCAAGCGGCGGCGGCACGAGCACGCTCACGTTCAATTACGTCGTGCAAGCGGGCGACACCAGCGCCGACCTTGACTACCTGAGCACCGCCGCGCTGTCCGCGAACGGCGGCACCATCGCGGATGCCGCGGGCAACAGCGCGACCCTCACGCTGGCGACTCCCGGCCTGGCCAACTCGCTGGGCAACAACAAATCCATCGTCATCGACACCATCGCGCCGGTGGTATCCGGCGTTAACTCCAGCACGGCCAACGGAGCGTACAAAGTCGGCGACACCATCGCCGTGCAGGTGAACTTCAGCGAAGCCGTCAATGTCACCGGCACACCGCAGCTCACCCTGGAGACAGGCGCCACCGACAGGACCTTGAACCTCGCGAGCGGCGGCGGCACCAGCACGCTCACCTTCAATTACTTCGTGCAAGCGGGCGACACCAGCGCGGATCTCGACTACCTGGGCGCCGCCGCGCTGTCCGCGAACGGCGGCACGATCACGGACGCGGCAGGCAACGCGGCGACCCTCACGCTGGCGACGCCCGGCCTGGCCAACTCGCTGGGCAGCAACAAATCCATCGTCATCGACACCACGGCGCCGGTGGTGTCCGGCGTCACGTCGAGCTCCGCCGATGGCGCCTACAAGGTCGGCGACACCATCGCCGTGCAAGTGAACTTCAGCGAAACCGTCACGGTCACCGGCACACCGCAACTCACGCTGGAGACGGGCGCCACCGACCAGACGCTGAACCTCGCGAGTGGAGGCGGCACCAGTACGCTCACTTTCAATTACGTCGTGCAGGCAGGCGACACCAGCGCGGACCTCGATTACCTCGGCACCGCGGCGCTGTCCGCCAACGGCGGCACGATCAGGGACGCGGCGGGCAACGACGCG
>JAZKIF010000058.1:0-33822 GCA_040385005.1 Pseudomonadota bacterium
AACGACGACCTCATGCCCACGGAGCGCGCGATGAACATCGCGATCTTCCTGGACGACGTGAACGAGTACAACGGCCCGCTGATGTTCATCCCCGGCAGCCACAAGAAGGGCGTCGTGGAGGCGAAGCACGATCTCACCACCACCAGCTATCCGCTCTGGACCGTGGACAACGACCTCATCGCGAAACTCGTCGAGCGCGCGGGCGGCAAGAACGGCGGCATCGTGTCGCCCAAGGGGCCGGCCGGCTCGATGATCCTGTTCCACAGCTGCCTGGTACACGCGTCGGTGAGCAACCTCTCGCCGTGGAATCGTGTCGCGGTGTACCTGAGCCTGTGCGCCGTGAGTAACCACATCCGCCGGTTCAAGCGGCCGGAATACATCGCACATCGCGACTTCACGCCCATCGAGATGCTGCCCGACGACTGCCTCGTGAAGCCCTACCCGGTCGACCTGCCGTGGAAAAACGGGCTGCCCGCGAGCGCGCTGCAGACGTCGTCCGTTCCGTTCGACGAAATGAAGAAGGCAGCGTAGACACCTCATGAGCCTTCACGCACAACTCCAACAGCGCGCCGCAGACAACAAGCCCATACGCATCGGCCTCATCGGCGCCGGCAAGTTCGGCTCGATGTACCTCGCGCAAATACCGCGCACGCCAGGCGTGCATCTCGTTGGCATCGCTGACCTGTCGCCCGATGGCGCGCGCGTCAACCTGGCCCGCGTCGGATGGAAACCCGAGCAGAGCCGCGCCGCGTCGCTCGACGACGCCGTGAAGACCGGCATGACGCACATCGGCGAGGACTGGCAGGCGCTGGTGTCGCATCCTTCGATCGATGTCATCGTCGAGTGCACGGGCCACCCGATCGCGGCGGTGGACCACTGCCTCGCGGCGTTCGCGAACGGCAAGCACGTGGTCAACGTCACCGTGGAAGCCGATGCGTTTTGCGGTCCGCTGCTCGCGCGCAGGGCGGCGCAGGCCGGCGTGGTCTATTCGCTGGCGTTCGGCGACCAGCCCGCGCTGATCTGCGATTTGGTGGACTGGGCGCGCACCTGCGGCTTCCCCGTCGTGGCGGCGGGGCGCGGCCACAAATGGCTGCCGCACTTCAGCGAGTCGACGCCGCAGACCGTATGGGGCTACTACGGACTCACACCCGAGCAGGCGCAGCGCGGCGGGCTGAACCCGAAGATGTTCAACAGCTTCCTCGACGGCTCCAAGCCTTCCATCGAGAGCACCGCGGTCGCCAATGCGACTGGCCTCACCGTGCCGTCGAACGGCCTGCTGTATCCGCCCGCCAGCGTGGAAGACATTCCTTTCGTCACGCGACCGATCAGCGAAGGCGGCGTGCTGGAGCGCAAGGGCATGGTCGAGGTGATCTCGTCGCTCGAAGCCAACGGTCGCCAGATCCCTTACGACATCCGCATGGGCGTGTGGGTGACGGTGGAAGCCGAGACCGAGTACATCAAGAACTGCTTCGAGGAGTACAACGCGCACACCGACCCGAGCGGCCGCTACTTCACGCTGTACAAGCGCTGGCACCTGATCGGGCTGGAGGTCGGCATGTCGGTGGCGAGCGTCGCGCTGCGCGGCGAAGCCACCGGCGTCGCGACGTGCTGGAACGCCGACGTGGTCGCCACCGCGAAGCGCGACCTCGCGCCCGGCGACGTGCTGGACGGCGAAGGCGGCTACACCGTCTGGGGCAAGCTGCTGCCCGCGGAAACTTCCGCACGCATGGGCGGCCTGCCGCTGGGCCTCGCGCACGACGTCAAGGTGGTGCGGCCGGTGAAGAAAGGCCAGAGCCTCTCGTGGCAGGACGTTGCCGTGGACGTGAACACGCACGCGTACAAGATCCGCCGCGAGATGGAAGGCATGTTCTCGGTCCCGGTGTTGAAAGCCGCCTGACAGCAAATGCCCAAAGCATCGGCCCATGATGGCCGCTCGCCACACCAGGAGACGGCTATGGACATCGCAGTGCTCGGCATCGGCTTCATGGGCTTCCCCATGGCACGCAGGCTCTGCGAAGCCGGCCACAACGTACATGTGTGGAACCGCTCGCGCGACAAGGCCGAGCGCGTCGCCGCGTTCGGCGCCATCGTGCACGACACGCCCGCGTCCGCCACGGCCCATGCGGATTTCGTGGTCAGCATGCTCGAGAGCGGCGCGATCGTCGACGAGGTGCTCTTCAACCAGGGCGCAGCGAAGGCCATGAGGCGCGGAGCGCTCGTTATCGACATGGCGTCGATCAAGCCGCGCGAAGCACGCGACCACGCGGCGCGCCTCGCCGACTTCGGCGTCGACCACATCGATGCACCTGTCTCCGGCGGCACGGCCGGCGCGGAGCAAGGAACGCTCGTCATCATGGCCGGCGGCAAGCCGGCTGACTTCGAGCGCGCGCTTCCGGTGCTGCAGGTTTTCGGGCGCGCCACGCATGTGGGACCGCATGGCAGCGGCCAGCTCGCGAAGCTCGCCAACCAGATGATCGTCGGCATCACCATCGGCGCGGTGGCCGAGGCGTTGCTCTTGTGCCAGATGGGCGGCGCGAACATGGCCAAGGTGAAGGAGGCGATCACCGGCGGATTCGCGGACAGCCGCATCCTGCAGGTCCACGGCCAGCGCATGGTGGACCGCGACTTCGCGGCACGCGCACGCATGACCGTGCAGTTGAAGGACATGCGCAACGCGCTTGCCACCGCCGAGGAGATCGGCTTCGACGCGCCCATCACCGCGCTCTTCGAGCGGCTGTATGCGGACGGCGTGGACCATGGGCTTTCGGACCTGGATCACGCCGGGCTGTTCGTGGAGCTCGCCAGCCGCAACGGCATGGAGTGAAGCTCGGCAATTTGGCATAATTGCGAGCTGCCCTGAAACCAGCGCGCGAATTTGTTAAACTACGCGTCGCTGTGGGGGGGTAGCTCAGCTGGGAGAGCGTCGCGTTCGCAATGCGAAGGTCGGGAGTTCGATCCTCCTCCTCTCCACCACAGCCCTTTTTATCGATTTCAGTGGGCTCTTAGCTCAGTTGGTAGAGCAGCGGACTCTTAATCCGTAGGTCGAGTGTTCGAGTCACTCAGGGCCCACCACTGAAACGAAGGACCTGTCCGCAAGGGCAGGTCCTTTTTCTTTGACGAACGTGACGAGAACGTGACAATATTGCCCACGTTTTCAGCACGCCCGCGCTCAATTCGCGTGGCTGCTACCGCCAGATGTTCGGTCGCCTACTTCGCATAGCGGTCCACCATCTCCCGAGACTTCCAGCGGCCCAATTCCTTCAGCTCATCGCATGACGTTCCCGCCTGGCGATGCAATGAGGCCCACGTGTGGCGCAGGTCATGGAATCGAAAATCTCGGATTTCACAGCCTCCAGCGCTTTCCGCCCTCCCGAGTTGGTTACTTGCCAGCGCCAAGGCTTTCCCCGGCGGTGAAGCAGTAGCGTAGGTGTGCAGCTGATCGACCACAAGCGGCATGCAACACTCCCAAGACCATCCGTGCCAGACAGGACAGGCTAGTCTAGCCCGGCGTTCGCGGAAACCAGCGGGGCGAGTCCGAGGCCTACTACACTCGAACTAAATACGGCTTGGCTGGCGCGTCAGCGGGCAATAACAATCCACTCGGAGGAGTATGGCGACACGGTTTCACTTCAATCGCACGGTTGCTGAGATTCGCGCCACCGTAAGGGGCCGGGAACGCGACATGTACCCCAGGATCCGCGACCTTCTAGTCCATATCTTGAATCATCCGACAGCGCGAATTCTTGTGGACGCGGGGATCGAGGGCGGAAGAGGCATCCCAGACCTTACATTGCGCGCGCCAACTGGCGTCAACAGTGCCAGTGGAGACCCGTTCTTAACCGACTGGGCGGTGTTCGAAGTTAAGGACGAGCCGGGCGCATTCCGCAGTGCACGCAGCCGCGAGACGATCTTCACGGAGAAGGCAAAATATATCGGCGTTGGGACCGAGTGGTTTGTGATGGTCGACCCAACATGCATCATCGCTCGTCCGGTGATTTTCAGGTCACAGCTTTCGTTTGATCCAGCCAACGACATTGAAATCGGGTGGGACGGCCTGACGGAAGATCAATTTCGCACTCGCCTCAACTTCTTCCATTTCGACAACGCGGGGCTATCTGCGTCAGTGAATTCATTCCGCGCTGGCGACGTGGCCGCAATCGCGGTAGTGAAGCTGCAGGTAGCCGACGAGGCGAGCCTTACGAGACTGCAGCAAGCACGGCTAAAGAACGCTCGAAGCGACTTTTTTGACACGGTCTCTCTGGCGACGTCTCTTCTGCAGCAGGCGTGCGTCTCTGCACTCGAAGCGCAGCGGCCCGACATTGCTTCAATTCGCGCCAACGTGGCTGCCTTCTCCACACGATGGCAAGGCCACGAACTTAGCTTCGCGCCAATTCGGATTCGCGGGTTGGTGGTCACAGGCCCGAACGAGGCCCGAGAGCATGACCAGGCTGCGGCTGTATTGAAACGCGACTTGTCCAAGCGACCGTCGCTCAGCAAGCTGGCGCTTCAATGGCTGCCATCATTTCACGAGCGGATGGGCGCCACCACACGGGACGAACACTTCGCGATTGAGACAGCAAATCTAGTTCTTGCACGAATGCTGCTCATTCGTTTCTTTGAAGATCATGAGTTCTTCGGAACGCACAAATATGTTTGCAATGGAGGTGTCGCCGCGTTCCAGGAGATGATGACCTACTTCGGCGAGGGATACACACAGTTGTTGCGCCACGCATATGAGAAGGCGCACAACATCTATGCGTCAGTATTTGACGAAATGGCCATCGCCCAAAGGACCGCTGCCGCGCTAACGCTCCTCCATGACAGCGATCTCTCGCGACGAGCCATTCTTGACCTACCGATTCCGCATGAATCCGACTTGACTGCATTCGTTGCACATGTGGAAGCGTACGACTTGGGGCAGGGTGCGTTCCTCCTTGACGATCTTATCGGTCGGATAGATGAATTGGTAGGTCGTGCGTTCGGACTCACACCAGAAGACATAACCTTCATCCAACAAGAAATGCGGAACGACCCGTTCCTGAAGTACATTCGCCCCAACCTTCCGCATGCGGATCGGCGATTGCGAGGGCTGTCGGATTCGTTGGCCTCGCCGACTCGATATCGGTCGGCATCCTAGACATTCAAGGCCGTCGAGATTCCCGCGACAGACGTGACGGTCTTGACGACTTCTGGCAAAACCTGACGAGCGAAGGCGAAGTAAGCAAAAAAAGCGAGGGTCTAGCCCCTCTTAATCCGTAGGTCGAGTGCTCGAGTCACCAGGGCTCACCACTGAGTCGAAGGACCTGTCCGCAAGGGCACGTCCTTTTTCTTTGAGGGTCAGACGGGCACGAACGCGCGCTCGACGCGTAACGGGCGCTCATTCAAACCCTTGCGAGCTTGCAATTCGTCGTAAGCGCTTTGCTCGGCCAGCCACAGATGTGCGGCGCAGCCGTGTTCCTCGCCCAGCCAAGGCCTCAAAACGCAGCGCCATCTCCGTCGAAATCGCGGCGCGGCCGTTGAGCACCCGAGAGACCGCAACCTGGGTAACACCCAACTGAGTGGCCGCTTCGGTGACGCAGTCGCGCAACCGCTATCGCATGGCGCGCAACCGGCACGCATCGGAGGGCTTGTTCCCTAAGCTGGAGGCACCGTCAAAAAGGTTGCCGATGCCAGACTCCCCTTCCCAACGATTTCGCCTCTACGGCGTCCTCGGTTCCCCTTACGTCGCCAAGCTGCGCGCGCTGCTGCGCTACCGGCACATCCCGTTCGACTACGTCCCCGCGAGCTTCGACTGGGCGCCGAGCTTCAGCCTGGTGCTGCCCGAACTTGCGCACGTGAAGCCGCGCATCGTGCCGGTGATGTATTTCCCCCCGGATGGTTCCTACCGCGTCGACTCGAGCGTCATCGCACTGGACCTGGAGAAGCTGTTCGCCGAGCGCAGCGCGGTGCCGACGGACCCGGCGCTCGCCTTCCTCTCCTCGTTGCTCGAGGACATGGGCGACGAGTGGCTCCTGAAGATCGCCTTCCAGTACCGCTGGGGCAACGAGGAAGATCGCAACGTGACGAACCGCCTTGTGATGGGCGAGCTGCTCGGCGGCAAGCTCCCGCTCGAATCCATCGAACGCGCCGCGCAGGAATTCCGCGATAGGCAGATCTCGCGCATGCCGCTGGTGGGCTGCACGCCTGAGAACGGGCCCGCGATCGACGAGACGTTCCGCCGCGTACTCGACGGCATCGAGTCGATCCGCGAGACGCGGCCGTTCCTGTTCGGCACGCGGCCATCGCTCGGCGACTTCGGCATGTTCGGCGCGCTCTTCACTTGCCGCAACGACCCGAGCGCGGGACGCTTCATCCGCGCGCGCTCGATGGGCACGATGGACTGGTGCTACAGCCTCGACGAAGCGTCCGGCGTGAAAGGCGAATGGCTCGCTGGGGGCGAGGATGTGGGCGACGGTGTGCGCCAGATCCTCGAAGTCGCGGGCCAGGCTTACCTGCCATTCCTGCGCGAGAACAAGGTCGCATTCGAAGCCGGCCGCGACAATGTGAGCCTTCGCGTCTTCGGCTCGCCCTACTCGCAGGCGCCATTCCGTTACCAGGTGAAATGCCTGAACGAATTGCGGCGCGGCTATGCGGAACTGGACGGGAAATCGCGCGAGCGGATCGATCCGCTGCTGCGGGGCACCGGCTGCCTGGAAGCGCTGCAAGATGACTGACGCAGGCGCCGCGCCGGCCATCGATCTGTACTACTGGCCGACGCCCAACGGCTGGAAGGTTTCCATCCTGCTGGAGGAACTCGGCGTACCGTATCGCCTGGTGCCGGTGGACATCCGCAAAGGCGCGCAGTTCGAGCCCGCGTTCCTCGCGATCAGCCCGAACAACAAGATTCCCGCGATCGTCGACCTGCAACCGGTCGATGGCGGTACGCCCCTCTCCGTCTTCGAGACCGCGGCGATCATGGAATATCTCGCCGACAAGTACGGTGCGCTGTTGCCGCGCGACGTGCGCGGCCGTGTCGAGGTGATGCAATGGGTCGCGTGGCAAGTCGCGAGCCTGGGACCGACCGCGGGGCAGGTGCATCACTTCGTCGAATACGCGGATGAAGAGGTGCCCTATGCGATCCGCCGGTTCACCCGCGAGATCGAGCGTCTGTACGGCGTGCTGGACACGCGCCTCGCCGGCCGCAATTTCATCTGCGGCGACTACTCCATCGCCGACATCGCGAGCTGGACGTGGTGTCGCCTCTGGCGTCATCACCAGATCGACTTGGAGAAGTTTCCGAACCTGAAGCGCTGGCTGGAAACGGTTGGCGCTCGTCCCGCCGTCAACAAGGGCTTTCGCATCGGCAACGAATTGCGCGAGGGCAAGTCCACCATGACGGAGGAGGCGCGCAAAGTGCTTCTGGATCAGGGTGCCGGAAGATAGCGCGGCCAACCCGGGTACGCCCGCGCTGCAAGGCGTGCGTGTGCTCGAGTTCGAAGGCGCCGGTCCGGTGCCGTTTTGCGGGATGCTGCTGGCGGATCTGGGCGCCGATGTCGTGGTGGTGGAAAGGGCGGCAGCCATCGAAGGTCCGTTTGTCGTTCCGGCAAATCTCGATGTCCTCAAGCGCGGCAAGCGCCGCATTCGTCTCGACCTGAAATTCGAACAAGGCCGCGAACTCGCCGCCGATCTCGCATCCAGGGCAGACGTGTTGCTCGAAGGATTCCGCCCCGGCGTCATGGAGCGGCTGCAGTTGGGGCCGCGCGAATTGCGCGCAAGCAATGCACGACTCGTCTACGGACGGGTAAGCGGTTACGGCCAAACGGGACCTTCCGCGATGCGCCCGGGGCACGACCTCAATTTCCTCGCGGAATCGGGCGCGCTCTACTACATGGGACGCGCCGACGACGTGCCCCTTCCGCCGCTCAACCTGATCGCGGATTTCGCGGGCTCCGGCACGCTGGCCGCGACCGGGGTGCTCGCCGCGCTGCTGCAGGCGCGTGCGACCGGCATGGGTCAGGTGGTCGACGTGTCGATGCTGCAGGCGTGCCGGCTCATGATGGCGTCGATCTGCTCATGGCGCGCGACGGGCCTCTGGCGCGAGGAACGGGGCGCGAACTTCATCGACGGCTCCTGCCCCTGGTATGCGGTCTATCGCGCACGCGACGGCGCGATGCTGGCCATCGCCAGCCTGGAGCCGCAGTTCTACGCCACGCTGGTGCAAGTGCTGGATATGGCGCAGTTCGCCGATGCGCAGTGGGACAAGGCGCGCTGGCCCCAAATCGCATCGTCATTGACGCGGATGTTCGCGACCCGCGATCGCCAACATTGGCTTGACCTGTTCGCGCATCGCGACGCGTGCGTGAGTGCAGTCGATCCATTGCCCGATGCGGATGCTTCGCGCGAGCCACCCGATGGATGGCACACCTTGAACGGTGTCGTACAGCCGCGCGGCATGTTCCCGGCATTGGGCATCCCACCGCGCTCACCGACACTCGAAGATGCGGCGGCCGTCCTGCAATCGTGGCGTCAACCCGCGCAGTAGCGTCCCGGCGTCTCGCCCACGCTGCGCCTGAACATGTCGATGAAGGCGCTGGTGCTGTTGTAGCCCGAGTCGATCGCCGCGCTCACCACCGAGTCGCCCATGCTCATGCGCACGGTGGAATGGATCAGCCGTGCCTGCCGGCGCCAATTGGCAAACGACAACCCGGTCTCCTTGATGAACAGCCGCTCCAGCGTGCGAGCGCTGGCGCACGCCGACGTCGCCCACTCCTGCAGCGTGCGGTTGTCGGCGGGATATTCCTTGATGAAATCGCAGATGCGCCGCACGCGTGCGTCCTTCGCTTCCGGCAATGCAAGCGGCGCGTATTCGAGCGGCTCGAGTTCGTCCACGATGAGCCGCAGGACGCGCTCACGATGTTCGGGTGACCGGAACTCCGCCTCGGGCGTGACGGACCGCAGGATCAGTTCACGCAGCAGCGAACTCACGCGCACGAAGCACGTCCGGTCCGGCAAGCCGCATTCGAGCGTCGGCAGCATCAGCAGGTTGCGCAACTCGATGCGCGTGCTCGGCGAAAACGAGTGGCTGACCTCCGGCGGGATCCACACGCCGCGGCTGGGCGACGCCACCCACGACATGCCGGCGGCATGCACCACCATCACGCCCGAGCTGCAGAACATGAGCTGGCCGCGCCGGTGCGAGTGCGCCTCCACGGTGCTGCGCATCGGCAGGTCCCGCGCGAGGCCGACGATGGGACGGTCTCCCATCTCGACTTCCAGGTCGTGGATCGCATCGGCGGTGAGATTCATGGCACGCTCCGGTGGTGGATGCTGGATTGCTTGTAGCAGAAGAAGGGGCGGCGCGAAAGCGCGGTTACCTCCACGCGTACTTCAGTTCACCTGCCGCGCCTTGCCCGACCAGTACCTCTGGCGCATGACTTTCTTGTCGGGCTTGCCGAGCGCCGTCAGCGGCAGCTCTTGCGCGAAGTCGACCGTCTTCGGTGCCGCCACGACGCCCTTGCGCTCCCTCACGTACGCGATCAAGTCCGCGGCTTGCGCGCGCGCGCCTTCGTTGAGCACGACGATCGCCTTCACCGCCTCGCCCCAGTAATCGTCCGGCACGCCGATCACGGCCACTTGCGCGACGTCCGGGTGCGTGCTCATCACGTCTTCCACCTCGCGCGGGTAGACGTTGAAACCGCCGCTGATGATCATCTCCTTCTTGCGGTCGACGATGTAGAGGAAGCCCTGGGCGTCGCGGTAGGCCAGGTCGCCGGTGTGCAGCCAGCCCCCGCGAAACGCCGCGGCGGTTTCGCGCTCGCGGTTCCAGTAGCCGCGCATGATCGAGGGGCCGCGCATGCAGATCTCCCCGACGTCGCCATCCAGCACCGGCGTGCAGTCGTCGGCGAGGATCGCAACCTCGATGCCCGCGATGGGCCGGCCGCAGCTGGTCAGCCGCTCGCCGCCCTCGACTGTGTGCTCGGATCTGCGCAGCACGACGGCGCAGCACGGCGCCTCGGACTGCGAATAGATTTGCGTGAACACGGGGCCGAACGTTTCGAGCGCATCCTGCAAGCGCGCGACCGCCGCGGGCGCCGCGCCGTAGATCACCGACTCCAGGCTTGCGAGGTCGCGCGGCTGCGCGCGCTGCGTCTCGGTCAGCTTGTAGATCATCGTGGGCACGAGAAAGCTTGCCGTGATGCGGTGACGCTGCACCAGGTCGAGGAAGCGCGGCGCGTCGAACCCGGGCTCGAGATAGATCGTGCCGCCGCGGTCGAGGATCGGCACGAGCATGCAGCCGGTCGCGTGCGTGATGGGCGTGCTGCACAGGAAGCGAATCTCCGTCGGCCACTCCCAGCCCGAAAGCGTCAGCAGCACGTTCATCACCATCTGCGCGCTCGTCAAGGTGACGCCCTTGGGGCGGCCCGTGGTGCCGCCCGTGTACAGAACCGCCGCGACTGCGTCGGGATCGCTTGAAAGTTCGAGCCGCATCGGCGCGAACGACGGCCGCAGCGCGTGCAGGTCCGTCGTGCCCGTTCCGGGGCCGTGCGAAAACACGGTGAGCAGCGAATCCGCCTTCAGCAGCGCGCCGTGGGTCTCCAGTTTCGAGGGATGCACCACGAGCGCCTGCACCTCCGAATCCCCGAGGATGAACAAATGATCCTCCACCGAGCCCAAAGGATGCAGCGGCACGTAGCGCAACCCGAACGTCCAGGCCGCTAGCTGCACCAGCGCCGCGTCCACGCAATTGGGCGAGAGCTGCGCCAGTGCATCTCCTTCCGAAAGCCCCACCGACGCGAACACCTGCCCCAGCTGGCTGATGCGCGCATAAGTTTCCGCGTAGGTCAGCTGCGCCTGCGCATCGGCCAGGGCGACCCGCCCCGGGTGGCGCTCCAGCGCGTTGACGAGGGCATTCGCGAACGTGGCGCTTCGATGGACGTACTTCTCGTTCACGCTCAGCCTTTCGCGTCGCCGAACACCTGCCACGACGCGCCGTCGAAGCGCATCAGGTACAGCTGCTTGATCGCCACGTGTCGGGTCGGCGAGGTGTTGAGGGTGATGCCCGGCAGCAGCATCGGCAGCTTCACGTTGTTCAGCTTCTCCGCGGCGGCGCGAACCGCCTCGCGGCTGACGTTGTTGCCGCACAGTTTCAGCACCTCCACGAGCGTCATGGCCGAGACGTAGCCGTACACGTTGAAGATGTCGGTGCGGTCGCCCGACGGCAGGTACTTCGACATCCAGGCTTCCCACTCCTTGAAGTCCGCGTCGCCCTTCCACTTCGGGTCGGTCGGGTCCTTCTGGAATTGCGTCGAGATGATGCCCTTCGCGTTCTCGGGGCCGGCAGGCGTCATCACCGCCGCGACGGAGCTGGAGTAGTTGCTGACGAATTGCAGCGGCTTCCATCCCAGTTCCGCGGCCTTGCGAATGCCCTGCGCGCAGAACTTGCCCGCCGCGGAGTTGAAGAACACATCGCAGCCCGCTTCCTTGAGGCTGATCACCTGGGACTCCACCGTCGCGTCGGTGATCTCGTAGCTCACTTCCTTCACGATCATCGTGGCGGCCTTCGCGCCCAGCCCTTCGCGCAGTCCCTTGAGGTTGTCCTTTCCGACGTCGTCGTTCTGGTACAGGATGCCGATCTTCGCGTTCGGCTTTTCGGCGAGGACGTGCGCCGCGTAGATTCGCATCTCGGTGTTGTAGTTCGGCTGCCACCCGAAGCTGTACGGCGAGCCCTTGGGGTCGTCCCACTGCACGGCGCCGCCGGTGGGAAAGAGGTGCGGCACCTTCGCGCCGTTCAGGTACTTGCGGATCACCGCGTTGGTCGGCGTGCCGAACGTGCCGAAGATCGCAAGCACCTTCTCCTGTTCGACGAGCCGGCGCGTCTGCTCCACGGTCTTGGGCGGGCTGTAGGCGTCGTCCAGCGAGATGAGCCGGATCTTGCGGCCGTTCACGCCGCCTTCGGCATTCACCTTCTCGAAGTACGCGGCTTCGGCGCGGCCGATCACGCCATAGGACGACGCCGGCCCGCTGTAAGGCATGGTCTGGCCGATGACGAATTCATTGGCCCCGCCCTGCGCCCAGGCCGGGACCGCCCAAGGCAGGAGCGACCCCAGCACGATGTCGCGGCGGCGCGGTCCGTTGGAATGGTTCATTGTTTTGTCTCCTGACGTGGTGACACCGGCACATGCCGATGACGCAGTCTAGGAAATCGCGGCGCCCGCGGCTTGCTTGCGCGAGCCAACAGGTAGCGCGAACACGCCACCCTGCCCCGCCCACGCCGTGGCGGCTTCGCGGTATGCAAAGGCGCGGCCGCGCCATCCGGGCTGCTCGCGAAGGCTTATCGTAGGGCCCACAAGCAGGAGACTCTTCCCATGACCCAGCAACCCGGCAGCGGGAATGCCGACGCAGCCACAGCTGCCACGCGCGGCGCGCCGCCATTGGAGGTGCGCAACCTCGGCCTTCGCTTCGGCGGCATCGTCGCGCTGGACGACGTCTCCTTCGCCATTCCCGAGAACGGCGTCTGCGGGCTGATCGGCCCCAATGGCGCGGGAAAAAGTTCGCTCTTCAATTGCGTCAGCCGGCTGTACGAGCCGACCAGCGGCGAAATCCTCTGGCGCGGCGCGCCTTTGTCGAAGCTGGCGCGCCATGAAGTCGCGCACGCGGGCATCGGCCGCACCTTCCAGAACCTCGCGCTGTTCCGCTCCATGACCGTACTGGAGAACATCAAGGTCGGCGCGCACTGCCGCAGCGAGGCGGGATTCGCCGCGGGCATGTTCAAGACCCGCCGGGTGAAAGCCGAAGAAGCGCAGGTGGCCGAATGGGCCGACGAACTCACCGCCTTCGTCGGCATGCAGCCGCACGCGAACGCGCGCGTCGACGCCCTGCCCTTCGGCCTGCAAAAGCGCGTGGAGCTGGCCCGCGCGCTCGCCTGTCGTCCTTCGCTGCTGCTGCTGGACGAGCCCGCGGCGGGCCTGAACGCGGACGAGCTCGATGCACTGTCCGATCTCGTTCGCGCCGCGAGCCGGCGCTATGGGCTGGCGGTGCTGCTGGTGGAGCATCACATGGGTTTTCTGATGAAGCTGTCGGATCACGTGGTGGCGCTGGACTTCGGCCGCAAGATCGCCGAGGGCACGCCGCACGAGGTGCAGGCCAACCCGGCCGTCATCGGCGCCTATCTCGGGACGGCCGTGCAATGAACGCGCGCGACATCTCCTTCCCCCTGCTGCGCGTCGAAGGCCTGCATGCGCGTTACGGGCAGACCGAAGTGCTGCACGGTATTTCATTCGAAGTGCCGGCGGGCGGCGTTTCCGCGCTGCTCGGCGCGAACGGTGCGGGCAAGACCACGACGTTGCGGGCGCTCTCGGGTTTGATCACGCGAGGCGGCCGGATCGAACTCGCCGGCCTTGAAACCTCGCAGTTGCAGACCGAAGCGGTGGCGCGTCTCGGCGTGGCGCATGTCCCCTCCGACCGGGGAACGTTCATGCCGCTCACGACCGAGGAGAACCTGCGGCTGGGCGCCTACCTGAACAAGGACCGGCGCGCGGTGGACGACGACATCGAACGCATGTACGCGCATTTCCCCCGCCTGAAGCAACGCAGTCGCCAGCAGGCCGGCACGCTGTCCGGCGGCGAGCAGCAGATGCTCGCCATCGCGCGCGCGCTGATGCTGCGTCCGCGCCTGCTGATGCTCGACGAGCCCTCGTTCGGCCTCGCGCCGAAGATCGTTCAGGAGGTCTACCGGATCCTGCGGGACGTCATCGCCGAGAGCGGGTTGAGCGTGCTGCTGGTGGAGCAGAACGCGGCGATGGCGCTGGACCTCGCCACGCATGTGTGGCTGCTCGAGACGGGGCGAGTGGCCGCGCACGGCTCGCCCGACGAAATGCGCGCGAACGACCTGGTGCGGCAAGCCTATCTCGGCCGCGACCATTGAAGACAAGACAAGGAGACATTCCCATGGACGGATTCCTGCACCAGCTCATCGCCGGCATCGCCGCGGGCGGTGTCTACGGCGCGCTCGGCCTCGCGGCCGTGATCGTCTACCAGTCGACGCACCACCTCAACTTCGCGCAAGGCGAGATGGCGATGTTCTCCACGTACATCGCGTGGATCCTCGTGCAGCAAGGCGTGCCCTACTGGATCGCATTCGCGGCGACGCTGGCGTTCTCGTTCGCGATGGGCCTGGGCATCCAGCGGCTCGTCCTCGAACGCGCGCGCCTCGCACCGGCCCTCACCACCGTGCTGATCTTCATCGCACTGCTGATCATCTTCAACAGCGTGGCCGGCTGGCTGTGGGGCTACACGGCACGCGTGTTCCCGAGCCCCTTCGGGCGCGCGCCGCTCTTCAAGGGCTCGTTCATGTCGGCGCACGAGTTCGGCTCCATCGTCGTCACGGTCGCGCTCGTCGCGTTGCTCTACGGCTTCTTCAACCACACGCGCATGGGCCTGGCCATGCGCGCGTGCGCGCACAACCCCACCTCGGCGCGTCTCGCCGGCATCCGGGTGAGCTGGATGCTGGGCATCGGCTGGGGACTGGCCGCGGCCATCGGCGCCGTCGCGGGCATGCTGGTCGCACCCGTCGTGTACCTCGACCCGGGAATGATGTCCGGCGTGCTGATCTACGGCTTCGCCGCAGCGTTGCTCGGCGGCCTGGACAACCCATGGGGCGCGGTCGCGGGCGGGTTGATCGTGGGCATCACGGAGAACCTGCTCGGCGCCTATGTGATCGGGACGGAATTGAAACTCTCGGTCGCGCTCGTCCTCATCATCGGCGTGCTGCTCGTGCGCCCGGCCGGGATGTTCGGCAAGACGGTGGTGACGCGTGTCTGAAGGATCGCCCATGTCCAGCACCCCCCTCGCCGCAGCGCCCCTCGCCGACGGCTTCTCGCTCGCGCGGCAGAAGATCGGCGCTGTTGCCTGCCTCGTCGTCGCCGCGCTCATCCCCGCGTTCACGGACGGCTTCGTGCTGTTCCAGGCGACGATGGCCATGAGCTTTGCCATCGCCGTTCTCGGCCTGAACATGCTGGTCGGCTACTCGGGTCAAATCTCGCTCGGGCACGGCGCGTTCTTCGCGATCGGTGCGTACAGCGCCGCGATCCTCATGGACCGCTATGAGACGCCCTACTGGCTCGCGCTCGTGGCAGCGGCCGCTGTGTGTTTCGTCGTCGGCGTGCTGTTCGGCCTGCCGGCGTTGCGGCTGGAAGGCCACTACCTTGCTCTTGCGACATTCGCGCTCGCCGTGTCCGTGCCGCAGTTGCTGAAGTGGAAGCGCATCGAGGAGTGGACCGGCGGCGTGCAAGGCATCTCGCTCGTCAAGCCGCAGCCGCCCGCGGGACTCGACGTATCGCCGGACCAGTGGCTCTACTGGATCGCGCTTGTTGCCACCGCGGCGGCGTTCCTGGGTGCGCGCAACCTGCTGAACGGCCGCATGGGCCGCGCGATGATGGCCATCCGCGACCAGCCCATCGCGGCCGCCGCCATGGGCATCGACGTCGCGCGCGTGAAGACGATGACGTTCGGATTGAGCGCGCTCTATACGGGCTTCGCCGGCGCGCTCAGCGCCATCGCGGTGCAGTTCGTGTCGCCGGACAGCTTCCCCGTATTCCTCTCGATCACCCTGATCGTGGGCGTGGTGGTGGGCGGCATGGCGACGATCTCCGGTGCGATCTACGGTGCGGCCTTCATCCAGTTCGTGCCGAACCTGGTTGACCAGGTGTCGAAGTCCGCGACCTGGGCCATCTACGGCTTGCTGCTGCTGGTGGTGGTGTTCGCGCTGCCCGGCGGCATCGCGCAAGGGCTGGCGTCGCTCGCGCAAAAACTGCGCCGCAAGAGCTGATCCACCATGGACGATGTTGTCATCCCGGACTTGATCCGGGATCCATACGGGCGTGCGTGGATGCCGGATCAAGTCCGGCATGACAGACGATGCCGGAGCATTGCGCCCCGGCCGCGCGTCATTGCGGCGTGATGCCCGCCGAGGAGATCAACTTCGCCACGGTCGCCGACTCGTTGCGCAGGAACGCCTCGAACTGTTCGGCCGTCTCGCCGGTCGGTCCCATGCCTTGCTTCTTCAGCCGCTCGGCAACTTCCGGCTCCGACACCACGGCGCGCACTTCGCGATTGAGCAGCGTCACCAGTTCCGGCGCGGTGCGCTTCGGCGCGAAGAGGCCGAGCCAGATGTCGTAACTGGCTTCCTTGTAGCCGCTCTCCGTGGCCGTCGGGATTTCCGGCGCCCCGGCCCAGCGCTGCTCGGAAAACACCGCGATCGCGCGCAGCTTGCCGGCCTTGATGTGATTCGCGGCGGAGAAAAGCGACAGGATCGCGGAGGGAACGGAGCCGCCCAGCACTTCGTTGAGCGCAGGCCCCGCGCCCTTGTATGGCACGTGCTCGATGTCGGCCCCCGACGAAGTCTTGAGCAACTCGCCCGCAATGTGCGCCGCGCTGCCCGCGCCATAGGTCGCATAAAACATCGATTTCGGCTTCGCTTTCGAATACTCCACGTATTCGCGCAGCGTCTTCACCGGCACCTCCGGATTCACTACCAGCACGGAGGGACCACGCACGATCTGCGACACCGCCGCGAAGTCCGTCTTCGGGTCGTAGCCCGGTTCGCGGAACAGCAGCGGGTTGACGTTGTGATTGTTGGATGTCAGCAGCAAGGTCGATCCGTCCGGGTCGGCCCGCGCGACAAGGGCAGTCGCCAGATTGCCGCCGGCGCCGGGCTTGTTCTCCACGATCACCGTGCGCTTGAGGCGCCCCTGCAGCTTTTCGGCGATGAGACGCGCCGTGAAATCGGCCGAGCCGCCGGGCGCCACGATCACGACGATGCGGATGGGTTTGGTTGCGGGCAAGAGTTGGCTGAAGGCGGGCGTGGCCGCCGCCAGGAGGATGGGTGCGATCGCCTGCCGGCGAGTGATGAATCCGCTTTGCATGGGTTGTCTCCAGATTGTGGACCCGGGTAGGGCCATGGGGGTGGGAGGCCGGCAGGCGCCGATTCAGCGATTGCCCAGCCATCGGTTCGCCGCGCTGATAGTCGCGGCGATCGAAGCGGTGACGGTGTTCTCGTGCAGACCCACGCCGAAGCGGAACCCGGGCTGCCCGGCCATGCCGGTTTCGAGCATGGCGAACGCGCGCGCGCTGGCGCCCGGAGCGGCGGAATGCTCCTCGAAGCTGTTCACGCGGATCGGAAGGTCGAGCGCGTGCACGGCCGCATCGATCGGCCCGTTGCCGACGCCCACCAGCGTGCGGCGCGCGCCGTCACGCTCGACGACGAGCTCGATGCCCTGGCCTTCGCGATGTTCGGTGAGCCGGTGCGAGATGTACTTGATGGGTTCGGCGGATTCGAGATACGTTTGACGGAACAGGCGCCACAAGTCGCCGCTGTCGATCTCCGTTCCCTGCGCGTCGCAGTACGCCTGCACCACGGAGCTGAACTCCACCTGAAGCCGCCGTGGCATGACGAGCCCATGCTCGCGCTCGAGCAAATACGAAATGCCGCCTTTGCCCGACTGGCTGTTCACGCGGATGATGGAGTCGTACGTGCGCCCGAGATCGGCCGGGTCCACCGGCAGGTACGGAACCTCCCACAAACCGATCGGCGACTGCGCCTGCATCCCCTTCTTGATCGCGTCCTGATGCGAGCCGGAGAACGCCGTGAACACCAGGTCACCCGCATACGGATGCCTCGGATGCACGGGCAATTGGTTGCAGTACTCGACGGTGCGCGCGACCTCGTCGATGTCGGAGAAGTCCAGGCCCGGGTGGATGCCTTGCGAATAGAAATTCAGCGTCAGGCTCACGAGGTCGACATTGCCCGTGCGCTCGCCGTTGCCGAAGAGACAGCCTTCGACGCGCTCCGCGCCCGCCATCACGGCAAGCTCCGCCGCTGCGACCGCGGTGCCACGGTCGTTGTGGGGATGCACGCTGAGCACCAGGCAATCGCGGTTGGCGAGGTTGCGGTGCATCCACTCGATCTGGTCCGCGTAGTGGTTGGGCGTGCCGATCTCCACCGTGGCGGGCAGGTTCACGATCATCTTGCGCTCGCGCGTCGGTCCCCAGGTTTGCGCGACCGCATCGCAGATCTCCTTCGAGAAGTCGAGCTCGGTCGCGCTGAACGTCTCCGGGCTGTACTGGAAGCTCCACTCGGTATCGGGGCGCTGCTGCGTCAGCTCGCGGATCAGCGCCGTGCTGCGCACGGCGATGTCCATCACGCCTTGCTTGTCGAGGTCGAACACGATGCGCCGGAATGCGGGCGCCGTCGCGTTGTACAAATGCACGATGGCGCGCGGCGCACCCGCGAGGGACTCGATGGTCCGCTCGATCAGGCGCTCGCGCGCCTGCGTCATCACTTCGATGGTGACGTCGTCCGGGATCAGGTCCTCTTCGATCAGCTTGCGCACGAAGGCGAATTCGATTTCCGACGACGCGGGAAACGCGACTTCGATCTCCTTGAAGCCCGCCGCGACCAGCGCGTGGAAAAAGCGCAGCTTGCGCTCCATGTTCATCGGCTCGAACAGCGCCTGGTTGCCGTCGCGCAGGTCGGTGGACACCCACACGGGCGGACGCTCGAGGCGCCGGGCGGGCCATTGGCGGTCGGGAAGCTCGACGGACGTGAACGACCGGTAGCGAACGGATGGGTCTTTCAACATGATGCTTCGGCCTCCGAGGGGTGATGGCGGGTGCATGCCACGAGCGCGTCGATTTCGCAGTCGGGCCAGCGCCTGATCTTTCGCAGTAGCGCCTGCGCGCCGTCCGCGCCAACGCCCTTGCCGGCCAGTTGCAGGAACTTCGTTTCGAGTTCGGCAGGCGACAGGGCGCGGGCCGGCGAGCCGAGCACCGCCTGCACCTCGGCGCGGTGGGTTCGGCCGTCCAGCATCTCGATGTCGACGCTCGCGTGATCGAGCGCATGCGCGCTGTCGGGTGCGAGATGAACACGTTGCATCAGCGCGGCCAATGCGGAATCGCGGGCGCGCTCGTCGGTGAACTGGCTTTCCTGCGCCTGGCCGTCCATCAACGCGACGGCAGCGCAGTATTGGGCGCTGAACTTTCCCGCCAGGCCGTCGGCGACCGCCGGGCGGTTCAGGTACTCGCTGGCGTGCGGGAACAGGCGAAGCCGGATGGCGGCGACTTCACGCGGATCGATCGGGTGGCGTCCGCGCAACTCGAGCACGCCGTCCACGACCGCATGGCTCATCGCGCACGAGGCATGAACCTTGAAGGCGTTCTGCTCCAGCTCCCAGCGGCTCCCCAGTTCGCGCAGGACCACGCGAGGATCGGCCTGCGGCGCGAAGGTCGCGAGGACGCCTTGTGGCCCTTCGATGGCATCCAGCGCGCTCACGAAACCCTGTTCGGCCATGAGCGCGGACAGGATGCCGCCGTGCGCCGCGTGCCCCGCGAAGAAGGGTTTGCTCATCGTGCCGCGCACCTGCGTGAGCGCACCGGCCTGCCCCGCCGCGATGCCGAACGCCATGGCCTGCCGCGTGGCGTCGAGCCCCAGCAAGCGACCCGCCGCCGCGGCCGCGCCGAAGTAGCCGAGCACCCCGGTGGGATGGTGGTTCTCGCTGATCATGCGCTGGCCGCACGCGAGCCCGATGCGCGCCATCACCTCGTAGCCCACCGCGAAGGCGAGCGTGGCATCCGGCGCGGAAATCCTCTGCCATTGCGCCACGGCCAACACCGCGGCCCACACGACCGCGCTGCCGTGGACCGCGGCCGCGTGGTGCACGTCGTCGAGTTCGAGCACATGCGACAGCGTCGCGTTGAGCATGGCCGCATGGGGGGCCGACAAGCGCACGCCGCTTCCGATGACGGCAGCGTGGTCGCATCGGTCGATGCCGCGCAGCGTGCGCTCGAGCGGCAGCGCGATCGGCTCGCGGCCGCCCGCCACCGCGGCGCCCATCCAGTCGAGCAGGCACAGGTCGGCCATCTTCCGCGGGCCCTGAGGTATGCGCGATAGCGACGAGGTCGCCACGAATTCGGCCAAGGCCTGGGTAACGGGTTCCTGGATATTCATGAATCGATTGTTGCCCGCGCATCTCCCGATGGACTTCCCAAAGAGGACAGGCGATATTGCAAATCGGCCAATCAGCATCCGGTCGCGGCCGCCCGCGGTTACCCTTCGCTTTCCATGTCCCTCACAACTCCGCCCCCTCGAGATGCGAACCACGTGAACCCGGAAGTCACCGCGCGGCGCCTGCGCGAGCTGGACGACCTCCAGCCTCCGCTCGTGGTCACCAGCTTCCTGTGGGGCGCGCAAGACCTGCCGCGCACGCACCGCCACCGCCGCGGGCAACTGGTGTTCTCCGGAGAGAACGTCGTGACGGTGACGACGGGCCGCATCCGCATCGTCGTGCCGCCCAACCGCGGCGTGTGGGTGCCGCCGGAGGTGCCGCACGAGACGATGGGGCACGGGATGATCCGCATGCAGAGCGTGTTCGTGCGGCCCGATCACCTCGAGGGATTGCCGGATCGCTGCGTTGCGGTCGCGATCTCGCCGCTGCTGCGCGAACTCATACACGCGAGCGCTGGCAGCACGGACGAGATTCTTCCCGGCACGCCCGACGAGCGCATCGCGCTGGTGATCCTCGACCAGCTTCGCGTGTTGCCGGTCGTGGCACTGCAACTGCCGATGCCGATCGACCGGCGCATCTGCGCGGTGTGCGACGCGCTCCTTTCGAACCCCGCGGATGAGCGCACGCTGCCGGAATGGGGGCAAGCCGTCGGCGCGAGCACGCGCACGCTCTCACGCCTGTTCCAGGACGAGACCGGCATGGCGTTCCATCACTGGCGGCAGCAGGCGCGTCTGCTCGCCGCGTTGCCGCGCCTCGCGGACGGCGAGTCGATCACGAACGTCGCGCTCGACCTCGGCTACCAGACGCCCTCGGCGTTCATCAGCATGTTCAAGTCCGTGATGGGTGTGACACCCGGCGCGTACTTCGAGGATGCCGGCCGCAGTCAACGCAAGGAACACGACGAAGCCGATTGAGCATTCGGTGCTTGGCCGATTGCAAGCATCCTTTGGCCGGATGACGAAAGAAAAATAAGCACAGGCCGACAAGAATTTCTCCGTGCGCGATCGGTCGCATCCAACGGAGAAAAGTGATGAGTGTTCGCAAGAAAGTAGTGGTGATCGGAAGTGGCAATGCGGGCTTCGCGGCGGCAATCGCGGCGCGTGAAAAGGGCGCTCACGTCGTGCTGCTGGAGAAGGCGCCCGAGCCCGAGTACGGCGGCAACAGCCGCTTCACGGCGGGGCTGATCCGCTTCGGCTTCGACGACAAGAGCGAGGTGCGCAAGTTCGTGCCGCAGTTCTCCGACGCGCAGTGGGACAAGATCAGGATCCATCCCTATCCCGTGCAGCGTTACATCGACGACCTGAAGATCAAGTCGCAAGGCAAAGCCGACCCACGCCTCACGACGTGGCTCGCGGAAGACAGCTACAGCGTGATGGAGTGGTTCGTGCAGCACAACGTGCAGTGGACCTTCCTCACCTACATCCCCAACGCGATGGAGACCGGCTTCGGCGACGGCATCGTGCTGGAGACAGTCGGCGGCGGCCCCGGCATCGTGGAGATGGAGCGCGCCGAGGCGCTGCGCCTGGGCGTGGAGATCCGCTACGAGTCCACGGCGTACGACCTCGTGATGGACGACGCCGGCGCGGTAACGGGCGTGAAGGTGCGCGGCGCCGACGGCGTATCTTACGTGGAATCCGGTGCGGTGGTTCTCGCATCGGGCGGTTTCGAAGCCAACCCGGAAATGCGCACGCGCTATCTCGGCGCCGGATGGAATGTGGTGAAGGTGCGGGGCGTGCGTTACAACACGGGTGACCTGCTCGACCCGGCGATCCGCGCGGGCGGCCAGGCCAATGGCCACTGGGCGGGCTGCCACTGCACGACGATCGATCCCGATTCGCCCGAGCTGGGCACGCTCGAGAGCAGCGACAAGACGAACAAGATCGCCTTCAGCTGGGGCATCAGCGTAAACGCCGCGGGCGAGCGCTTCATCGACGAGGGCAAGGACTGGAACACCAAGATGTACGTGTCCGTCGGCAACGCGGTGGCGCAGCAAGGCGGCCGCGCGTTCCAGGTCTTCGACGCGGTGGGCTTCGAGCACCTGGACCAGCGCTACGACCCGAGCGCGGCGATCATCGCCGACACGCTGGAAGAACTGGCAGCGGAGGCCGGCATCGATCCGCAGGGGTTGCGCCACACGGTCGATGCGTTCAACGCGTCGGTGCAGGACGACAAGCCGTTCGATCCACGCAAGCTCGATGGCCGCGCCACTTCGGGTATCTCACCGCCCAAGAGCAACTGGGCCACGCGCATCGAGCAGCCTCCCTTCGTCTGCTATGGCGTCGTGACGGGCATCACGTTCACGTTCGGCGGCCTCAACGTGAACCGCGATGCGCAGGTGCTGGACCAGGGCAACCACCCGATCCCGGGCCTGTACGCCGCTGGCGAGATGACGGGCGGCTTCTTCTACTACCAGTACCCTGCCGGCAGCGGCCTCATGTGCGGCGCCGTCACGGGCCGTGCGGCAGGCTGGCACGCGGCGCAGGCATGAACGGCCCGCGATGAGCGAAGCCACCGACAAGGCCACCGCTTCGTTGTGGGTCGTGGTCGAACACGCGAAGGGCAAGCCGCACGACACCTCCGCCATGCTCCTGCGGCATGCGGCGGTGCTTGCGGCCCAACCCGGTCATCCGCTGCGCGTCTGCGCTGTGATGCGTTCGGGCACTTCCGACGAGGAACTCACGGTGCTGGACGCGCTGCACCGCACGGGCGTGCAGGCGGTCACGATCCTCGAATGCGAAGGACCGCAGGACACCTGCGTGCCACCCGATGCGGCGGACGCGTTTCTGCGCGATGCGCATCCGGAACTCGTGTTGCTGCCGGCGACGCCGGGCCCGACACGACTCGCGGCGCACCTGGCAGCAAGCCGCGATATCGCCCTGATCGCCGACTGCGTGGGCATCGATCGCGCGGGCGACGGACGGCTGGCGTTCAGGGTGTCCACCGCCGGCGGCATGGCGTTGATCAACGTGGAGAGCGCCGCGCGCACGACGCTCGCGCTGATGCCGCAGCGCGAGTTCGACGTGCCCGTGCCGGCAGCGCAGGGCGGTCCACTCCATGTCACAAGGCTGCAATGCGGACACGCCGCGCCGGACGATTCGCTGTCGCTGATCTCCGCGGCGCCGGTGGCACCCGAGGACATGAGCCTCGCCGAAGCGAACGTGATCGTCTCCGGCGGGCGCGGTCTCGGACAACCCGAAACGTTCGACCTGCTGCGTTCGCTCGCGGCAATGCTGGGCGGCCACGTCGGCGCATCGCGCGTCGCCACGGACCTCGGCTGGATCGACCGCGACCACCTCGTGGGAATGTCCGGTTCGACCGTGCGGCCGGCGCTGTATTTCGCCATCGGCATCTCGGGCGCGCCGCACCATCTCATGGGCATGCGTGAGGCCGCCACCATCCTCGCGCTCAACAAGGACCCCGATGCCCCGATCTTCCAGATCGCGACGCACGCGCTGGTTGGCGACTTGCACGAGGTCATCCCCAAAGTGATAGAGCGCCTGGGCGCGATGCGCGACAGCGCGTGAAGGAAGAATGATGAGCCTGATCGTGATCGCCGATGGCGTGGTGGCCGTGGAAAACACCGTCAAGCCCGGTGCACCCGCCGACCTGTACCGCGACCACGCGGTGGACCGGGACCTTGCCGACGACTCCGTGGTCGAAGAAGCACTGCGGCTGAAGAAGCAGTTGGCTTGCGGCCTCACGCTGCTGAGCGCGGCGCCTGCCGTCTTTGAAAAACACATGCGCGCCTACCTCGCCGCGGGCTGCGACCGCGCGGTGCGGCTGGAAGCGGACTACGCCGCACTGTTGGACGCACGGCTGCGCGCGCAAGTCATCGCACAGCAGTTGCGCGGAATCGACGGCTGGAAAGCCGCGTTGTTCCTCGACCGCACCGGCGCCGGGGCGCCCGCGGTTGTGCCGCACTACGTCGCGCGGCTGCTGGGCCTTCCCAGCCTCGCGCAAGTGGTGAGCGCGCGCCCCGATGGCGACGCGCTGGAGATCGTGCGACGCGCCGATGGCGTGATCAGCACGTACAAGTCGCGCGGGCCGGTGGTGCTGGCGGTCGCGTCGCGCGCCGCGTTGCGCAACCCCAGTTTCATGGACGTGCATCGCTCGCGCAAGGCGAGCATCGAGGTCGTGGATGCGGCCGCGTTGGCTGCCTTCGCGCAAATGCAGGCCGACGGCGCGGTCGCACGCCCGTTGCATCTCGAAGCCCCGGCGGAGATCCGTCGAGAAGGCGCGCTGGCGCAGCAACTGGGCGTGGATGAAACGGTGGAGCGCATCGTGAACCTCTGCGCGCCGTTCCTGCTCGCCGCGCCCGGGGCGGCGTGAAACTGGCACATCCCAGCAAGAACTTGGCAATTCCCGTGGGCTGAAACAAGGGCCTGTCTCCGACGATTCGATTGGCCCGCCGCTTGCGGCCGGGCCGATCGAATCACTACAAAGGAGACAAGCCATGAGCCAGAGCGAATCCACGCGCGGACAGTACGCGGCCGCCGCGAGCGTGATCGGCACCGCGATCGAGGTCTACGACTTCTTCATCTTCGGCACGGCCGCCGCGCTGATCTTCAACAAGCAGTTCTTCCCGAGCCTCGACCCGATGGCCGGGATGATCGCGGCGTTCCTGTCCTATGCGGTGGGCTACGTCGCGCGGCCCCTGGGCGCGTTCATCTTCGGGCACTACGGCGACAAGACGGGACGGCGCGACACGCTGTTGATCACGCTCGTCCTGATGGCCACGCCCACGGTGCTGATCGGCTTGCTGCCGGGCTACGCGGCGATCGGCATCGCTGCGCCGATCCTGCTTTGTCTGCTGCGCATCCTGCAAGGCATCGCGTTTGGTGGCGAGTGGGGCGGAGCGGTGCTGATTGCCGTGGAGACGGCGCCGCCGGGACGCAAGGCCTTGTGGGGCGCCTTCCCTTCGGCCGGCGCCTCGGCGGGCATCGTGCTGTCGTCGCTCGCGTGGGCAGCGGTGTCCACGCTACCGGAAGCGGACTTCCAGTCCTGGGGCTGGCGCCTGCCGTTCCTCGCCAGCGTGCTGCTGCTTGCGATCGGCGTGTTCGTGCGTGTCCGGGTCACGGAGACGCCTGCCTTCGAAGCCGCGCGCAAGCGCGGGGCGATGTCGAGCGCGCCGCTCGTCGAAACGTTTCGCACGGCGAAGATGGGCATGCTGCGCTGCGCCGGCCTGCGCATCTTCGAGAACAGCTGGTTCGCGATCCTGCTCGTGTACTTCGTCTCGTACGCGGTGACCACCGGCAAGATCCCGAAGGCGCAACTGCTGAATGCAATCGCCCTCGGTGCGGCGTTGTCCATCCCGACGCTCCTGGCCATCGGCGCGCTCGCGGACAAGATCGGCCAGCGCGTGATCTACGCGATGGGCGCGATCAGCCTCTCGATCTTCACCTGGATGATGTTCGACTCGGTGCATCGCGGAACGACGCTGCTCTCCGTGGTGCTCGGGCTCGGCATCTTCTGGCCGCTGGTCTACGGCCCGCAGTCGGCGCTGTTCGCCGCGCAGTTCGACACGCGCGTGCGCTACAGCGCGCTATCCATCTCCACGCAACTTGCCGGCGTCCTGGGCGGCGGCATCGCGCCTCTGATCGCCGCGGTACTGGCCGCGAAAGGAGACGGCTCGCCACATCTCGTCGCCGCCTACCTGTCGGTCCTCGCGGTCATCGGATTGATCTGCGTGGCGTACATGAAACCAACCGACACCCTGAACCATACCGCGCAAGCCGCGGCTTGAAAAAAAATCAAGGAGCTACCCATGAATGAAACCAAGGATGTCCAACGCAGGGGCGCGGAATTTTTCGTGTCCTGGAAAGACCGCAGGACCGACAAGGCGCTGACCGATGCCGAACTCGCGCAGCTCGTGCGCATCGCCGACCTGATGATTCCGGCGGGAGGCGGCTGGCCGGCGCCATCGAGCACGGAGGTGGGCGGGTACATCCGCGAGGGCGCGCATCGCTCGGCGGACGTCACGCTGCTGCGCGAGATCGTGCATACGGTCGGGCCTGCGCTCGCCGAAGGCGCTCAGCAAGCCGGGAAGTTGCTCGCCGCAGTGCAGGCCGCGAAACCACTGGCCTTTCGCGTGCTGCAGGAGTTCGTCTACTACGCGTATTACGCGCAGCCGGAGGTCGTGCGCGCGGTGCGCACGCAACTCGATTGCGACTACATCAGCCCGCCGCAGCCGCACGGCTACACGATGCCGCCGGACGCCGGGCTCTCGCCACCGCGTCACCACAGTTACGTGCCCACCACGGAGGTGCGGCGCGTCGACCTTTCCGCACTCGATCTTTCCGACAAGTTCTCGCAAGGAGGCAAAGCATGCTGACCGATCCCCATCGCAACACCCGCACGGAAGTGCTGATCGTCGGCGCCGGCATGGCGGGCGGCGCCATCGCCAAGCGCCTCAGCGACAACGGCATCCGTGTCGTGTGCCTGGAGCAGGGTCCCGAGATCCAGCCGCTCGAGCTGCCGCACATGTCGCCCTGGTTCGAGCTGGACAAGACCCGCGACCACAACGTGCATCCGAACGTGCGCGGCCTGCTGGAGGATTACCCCGTCACGTCCGACGACCCTGGGAGCAGCATCCGCATGGTCAATGCCGTGGGCGGCAGCGCGAACAAATATTCCGGCGTGTGGATGCGCCCGCGCCCCAGCGACTTTCGCAAGGGCACCGAGCACGGCCTCGCGCCCGACTGGCCGATTTCCTACGAGGACCTCGCGCCCTATTTCGACGCCTGCGACGCCGAGATGGGGATCAGCGGCATGGACGGCGACTGCGGCCATCCAGAACGCGCGCCTCGCTCGAACCCGATGATCCCGCTCGGCCGCTCGGGCCAGCGCCTGGGCGGTGCGCTCGAGCGGCTGGGCTGGCACTGGTGGCCCACCGACAACGCCATCGTGACGAAGCCTTTCGACGGAAGGCTGCCCTGCAACCACTGCGGCCAGTGCGTGATGGGCTGCCCGCGCGGCTCGATGAGCACGAGCGCGAACACCTTCTGGCCCCAGGCCATCCGCAACGGAGTGGACCTGCGCACGTTCGCGCGTGTCCTGCGCCTGACGACGAAGGGCGACAAGGTGTGCGGCGCGGACTACGAGGACATCCAGACCGGCCGCCGTTTCAACGTGGAGGCGGACGTGGTGATCGTCTGCGCGAACGGCATCGGCACGCCGCGCGTGTTGCTGCTCTCGGGTCTCGCCAATTCGAGCGGCCTGGTCGGGAAGAACCTGATGTTCCATCCGCAGGCGTTCGTGGAAGGCATCTTCGACGACCCGATGGACAGCTACAAGGGCGCGCGCGGCTCGCCGCTGTACAGCGGCCACTTCCACGAGACCGACACGAGCCGCGGCTTCGTGAACGGCTATTCGATGATCATGGTGCGCGCGCCCGGCGCGGGCTACGCATCGATGGGCTACTCCACCTTCAAGCCGGTGCCGTGGGGCCGCGAGCATCACGACGGTTTTGCGAAGACGTTCAACCGGCACGCGTGGTTCCTCAATCTCGCGGAGGACCTGCCGCTGGAGCGCAACTCGGTGACGCTGGATGCTTCGAGGACCGATTCGAGCGGCCTGCCTGCGCCGAAGATCGCCTACCGCATGCACGACCAGGACCGGCGGCTCACGCAGCACTCCATCGGCAGCGCCGAGGCTGTCATGCGCGAAGCCGGCGCGCGCATCGTCAACAACTCGGGCGTGCTGGAGCAACCCTGCGGCTTTCACCTGATGGGCACCGCGCGCATGGGCAGCGACCCGAAGACTTCCGTCGTGAACAAGTGGCACCGCAGCTGGGACCACCCCAACCTGTTCATCTGCGATGGCAGCTCCATGGTGACGAGTTTCCCGGTGACGCCCACGGCGACCATCGGCGCGATGGCGCTGCGCCTGGCCGACCACATCGTGCAAACCCGCGCGTCGCTGCTCACGACGCATGCGCGCGAAGAGGCGACGGCATGAACGCGCCGCGATACCCGATGCTCATCGACGGCCGGCAACACGAAGCGGCCGGCAACGAATGGTTCGATACGTTCAACCCCTTCACGGGCAAGCCCTGGGCGCAGGTCGCGCGGGGCACCGCCGACGATGTGGATGCCGCCGTGCAGAGCGCGCATCGCGCGTTCACGACCGGCGCGTGGCCCGCGCTCACCGCCAGCCAGCGCGGCCTGCTGCTGCACAAGCTGGGCGACCTCATCGCCCAGAACGCGGAGCGCCTCGCGAAGCTCGAAGTGCAGGACAACGGCAAGCTCATCGCCGAGATGGGCGGCCAGCTCGCGTACCTGCCCCAGTGGTACTACTACTTCGGCGGCATGGCGGACAAGGTGCAGGGCGCGGCCATTCCACTGGACAAGAAAGGCTACTTCAACTACACGCGGCACGAGCCGCTCGGGGTCGTGGGGATCATCACGCCATGGAACTCGCCGCTGCTGATCCTGGGCTGGAAGCTGGCGCCCGCATTGGCCGCAGGCTGCACGGTGGTGATCAAGCCGTCGGAATTCGCGTCCGCGTCCACGCTGGAATTCGCCGCGCTCGTGGAGCAAGCTGGATTCCCGGCGGGCGTCGTGAACGTGGTCACCGGCTTCGGGCAGGAGGTGGGCTCGGCGCTGGTGGAACATCCGCTGGTGCGCAAGATCTCGTTCACGGGCTCCGATGCCACGGGCCGCCACATCGGCGCTCACTGCGCGCGGCAGTTAAAGCGCGTGAGCCTGGAGCTCGGCGGGAAGTCACCCAACATCGTGTTCGCGGATGCGGATCTGGACGACGCATTGAACGGCGCCGTCTCCGGCATCCTCGCCGCGACGGGGCAGACCTGCATCGCGGGCTCGCGCCTGCTCTTGCAACGCAAGATCCACGATGAATTTCTCGACAAGCTCCTGAAGCTCGCACGCACGGCGCGCATGGGTGACCCCGCCTCCCCTTCGACGCAGGTCGGCCCCGTCACCACCTTGCCGCAGCTGGACAAAATCCTTTCGTACATCGAGGTGGCCAAGGCCGATGGCGCACAGTTGCTGCTCGGCGGCGCGCGGGCGACGCGGCCTGAATGCGGCGAAGGCTGGTTCGTGGAACCCACGGTGTTCGCGGGCGTCGGCAACCACATGCGGATCGCGCAGGAAGAGGTGTTCGGCCCGGTGCTGTCGGTGATCCCGTTCGACGACGAGGACGAAGCGATCGCCATCGGCAACGACACGCGCTACGGTCTCGGCGCGGGCGTGTGGACGTCCGACATCGGGCGCGCCATCCGCATGGGCTCGGCCATCCAGGCGGGCACCGTGTGGGTGAACACCTACCGGGCGGTGAGCTACATGTCGCCGTTCGGGGGCTACAAGGATTCGGGGCTCGGGCGCGAGAACGGCATCGATGCGATCCACGAATACCTGCAGGTCAAGAGCGTGTGGCTGAACGTCGGCGCGAAGACGGCGAACCCGTTCGTGATGCGCTGAACGACTGGACGCAACGCATCGCGTCTACGCGGAGCCCGCGCCGCCTGCTGGCGGCGACGCCCCGTCGAGACGGCGCTGGTAGTCCGACGGCGTGAGTCCCAGGCGGCGCCTGAACATCGCGGTGAAACCCGCCGCGCTGGAATACCCGAGCGCGGCGGCCGCATGGCCCACCGAATGTCCGGCGGCGAGCAGGCGCGCCGCTTCGACGAGCCTCACGGTCTCGCGCCATTCGTTGAAAGTGTGGGAAGTCTCCTCGACGAAGCGCCGGGCCAGTGTGCGATAGGAGGCGCCGACGACCTGAGACCAATCGCGCAGCGAGCGTTCATCCAAGGCATCGTGCAACACCGCCCGGGCGATGACCTGCAGTCGCCGGTCGCGCGGCATGCGCACTTCGATGGGCGGTACCTCGCTGGGCCGCAAGGCGCGCAGCAGCACTTCGGCCAAATGGGCCGCATCGCTCGCGCTGATCTGCGCCGCTTCGAGGGATGTCATGTGGGAGACCAGCTCGCGAAGGAACGGCGTCGTGCGCAGGACGCAGGGCCTGCACGGCCCAGGCCCGGAAGCACCGGGGTGCAGCGCGACGTTGCGCACATCCAGCGCACGGGCGCTGCGGCAGTGATGGACGACGCCGGCGGGCATCCATACTGCGGATTGCGGCGGCACGAGGATCGCCTGCTGCGCGGTCATGACCGTGAGCGCGTGCTGCAGCGGGATGCTCACCTGGGCCCACGCATGCGAATGGGGGCTGGGCTCCTGCAAGCCGCTGTGGGACTGCGTGTCGCCGACAAACGCCGGGGCCTCGGCGGGCGCGGCCGGATCAAACGAAGTTTGCATGTGCTTCCCGCGTCGCCCTCACGGCGGCACGCACCTGGAATTGCCTCGGCCCCACGCCCATGGCTTTGCGCACCATGGCGCCGAATGCGCTGAAGCTGCGGTAACCCAGCCCCCGCGCGACTGCGGCCACGGATTCGCCCTGCCCCATGCGCCACAACGCCTCGAGCAGCCGGCGCCTGCGGATCCACGTCGCGGTGGCCATGCCGCACTCCTGCGCGAAGAGTCGTTGCAGCGTTCGCGCGCTGAGGCCGCTGTCCCTTGCGCAGGCTTTTGCCTGGTGGCCCCGGTGCAGGCTTGCCTCGATGCGATCGCAGACCGATGCGAGCCGGGGATCTGCCGGCAAGGTCACGAAGGAGGCAACGGAGCGCGCGTGGTGCATTTCGTGCAGTGCCAGCGAGATGAGCTCGGTCGCTGGAGATCCTGGCTCCGGAGGCAGTTGTCCGAGACGGTGCAGGAGGCCATGGAGCAGCGGCCGCCCGTCCATCACAAGAGGCCCTTCAGGCGCGAACGGCGCGGCCATCCTCTGGAGCGTTGCGCTGCGGCAAGCGCCTTGCGACCGGATCCTGACAGCGCCCGCGTCGCCGGGAAGCCACACCACGTGGCCCGCCGGCGCAACGCCCAGCCAGCCCGGAGCGCGGACTTCAATCGCACAGGCGCCGCCATACAGGACGAGCCCGTCGCCGCCACGAATGGTCAACGAGAGGTCCTTGCATGGCGCGTTCGAGCAGGTCACGTGCATGTCGCCAATCGCTCCTTTGGCGCATAGCGTAAGGACGGCGCGGGCGCGCGCATGTCGAGAATGCGTCAAGAAATATCCGGATCGGGCGCGTTAGACTCCACGGACACGTGAATCCCAACGCCGATCAACTCTGGCGCGCGCCGCGCTGGGCCCTGGCCGCCTTGCTCGCCCTGCTCGGCATGCTGGGGCCGTTCTCCATCGACACCTACATCCCCGCGTTCTCGGGAATTGCCCGCGCGCTCGATGCGACGCCCGTGCAGATGCAGCAGACGCTCTCTGCCTATCTCTTCGGCTTCGCGTTCATGAACCTCTTCCACGGCGCGCTCGCGGACAGCTTCGGGCGTCGGCCGGTGGTGCTCTGGGGAATCGCGATCTTCACGATCGCATCGGCGGGCTGCGCGATGTCGCAGAGCGTCGGGCAGCTGGTGTTCTTCCGCGCGTTGCAGGGTTTGTCCACGGGCGCGGGCATCGTCGTCTCGCGCGCGGTGGTGCGCGACATGTTCCCGCCCGCGCAGGCGCAGCAGGTCATGAGCCAGGTGACGATCTACTTCGGCATCGCGCCGGCCATCGCGCCCATCATCGGCGGCTGGCTGTTCGTGCACGCGGGATGGCACAGCATCTTCTGGTTCCTGACGGGCGTCGGCGTCGTCCTGTGGACCGCCAATTTCAGGTTGTTGCCGGAGACACTGCACATCGACCAGCGGCAGCCGTTCAATGTGCGCAACCTGATGCAGGGCTACTGGCAGCTCGGCTCGAGTCCGAAATTCCTCCTGCTTGCCCTCGCCAGCGGCGTGCCGTTCAACGGGATGTTCCTCTACGTGCTGAGCGCGCCCGCGTTCCTCGGCGACCACCTCGGGCTGGAGCCGACACAGTTCTTCTGGTTTTTCCTGCTGACGATCGCGGGGATCATGGGCGGCGCGTGGGCCAGTGGCCGGCTCGCGGGCAAGATCTCGCCCAAGATGCAGATCCGCCATGGCTTCCTGATCATGGTGGTGATCTCGATCGTCAACGTCGCGGCGAATTTCATGTTCACGCCCACGGCGGCGTGGGCGCTGTTCCCGATCGGGATCTTCGCTTTCGGCTGGGCATTGATGGTGCCCGTGGTGACGTTGCTGGTGCTGGACCTCTACCCCGAGCGGCGCGGCATGGCATCGTCGTTGCAGGCGGTGATCGGATCGACCGCCAATGGCGTGGTCGCGGGCGTGATCGCGCCGCTGGTGATGCACTCCACGCGCGCCACCGCGCTCACCTCATTGCTGATGATGAGCGTCGGACTGGTCGCGTGGATTTTCGTGCACCGGCGCTGGCCCGAGACGGGCCGCGCGGTGACTGCTGCCGGAAGTTAGTTCGCGGGCTTGTACGGACGCTTCTTGACGTCGCGCGGCACGAAGACCTTGCCGCCGTTGCCCGGCTTGGCAGCCACGTCGCGGCGCGCACCGAAGTCACCGAAGCCCGCCTTGCGGCCGAAGCCCTCGCCGCCACCACCACCGGCGCCTGCTCCAGCGCCGCGGCGCGGATCGAAGCCACGGTCTTCACGCGGTGCATGGTTGCCGCCAAAGCCGCTCGTGCGCGGAGACCCGAACTTGCGCTCGCGCGAATAGTCACGCGGGGCGCGGTCCGCGAAGTTGCCACCCGGGCGCGCACTGGGCATGCGCTGCTGCGGCTCCAGGCCCGGAATCACTTCCGCCTTGAACGGCTGCTTCGTGTAGGCCTCGATGTCGAAAATCTTGCGGCGATCGCGGAACTCGGCGAACGTGACGGCCAGGCCGTCGCGGCCCGCGCGGCCGGTGCGGCCGATGCGGTGCGTGTAATCCTCGGCCTTCATCGGCAGGCCGAAGTTGAAGACGTGCGTGATGTGCGGCACGTCGATGCCGCGAGCGGCCACGTCCGTCGCCACGAGGATCTGCACACGGCCTTCGCGCAGCGCCATGAGGCGGCGATTGCGCAGGCCCTGGCTCAGCGCACCGTGCAGCGCGACGGCGTCGAAGCCGGATTGCTGCAGGTCTTCGGCCAGGCCGTCGCACTCGATCTGGGTGCTCGCGAAAACGATCGCCTGGTTGATCGTGGTGTCGCGCAGCCAGTGGTCGAGCAGCTTGCGCTTGTGCTGGGAGTTGTCGGCCCAGAACAGCACCTGCTTGATGTTGGCGTGCTTTTCCTGCGGATTGTCGATCTGGATCTTGCGCGGCTGGCGCATCACGCGCGTGGCCAGGGCCTGGATGCGCGGCGCGAAAGTGGCGCTGAACATCATGGTCTGCTTGCGCTCGATGGTGAGCTTGTTGACTTCGGCCAGGTCGTCGGCGAAGCCGAGGTCCAGCATGCGGTCGCCTTCATCGACGACCAGGAACTGCACCTTGTCGAGCTTCAGCTGGCTGGAGCGCTGCAGGTCCAGCAGGCGGCCCGGCGTGGCGACCACGAGGTCGGCGTTCTGCAGCTTGGCGATCTGCAGCTGGTAAGGCATTCCGCCCACGACGTTGGCGACGCGAAGGCCGCGGCAATGCTTCACGAGGTCGATCGCATCATGCGCCACCTGCTGCGCGAGTTCGCGCGTCGGGCACAGGATGAGGGCGCCGGGCGTGGCGGCCTTGAAGTTGCGGAAGTTGGTCGGGTCCTTGCGCTTGGGGCGCTTCGGAGCGGGCTCGCCCTTTTCGGCGGCTTCGGCGACGGCACGGTCGAAGTCAGCGCGCTCTTGCGCTTCGGCGGCGGCTTGCTGCTTCAGCAGCGTGTGCAGCACGGGCAGCAGGAAGGCCGCGGTCTTGCCGCTGCCGGTCTGGCT
>JAZKIF010000059.1:0-1777 GCA_040385005.1 Pseudomonadota bacterium
ATTGCGCCAGCCGGCCCAGCTTGGCCCCGTCGTCGAACAGGCCGGCATTGAAGAAGTACGGCGACATCCGCCCGGCCTTGGTCTTGAACTGGCCGAAGCGCAGGACGCCGGCGTCCACCGAAAACTGCACGAAATCCAGGGCAAGTTGGTCTTGCCCGCGAGTTGCCACCATGGGGAAATCCTTGTTCAAACTGACCAGCCTCAACCTGAACGGCATCCGTTCGGCCGCCAGCAAGGGCGTCGAAGCCTGGATTGCAAAAACCAAGCCGGATTGTATTTGCCTGCAGGAGGTCAAGGCGCAAGCCGCCGACGTGGAGGGCCGCTTCGAGGAAATGGCGGGGCTGAAGGGGCATTTCCACTTCGCCGAGAAAAAGGGCTACTCCGGCGTCGCCGTGTACACGAAGCATGCGCCCAGCGACGTCGTCGTGGGCTACGGCTCGCGCGAATTCGATGCTGAAGGGCGCTACGTGGAGCTGCGCTTCGACACACCGCAGCGCAAGTTCTCCGTCATCAGCTGTTACTTCCCGAGCGGGTCGTCGGGCGAGGAGCGGCAGCAGGCGAAGTTCCGCTTCCTGGACGAGTTCGACCCGCACCTGGTCAAGCTGAAGCAGCAGCGTGAATTCATTTTGTGCGGCGACGTGAACATCGCGCACAACGAGATCGACCTGAAGAACTTCCGCAGCAACAAGAAGAACAGCGGCTTCCTGCCCGAGGAGCGCGCGTGGATGACGAGGCTGGTGTCGGAGACGGGGCTGGTCGACGTGTACCGCCGCCTGAAGCCCGAGACGACGGAGGAGTGCTACACGTGGTGGAGCAATCGGGGGCAGGCGTACGCGAACAACGTGGGATGGCGGCTGGACTACCACCTCGCCACCCCGGCCGTGGCGCAGCACGCGCGTCATGAGGCGATCTACAAGACGGAGCGTTTCTCCGACCACGCACCGATCACGGTCGAATACGACTTCGCGCTGTAGTTCGACGCACAATGCTGCCCATGGAAGAAGCCACCCCCCAATCCGCCGCCCCGTCCCGCCCCGACCTGCCCGACCACCTCTCGGCCGACCCGCGCAGCCCGCACCACGTCGCCGCCGTGTTCGAGCACGACGTGGGCATCCGCTTCAACGGCAAGGACCGCCACGACGTGGAGGAGTACTGCATCAGCGAAGGCTGGATCAAGGTGCCGGCCGGCAAGACGGTGGACCGCAAGGGCCAGCCGCTGATGCTCAAGCTCAAGGGGAAGGTCGAGGCGTTCTACCGCTGAAGCCCGGCGCGAGCAGTGCGAGCATCGCGACGCACACCAGCAGCCCCATCCCGACCACCGTCGGCACAACCGCAGCCTGGAGCAGGACCGCCGCACCGTACGCGGCAAGCCCGAGAAGCGAAGCCAGGTTCTCGCTGAAGTTCTGCACGGCGATCGACTGGCCCGCATGCATCAGCGCCAGACCGCGGCGCTGCAGCACCGTGTTCATCGCCACGACCAGCAGGCCCGAGAGGGCGCCGATGGCGAACAGCAGCGCCGCGGCCTGAGGCACCTGCGCGACAAACGCCATCAGCACCAGCGCGGCGCCCAGTGCCAGGCCGAGGGGCAGCACGCTCATCGCGCGGTCCTCGCGAATCCACTTTCCGGCGGCCGCCGCGCCAGCGATCATGCCCAGCGCGACGGCGCCCTGCAGCAAGCCGGCTTGTGCGAGCGCCATGTGCAGTCGCTCGGCAGCCCAGCGCAGCACAACGAATTGGAGCGCGCCGTTCGAAAAGCACCGCGAGTGCCACGAGCAGC
>JAZKIF010000059.1:1787-39211 GCA_040385005.1 Pseudomonadota bacterium
AACGCACGTCACCGCGAGCGAGATCTTCGCTGGGGGATCGCGCCAAAGCACCGCGACGCAGCCAAGGAAGTTCCGAAGCAGCCCGGCGGGATGATCCAGCGCGGCGGGGTTGCTCGCGGGCTTGCCCCGCACGGGCAGCGCGCACAACGCGGCGAGCAGGTAGGCGATGCCCAGCGTCGCGGCGGCGTTGAAGGCTGCGCCGTCCGCAACCACGGCGATGCCGAGGTGGCCCTGCAACAGCAAGCTGCCCCATACCGTCCCGAGCAGCAGCGCCGACACCGTCGATGCTTCGATCCACGCATTGGCGGCGACCAGTTGCGTATCCTCCGCCAGCTCGGCCAGGATGCCGTAGCGCGCCGGTGCATGCGCCGCCGCGCCGATGCCGATCAACGCGTAGGCGATCAGCGGATGCGCGCCGGCGAGCATGACGAGGCAGCCGCACAGCTTGAGCGCATTGATGGCGAACAGCACGCGCTTCTTGGGCACGGCATCCGCGACCGCACCCGCGAACGCCGACAGCAGTACATACGACAAGTAGAACGCGATGCGCAGCGCCGGTGCGGTCCAGTCGGGAGCGCGCCGTTCGAAAAGCACCGCGAGTGCCACGAGCAGCAGCGCGTTGTCGGCGAGGGCGCCCACGAACTGCCCGCCCACCACCCAGCGCAATTCGCGCCTGCCACTCATTGCGGTCTCGCGCCGTGCATCGCGACGCTCATGCGGCGTCGAGGAAATGCTTGCGGTAGCGCGGCGCCATGTCTTCCAGGCGCAGCATCATCGGCAGGTCGGCGGTGTTGAATGCCGCATCCAGCGCGGGCGGGCCGAGCACGCGCGCGCCGCAGCGCAAATAACCCTTGATCAGCGGCGGCGCATCGCGCAGCGCATGGGCTACGGCCGGCGACGTCGCGGGCGCGCCGAGCGATGCGCCGGGCAAGGCGCAGCGCGGCTGAACCCGCCACCGTGCCGCGGCAAGGTGCGTGTGCCGCAACCCCTCCCACAAGGCCAGCGCGGGAAGGGCGCCTTCGGCCAGGCCGATGCTCGCGCAGCCGATCATGGTGTCGAGGTCGTGCCGCACCATGTACGCGCCCAGCGCGCTCCACATGGCCATGATGACGCCGCCCAGGCGCCAGCCGGAATCTACGCAGGAGCGCCCAAGCTCCACCGCGCGCGGGCGCAGGGCCGCAAGCGGCCCGAGGTCGAACTCCGCATCGCTGTAGTAACCGCCGGCCTTGCGCGCCTGCGATGGCGACAGAACGCGATAAGTGCCGACCACCGCGCCGCGTCCGCCCGCCTCGGGGTCGATGGCGCGCACGAGCAGGTGTTCGCAAAACGGGTCGAACCGGTCGATGTCCAGGCCGGGCGGCGATCCGGCAGGCGGCGAGAGGCGCGCGCCCATCTCCTGCGAGAAGATGCGATAGCGCAGGCGCTGCGCCTCGCGCACGTCGCTCTCGCCCCGCGCCCACTCCACCACGAACTGCCGCGCGGCCGCGGCCGTCACGCGGCGGCTCGGCTCGTGGAGGTCAGGCGGTGAAGTGGCAACAGCGCTGTCGCAGTCCTGCATGTCGGGCCTCGTCAATTGGAGAACGGGTATTGCCCGATCAGCTGGTACTGCCGCCGGTTCAGCCGCGCGAGCTCCAGCACCGAGATCGGCCGCGCGCCCTCGCGCCTGCGCGCCGCACCGATCTCGAACAGGATGCGTTGCTTCCTGAAAATCATGGCCAGACCCTTGAAAAGGCCGGTGCCCGGATCCCAGGCTTCGATCGCCTCGGAGCCCGCGCCGTTGACTTCCATGATGCGCAGCCCGGCGCCCGCGCGCAGGTCGCCAAGGCTGTCGAAACGGACGTCGAAGCGGCCGAAGTGGAAGTCGGGCATGTCCCGCGCGATGGCGTCCACGGCCGCCACCAGCTCGGGCGTGATGCACGCGGCCCCGTCGCGGTACAGGCCACCCACGCGCGTGGAGCCGATGGTCGCCAGGCGCACCATCTCGCCGGCGTTGGGCACCGCACGCGCGTCGAATGCGCAGTCATGCCGCGAGGACCCGGCGAGGCGGCTGGCCCGCGGATCGGCGGCGATGAGCTGGGCGACGGTCCGCACGCCATCGCCGACGACATGCGGGAACGTGCGCAGCGCCAGGCCGATGATGGTGCCCTCGCCGCTCGCGGGATCGCGCGCGTAGAAGATGCCCGCCTCGCCGTCCTGCGGGAGGTATTCCTGCAGCACCACGACCTCGCCGCGCGGGAATTTCGAGAGGTAATCGAGCAGCGCGGGCATGTCGTCGACGCGCCTCACGCCATGGCCGCACAGTCCGAGGTCGGGTTTGGCGATGAGCGGAAAAGTCAGGCCCGCATCCTGCAGGCGCGCTTGCAGGCTTTCGGCCGAATGCGTGCCTTCATTCGCGACGCCGCAATGCCGCGCCGTGGCCGCGAGCGCAAGGGGACCCATGCCGCGGAAGTATTCGAGCTTGCCTTCGCCGACGAGACCACCGGAAGTGATCGCGGGGTTCGCCGCCGAAGGAAGCGTGAGGCTGCGAAAGCGCAAGCCCAGCCACAGCCACTGCACCACGAGCGGTACGCAGATCAACCACTTGGGCATGCGCTCCAGCGTGCTGCGCTCCATCAGGCGGTCCTCACGCGGGTCGCCACCAGCCCGACCGCGGCGATGCGGTCCGCGCGGTCGTAGGGCGGGCCCTCGAGCTCTTCGCCGAAGACGTCGGGGTCGATCTCTTCGTACGACCACTCGCAGCCCGATGCGCGCAGCAGCGGCTCGACCTCGGCAAGGAACGGGTCGAAGCCGTCGATGATCGCCACGCCGGTGTACAGCAACAAGCGACCGTCGGAGGCGAGACGAGGCAGGGATTCCGCCGCGATGCGCACGCTCAACTCGCGCCCGAGTCCCGCGCCGCCGTCTCGGTATGCACGACGGCGTGGATCGGCCATGTAAGGCGGGTTGGAGATGATGAGGTCGAAGTCGCCTTCCACCGCGCTCAGCGCGTCGCCGAGTGCGAGCGTCACGGACAAGTCGGCGGCGGCGGCGTTCGCGCAAGCGAGGCGCAAGGCTCGCGGGTTGATGTCGTTCAGCGTGACGTCCGCCCGCACGCCATGGGCGGCCAGGCGGCGCGCCACGGCGATGCCGCCCGCGCCGGAGCCGCAGCCCACATCGAGCACGCGAATCGTCCGGCCCGGCGAGAGCGACGACGCGCGCGCGTCGATCGCGGCGTCGAGGAACCGCGCGAACCGGTATGTGTCGGGGCCGAAGAACACCGAATCGTCCTCCACCGTCGGGAACGCGGAGTGCAGGAAGGCGTCGCCGCCCAGCGTGGACACGCGCACGCCGCTTCGCATCGCACCGCCCGGCTCCTCGTGCAACACGCCGGCCTGCTCCATTGCCGTGAACCAGGCGGGATCGATCATCGATGGATCGAACGGCAGGTTCCAGCCGAAGACATCGCGCGGGTCGCGAGCGAGACGCCCTGGATCGCGCGCGAGCACGCGCTGGTGGGTGAGTGGCGTGGGCGTGACGAAGCAGTACTTCCTCGCCTTCAACCCGCGCAGCAACGCTTCCAGCGCTTGCGCCGGGTCGCGGCTGACGGTGCTGGTCGAAGTACGCGCGCATCCGCGCATCGGGGCCGACGCAAGCGAAAGGGTCATTGCGGCGTCAGCATGCCATGGCCATCGCGCCCAGCGGGGCCGCAGGCCGCCGCGCCTGTGTAGGACGATGGCTCAACATGTGGGCACGCACCGGCGCGCGCCTGCCGGACCTTGTGCGCGCTACCAGTCCACCAGGCTCAGCCCGACGCCGAGCACCGTACGCCGCCGGTTGAAGTCCAGCAGGCTGTCGCCGTAGCCGCTGAAGAGCTGGGTATGCAGGCGCAGCGACGCTTGCGGCGACACCAGCCGCCCCTCCACCTTGCGGAACCACTCGAAGCGCACGGAACCCTTGTCAAGGCTGCGCAGCGAATGCCGCAGAGTCAGCGCGAACGAGTGCGGCGAATTCGGAAGCTCCCAGGTGCCCGTGACCTCCGCGCGGCCGATGTAGTCGCTGATGTCCGGGTTGTCGTCGGTGGCCGCATCTTCCGGGATGCGCTGCCACACGCGGCCCTGCAAGGTCAGGCCGCGCTTGACGTTCTCCGCGCCGGCGAGGAGGTAGATGCGGTTCCAGCTGCGCGAGTACGGCAGGCTCTGGCCGTTGGACTGGTGCACCACGCCCAGGCCCGTGTAGCGCAGCTTCCAGTCGTCCGTCACATCGAGCGTGGTGGGATGGATGTAGATGAACTCGGGCTCGTGGTCGGTGCTGCGAAACGGGCGCGAGATCGCGCCGGTGAAGAGCTGCCAGTACGACTGCTGCGTGTAGCCGAACCAGAGCGAATCGCGCGCGCCGTCGCTGTTGGCGAGCAAGCCCTGGAGCAGCTTGGTGCGCACCGACAGCTGGATGCGCGTCTCCTTCGTCTTGTACGGCTGCTCGGTGGTCGCGCTGTTGATCGGGTTGCCGGATGTGGGCTCGCGGTTGACGCTGCTGCCAGCGACGCCCGAAAGGCTGATCGGCCGATAGCCCCGGATGTCGAAGGTGCCGCAGCTGGTGCGCTTTTCCAGCTCCCAGAAGCGGGAGAGCGAACTGGGGGCGGTGTGGTCGCAGGGGTCCGTGGGTGGGGGTTTCCGGTCGGTCGATCCGCTCGCGGCGGCAACGTTCTGTGCGCGAGGAGGCGGCGCCTCGTTCGCCAAGGGCGCTTCGGGTCGCGTGGCTTCGCGCTGGCGCCGCGCCCATTCGTCGTAGCAATCCACGCGTTCGCCGCGATCGGTCTTGCCGTCGCACACTTCCCAGCCCGTTGCGGGCTGCGCCGCAAGCGCGCCCGGCTGCGCCGACAACGCGCCTAGCGCGAGCCCGGCTGCCTGCGCAAGACGAAGCCACGCGCTTGCGCGTCGTTCGTGCCTTGCCATGTTCCCTTGATGGTCCTGCCGCATGAGCCTTCCTCCATCGTTCCAAGCCATGTGGCGCTGATGTTGACACCATTCGCGGATTCTTCGAGCGTGACGTCGCCGTCATCGACGTCTCCCGCGATTTCGGCGCGTTCGCCGTTGCGGTTGATCGCGCCGCGCACGCTCTCCTTTAATTCCGGATGCTGCTCGAGCAGCAAGGTCGCGCCCTGGCGCAGGCCTTCGAATTCCGCGCGCCACAGTCCCATCAACTGCCGATGCGTCATTTCCGCGGCCTTCGGGCAGGACGCGTCCTGGGCCTGGGCCGCAGCGCAGAACAGCGACACCGCGGCGCAGACGATGACGATCACGCCGCGCAAGCTCACGAGCCTCCCGTCGCCGCAGCGGCCAATGCGGCTGCGGCGGCCGCGGAATCCACGGCCTTCTTGGCGAACTCCGCGCGCAGGGCCTTGAGCTTCTCGCGCGGGTCTTCCTTCGTCGTGATCTTCTCCAGCGCCATCTCCGCGATGAACCGGCTCGGTTGCGCGGCGATCATCTCGCGCCCCTTCTTGCGCCGCTTCGTCCAGCTCACGGCGAGCGAGCGCTGGGCGCGCGTGATGCCCACGTACATGAGGCGCCGCTCTTCCTGCAGCCGTTGCAGGATGCCCTCGGACATCGGGCCGTCGGCGCGGCCGGTCGGGTTGTCGTCGTCGCCGAGTTTGAAGGGCAGCATTCCTTCGGTCACGCCGACCAGCATCACGTGGGGCCACTCCAGCCCCTTGGCGGCGTGCAGCGTGGAGAGCGTGACCACGTTCTGGTCCTGCTCGCGCTCGCTGATGGTGGAGAGCAGGGCGATGGTCTGCGCGACTTCGAGCAGGCTTTTCTTCTCGGTCATCACGCTCGCACCCGCGCCCGACGCGTCGTCGATCTCTCCCCCTGCGCGCAGCGACATCCAGTCGCAGAACTCCAGCACGTTGGTCCAGCGGCTGGCCGCGACCTTCTCGCTGTCCTCGCCGTCGTACAGGTGCTTCTCGTAGTCGATGTCCTTCAGCCACTCGAGCATGAACTTGCGCGAATCCTCCGCGCCGTGCGTGTGGCGCGCGCGGAACTCCAGGTCGTTCACGTAGCGGCCGAATTCGTGGAGGCTGCCGACGGCCTTCGCGGGCAGCACCGAGCCGAGCGACGAGGAGAACAGCGCCTCGAACAGGCTCAGCTTGTACTTGCTCGCGAACGTGCCCAGGTTCTGCAGCGTGGTGTGGCCGATGCCGCGCTTGGGTGTGGTCACCGAGCGCAGGAACGCGGGGTCGTCGTCGTTGTTGATCCACAGGCGAAACCACGCGCACAGGTCCTTGATCTCCGCGCGGTCGAAAAAGCTCTGCCCGCCCGAGACCTTGTACGGGATCTGCGCCTTGCGCAACGCCTGCTCGAACACGCGGGCCTGGTGGTTGGCGCGGTACAGCACCGCGAAATCTTTCCAGTCCTTGCCCATGCCGTTGGCCCGAATCGACTGGATGCGCGCAACCACGCGCTCGCTTTCGTGCTCTTCGTTGTCCGCATCGACGACACGCACCGGCTCGCCTTCGCCGAGTTCGGAGAACAAGGTCTTTGGAAACAGCTTCGGGTTCGGGCCGATCACGTTGTTGGCCGCGCGCAGGATGGCGCTGGTGGAGCGGTAGTTCTGCTCCAGCTTCACCACCTTCAACTGCGGGAAATCGAGCGGCAGTTTCTTCAGGTTGTCCAGCGTCGCGCCGCGCCAGCCATAGATCGACTGGTCGTCGTCGCCCACCGCCGTGAAGCGCGCGCGTTCGCCCACGAGCAGCTTGAGCACCTCGTACTGCGTGGCGTTGGTGTCCTGGTATTCGTCGACGAGCACGTGGCCCATCTGCTTTTGCCACTTCTCGCGCACATCCGCGTGGTCCTTCAGCAGCTTGAGCGGCAGGCCGATCAGGTCATCGAAGTCCACGCTCTGGTAAGCGGTGAGGCGCTCCTCGTAGCGCGCCATGATGCGCGCCGTCACGCGCTCGTTGTCGTCCTTCGCCTGCGCTTCCGCCTGCGCGGCGTTCAGGCCCATGTTCTTCCACAGGCTGATCGCCCACTGCCACTGACGGGCCGTCGCGGCGTCGGTCGAACCGCCCGCATCTTTCAGGATGCTGGTGACGTCGTCGCTGTCGAGGATGGAGAACTGCGGCTTCAGACCCAGCGCCGCGCCGTCCTGGCGCAGCATGCGCACGCCCAGTGCGTGGAAGGTGCAGATCAGCACCTGTCTCGCGTCGCGCCCGATCAATGTCTTGGCGCGCTCGCGCATTTCCGCGGCGGCCTTGTTCGTGAAGGTGATGGCGGCGATGCGGTTGGCCTCGAGGCCCGCCTGGATGAGGCGCCCGACCTTATGCGTGATGACGCGCGTCTTGCCCGAACCCGCGCCGGCCAGCACGAGGCACGGCCCCTGCACGTAGTTGACAGCTTCCTGCTGCGCGAGATTGAGGCCGGCGGACATCGAGAAAGGAAATCTTCTGGGGAAAGCGCAGCAGCGAAGCCGCGAATCATACCGGCCGCCGGTGCTCCCTCTCCCTCCGGGAGAGGGTTGGGGCGAGGGCTTCTCCCATCGCGAGAGAAATTGCACAAGCAGCGACAATATCCGCGTGCTCGACATCCTCCTCGTCACCTTCCCCTTCTTCGCGCTCGTCCTGTGTGGCTACATCGCCGCGCGCAGGCGCATGCTGCCGCTGGACGCGATCCCCGGCCTCAACACCTTCGTCCTGTACTTCGCGCTCCCGTGCATGCTGTATCGCTTCGGCGCGAGCACGCCCACTGCGCAACTGCTCGATGTCGCCGCCGGCTCGGTGTACCTGCTGTGCGCATTGGCGCTGGTGGCCGTCATCGCCTGGACCAGCCGCAACGCGCGCATCGGCTGGAACGACGCGTCGTTCGGCGCGCTGGTCGGCGCTTTCCCCAACACCGGCTTCATGGGCGTGCCACTGCTCGTCGCGTTGCTGGGTGCGCAGGCGGCGGGCCCGGCGATCCTCACGATCTTGGTGGACCTGGTCATCACCAGCTCGCTGTGCATCGCCTTGTCGCGGCTGGACGGCGCCGACGAACATGGGGCGGAGAAGGCCGCGAAGAACGCGCTCAAGGGCGTCGCGGTGAACCCGATGCCCTGGGCCATCGTGCTCGGCGGCATCTCCTCCGCGATGCATTGGCAGTTCATCGCGCCGGTCGCGCAGACCATCGGCCTGCTCGCGGATTCGGCCTCGCCGGTCGCGCTCTTCACGATCGGCGCGGTGCTCGCTCGCTCGCAGTACATCGCCACGCGCGAAGAGCATCCACCGATGCCGCTGCGCGACTTCGTGCCGGTGGCGCTGTTCAAGCTATTGGTCCATCCCGTGCTGGTGTGGGGCGTGGGGCGCACCGCCATCGCGCTCGGCTTGCCGCTCGACGAATTCGCGCTGAAGGTGATGGTGCTGGTCGCGGCGCTGCCGTCGGCGAGCAACGTGGCGCTGCTCGCCGAGCGATTCGGCGCGGACACGGGACGCATCGCGCGCATCATCCTGCTCACGACCGCCGCCGCTTTCCTCACGTTCAGCGGCGCGGTGGCGATCGTCAAATGACCTGAGATGCCCGGCCCGCAGTAATCCGAGAAGTAGCAGTAGAAGTACCGTGTGCAACCGCTATCGCCCCGCCTCCGTCACCTACATCCGTGACGTCTTCGGCTTCACGGAGATCAAGATCCGCGAGCCGGATATGCCGCCGGTCGCGCCCTCCATCGGCCCGTACCAGCCAGGCCCTTTCGTCCACGCGCGCGGCCTGGAAGTCGGGCAGTGGGGACTCATCCCCTGGTTCAGCAAGACGCGCCGGCCGACGGGCAAGGCGGGCCGGCCGATCAGCACCAACAACTGCCGCATCGAGACGGTGGCCACGGCCCCCAGCTTCAAGGGTCCATGGGCGCGCGGACAGCGCTGCCTCATTCCCGCGACCGACTACGACGAGCCGTACTGGGGCACCGGCAAGAACATCTGGTGGCGCTTCGCCCGGCGCGACGGCACGGCCTGGGCGCTCGCCGGCATCTGGACCGAATGGACCGATCCCGAGAGCGGCGAGATCGTCGTGAGCTACACCATGCTCACGCAGAACTGCGACCAGCACCCGCTGCTCTCCCTCATGCACAAGCCGGACCCGACGCTGCCGCCCGACCAGCAGGACAAGCGCGCCGTGATCCCGATCGAGCGCGAGAACTGGGACACGTGGCTGAACGGAACGCTGGAGGACGCGATGTCGCTGGTGAAGCTGCCGGAGGCGGACCTGTTCTCGCACGGCGCGGCGGAGCCCCAAAAGCAGGTGAGTCTGCAACCGGACTTGCCTCTCCCGGGCTTCGGCGAGGACTGATCCACCGCCGGTTTCCTGCAGTCCATCCCATCTACCTGCAGTTCGTCGCATGGCCATGGAAGGCCGGCGGGGCGGCCCCTAAAGTCCAACCCATCGAGCCACCCCGGCTCGCCAGAGGACAAAAATGAACACCACCGCCGCCAACCGCTCCACCGCCCCGCAACCCCTGCTGTCCCTGACCTCGCGCATCGCTGCCGCCGTGGCGGTGGTCGCCGCGATCGTCCTCGCGTCGATCGGCGCGGGCGAGGCCAGCCACCAGGCCGTGCAATCCGCCTCGCAGTCGTTCTCGGCCGGCACGACGCACGTTCAGCTGTCCACGGTGCAGATCGTCGGGCGCCGCGACGCGGCAACTGTCAAGCGGACCTGAGGCGTCAGCGGGCCTGGCCCGAAAAACTGCTTTTGTTTCCCACCGAATTGGTGAGCGTCATCTCGACGCGCGAGCCGCTGAAACGCAGCTCGTACTTCCGGTCCACGCCCTCTTCAGGCACGCGCAGTACGGCGGTCAACGTGGACGCATCGGTCCACCCCGCCTGGATGGCCGTGAGCCCCTCGGGCGTCGTGCCCATCGCGAACTTCCCGTCCATGCCGAGCGGCAATGAAACGCGTTGCGTCGCATCGCTGGTGCGCGAGGTGAACACGACGAGATCGAACGTGGGCGTTGCGCCCAGGTGCAGCGTCAACTCCTTCCAGCCCCATTCGTTGGGTGGAAAACCGTAGGTCTTGCCGTTGATCTCCTGCGCGATGGCGGGCGCCGTCGCTGCCGCGAAAAGAGGCTTGCCCGCCGCGGCTGCATCCACTGCCGCCTGCAGCGCCGATTGCGCCTGCGCGTCCGCCGGTAGGGGCGTCGCGGATTTGGCCGCGCGCGCCAGGTGATCGATCAGGTTTTCGACCGGATAGTTCGTCCGCCCCGTCACCGCGGCGACGATGCCGATTTCCGGCATCACGATGATCAATTGCCGATTGAAGCCGACTGCCAGGTAAGCGCCGCGTTTCGGCAGCGTCCACCAGCCGTCGCCGTACACCCAGCCGCCGGTGGGGAACATCGTGACCTTCGCGTTGAACACCTTGTCCGCCCACGCGCGCGGGACGACCTGCGCGCCGTTCCACGCGCCGTGGTTCATGTACAGCAAGCCGAAGCGCGCCATATCCTGCGTCTGCAGGTAAAGGCCCCAGCCTCCGATGGCGACGCCCTGTGGGTCCTGCCGCCAGCGGAAGTCGCGGATGCCAATGGGCGCGAACAGATTCTTCGCCGCGAAGTCGCGCGTGGGCATGCCGGTGGTGCGGCCGACGATCGCCGAGGCGAGCAGCGAGTTGCCGCTGTTGTAGTGGAAGCCCGCGCCCGGCGCCTGCGCCATCGGCCGGTCCAGCACGTATTGCTGCCAGTCGCGGCTGCGCTCCAGCCCGATCAGCGATTCGTTGACGGGGTTCTCGGTGAGCGGCTCGACCCACGCGAGACCGGACGTCATGTCCAGCAGTTGCTGCACCGTCATCGCGCGCTTCGCGTCGTCGAGGCTGGCGATGGTCCTGTCCTTGTAGAAGCTCAGCACCGGGGCGTTGACTTCCAGCACGCCCTGGCCGGCGGCGATTCCCGCCAGCGCGCCCACCACGGCTTTGGTGGAAGAGTTGACCCGGTGCTTCATGCCGGGCTGGAACGGTGCGTAGTAGGTCTCGGCGACAACGCGGCCCCAGCGCGTGACGAAGAGACTGTCCATCTGAACGTTGCCGCCGAATTCGACGAGCGTCGCAAGGGCTCGCGGGTCCATGCCCATCTCTTCGGGCGTGGCGCGTTTCCACTCCTTGTCGGGAAAGACCGGCGCGGGCGACTGGGCGAACGCGGAACCCGCGGCCACCAGGCACATGGCGCATGCGGCGTTGGAAAGAGCACGGCGAAGACTGTTCAATTTCATCGATCCCTCCTGCAACTCGACTATAGCGGCGCGCGGAACTCTGCCTGACGCAGTCGCGGGCCGTGCACCTACAGGCGACAACCGAGCTGCTTGCGTACTCCCCATGCGGGCGCTCTTGCCCGAACAATCTTTGGAGAGATCCCCATGAAAAGTTTCTACATCCTCGCGATCGCCGCGCTCGCCTCCGCCTCAGCCATGGCGCAAGCGCCCGCCGGCACCACCATGCGCACGCCGCAGGAAGCCAACGCCGCCACATCGGGCGGCGCCGCCGCCGCCAAGGGCGAAATGAACAAGGACGCCAAGGCCATGGGCAGCGGCCGCGCCGCGAACTGGAAGGCCATGGACGCCAACGGCGACGGCATGATCTCCCAGGAAGAGTACATGGCCTATCACGGCGGCAACTGGAAGAAGATGAAGATGACCAAGGACAACATGATCTCCATGCAGGACATGGAAGCGCAGATGGCGTCGGGCCCGAACTGATCCTTTTGGTGATTTGACTCCTTGGGGACACGGCGCGGCGCCGTCCTACAAACCAATCGGCGTTTGGCTGCGTATTCAAAGCAGTGGATGCCATTGCGGCGCCCCGAACCTGCCCTCAAGGAGACTTCATGAAACTTGCATCGATCGCGTCCGCGGCCCTGCTGCTGACTCTCGGCGCCGCCGGCGTCGCCTTCGCGTCCAGCCACCGCGAAGCACCGTTCATCACGAGCCAGCCCAAGGTGGATGGCACGGACTTCTACATGTTCCGCAGCTACGAACCCGGTCGCCAGGGCTTCGTGACGCTGCTGGCCAATTACCAGCCGTTCCAGGATCCGCAGGGCGGCCCGAACTTCTACATGTTCGATCCCAACGCGTTGTACGAGATCCATATCGACAACAACGGCGACGCGGTCGAGGACATGACCTTCCAGTTCCGCTTCAACAACACCTCCAAGGACGGCGCGCTCGCCGTCGGCGGCAAGCAGACGAAGATCCCGCTCATCAACAGCGGCCCGATTTCCGGCGTCAACCCGGCAACGCTGAACGTCCGTGAGACCTTCACGATCGACCTCGTGCGCGGCAACCGCCGAAGCGGCACGCGCACCACGCTCACCAACGCCACCACCACCTCGGGCGCCTTCGACAAGCCGGTCGACAACATCGGCGAGAAAGTCTTCCCGGGCGGCTACGCGGCATACGCGAACCAGCACATCTACAACGTCAACATCCCCGGATGCACGACGCCGGGCAAGGTGTTCGTGGGCCAGCGCAAGGAGCCCTTCTATATCGCGGTCGGCAAGACGTTCGACCTGTTCAACCTGAACCCGCTCGGCCCGGAAGTCGGCGGCAACAACAACGACCTCGAGGCCAAGAACGTCAGCACCATCGCGATGGAGCTGCCGATCGACTGCGTCACGACCACGGCCGACCCCGTCATCGGCGCCTTCACGACGGCGAGCGTTCGCCAGGCCCGCCTCATCAATGGCGCGCCCACCACGGGCCTCAACAAGGCGTCGAAAGAAGGCGGCGCATGGACGCAGGTTTCCCGCCTCGGCATGCCGCTGGTGAATGAAGTCGTGATCGGCCTGGCCGACAAGGACAAGTTCAACGCGTCGCGCCCCTCGGGCGATGGACAGTTCATCGACTACGTGACCAACCCCGCGCTGCCCGCACTCATCGAGAGCCTGTTCCCCGCGGCCAAGGCGCCGACCAACTTCCCGCGCACCGACCTCGTCACCGTGTTCCTCAAGGGACTCGAGGGCGTGAACCAGCCGAAGAATGTGGTCGCCTCCGAAATGCTGCGCCTGAACACCTCCATCGCGCCGACGCCGGCCGCCAGCCAGAACGCGCTCGGCGTTCCTGGTGGCGACCTCGCGGGCTTCCCGAACGGACGCCGGCCGGCCGACGACGTGGTCGACCTGTCACTGCGCGTTGCGATGGGCGCACTGTGCGCGCTGACCGGCACCGCCGACACGCTCAAGGTCGGTTGCAAGCCTTCGGATGCACCGGCCGGCGCGCTCGCGCTCACGGACGGCGTACGCAAGACCGCGGCCAACTACGGCACGGCCTTCCCGTACCTGACGACGCCGATCACGGGCAACTTCAACCCGCCTGCGGCTGCCGGCACGACGTACCCGTGATGCGAAGGACCATGCATATGCACAAACTTCAACTGCGAAGCGCAGCCGTGGTCCTGGCGGCGGCGACGCTGCTGGTGGCTTGCGGCGGCAGCGACGACGACGGCCCGCCGGCCGCGCGCACGACCGAAGTGCCGCAATCCGCGCAAGGCAGCGTGGCGGGTCTGATCGACTACATCAATCAGCTGATCGGCATGACCAGCGAAACCAGCGAGCCGGTCTTCGTGGGCGACGCGGTGCTGCCGGTCGACGATACGGCAGCGCCTTCGCCGGTCAATTGACCAGCGTTCGATTCCTGCGCAAGGCGGTCACGGCACTCGCAACAGCGATTGCCGTGACCGCTTCCGGCGTTGCCGGTGCGCATGAATTCTGGATGCTGCCCGGCAGCTTCGACGCGCAACCCGGCGCGGCGGTTTCGCTGTCGATGCACGTCGGCGAATATTTTGCAGGCGACCTCGTCGGGCTCTCGCAGCCCTTCGTGACGCAATTGAAGCGGGGCGTGGGAGCGGACACCACCGACCTGCTCGCGCAATTGCCGGACGCGGCGGCCGGGTTCGTGCGAGTGCCGGTGACGCAATCGGGGACGCAGGTGTTCTGGGCGGACACGGCCACGAGCCGAGTCGAGTTGCCCGCGGGGCGTTTCCACGCGTATCTCCACGACGAAGGACTGGACTACGTCATCGCGATGCGCGAGAAGGCGGGTACCGCCGAAACGCCGGGGCGCGAGCGATTCCGCCGGCACGTGAAGACGCTGGTGCGCGTTGGCGAAACTGCGGGCTCAGGCGCATTGCAAGCCACGGGACAACGCCTGGAAATCGTTCCCCTCGTCGATCCGTCGACGACACCTGCCGGCCGCGATCTGGGTTTCCAGGTGATGTGGGAGGGCAAGCCGCTTGCCAACGCGCTGGTGAAATTCTGGCATCGCCGCGCCGGCCAGTTGCTCATGATCCGCACGGTGACGAATCCGGCGGGCCGGGTGTCCGTGACGCCGCCGTGGCCGGGCGTGTGGATGGCGAGCGTGGTGCACATGATCGCCGCCACGGATTCGCCCGACGTCGACTGGGACAGCTACTGGGGCAACCTCACGTTCGATCTGCGGCCGCGCTGATCCCTGCTCATAACTGCTCGACCGCGCCGCGCAGGTACACCACGACGCCGGTGTCCGTGAAGGCATCCTCGTGCGAGGTGCCGCGCCGTCCGACGTGGAAGTCGCCCGCGTGCAGGACGATCTCACGCCCGATCCGGAAGCTTCCCTCCAGCACCACGCATTCCTCGTCGAGGCCATGAACGTGCGCGGGAACCATCGTGCCCGGCGCGAACCGCATCATGCAGGACCGCGCGCCATCCGCGTCCCACAGGAGCTTGCGCTCGATGCCCGGGCCGATCTCCTGCCAGCCATCGCGCGCGCGCACGGTGCGATTCGGCGCGGCGACTTCGCCTTGCACGGCTGCCATCACGCGCGACTTCACCCGCGCGATCAGTGCTTCATCGCCGTCCTGCGAGGCGCACATGCGCGAGTCCAGCTCGGCGTTCACGTCCGCATCGAGGCCCAGCTTGCGGGGATCGCGGCCGTCCGTCATGCGCGGGCCTCCGAGGCGCCGCCGGTCGACGGGGACATCAGCGAGGCCGCGTGAAATTTCGGGGCGGCGAAACACTTGCGCAATTTCTGCTGCGCCCGGTAGACGAGGGACTTCACGGTTCCAAGGGGCATGCCGGTCATGGAGGAAATCTGGGGCTGCGTGCAGTCGTGGAAATAGGCCAGGCCCAACACCAGGCGTTCGTCTTCATCCAGCGTCGCCAGGGACAACTGAACCATCTTCGCGTCCTGCGAGCGGCTGAGCATCTGCTCCGGCCCGTCATCCATCCGCGCTTCGTCGGGAAGTTCGCCCGCCGGTTCCTCGCCGCGGCGGTGCTTCTCGCGGCGCAGGTGATCGAGCGCGCGGCTGCGCGCGATCATCGCCAGCCACGACGCGGGCGGCGCCCTGCGCTCGTCATAGGAATCCAAGCTTTTCCACACTTGTATATAAACCTCGGCCAGTACGTCTTCGGCCTGGCCATCGTCGACCATGCGCCGGATGCGGGCGAGCATCCAGCGAACGGTGGCCACGTACAACTCTTCGAAGGCCCGCACGTCGCCGGTGCGGCAACGCGCGATCAGACTGCTGAGTTTGCTGTTGTGATCTTCCCACGGATCGGAGGCGCTGGGAGACCAACTGCTGTCGGGATGCTGCATGGAGGGTGTGTCTTCGGTGCCGGACCATGTGACCAAACGTGACTGGACTTTTCTGTAGGACGTCGCCGGATGCACGCGTCCGAAAACAGCCAGCCCACGCGACACCGGCGGTCGATCATTGGCTCCCATCAACGAGGAGCCCGCCATGAAAGCAAGCGAAACGAAGCAGATCGTCAAGAACGCATGGAAGGCGTTCTCGACGCGCGACCCGGCGCAGATCGAGGCCGTGTTCACGCCGGATGCGATCTGGCACGCGCCACCGGGCAATGCGACGGGTGTAGCGCTCGGCTATACGGAGTTCGATCTGACGCGCGACGTCATCGTGCGGTTTCTCTCGCGCGAGATGGCCACGCTGTTCGTCGCCGTTGTGCAATCGACACCGCGCAGCCTCACCGCCGAGGGCGCGACCGCGGTGCTGGAGACGACGTTCCAGGGGCGCGTTTCGAATGGCCGCTGGTACGAGAACGACTACTGCTTCGTCATCGAAGTGAAGGACGGGCGCATCCACCGGATGCGCGAGTACATGGACACGCAGCGCGGGTTCCTGGGAATCTTCGGCGAGAGTGAGTCGCTCGCGACGTCGGGGTAAAAAGAAGGCTGTCATTGCGGGCTCGACCCGCAATCCATCTCAGCGCGCCACGACCGCGATCCCCCGCAACTGCCCCGCCTGCGCAGGCGTCGCCGGCCGCGGATACGCAGCCGGGTCGAACCGATGCAGCAACTCCGCTTCACGCGTGCGCGCCAGCGCGACGTTCGCCATCTTCACATGCCCGAAGCCGCGTATCGCCATCGGCAAGGCGGCGATGTCCGCCGCGATGCCGATACGCTTCTCATCGAGCGCCGGCAACAGCGACTCGATGCGCGCGATGTAGTCGGCGACAAGCTGCCGCTCCATTCGCCGCTCGCGTGTCATGCCGAACACATCCAGCGGCGTGCCGCGCACGGTGCGCCCAAGGGCCAGCAACTTCATCGCATGCCGCATCCACCCGCCCAGCCGAATCTTGCGCGGCGCCTGACCGTCCTTCGCGCGGCTGAGGAAAGGCGGTGCCATGTAGAACTCCAGCGACACGTCGCCTTCGAACTGCTGGCGCAACTGCTGCTGGAATCGGCCGTCCGTGTACAGCCGCGCCACCTCGTATTCGTCCTTGTACGCCATCAACTTGAGCATGCCGCGCGCCACTGCGGATGTGAGCGGCAGGCTGTCGGCGGAATTCAGCGCGATCTCGCGCTCGCGCACCCGCGCCACGAAGCCGGCGTAGCGCTGCGCATAGGCAGCGCTCTGGTAGGCCGTGAGCTGCGCCACGCCACGCGCGATCAATGCATCCAGCGATTCGACCGGCGGCGCATCGAGGCTTTGTTCCTGCAGCAGTTGCCGAAGCGCGGAAGGCGAAGCAGCCTCCAGCCGGCCCAGCGACAACGCGAGCAAGTTCGTCTCCACCGCCACGCCATTGAGCTCAATCGCGCGCTGCAGCGCGGCAAGACTCACCGGCAGCAATCCGCGCTGCCACGCGTAGCCGACCGTCAGCATGTTCGCGAGGATCGAATCGCCGAGCAGTGCTTCGGCGAGGCCCTGCGCATCCAGCGTCTCCACGCGATCGTCGCCCGCCGCGAAGCGCAGTTTCTCCAGCAACTCGGGGATGCGCAGTTGCGCGTCCGGGTTGCGCAGCGACTCGGCCACCGGCGTTTCGTGCACGTTGGCCAGCACGCGCGTGCGGCCATGGCGAACCGTCTGCAGCGCTTCGGGCGACGCGCCGACGACAGCGTCGCACGCGACGATCGCATCGGCCTGCTGCGTGTCGATGCGCACCTGGTTCAGCCGCGAGGGCACGTCGGCGAGGCGCACGAACGCGAGCACGCTGCCGCCTTTCTGCGCGAAGCCCATGAAATCCAGCACGCTCGCGGATTTGCCTTCCAGGTGCGCGGCCATCGCGATCACCGCACCGACAGTCACGATGCCGGTGCCGCCCACGCCCGCGACGAGCAAATCGTAGGGCCCGGTCCACGTGTGTGCGGCAGGCCGAGGCAATGCATCGACAAGGCGCGCGACTTCGCCGCCGCGACGCGCCAGCGCACCCGCCTTCTTGCGCGGCTGGCCGCCGAGCACGCCGACGAAGCTCGGACAGAACCCCTTCGCGCAGGAGTAGTCCTTGTTGCACGCGCTCTGGTCGATGCGGCGCTTGCGGCCCAGCGGCGTTTCCGTCGGCAGCACCGCGACGCAATTGGACTGCACCGAGCAATCGCCGCAGCCTTCGCACACCTGCTCGTTGATGAAGAGGCGGCGCGCCGGCTCCACCAGTTCGCCCTTCTTGCGGCGGCGGCGCTTCTCGGCGGCGCAGGTCTGCTCGTAGATCAGCACCGTGACGCCCGGCATCTCGCGCAGGCGCCGCTGCACCGCATCGAGCTCCGCGCGGTCATGAAACTCCGTGCCCACGGGGAAGCGGCCGCGCAATCCGTCGTACTTCGAAATGTCGTCCGACATCACGATCACCTGCTTCACGCCTTCGGCTTCCACCTGCCGCGCGATGCCGTCCACGGTGATGATCCCGTCCACCGGCTGGCCGCCGGTCATCGCGACTGCGTCGTTGAAGAGGATCTTGTAGGTGAGCGTCGCCTTGGCCGCCACTGCCTGGCGGATCGCGAGATAGCCCGAGTGGTAGTACGTGCCGTCGCCCAGGTTCTGGAACACGTGCGGCACCTTGGTGAACATCGCATGCGACACCCAGTCCACGCCTTCGCCGCCCATCTGGATCAGGCCTTCGGTGTCGCGGTTCATCCAGCTCGCCATGAAGTGGCAGCCGATGCCCGCCTGCGCATGCGAGCCTTCGGGCACTTTCGTGGAGATGTTGTGCGGGCAGCCTGCGCAGAAGTAGGGCAGGCGCTTCACCGGATCCGCCGAATTGGACAGCAGCTCCGGCGCGGTGAAGTCGCGCACCAGGTGGCGTCGGTCCAGGTCGGGGAAATGTGCCGCGAGCCAGTTCGCGACGATCTCGATCAGCCGCGACGGCCGCAGTTCGCCGAGTGACGAAACGAGTGGCGAGCCCATCGCGTCGCGCTTGCCGATCACGACAGGACGATGTGGCGCGTTGTAGTACATGTCGCGAAGTTGGGTCTCGACGACCGGACCCTTTTCCTCGATCACCAGCACTTCGCGCAGGCCGCGCACGAACTCCCCCATGCGCACGGGTTCGATCGGATACGTGAGCCCGAGCTTGCAGATGCGCACGCCGTGCTGCGCGAGCGTCTCGGGCGAGATGTCAAGGCGCCGCAGCACTTCCATGAAATCGAAGTGCGCCTTGCCCGCGGTGACGATGCCGCACGTCGCCTGCGGGCTGTCGACGATGGTGCGGTCGATGCCGTTGACGCGCGCGAAGGCGCGCACCGCGTCGAGCTTCGCGTGCAGTCGGTGCTCGATGACGAGCGAGGGCAGGTCGGGCCAGCGGTAGTGCAGGCCCCCGGCGGGCGGTTGGAAACCGGTCACCGCGTTGATCGTCGCCGCGTCCTGCCACGCCGCCATGCGCGCGTTGAGCAGGTCGAGGTCCACCGTGCTGCCGCTCTCCACGACTTCGGAGAGCGCCGTGAAGCCGACCCAGTTGCCCGAGTAGCGCGACAGCGCCCAGCCGTACAGCCCGAACTCGAGATACTCCGCGACGTTCGCGGGCGAGACGATGGGCGCGTGCATGGACTGGAACGCCTGGTCGCTCTGGTGCGGCATCGACGAGGAGACGCAGCCGTGGTCGTCGCCCGCCACCATCAACACGCCGCCATGAGGAGAGGCGCCATACGCGTTGCCATGCTTCAGCGCATCGCCCGCGCGGTCCACGCCCGGCCCTTTGCCGTACCAGAGCGCGAAGACGCCTTCACAGGTCCGCTCCGGGTCGGCCTCGACCCGCTGCGTTCCAAGTACCGCCGTCGCGGCGAGTTCTTCATTGATCGCGGGCAGGAAGCGGATGCCTTGCGCCTCGAATTGCTTGCCGGCCTTCCACACCTGCAGGTCCACCATGCCCAGCGGTGAGCCGCGGTAGCCGCTGATGAAGCCCTGCGACGCGACGCCTGCCGCGGCGTCGCGCTGCCGCTGCATCAGCATGAGGCGAACCAGCGCCTGCGTGCCGGTGAGGAAGATCTGCCCCTCGCGCGCCCAGAGCGCATCGGAGAGCTGGTAGCCGGGCCTCGCGAGGGTGTCGTTCATGACGCCAAGGCTAAGCTCGGAGCCTGAGAATTTGCTTCTTTTCTTCTCCAGTTCGGCTTGTTTCGGAGAAAATCCTTCTACAAATCCGGAGGAGACAAGAGAATGGATGAGCTCGATCGACAAGACGTCGTGCTGCTGAACGAACTGCAGCGCGACTCGCACCAGACCGTGCAGCAACTCGCCGAGCGCGTGGGACTCTCGAGCACGCCTTGCTGGAAGCGCATCAAGGAGATGGAGGCGAGCGGCGTCATCCGCGGCTACACGGCGCTGATCGATCGCGAGAAGGTCGGACTTGCGCTGTGCGTCATCGCCGAGGTGAACCTCACGCGCCACAACGAGGATGTCGTCACGCAATTCGAGAGAGAAGTCGCCAACTGCCCGCAGATCGTGAGTTGCTACTCCACCACCGGCCAGGCCGACTACGTGATGAAGGTGCTCGCGCCGGACATCAAGAGCTACGAGCGCTTCCTGCACGAGACCGCGTTCAAGCTGCCGGGCGTGACGCACGTGCGATCGAGCGTGGTGTTGAAGGAAGTGAAGGCGGACACGCGGCTGCCCATCGCGTCGCCGGGGAAAAGCGTCAAGGCGAAGTCGCGGAAGCTACAGGCCTGACGGGAGGGGGTGGCCCGCCGGCCCGAGCCCGCCAGGCAAGACGTGCCTCCTTTACCGCGTCCTGTACGGCGGCTTGCCCTGGCCTCCCACCATCGTCTGGTCCACCACGCTCATCACGTCGTCCATCAACGTCACCCATTGCACCAGCGCCTCGGCCTGTTCGCGCGACCGCACGCAGCCCATCAGCGTCACGATCCGCCGCTGGCCGAGCACCCACACGCTCGTGTCGTCGAAGCGCCCGTCGCGCTGAATGAACTGCACCGTGCGCGGAATGATTTCCTTGTCGTAGAGATATGAGTTGGCCAGCCGGCAGCGGCCAGACAGGTAGCAACTGCCGCCATGCTGCGCGCGCACGTGTGCAGCCTCGCGAAACTCCTGCTGCGTCATCAGCGGCTCCTCTGGCACCGGGCAATCCCTGATGGCGGAGGTGACTTGCGCGAACGGGTCGTCGAAGAAGTTCTTGCGCTCCTGCGCACCCGCCGGCGCCGCGCACGCGGCCAGCAGGAGAGCGACGAGCGCAAGGAGCTTCATTGCGGCGCGGGAGGAATCGCCAACCCGCGGATCACCGCAGGACGTGCGACGAACGCATCGAGCGCGCGCTTCACGTTCGGGAAGTTCTGGAAGCCGACGAGTTCGCCGGCGCCGTAGAAGCCGACCAGGTTGCGCACCCACGGCATCGTCGCGATGTCCGCGATGCTGTAGTCGTCACCCGCGATCCACGCGTGCTTCGCGAACTGCCCTTCGAGCACGGCCAGCAGGCGCTTCGCTTCATCAACATAGCGATCGCGCGGGCGCTTGTCCTCGAAATCCTTGCCCGCGAATTTATGGAAGAAGCCGATCTGCCCGAACATCGGCCCGACGCCGCCCATCTGGAACATGAGCCACTGGATCACCGCGTACCGACCAGCAGGGTCTTGCGGGATGAACTGGCCCGTCTTGTCGGCGAGATACAGCAGGATTGCCCCTGATTCGAAGAGGGGCAGGGGTTTACCCCCGGGGCCATCGGGGTCGAGGATCGCCGGGATTTTGTTGTTGGGGTTGAGGGACAGGAACTCCGGGGTCATCTGGTCCTTCTTGTCGAAAGCCACGCGGTGCACTTCGTAGGGCAGGCCGGTCTCCTCCAGCATGATGGAAATCTTCACGCCGTTGGGGGTGGGCAGCGAGTAGAGCTGCAGCCGGTCGGGGTGTTTCGCGGGAAATTTTCCCGTGATGGGAAAGGTGGTCAGGTGGGTCATCGCGGCCAATATAAGGCGTTCCGCCCACCCCTGCAGGAGCCCGTGTAGGAAGCGAAGCTCAGCCCTGAGGGGGACTGGTCCTACACCTGATGAGCCCCGATGTCCTTAGCCTTCGTTCCAAGGCAAGCACAGCCAGTCACACGCAGGGAAGTTCATGAGCAGCACCATCACCGTCAACACCACCACCGCAGGCGATCAGACCGCCCCGGCCATCGTCAACCTGAACGACGGATTCGTGGTGGTGTGGCAATCGTTCGAGCCGGATTACGCGACCGGCGTGCCCGCCACGGACATTTACCTGCAGCGCTACACGAACGCGGGCCAGGCGGTCGGCGGCGAAGTACGGGTCAATACCGAATCGATCAACGAACAGGTGCAGCCCACCGTGGCGGCCACCGCCGATGGCGGCTTCGTCGTCGCCTGGTCCTCGATGCAAGAGACGTCTGGTTCCGGCTACGACTACGGCGTCTACCTGCAGCGCTACGGCGCGCAAGGCAATGCGATCGGAACGCAAGCGCAGGTCAATACCCATACAGCACTCGACCAGGAGCACCCAGGCATCACGGCCCTCACCGGCGGCGGCTTCGTCGTGACCTGGTCGTCGGACCTGCAGGACGGCGCGACGGGCGTCTACTCGCGCCTGTACGGCGCCGACGGTGCAGCGCTCGGCGGCGAGACGCTGGTCAACACTTCGAGCACCGGCCCGCAGTCCGCGCCGGTGACGACGGGCCTGGCCGACGGCGGCTACGTCATCGCCTGGGACGGCACGAGCGGCATCCATGCGCAGCGCTTCGACAGCCATGGCGTCGCCGTGGCGAGCGAGTCGCGCGTCGACTCCAGCGGCGCAGGCGCGATCGCCAGGCCCGCGATCACGGGTCTCGCCGACGGCGGCTACGTGGTCGCCTGGCAATCAGTTGCCGGCGACGGCGACAGCCTGGACATCCACTCGCAGCGCTACGCCGCGAACGGCTCGGCGATGGGCGGCGAAACGCTGGTGAATCACACCGTCGCCGGCCTGCAGACTTCACCCACCGTGACGGCGATGGACGACGGCGGTTACGTCGTCGGCTGGACGACATCCGACGGCACGATGAACGGCGACGACGACGTGGTGGCGCAGCGCTTCGACGCCAACGGCCACGCGCTGGGCGGCGAGAACATGCTCAATTCGACGATGGCCGGCAACCAGTCCGACGTGTCGCTGGCCTCGGCGGGCAATGGCTACGCCGCGGTGTGGAGTGCGCAAGGCCAGGACGGCAGCGGCTGGGGCGTCGCCGCCACGGCCGTTCTGAACAGTGACACCGTGCCGCTGCGCAGCATCGTGAAGGCCACCGAAGCGAGCGACGTGCTGTACGGCACGTACGACGAGAACGCCTGCCTCGCGCTGGGCGGCAACGACACGTATTACAGCCAGGGCGGAAGCGATTATTTCGATGGCGGCACCGGACTGGACACCTACATCTTTCCGCAATCCGTCGGCAAGGTGCATTCGTACGAGTTGAAGGACGGCACGCTGACCATCCACACCGCCGACGACCACTATGCCGACGCCGTGCCGATCATCCTGGCCACCGAGCGGATCTCGTTCAGCGATGCGATGTTCGCACTCGACACGCAAGGCCCCTCGGGCTCGACGCCCGCAGGCCATGTGTGGCAGGCCGGCGCGCTGCTGCACGCCGCATTCGGCACGACGCCCGACCTGACCACGCTGAGCCGCTGGACGGCGCAGGCCGATGCATCGACCGGCATGGGCCAGTTGGGGCAGAAGCTGATCGACGCGAACCTGCATGGCATCAGCAACGCGGACCTGGTCAAGCAGGTGTACTTGAACCTCACTGGTGCGCAAGCCAGCGCGGATGTTGTCGCGCAATTCACGGCGCAAATCGGCGCGGGCAAGACGTACGCGACGCAAGGCGATGCGCTGGCCTTCGCGGCCAACCTGTCGCTCAACGCCGCGCACCTGGAGTTCATGGGCGTCGTGCAGCAGCTGGATCCGACGTTCTTCCCGCACGCGACGATCTGACGTCGATTCATTGACGGGGGGTGATCACACCCGGCCGGGCGAACCAATGAATCGCCGTCGTCACGCAGTAGCTTCACCATCACGTGGAGCGCTGCATGAACAACAACCTGACGGTAACCACCACCACCAGGGTCGTGGGCGGGGCGCCGGACGCACCGGATGCTTCGAAATCCAAGTCCAAATCCGCACCGCCACTGGCAGCAAAGCTGAACACCCTGAAGCTTGCCGAGATCGGCAACCCGGAAGTGCTGGCGTTCATCGAATCCGATGGCAAGCTTTTGCCTGACGATGCGCCGGTGGGCGAGATGGCAACTTATTGCCTGGACAATGCAGAGCCGGAGATTTTTCGGGCGTTGATGGCAGCAGTCCGCGATGGGCGCATCCACATCCCGAATGACTGCAATAAGATCGCGGTCAACAATGCGGTGGCGGCCAAGACACTGGCTGAAGCAGTAATTTCGTGTTCGTGCCTGGACCGCTTCTCGTTCTCGTTCCTGCTGCCCAGCCTGCAGCAGGAGGATGTAATAAACATCATGCGTGCGATCTACAGCAATAGCCTGATGCAGGTACTCTCCATGAGCGGTGGCTTCGAGGCTTCCGTGACGCCCCAGGTGATCGATGTGTTTGCTCGTGCACTGTCCGAACTGCCGGAACTGAAGCTGTCATGGAATCTCGGCGGGGACCAGGACCATGTGCGGGCATGCCAGAGCGTTCGCGATGCGATCGCGCTGGCGACGAACATCACGTCCTTCGCTCTCGGCAATTGCAGTGCCGATCCGCCCGCGTCGCTTCTGCAAGCGATCGCGCGGCTGGATGCGCAAAAACAGCTGGCCAGTCTCGACCTCTACCAATTGAGTGCCAAAGCCTTGTCCCAGGGGTGCGACGTGGTGGCGCGAAGTGCCACGATCACCAGCCTGAATCTCGGGTCGTCGGTCGAGCCCGCGAAGCTTGCCCACGCGCTCCAGGCAAGTCCGAGCCGCATCGAAAGTCTGTCCGTTCTGGTTTCAGGAGGCGGAAGCATTGATGACAGCCCGATCCTGGACGCGCTTTCGACCCACTCGTCCATGACGCACTTTTCCATACGCGGTGGCTCGGTGGGGTCGGCATCGCTCATCAAGCTTGTCGCCGCCGACACCAAGCTGAATAGCTTGCACCTGGTCAGCGTGATCGAGATGGACGAGGATGCCGCCGGGAAATTGCTCGACGCGCTGGAACACAACAGCGGACTGGTAATTTTCACGCACCACGGCCCCAACGGGGGAGACTTGCCGCAGGACGAGATCGACGTCATTCTTCAGCGCAACAAGCAGCGTGCTCTGCGATACACGCAGTCCTTCATCCAGCCCGCCGTGCTTGAACTGGTCAAGGAGCTGCCCAACGATCTGAAAGCGGAAGGAGGTCCGCTCGGTGAAAATCTTTCCGGCACGTGGGAGACGCCGAATCAGAGGTTCCAGATCAGGGGCGCTACCCAGGTGACCAAGACGACCTACAACGCGGCCGTCGACGCCCGGGCCAACGATCTTGGAGCCCAGCTGACCGACATGCTCGTCGCGCACGACCACAAAGGCATGGCCGACCTCATCATGACCGCATTCGACGCGGGCATCGCCATCGACCCGGCCGCGCTGCGCTTGATAGCGAAGAACAGCCAGGTTCCGCTGGTGCTGGTTACCGCCATGCGGTTGAATGGCGCGGCCCAGGTGCTGCAGGCGTTCATCGGCGCCGGCGCCGACATGGACAAACTGCGGAAACTGCTGTCTTCGCATTGCTCCGAGCTCGCCCCACGGGAGGGGTCCAAGTGGTACCCCGGGCCATTTGTCGAATTCTGTGCGGGTCTCATCCGCTGCGGCGTCCGGATTCACCCGAAACACCTGAAGCATTTCGCCGATTCGAAGTTGTACGGCAGCCTGCATAGGGCCCTGACCGCTGCGGAACCCTCCACGAAACCCATTCCCGCAAAGTCGATGCCCGACGCCATCGCTCTGGACCGGAAGCATCTTTCCCCGTACACGAAAGCCGTGCTGGACCCCTGGGCGACGAGTTCTTCCGCGGCGGCTCTGTACATCGGCTATCACGTGCCGCCCGTGACCGAGGAGGGCATGGCGGCATTGGAGAGCGACCTGTGGACCTGGTGCACCAAGAGCAAGAACTTCGCTCCCATGCTCGTCCTCGCCAACGACCCGCGGGCCTCCGGCGCGAAATTCGACTGCACGAGCGCGAAGCCCGCGCTGTTCCTGCAAGTCGGGGATAAGCAGGTGCAGCCCGTTGCGGTTCTCCTGCAGCGCATAACCGGGGCCACCAAGCTGGAACTGCACACGACTTGCACGGGAGAGAACTTCAAGCTGATGCTGGCCGCACTGATCACCGCGATGCGGCAGAACAAGGAGCTCACGGTCACCCTCGTTCTTTCCGGCACCCCCACGTCAAAGAAGACCTGGCCCGACTTCGTCAAGAAATATGGAGACCGGGTGACGCTCTTGATCCGGCCGCAGTGACCGCGTCCGTCAATCCAGCGTCTGCCGGTACCGCTTCAACGCCAGCACCACCGCCACCAGCATGAAGGCGAGCATCGGCCACAGCTCGCCCCACAGCAGATCAATCGTATTGCCCTTGAGCATGATGCCGCGCACGATGCGCAGGAAGTGCGTGAGCGGCAGCACCTCGCCGAGCCACTGGGCCCACTGCGGCATCGCGCGGAACGGGAACATGAAGCCCGAGAGCAGCATGCTCGGCAAAAAGAAGAAGAACGTCATCTGCATCGCCTGCAACTGGTTGCGCGCGAGCGTGGAGAACGTGAAGCCCACGCCGAGGTTCGCGACGATGAAGACGCCGATCATCGACATCAGCAGCACGAAGCTTCCCTCCAGCGGCACTTCGAACAGCAATGACGCCGCGCCCAGGATCACGCCGAGCTGGATGTAGCCGATCACGACGTACGGCAGGATTTTCCCGGCCATCACTTCGGCGGGGAGCACCGGCGTCGCGAGCAGGTTCTCCATCGTGCCGCGCTCCCGCTCGCGCGTCATGGCGAGCGAAGTGAGCATCACCATCGTCATCGTGAGGATGGTGCCGATGAGGCCCGGCACGATGTTGTAGCGGGACAGCCCCTCGGGGTTGTAACGGCGATGGATGACCACCTCGTACGGCGCGGGAGTGGATTGCAGATGTCGCAGCGGCCCGGTGAGATCGGGTTGGAGCGCCTGTGCCGTCGCCGCGTTCAGCGCCGCAATCGCGTTGCCCGAGGCCGACGGATCGGTCGCATCGACCGCGACGAGCAATTGCGGATGCTCGCCGCGCACCAGCCGACGCGAGAACTGCGGCGGGATCACGACGAGGAATTGCACGGCGCCCGACTCGATCAGCTTCTCGGCCTCGTCCTCGCTCGTGCCCTGGTGCACGATGCGGAAGTAGCCGGTGTTCTGCAGCGACGCGACGATGCTGCCCGCGAGCGGGCCGGTGTCCGCCGCGACGAGTGCAGTCGGCAATCCGCGCGGGTCCGTGTTGATCGCATAGCCGAAGAGCACGAGCTGCAGGATGGGCACGCCCACGGCCATGCCGAAGGTCAGGCGGTCGCGCATCATCTGCTGGAATTCCTTGATGAAGATCGCGACCATCCGCTGGAAGGAGAACGTCATGCGGCCGCCTTCTTCCTGCCGGTGGACGGCGCGGCGAAGTTGTCCTCCGCACGATCGATCAGCTTCACGAAGGTTTCCTCCAGCGACGAGCCCGGCGGCAGGCCCGCCTGCTCGACGATCTGCGCTTCCGACCCGCGCGCGAGAACCTTGCCGTACGCGATGTACACGAGCTCGTGGCAGCGTGCCGCCTCGTCCATGTAGTGCGTCGACACCAGCACCGTGATGCCTTCTTCGGCAAGCTGGTGGATCTGGTCCCAGAACTCGCGCCGCGCCTTCGGGTCCACGCCCGCCGTCGGCTCGTCGAGCAGCAGAAGCTTCGGATCGTGGATCAGGCAACCCGCGAGCGCGAGGCGTTGCTTCCATCCACCCGACAGCGCGCCGGCGAGCTGCTCTTGCCGTTCGATCAGGCCGAGCCGCTCCAGCGCCTTGTCCACGGCCTGGTCGCGCTGCGGCACCTGGAAGAGCCGCGCGATGAACTCCAGGTTTTCGCGGATCGAGAGGTCCTCATACCAGCCGAACTTCTGAGTCATGTAGCCGGCCTGCAGCTTGATCTCGCGCGCCTGGTGGATCACGTCGAGACCGAGGCACGTGCCTTCTCCCGCGTCCGGCTTGAGCAGGCCGCACAGCATGCGGATGGTGGTCGTCTTGCCGCTGCCGTTGGGCCCGAGGAAGCCGCAGATGCGTCCCTTGCCGACTTGCAGGTCCACATGATCGACAACGGTGCGCTCGCCATAGCGCTTGGTGAGCCCGCGAACGTCGATCGCGAGATCGCTCATTTGCCGCTGCTGCTCGCCCGTGCCCGCACGCCAAGCGGCTGCCCGGGACGCAGGCGCGTCGCGTCGGCAGGCGCCGGTTTGGCCTCCAGCATGAAGACCAGCTTGTTGCGCTGCGAGTTGGAGTAGATCACCGGCGGCGTGTATTCCGGCCGGGTCGAGATGCGCGTGATGCGCGCGGCGATGGCAGCGCCGCAACCGTCGCATTCGATCGACACGTCCTGCCCGAGCGCGAGTTTTGGAAGCTCGGATTCGGGCACGTAGAAGCGCGCCTTGATGTTGCCCGGCGGCAGCAGCGCGACGACGGGCTGCCCCGCGGCCACGAATTCTCCCGGCCGGTAAAACGTGTCCGCGACCTGTGCATCGACCGGAGCCGTCTGCTGCTTTTGCGCCTGCCGCCATTCGGATTGCGCGAGCACTTGCCGCGCGGCCTCGACTTGCGCATCGGCGGCGGCGCGCTCGTCGGCGCGCGCCGGCAGCCGCGCAACCTGCACGGTGGACGCCAGCTCCGACACGCGGGCCTGCGCCTGCGCGAGCGTGGCTTGCGCCTCGTCGAGCTGCGCGCGCGATATGAAGCCCTTGGCCACGAGCTCGCGCTTGCGCGTGAGGTCGTGCTGCGCGAGCTCGGCCGCGGCGCGCGCCTGCGAAAGCTGCGCCTGGTTCACCGCGACTTCAGGCGCGCGCTTGCCCTTGTCGGTGTTATCGGCCTGGTACTGCGCGGCGGCGAGGCGCGCATTCGCTTCCTCCCGTGCTGCTTTCTCGGACTCGGATTCGAGCGCGAAGAGCGGCTTGCCCTTGCCGACCTGCTGACCGGGGTCGACGTTCAGTGCGCTCAAGGTACCGGCGAGCGGCGAAGACACATACACGTAGTCGGCTTCGGCGTAGCCCGACCAGCCGGTGTCGTCGCTCCGGCCGCAGGCTGCGACGAGGGCCGGCGCCGCCAGCAACCACCACCAGGCGCGACGTGGCTTGTTCATGCGATTGCGGCGCGAGGGCGAGCTGGATGCATTCGCGATTATCGCCAGCGCGGCTCTTCGTTTGCAATTGGCGCGGGCCTACGACTTTCCTGCCAGCCGCGGCCCTGGCGCGCAACGCACATAAGACAAACATCGTATGTGCATAGTGCACAGTTCGCGCCCGCGATTGCGGCAAACCCTTATACGGGCGACCATCCGAACGAGTACAAGCGATAGAGGGACGCGCGCAAAGCGTGCGGTGGTTTTGACAACGAAAGCCAGGGACATGAACAAGAACCGCGGAGGACGGCACCCAAAGCGCCAGATCGGCGAATCGCGGGCGGGCCGCACTGCTTTTGCAGCCGGTGTTTTCCTTGCGGCGATGTGCCTCGCGCCGGACGCGCGCGCGCAGCCCGAAATCTTCGCCCAGCTCAGCCTCGACAAGCTCGCCGATTTCTCGCTCGAGCAGTTGGGCAACATCAAGGTCAGCTCGGTGTCGCGGCGCCAGGAGCGGCTGCTGCAGGCGCCGGCCTCGGTGTTCGTCATCACCCCGGAGGACATCCGCCGCTCCGGCGCGCGCAGCTTGCCCGAGGTGCTGCGCCTCGCGCCCAACCTGCAAGTCGCCCGCACCAGCGCCGGCCAGTGGGCGATCAGCGCGCGCGGCTTCAACAACGCCATCGGCAACAAGCTGCTGGTGCTTGTGGACGGCCGCACCATCTATTCGCCGCTCTTCTCCGGCGTGTGGTGGGACCAGCAGGACGTGGTGCTGGAAGACGTCGAACAGATCGAGGTCATCAGCGGCCCCGGCGGCGCCTTGTGGGGCGCGAATGCCGTCAATGGCGTCATCAACGTCACCACGCGGCCCGCATCGCAGACGCAAGGATCGCTCGTTTCCGTGAGCGGTGGCGACGGCAACCAGAATCTCTCCGCGCGCTATGGCGGCAAGCTGGGCGACACCGGCGCCTGGCGGCTCTACGCGATGGGGGTGGACCGCAAGAACACCTCGAGCGCGCGGGGCGCGCGCATCGCCGACGACGCGCGCAAGCAGCAGATCGGCTGGCGCGCCGACTGGGACGCCGGCATCGACAGGTTCAACTTCCAGGGCGACGCGTACGAAGGGGGCACGGCGCCCGGCACACCGGAATCCCCGCAGATCTCCGGCGCCAATTTGCTCGCGAGCTGGAAGCGCGCGCTGCCGGACGGCTCGGGCTGGCGCCTGCAGGGCTACTACGACCAGAGCCGGCGAGACGAGCCCTTCTCGTTTCGCGACGACATGGAGATCTTCGATATCGAGTGGCAGCGCAACGAACCCGTGCGCGGCAGCCACCGCGTGCTGTGGGGCGCGAATGTGCGCGAGGCGCGCGATTCCACGCAGCCCAGCTTCCTCGTGCGATTCATTCCCGGCGACCGCAGCCTGCGCTGGGCCAGCGTGTTCGCGCAGGACGAGATCCGCGTCGCCGACCAGTTGGAGCTCACGCTGGGCGCGAAGCTGGAACGCAACGTCTACACGGGCTGGGAGTTCCTTCCGAGCGCGCGCCTGTCGTGGACGCCCTCGGACGAGCAGCTCGGCTGGGCCGCGCTGTCCCGCGCCGTGCGCGCGCCCGCGCGGCTGGATCGCGAGTTCTTCTTTCCCGGCAACGCGCCTTTTTTCATTCGCGGAGGTCCGGATTTCCGCTCCGAGGTCGCGAACGTGCTGGAGCTCGGCTGGCGCGCGCAACCATCGCGCGCGATGTCGTATTCGGTCACCGCATTCCACCACCGTTACGACCACTTGCGCAGCGGCCAGCCCCCGCCGGCCGTGGTGCAGAACATGATGGAGGGCAGCACCTCGGGGCTCGAAGCATGGGCGCAGTGGCAGGCCGCGGAGCAGTGGCGCCTGAGCGCGGGGCTCCTGGAGTTGCGCCAGCACCTGCGCGTGATGCCGGGCAGCACCGACCCCATCGGCCCGAGCGCGCTCGGCAACGACCCGCGCCATCAGTGGAGCCTGCGCTCCAGCCACAACCTGGGGCACGGCCATGAGCTGGACGTGAGCATCCGCCGCGTCGGTGCGCTGCCGCTGCCCGCTGTGCCCGCCTACACCGCCCTCGACGCGCGCTGGGGCTGGCGCGTTTCGCCGGACGTGGACGTCGCGCTCAACCTGCAGAACCTGCTCGATCGCGGCCATGTCGAATTCGGCGCCGTGGCCGGAGCCTCCGAAGTCCGGCGCGCGGCGTGGTTGAAGGTCACGTGGCGCCGCTGATCCTTGCCAGTCGGGTCCACGCGGGGTGGTCGATGGCGTGGCGCGTCCTCGCCGTCGCGGCGCTGATGTGGCTGCACCATCCGCAGGTCGCCGCCGCGCAAGAAGCCTCGTCCGAAGAGGCGATCGCCGAGCGGCGCGTGAAGGCCGCCTACCTGTACCGCTTCGCCGGCTACACCGAGTGGCCCGACGATGTGTTCGCGCGGCCCGATTCGCCGCTGGTCATCGGCGTGTGGGGCAACGACGAGCTCGCCGACGATCTTGCGAAGCTGGTCGCGATGCGGACCGTGGCGGGCCGCCACTGCGAGGTGCGCAAGATCAAGGAGGGAGATGCGCTCGCGGGCGTCCACCTCCTCTTCGTCGCGCGCGACCGCACTGCCCGCGCGGCGGAGGCGCTGTCGGCCTCGCCGCTGCGCGGGCTGCTGGTCGTCACCGATTCACCGGGCGCACTGCGGCAGGGAGGCGCCGTGAATTTCCTGGCGATGGAAGGCCAGATCCGGTTCGAGCTGTCGCTGGAGGCCGCCGAGCGGCGCGGGCTGAAACTCAGTTCGCGGCTCGCGGCCGTCTCGAGCAACCTCGCTGGCAAGGGGCGCTGAATGGACGGGGACCGCAAGCGCTCCATCCGCCACCAGCTCAATCGCGTGGTGCTCGTGGCCACGTTTCTCGCGCTCACGCTTGCGGGCATCGCGATGGTGATCTTCGATCTGCGCAGCTACCAGGAAACCTGGGAGAAGGACTTGCAGACGCAGGCGGACCTGCTCGGCCTGGCCACCGCGCCGGCGCTTTCGTTCAACGATCCAAAGACCGCCCGCGAGAACCTGGCCCTGCTCAAGGCCCGCCCGAACATCGGGGCGGCCGGCATCCTCACGCCCGATGGCCGCGTGTTCGCCTCCTATGGAGAGGATGCCGAAGGACCGCCGAAAATCGGCGCCGACGGCGTGCGCGTCATCGGCCAGGACCTCGTGGCCGTCAAGCACATCTACAACGAGGGCGAGCACCTCGGCACGGTCTACCTGCGCGCGCACCACGAGCGGCTCGCGCGGCTGCAGCAGTACCTCACGGTGCTGTGCCTCGTGATCGCCGGCAGCCTCGCGCTGGCGCTGCTCGTCTCGAACCGCCTGCTCGCGCTGGTCACGCGGCCGCTGCTGCAGGTGAGCCAGGTCGCGCGCCGCATCACCGCCACGCGCGACTACGACCTGCGCGCGTCCCGCACCAGCAACGACGAGGTCGGCGAAGTGGTGGACGCCTTCAACGACATGCTGGCCGAACTCGCGCGCCGCGCGCAGGCGCTGGAGGAAGTGCACCAGCAGACGCTCGCGCTGAACGCCGACCTGGAAGAGCGCGTGCGCAAACGCACCGAGGAATTGCAGGCGGCCAACCGCGAGCTCGAGGCGTTCTCCTATTCGGCCTCGCACGACCTGCGCGCGCCGCTGCAGACCATCGACTCGTTCAGCAACCTGCTGGAGCGCTCGCTGAAGGACAAGCTGGACGACCGCAGCCGCCACTACCTGCACCGCGTGCAGATCAACGCGCGCGTGATGTCGCACTTGATCGACGCGCTGCTGGGCCTGGCGCACGTGTCCCGCGCGAGCCTGGAGCGCAGCAGCATCGATCTGGGGGAGATGGCCGACGCGGCCGTGGAGCGCTGCCGCGAGCAGGAGCCCGAGCGCGATGCCGTGATCGACATCGCGCCGGGCATGACGACTCGGGCCGACCCGGCGCTGGTCAAGCAGGTGATGCAGAACCTGGTGGGCAACGCGTGGAAATTCACGTCGCGCCTGCCGCAGGCGCGCATCACGGTCGGCCGCGCGCCGGACTCGGACGGCCAGCCCGCTTATTTCGTGCGGGATAACGGCGCGGGCTTCGACATGGCCTACGCGGACCGCCTCTTCAACGCCTTCCAGCGCTTCCACACGCCCGCCGAATTCCCCGGCACCGGCGTCGGGCTGGCCACGGTGCACAAGATCGTCACGCGCCACGACGGGCGCATCTGGGCGGAGTCCGCGCCGGGGCAGGGCGCGACGTTTTTCTTCACGCTCGGGCCGCAGTAGCGGCAGTCCGCGCGGACAGTGCAAAATACGGGGCTATGCCCAACATCGCCTCCGTCCTCAAATCCGAGATTTCCCGCCTCGCCCGCAAGGAAGTCCGCGCCGAGACCGATTCCCTCAAGGAAGCTTCGGCGCGTTACCGCTCCGACATCGCTGCCCTGCGCAAGCAGATCAAGGCGCTGGAGACGCAGATCCGCCAGTTGTCCAAGGCAGGCGGCAAGTCCGCGGGCCGCGGCGCGGCGGCGGCGGCGCAGGGCGAGGACGAGCCCGGCGAGCGCCTGCGCTTCAGCGCCAAGGGCCTCGCCAGCCGCCGGAAGAAGCTGGGGTTGTCGGCCGAAGCCTTCGGCGCGCTGGTCGGCGTCACCGGCCAGTCGATCTACAAGTGGGAAACCGGCAAGGCCACGCCGCGCGCCGCGCAACTGAAGGCCATCGCCGCGACCCGCTCGCTCGGCAAGCGCGAGGCGACGGCCCGCCTGACCGCCCTGCAGCCCTGACCTTCCAGGTGTCCGGCCAGCCGGCGCGGACACTCCCCGGACACCCCCGAACACCGCCCGCGAGGCGGTGTTTTCCTTAAGAATCAACGACTTGCGTTCAGGCATGCATCGTGCAAACGATGCCATGAAGACACGCAAGCCATGATTGCCGACACCTCCGCCCAGGACACCGTCCTCGCCCCCGACCCGCGCAAGCGCATCCGCCGCATCGCCGTCGGTGCGGGCGTCGCCGTGCTCGCGGTGGGCCTGGCCGGCACCTTGCTCACCGGCTGGCATGCGGGCACGCAATCGGTCAACGCCTCCCGCCTGCGCATCGCGCCTGTCGCGCGCGGGACGCTGGTGCGCGACGCGGCGGTGAACGGGCGGGTGGTCGCCGCCGTGAGCCCGACGCTCTATGCAACCGCCGCCTCCACCGTCACCCTCAAGGTGAACGCGGGCGATACGGTGAAGAAAGGCGACGTGCTCGCGGTGCTCGAATCGCCGGACCTGGACGGCGCGCTCAAACGCGAGCAATCGAGTTTCGAGGAGCTGAGGGCCGAGGTCTCGCGCCAGCAGATCCTCGCGCGCAAGGCGAAGCTGATCGCGCGGCGCGATGCCGACCAGGCCGAGATCGAGCGCATCGCCGCGCAGCGCGCCTATGAACGCGTCGAGGCGGCGGGCATCGAGGGCGTGATCGCGAAGAACGATTTCCAGAAAGCGCAGGACACGCTCAAATCCGCGCAGATCCGCAGCAAGCATGCGTCGGAAGCCGCGCTGCTGGAGAACGACGATGTCGACCTGCAGTTGAAGACGCGTCTGAGCCAATTGCAGCGCCAGAAGATCGCGCTCGATCTGGCGCGCCAGCGCGTGGAGGAGTTGACCTTGCGCTCGCCGATGGACGGGTTCATCGGCAGCCTCGCCGTCGCGAACCGCGCGGTGGTCGCGGCCAACGCGCCGCTGATGACGCTGGTCGATCTCTCGCGGCTCGAAGTGGAACTCGAAATCCCCGAAACCTATGTCGCCGATCTCGGGCTCGGCATGAACGTCGAGATCACGGCGGGCGACACGAAGGCAGTCGGCAAGTTGTCGGCGCTGTCGCCCGAAGTGATCAAGAGCCAGGTGCTCGCGCGCGTGCGCTTCACCGGCACGCAGCCGCAAGGCCTGCGCCAGAGCCAGCGCGTGCAGGCGCGCCTCCTCATCGACGAGAAGAAGAACGTGCTGATGCTCCCGCGCGGCCCTTTCGTCGAGGCGCAAGGCGGCCATCACGTGTACGTTGTCGAGGACGGCGTGGCGCGCAGGCGCCCCGTCTCGCTCGGCGCGATGAGCGTCGCGGCCGTGGAAATCACGGGCGGCCTCAAGCCGGGCGAGCAAGTCGTCGTCTCCGGCACCGAGGCGTTCGACAACGCCGACGCCGTCTCCATCAACCCCTGAAAAACGAAAGGCCAGAGCCATGCTGCGAATGCAGGACTTGAGCAAGGTGTACCGCACCCACATGATCGAGACGCACGCGCTGCGCGGCCTCGACATCCATGTGAAGGAAGGCGAATTCGCCGCCGTCACCGGACCTTCGGGCTCGGGCAAGACGACGTTTCTCAACATCGCGGGGCTGCTGGAGGATTTCACCGGCGGCGAATACATGCTCGACGGTGTGAACGTGAAGGGACTGGATGACAACGCGCGGTCGCGCCTGCGTAACGAGAAGCTCGGCTTCATCTTCCAGGGCTTCAACCTCATCCCGGACCTGAACCTCTTCGACAACGTGGACGTGCCGCTGCGCTATCGCGGCTTCAGCGGCGCCGAGCGGCGCGAGCGGATCGAGCAGGCATTGGCCGACGTAGGCCTCGCCTCGCGCATGAAGCACTACCCGGCGGAGCTTTCCGGCGGACAGCAGCAGCGCGTCGCGATCGCGCGCGCGCTCGCGGGCACCCCGAAGCTGCTGCTCGCGGACGAGCCGACCGGCAACCTCGACACGAAGATGGCGCGCAGCGTGATGGAGCTGCTCGAGCGCATCAATGCGAAGGGCACGACGATCCTGATGGTGACGCACGACGCGGAACTCGCGATGCGCGCGCAGCGCAACGTCCACATCATCGACGGCTACGTGAGCGATCTCGTGCGCAAGGCGCCGTCGCTGGCCATGCCCGAAGCGGCCGTGGCCTGAACGGAACCCGCGATGTTCGGCTACTACCTGCGACTGGGCGCACGCAGCTTGCGGCGCAACCCCGTGCTCACGGCATTGATGGTGCTCACGCTCGCCATCGGCGTCGCCGCGAGCATCTCCACGCTCACGATCCTGCATGTAATGTCGGGCGACCCGATCCCGCACAAGAGCACGCGGTTGTTCTCGCCGCTGGTGGACAACGCGCCGCTCAAGACCTATGTGCCCGGTTACCGCGAGCCCTTCGCGGTGCAGATGACTTACCAGGACACGGTGAACCTGCTGGCGTCGGGGCAGGGCGCACATCGCACGGCGGTGCTGGATGTCGCGGGCTCCATCGAGGCGCCGCGGCCCGACAAGCCGCCGATGGAAATCCGCGGTGTCGCGGTGAACTCCGACTTCTTCGGCATGTTCGAAGTACCGTTCCTGCAAGGCGGCGCATGGAGCGCGGGCGACGACAAGTCGGGCGCGCGCGTGGCCATCCTCACGCGCAAGAAGGCCGAGGCGCTGTTCGGGACGGGCGAGGTGGTGGGCAAGCGCTTTCGCCTGTGGAGCCGAGAATTCCAGGTGGTGGGCGTGCTGAAGGACTGGAACCCGGTGCCGCGCTACACGCACCTCATGAACGGCAACGGCGGCAAGTTCAACGGCGAGGACGAAATCTACGTGCCGTTCAAGACCGCGATCGACGCGGAAGTGACGTCCAACGGCAATACGAGTTGCCCCGGCGAATCGGGCGCGGGCTACAAGGGCCTGCTCGAATCGGAATGCACCTGGATCCAGTTCTGGTTCGAGCTCGCGGCGGCATCGGAGCGGGGCGCGCTGCAGAACTTCATGGAGAACTACGTCAACGAGCAACGCCGGCTCGGCCGCTTCGAGCGTCCGGTGCCCGCGCGCATCTACGACGTGATGGAGTGGATGGAATTCATGCAGGTCGTGAACAACGACAACAAGGCGGCGGTGTGGCTCTCGCTCGGCTTCCTGCTGCTTTGCGTCATCAACACCATGGGCTTGCTGCTCGCGAAGTTCTCGGTGCGCGGACCGGAAGTCGGTGTGCGGCGCGCGCTCGGCGCGACACGGCCAGCGATCATCGCGCAGTTCCTGGTGGAAACGAGCGTGATCGGCCTGGCGGGCGGTGTGCTCGGGCTTCTCTTGAGCCTGGGCAGCTTGTGGGTGATCCGGCAGCAATCGCGCGATCTCTCCGTGGTCGCGCACATGGACTGGCCGATGCTGGGCCTCACGCTCGCCATCGCGCTGGGCGCGAGCCTGTTCGCGGGGCTTCTGCCGACGTGGCGCGCGAGCCGCGTGACGCCCGCGCTGCAACTCAAATCGCAATAGGGGAAGGCAACCCATGGAAATTCGACCCATCTTCTCCGCGCTGCTGCGCAACAAGACCGCGCCCCTGCTGGTCGCGCTGCAGGTCGCGATCAGCCTCGCGATCCTCGCCAACGCGCTCTTCATCGTGCAGACGCGGCTTGCTTCCGCGCAGCGCACCAGCGGCATCGACGACGAGTCCGCGGTGGTGTACTACCAGGTGCGGCCACT
>JAZKIF010000059.1:39221-72502 GCA_040385005.1 Pseudomonadota bacterium
GCGGCCACTGGACAAGCGCACGCACAACGAGGCGATCGAACAGCAGCGCCGCGAACTCGCCGCGTTGAAGGCGGTACCGGGCGTGCGCTCGGTCGCATGGACTTCGCAGATGCCGATGTCGACGTCGGGCTCTTCGGGCAGCGTGCGCACGCGGCTCGACCAGACGCGATCGACGGCCGACCCGGCGATCTATTCGGCGCCGCGTGACTTCGTCGCGACACTGGGCCTGAAGCTGCTCGAAGGCCGCGACTTCAAGGAAGAGGAAGTCGTGGAGATGGACCCCGACAACGATTCGTGGAACGAGAAGTTTCCCAAGGTGGCGATCGTGACGCGGCCGCTCGCGCAGCTCATGTTCCCCGGCGCCGACAGCTTTCTCGGGCGGCAGTTCTACCAGGGGATGGGCGAGGGCAGCGAGCTGCGCATCGTCGGCGTCGTGGACCACCTGCAGACCACGCAGGCGCAGCCCGGCGCGGCGGGCGACTACTCGATCATCCTGCCGTGGCGCCTTTCCTACCCGTTCTCGCGTTACGCCTTGCGCGTCGAGCCGGGCCAGGGCGACCGCGTGCTCGCGGCGGGCGAGGAAGCCCTGCGCAAGGTGAACGCGCGGCCCGTGCGCATCTCGCCGCGCACCGTGACCGAAGACCGCTACAACCGATACCGCAACGAGCGCGCTCTCGCCTGGATGCTGACCGCCGTCAGCGCGCTGCTGCTGATGGTCACCGTGAGCGGCATCGTCGGCATGACCGCGCTGCGCGTCGCGCAGCGGCGCAAGCAGATCGGCGTGCGGCGTGCGCTGGGCGCGCGGTGGCGCGACATCGTGGTGTACTTCGTGACCGAGAACCTGCTGATCACCACCGGCGGCATCGCGGCGGGCCTGGTGCTGGCGGTCGCGCTCAACCAGCTGCTGATGCGGCAACTGGAGATGGGCCGGCTGCCGCTCGGCTACCTTGCGTTCGGCGCCGGTGCGCTGTGGCTGCTCGGCGTGGCGGCGGTGTGGGGGCCGGCTTCGCGCGCGGCGAACACGCCGCCGGCGATCGCGACGCGGACCGCGTGATTGGTATGCTGCGCAGCGTGCCGAACGTCCTCATCATCGACGACAACGCATCCATCGCCACGGCGCTGGATGTGCTGCTGTCGCTGCACGACATCGACACGAGCCACGCCGATTCGCCGCAGGCAGGCCTGGAAATGCTGGAGAAATCCGGTGTCGACCTGGTGATCCAGGACATGAACTTCGCGGCCGACACGACGTCGGGCGAGGAAGGCCGCCAGCTGTTTCGCAGCATTCGGGAGCGCCACCCCGACTTGCCGGTGATCCTGCTCACCGCGTGGACGCACCTGGACATGGCGGTGCAATTGATCAAGGCCGGCGCCGCCGACTACGTGGCGAAGCCCTGGAACGACGAGCGTCTGGTGACGACGGTGAAGAACCTGCTGGAGCTCGGGCAGGCCAACCGCGCGTTGCGTGCGCGCATGCAGCGCGAACGGCGCGGGCGCCGCGCGCTGGAGGCGCAGTTCGATCTGCGCGGGATGGTCTGGCGCGACGCCGCGACCGAGCGTGTGCTCGAAGTCGCGTGCCAGGTCGCGCGGGCCGACGTGCCGGTGCTGGTCACCGGGCCGAACGGCGCGGGCAAGGAGCGCATCGCGCAGATCATCCAGGCGAACTCGCACGTGAAAGACGGGCCGTACGTCACGCTCAATTGCGGCGCGCTGCCGTCCGAGCTGATCGAGGCGGAACTGTTCGGCGCGGAAGCCGGCGCGTACACCGGCATCACGAAAGCGCGCGCCGGCAAGTTCGAGGCCGCCGATGGCGGCACGCTGTTCCTCGACGAGATCGGCAACCTGCCGCCCGCGGGCCAGGTGAAGCTGTTGCGCGTGCTGGAGACAGGGCGTTTCCAGCGGCTCGGCTCCAACGAAGAGCGCCAGGTGCGCGTTCGCGTGATCAGCGCGACCAACGCGAACTTGCGCTCGATGATCAAGTCCGGCGCGTTCCGCGAGGACTTGCTGTACCGCCTGAACGTGATCGAGCTGGAATTGCCGCCGCTCGCGCGCCGGCCCGACGACATCCTGCCGCTCGCCGAACATTTCCTGGGTAGCGGAAACGGCGAAGGCAAGCGGCTCGACGCATCCGCGCAAGCCGCGTTGCTGCGCCATGCCTGGCCGGGAAACGTGCGCGAACTGAAGAACATCATGCAGCGCGCGAGCCTGCTTGCGAAAGGCGAGGCGATCACCGCGTCGGACCTCGGCTTGCCCAACAACAGCGCGGTGGACAGCGAGCCCGAGCCCGACAAGGCGACAATCGAAGAAGCGCTCGCGCGCAATGGCGGTGTCGTCGCGCAGGCGGCGACGGACCTCGGCATGAGCCGGCAGGCTTTGTACCGCCGCATGGAGCGGCACGGCATCCAGCGTCCGGGGGTGTGATGAAGATGCGGCCGCGCGTGCGATTCACGCTGGCGGCCCGGCTCGCTATTGCGGCGATGTTGCTGGTGGTCGCGTCGGTCGCGCTCGCGGCCACACTCCTGCGACTCATCCCGGAACATGATGGGCTTGCGGTGCTTATCGCACTGGCCGTGATGCTTCCCATCGCCGTGCTCGCCATGCGCGCGATCCTCGCGCCCGTGCTCGCGATGTTCCGCGCGCTCGGCGGCACCGTCATCAGCTATCGCGACGGCGACTTCTCGTTCGGGCTGCACTGGGACCGTGACGACGAACTCGGCGACCTCGTCAAATCCCACAACGAGCTCGGCGACGTGCTGCGCGACCAGCGCGTGCAGCTGGTGCAGCGCGAACTCCTGCTCGACACGATGGTGCAGAACACGCCCGTTGCGATGCTGCTCGTGCAAGAGGGCGGTCCGGTGATCTTCGCGAACATCGTCGCGCGGCAGTTGCTCAATCGCGGCCGGCGCGTGGAAGGCATGGACATCGCTGTTGTCCTGCAGCGCGCGTTCCCTTCCCTGCGCGATGCGTATGCGCGCGGCGGCGATGGGCTCTTCAGCGTCAGCCAGGGTTCGGGGGACGACGCGGAAGACGAGATCTACCACCTCGCGCGCCGCGAGTTCACGCTCAACGGGCGCAAGCACGAGCTGCTGCTGCTGCGCCACCTCACCGCGGAGCTGCGCCGCCAGGAAGTGCAGACGTGGAAGAAGGTGATCCGCGTGATCAGCCACGAGTTGAACAACTCGCTCGCACCCGTTGCGTCGCTCGCGAGGTCCAGCGCGCAACTCCTCGAGCGTGGCCAGACACAGCGATTGCCCGAGATATTGAAGACGATCGAGGAGCGCGCGCGCCACCTCGAGCGCTTCATCGAGGGCTACGCGAAATTCGCGAAGCTGCCCGCGCCGCGCATGGAGCGCATCGAATGGCGCAACTTCATTGCCGCGCTGCAGTCGCAGGTGCCGTTCCGCGTGCAAGGCGAACTGCCGGGCGAGCCGGGCCACTTCGATGCGGCGCAGCTGGAGCAGGCGCTGTTGAACCTGCTGAAGAATGCGCACGAATCCGGCTCGGCGCCGGACGAAGTGTTTCTTGCCGTTCGCCGCGGCGGCGACATGACCGCGATCGAAGTCGCGGATCGCGGGTCAGGAATGGCCGACACGGTGATGGGACAGGCGCTCGTTCCCTTCTACTCGACCAAGCGCAGCGGGACCGGACTTGGCCTTGCGCTCGCCCGTGAAATCGCCGAGGCGCATAATGGCCGCATCGCCTTGCACAACCGACCCGGTGGCGGACTCGCCGTCACCCTGGTCCTTCCTGCATCTCCCGCCCATCCTTGACCTGACTGCCGAGCTGTCCAGCTCAGCGGTTACCCCCTTCCTGCGGAAGAGCACTGGACATGCTCTGTCGGTTTCATCCTACGCAGCTCGCAGAGTTTTCCGATACCGCCCGAGTCGAGAAATGCCTACGCTGTACCCAGAACCCAGCGCACGCTTCCGACCGCCCACCATTTAGGAAAACGACCGATGAACCTCCAAAAAGCACAAGTGATCGGCATGTCGCCCCTGCAAAATTTCGTTTCGAGCGATTTCGTCTCGAGCGATCTCGATGCGCTGGAATCGCACATGCGGCGCTGCGCGCAGTCGCGCGACCGGATGTCCACTGCGCGCCTGGTGCTGGAGTTGTTCCACTCGGTTGCCGCAGCGCGCATCGTGACCACGGCTGCCGTGTTCGCGGCCTGCGCACTGGTGCTGCTGTCCATCGCCTGAGCGGCGGGTGAACTCCGCCGTCGTCGACCGGCTGCCCTCGCTCTCCCCCTTCGCCAGGAAACTCCTCACCTCACCGCCGGAAACGGCCGAGCCGCCGATCCGCTCCGAGCTCTTCGGCCTGCACCGCTTCGAAGAGCACGGCAGCAGTCTCGCGCGCGCCCAGACGGTCGATGACAGGCCGCACAGCGCGTGGCGCGGCGCGCGCGGCGCGTTCTTTCCACGTGTCACGGAAAATATCGAGGGGCTGCGCGCCGCTTACGACTACATCGCCGCGACCTCGCAGCGCGGGCACTACGTCACGCCCGCCGCCGAATGGCTGCTCGACAACTTCCACCTCGTGGAAGCGCAGATGCTCGAGATCCGCGAGGGCGTGCCCAGGCGCTATTACGCGGAACTGCTCAAGCTCAATTCGCCGCCGCTCGAAGGCCTGCCGCGCGTGTACGGCATCGCGTGGGCCTACGTGGCCCACACCGACAGCGTCTTCAACCCGGCCGTCTTCTCCGCGTTCCTGAACGCCTACCAGGAGGTGAGCGAGCTGCGGCTCTCGGAACTGTGGGCGATGCCCACGACCTTGCGCGTGGTCCTGCTGGAGAATTTGCGCCGCATGGCCGACGACATCGCTTTCGGCAAGGTGGCGCGTGAAGCGGCGCACGCCGTCTGGGACAGCGAATATCCGCTGAAGCTCGACGAACTCGACCAGTTGCGCGAGCTCATGCGCGAGCGCGGCATCGAGCGGCCTTTCCTCACGCAGATGTGGCAGTGCGCGCCCGCGCTGCGCGCGGAGGAAGACCCGCCGCCGGTCTTCGCATGGGTCGACCGCAACTGCGGCGACGGACCCGCGCTCACGCTGGAGAGCCAGGCCGCGCAGGTCGCGTCGAACCTCACGGTGAGCAACATCATCACGACGCTGCGCATGATCGGCCGCGTCGAGTGGATCGAGGTCATCGAGCCGCTCAGCCGGTCGCTGCGCGTGCTGGACCGCCTGCCGAGTTTCCACGAGGAAAGCGAGATGACGCGCAAGCTCATCACGCACGCGATGGAGCGCATCGCCAAGCGCAGCGGCGTCGCCGAACGCACCGTCGCGGAGAAAGTGGTGGCGCTGGCGCAGCACGCGCCGATGACAGCCACTGTCCAGCAGACCGCGGGCTATTACCTGATCGGGCCGGGGCGTGGACAGCTCGACCAGGCGCTCGGCCTGCCAAGGCATGAGGCCGCGAAGCCGCGTCGGGACTGGCGCCTGGTCGCCTACGTCGGCGCGATCACGCTGGCGACCGGCCTCGTGCTGGCTGCCGGCCTGCTGCACATGCCGGGCACGGGCTGGCCGTGGGCGTTGGTGTTCGCGCTGCTCGCGCTGCCTGCGTCGGAAACCGCCGCGTCGTTCCTGCATCGCATGCTCGCCGAGTCGTTGCGGGTCAATTACCTTCCGCGCCTCGATTTCACCACCGGCATTCCGCAGGAGCACCGCGTGCTGGTGGCGATGCCCTCGATGCTCACGTCGGCCGCATCGATCGACCGGCTCGTCCATCGCCTGGAGCTGCACTGGCTCTCGAACCGCGAACAGCAGGCGCAATTCGCGCTGGTGACGGACTGGGCGGATGCCCCGACCGAACACGCGCCGACGGACGATGCACTGCTCGCGCAGGCGCGCAAGGCCATCGAGCACCTGAACCGCCGCTATCCGGCCGAGGCCGGGATGCCGGACCGCTTCCTGCTGCTGCACCGCCCGCGCGCCTGGTGCGAAACGGAGCAGTCCTTCCTCGGCTGGGAGCGCAAGCGCGGCAAGCTGGAGATGCTGGTGCGCTGGCTCGCGCGCGGTGACGCGTCGGGTTTCGTTCCGCTGCCCGCGCAGCAGGCGCCGATGGGTGCCATCCGCTACTTGGTCACGCTGGACAGCGACACCGGCCTCCCGCCGGGGGCGCTGCGCGAACTCGTTTCGGTCGCCGCGCATCCGCTCAATGCACCGACCTTCGACGAAACCGCTCGACGCGTCGTGGCGGGCTACGCCATCCTGCAGCCTCGCGTCGTGTCGCCGCTGCCGGAAGACTCGGAGCGCACGCTGTTCCACAAACTGTTCGCCGGGCAGTGCGGGATCGACCCGTACAGCCAGAGCGCATCCGACGTGTACCAGGATTTGTTCGGCGAAGGCAATTTCAGCGGCAAGGGCCTCATCAACGTCCACGCCATGCACGCGGCGCTGGATCAGCGGCTGCCGAAAGAATCGGTGCTCAGCCACGACCTGCTCGAAGGCACCATCGCGCGCTGCGCGTACGTGAGCGACGTGGTGCTGATCGAGGACCACCCCAGCCACCCGGCGGTGGCCGCATCGCGCCTGCACCGCTGGACGCGCGGCGACTGGCAGTTGCTGCCGCTGATGCTGCGCGCGAAGCGCCACGGCATCGATTCGCTGGGCCTCTGGAAGATGACCGACAACCTGCGCCGCTCGCTCGTGCTGCCGGCGTGCTGCGCGTTGCTCGTGTGGGCGCTGTTCAGCGCCGAGGTGCCGCTGCGCATCGTGCTGTGGCTGACGGGCGGCGCGCTGCTCGCGGGGCCGCTGCTCGGCTCGCTGGCCGGCCTCGTGCCGCTGCGCCGCGGCATCGCGTGGCGGCATTTCCTGGCCGTGGGCCTGCGCCAGCTCGCCGCGACCCTGGCCGCGGCGGTCTGGCAGTTCATGCAACTTGCCGTGAATGCGCGGCTGCTGCTCGACGCGGTGGTTCGCACGATGTGGCGGCTCGCGGTGAGCCGCAGGCGACTGCTCGAATGGACCACGGCCGAGCAGGCCAGCCTGACGGCCGGCACGCGCCTGGCGGATTTCCTGCGCCGCGACACCGTGGTGTCGCTCGCCTGCCTCGTGCTCATGGTCGTGGCGATGAAGGGCCCGCATCCGCTCGCGGCTGTCCTGATCTTCGGCGCTTGGGCGCTGGCGCCCGTGCTGGCCTGGGCATCCAGCATCCCCCGTCCCAGCCAGCCCGCGCCCACGCCGGACAGCGAGGAACACCGCGAGCTGCTGGCGATCGCTCGGGACACCTGGCGCTTCTTCGAGCGCTGCGTGACGGCCGAGGACAACTACCTGCCGCCGGACAACCTGCAGATGGTGCCCGAGCCCACCATCGCGCACCGCACCTCGCCCACCAACATCGGCCTGTATCTTCTGGCCGTGCATTGCGCGCGGGAGTTCGGCTGGATCGGCGGACGCGAGGCCGTGCAGCGCCTGCGCAATACGCTGTCGTCGATCGAGCGGCTGACGCGCCACCACGGGCACCTGATGAACTGGTACGACACGCGCACGCTGGAGGTGTTGCCGCCCGCGTACCTGTCCACCGTGGACAGCGGCAACTTCGCCGGGCTGCTGCTCACCGTGGCGCAAGCGTGCGAGGAAGCCGCGAAGGAGATCAGCGGCCCGGAGCTGTCGCACGACTGGATGGACATCTCGGCGCGCTGCCGGCGGCTCTACGACGTGATGGATTTCAAGCCGCTGTACGACACGCGCCGCCACCTGTTCCACATCGGCTTGCGCGTCCACGAGGACGAGCTCGACCCGAGCCACTACGACCTGCTCGCGTCCGAGTGCCGCCTGACGAGTTTCCTGGCGATCGCCAAGGGCGATGTGTCCCGCCGCCACTGGACCGCGCTCGGCCGGCCGTTCCTCACCGTCGGCGCCGCGCCCAGCCTGAAATCGTGGTCGGGCTCGATGTTCGAGTACCTCATGCCGTCGCTGGTGATGCCCGAGCCGCGCGGCAGCCTGATCGACGTCGCCGCGCGCGCCGCGATCACCGAGCAGCAGGCGTTCGGCCTCGCGCAGGAATTGCCCTGGGGCGTGTCCGAGTCCGCGTATTTCGCGCAGGACCACACGCTCGCGTTCCAGTACGGCCCGTTCGGTGTGCCGCGGCTGGCGTTGCGCCGCACGCCGGCGACCGATCGTGTCATCGCGCCGTATGCGACGCTGATGGCCGCGATGTTCGATCCCACGGCGTCGCTCACCAACCTGCGCGGCATCGAGGCGCTGGGCGGACGCGGCGAGTTCGGCTTCTACGAGTCGCTGGACTTCACGGCCGCGCGGCAGGGCGACGACCGCGGCTTCAGCCTGGTCGAGACCTTCATGGCGCACCATCACGGCATGTCGCTCGTCTCGCTGTGCAACTTGCTGCGCGACGGCGCGCCCAGGCGTTGGTTCCGCGCCTCGCCGCTGGTGCAGGCGCACGAGGCGCTCTTGCACGAGTGCACGCCGCGCCTGATCTCCGCGACGCCAGATCCGCGCCGCCTGCCCGCGGGCCAGGGCGAACGCGAGCAGCTCCCGGCGCAGGCGCGCGAGGTCGACCCGCAGATCCGCGGCTGGAAGCCCACGAACCTGCTGTCCAACGGCAGCTACAGCGTGGCGCTGCGCGCGAACGGCGCGGGCGTGAGCCGCTGGCGCGGCAAGCACGTCTCGCGCTGGCGCGACGACCTGGCGCGCGATGGCCACGGCACCTTCTTCTATTTGCGCACCAACGCCGAAGCGCCGATCTCGCTCACCGCGCAGCCCGCGCCCGGCCCCGGCTGGCTGTACAACGCGCGCTTCATGGCGGATCGCGTGCAGTTCGATGCACGCGGGGGCGAGATCTCCACTTCCGTGACCGTGGTCGTGAGCCCGGAAGACGACACCGAGCTGCGCACCGTCGCGATCCACAACAGCGGCAAGCGCGAGATCCGTTGCGAGCTGGTGTCCTGCTTCGAGGTCGCGCTCTCCGATCACCGCGCCGACGAGGCGCACCCGGCGTTCTCCAATCTCTTCATCGACACGCGCTGGTACGAAGAGTGGAACGCCATGACCTTCGTGCGCAAGCCGCGATTGGCTGGCGCCGAAGCAGCGTGCGCCGTGCACATGCTGGCGTCGCACGAAGGGCACGTCGAATCTGTTTCGTGCATCGCGGACCGCCGCGCGTTCCTGGGCCGGCATCGCGACATGAGCGCACCGCTGATGCAGTCGCAGCCGTTCAGCGCGCCCGGCATGCCGGTGAACGGTCTCGATCCCGTGGCCAGCTTGCGTATCCAGCTGCGCATCCCGCCCGGCGCGTCGGCGCGGCTGAACTTCGCGACCATGGCCGCGACCAGCCACGGCGACCTCATGAGCCGCATCGACACCTACCTGCAGCCGACGCACATCCAGCGCGCGATGCGGATGGCCGCGACGCTGGCGCAGGTGCGGCTGCGCGACCTCGCGCTCTCGCCCGAACTCACCTCCTCCTTGCAGGACCTCACCACGGGCCTCATGTACACCGCGCCGCGCCTGGTGGCCGACCGCGCGGCAGTGGACCAGCGCCTGCTGTGGCGCTTCGGCATCTCCGGCGACAAGCCGATCGTGCTGGTGCGCATCCACTCCGCCAACGGCATGCCGCTGGTTCACGCGCTGATGCGCGCGCAATCGTGGTGGAATTTCGGCGGTCTCGCGGTGGACCTGGTGCTGCTCAATAGCGAACCGAACTCTTACCTGATGCCGTTGCAGCGCGACATCCAGCAGCTGCGCGACCGCCTGCAGCAAAGCATGCAGCAGAAGGTGCACGGCGGCGAGGCGGGTGGCCTGTACGTGCTGCGCGAGCAGGAAGTGACGGACATCGAGAAATCCGCGTTCGCCTCCACGGCGCGGCTGGTGCTGAACGCCGACGGCCGGCCGCTGGAAGTGCAGCTCGCCGCGTGGCGCGAGGCGTTGTCGCCGACGCTGGTGCCGGGACGCGTGTCCACGTGCGCCGCGTGGCGTGCTTCGGGCGGCGCGCCGTCGCAAGGCAACTTCGATCCCGCGACCGGCGAATACCGCCTTGCGTTGCGCCCGGCGCAGGCGACACCGCGGCCGTGGGTGAACGTGATCGCGAATCCGTCGTTCGGCTTCCAGGTGTCGGAGTCGGGGAGCGGCTACACGTGGGCGATCAACAGCCGGCTGCACCAGCTCACGCGCTGGTCCAACGACGCGGTGACGGACCCGTCGCCCGAGCACTGGCTGCTGCAGGACCTCGACACGCGCGAGTGCATTTCGCTCTTCCCCGGTCTGGACGGCAATGCGCTCTCGCACCACGTGGTGCGGCATGGCCAGGGCTACAGCACGTTCGAGACATCGCAAAACGGTTTGCTGCTGGAGACGACGTTCCTCGCCGATGTCGCCGATCCGGTGAAGCTCGTGTCCATCCGTATCACCAACGAGAGCGCGCGCGGCCGCAAGCTGCGCGCGGTCGCGCTCGTCGAGTGGATGATGGGCGCGGGCCTCGCCGACCGCCGCACCGTGCACACCTGGAAGGCCGACGACATGCCGGTGCTCTTCGCGCGGCAGCGCCAGGCGCGCGCGGGTTTCGGCGGCTGCACGGGCTTCCTCGCGCTCGCGGGCGGGCAGACGCGCGTGCGCTGGACGTGCGACCGCTCCGAATTTTTCGACGATGTCGGCAAGCTGGTGTTGCCCGACGTGCTCGGCAAGCGCCGCGGCACGGGCGATCCGGCGTCGGCGCTCGCGCATGACTTCGAACTGGACCGCGGCGAAGGCGTCACGGTCGTCTTCGTGCTGGGCCACGCCACGAGCGAAGACGGCGCGATGCAGCTGGCGCGCAAGTGGGCGGGCCGCGAAGCCGGGCCCGCGCTTTCGCAAGTGCGCGAGCAATGGTCGCGGCTGCTGGGCGCCGTGCAGGTGCGCACGCCCGATCCGGCGTTCGACGCGCTCGTGAACCGGTGGCTGCTGTACCAGACCGTCACGTGCCGGCTGTGGTCCAGGGCCGGCTTCTACCAGGCCGGCGGCGCGTACGGTTTCCGCGACCAGTTGCAGGACGCGATGGCGCTCGCGGTGCCCGCGCCCAAGCGGCTGCGCGACCAGATCCTGCTCAATGCTTCGCGGCAATTCCCCGAGGGCGACGTTCAGCACTGGTGGCACGCGCCGGGCGGCGAAGGCGTGCGCACGCATTTCTCCGACGACCTCTTGTGGCTGCCGTATGCCACGGCGCACTACCTCGATGTGACGGGCGATCTCAGCATCCTCGACGAGCGCGTCGGCTTCCTCGATGGTCCGCAGATTCCGGCTGGCGCGGAGGACGCGTATTACGTGCCGCAGCAGTCTCCGGACAGCGCGACCCTGTACGAACACTGCGCGCGCACCATCGACCGCAGCTTGAAGACCGGCGCGCACGGCTTGCCGCACATGGGCACGGGCGACTGGAACGACGGCATGAACCGCGTGGGGCACGAAGGCAAGGGCGAGTCGGTGTGGCTGGCCTGGTTCCTCTGCAACGTCGTCGAGCGCTTCGCGCCCACCGCCACCGCGCGCGGGGAACTCGAGCGGGCGCACACGTGGACCGAAGCCCGCAAGGGCTGGATCGAGGCCTTGCACGGGCCGGCGTGGGACGGCGAGTGGTTCCGCCGCGCGTTCTTCGACAACGGCGCGCCGCTCGGCTCGAAGGACAACGAGGAGTGCCGCATCGACCTGATCGCGCAGGCGTGGTCGGTGTTGTCGGGTGCCTCCGAGCCGCAGTACACGAACAAGGCCATGAAGGCGATGCGCGAGCACCTGATCGACCGCGACCCGAACCTGTTGCACCTGCTCGCCCCGCCGCTGCAGAACTCGGCGAACAACCCAGGCTACATCCAGGCATATCCGCCCGGCGTGCGCGAGAACGGCGGCCAGTATTCGCACGCCGCCGTGTGGGCCATGATGGCTCAGGCGCTCACCGGCGATGTGGATGGCGCGTGGCAAAGCTTCGAGGCCTTGAGTCCCGCGCATCGCTGGCAGAATGCCGCGCGCGCGCAGGCGTACGAACTCGAGCCGTACGTGATGGCCGGCGACATCTACGGCTCGCCGCCCTACGTGGGCCGCGGTGGCTGGAGCTGGTACACCGGCTCGGCGGCCTGGCTGTACCGCGCGTCGCTCGAGACGCTGATCGGACTCACGGTGCGGCCCGGCGCCATTCGCCTGGAGCCGCGCGTGCCTTCGCACTGGCCGCGCTTCGAGGTCGTCCTGCACCTGGGCGACCGCTGGGTCACGCTGAGCTGGCGCGCGGAGGGCACCGGCACTGGTGCGGCGATCTCGGGGCACCAGCGACAGGTCCACACCGGCGACTGGGTGGAACTGGACGACCTTCCGGAACGCTCGACGATCGTCGTCATCACCGCACCCGCGTCCGTCGCCCCGAAAGAATCGTCCGCCGCCCCGTCGCCCTGAAAGCGCGGCGGGCGCGCCTCGCGTATCGTCATGGCATGGAACTGCTGGACAACATCTTCTGGAACGCCCTTGCGGGGCCGCAAGCGAAGTTCGCCAGCGGCTCGGGCGATGCGCGCCGATTCGCGCGCGGGTTCTCGCCGATCATCGGCTTTCGCAATCCGCGTGAGCCGGACTTCGCGGCGCTCGCGCCGTACTGCGAGGCCGGCGAGCATTTCTATTGCGTGGACTGGACGGGCGAGGCTCCTGAGGGATGGACCATCGAGGCCGAGGCCACCATGTTCCAGATGGTGTGGGACGCGCCATTGCCGCAGGCCACGCAGGATGCGCGCATCGTGCCGCTGCGTCCCGAGCATGCGCCGCTCGCGGTGGAACTCGCCGCGCTCACGCAACCCGGCCCGTTTGGTCCGCGCACGCCGGAGCTGGGCGACTACTTCGGCATCTTCGAGGACGGCCGCCTCGTCGCGATGTCCGGCGAGCGCCTGCATGCCGACGGCGTGCGAGAGATCAGCGGGGTTTGCACGCATCCGCAGGCGCAAGGGCGCGGCCTCGCGAGGCTGCTCGTGAGCCACCTGGTTCGCAGGCACCATCTGCGCGGCGAGCGATCCTTCCTGCACGTGATGCGATCCAACAACGGCGCGCATTCGCTCTATGGGCGCATGGGGTTTCGCGACCGGCGCGAGTGCCCTGTGCGGGTGGTCGCGCCCAGCTCATCCATGGGGTAGCGCAATGGTAAAAAAACCCCTCATGGATGAGTCCGCGCGGCGCACATCCAATTAACATCACTGCCCATGGAGAAGCGCAAGGCCGTGAGGGTCTTCCTGGTGGAAGACATGAGCCATTTGAAGGGGGTGATCGAGGATCTGTTGAAGAGCCTGGGTGACTTCACCGTTGTCGCCTCGGCGCAGACCGAGGCGGAAGCCATCCTCTGGCTTGCCGATCATCCCGAAAGCTGGGATCTCGCGGTGATCGATCTCGTGCTCGAACAGGGCACCGGCATGGGCGTCATTGCGCGCACCAAGGGCCGCCGACCGGGCGCGAAAGTGGTCGTCTTCAGCGACTACATCACCGAAGGCATTTCGAAGTACTGCCTGAAACTCGGCGCGGACGCCGCCATCCCGAAATCGAACATGCAGGAGTTCATGGACTTCTGCGGCTCCGTGGCCACTCAGACCGGCATCGCCTCCTGGCGCGAGCCGAATGCGGGCGCGTAAGGCGCTTCGCCTTCGACCTGGTTGAACAGGCGCGCGGGGTAGGCGCACATCAGCGAGAAATCGCCGCCGGCTTCCAGCTCGTGCCACAACTGCTCGAGGCGAATCGCGGCGTCATGCTTGCCCTGGTCCCACAGCATCGAGATCATTTCGCCGAAGGCCACGACGACCGGCCGCTCGGAGCCGGCCATGCGCAGCAGCGCGCCGACGTGCCGGTCGAACGCCGCCGCGTCGGGCCAGCCTTCCACCAGGATTTGATCCAGCGTCGACTGCGCATCGATCAGCGTCAGCACGCCCAGGGTCGCGCCGCTGCTGTACTCGCGGTGCAGCCGCGCGGACAGCGCATGCACGACGCCGGGAGTGGCGATGACGAAGGCGTCCCGCCCCTCACGCAAAGGCCCCGACACCTGATCGGCCAGCAGCGAGACGAGCTGCGCGCCGTTGTCGTAGAACCGGACGCTGTCGCGAAAGGGAAGGGCGGAGGAGGTCATGCGGGCCATTCTGGAAGGGCCGGCGCGAGGAGGCTGTAGGAGCGGGGCGATACTGCGATGCAGCATTCGCGCCATGCCGCTGAGGTGCGTGGCTGTCAGCTCTGCGGTTGGCGCGCGTACGACACGGTGAGCATTTCCCATTGGTGGCCGTCCGGCTCGTTCCAGTACACCATGCTGCCGCCGTAGTCGGTATTGACGCGCATGTCCTGCGGGCCGCGCACGTTGCTGCGGAATGCGATGCCGGCAAACTTCAAGCGCGCGAGGATGACGTCGAACTCCGCCTGCGTGACCCGAAAGCAGAAGTGATAGATGGGGAATTCCTCATCCGTCTGGATGAAGTCGAGCGTCAGCCCCTCGTTGACGAACACCGGCGAGAACGGACCGACGCCGCTCGCGGACCACGGAACGCCGAGCAGTTCGGCGAGCTTCCTTGCGGACGCAGCGGCGTCGTGCGAGGGCACGATGGTGTGGTCGAGCTCGATCGGCATCGCGCGCTCTCGTCCGTGTCTACTTGTCCGTCAACGCGAGTTTGGCGCCCAGCCCCGCGAACGCGGCGGCGAATCCGTTGCGCAGCCACGCTTGCACGCGGACGGACTCCATCACCGTGGCGCGGAACGCGTGCGCGATGAAGCCGTAGACGACGAAGACGGCGAAGGTCATCGCCATGAACACACTGCTCAGGAGCAGCAGCTGCACCAGCGGATCGCCGCGCGAGGCATCGACGAATTGCGGCAGGAACGCGAGAAAGAAAATGGTGAGCTTGGGATTGAGGATGTTGATGAGGAAGGCCTTCAACACGAGGCCGGCGGGCGACGCACGCGCGACGCTGCCATCGACCGCGAAGGCGGACTTGTCGCGCCATGTGCCGTAGGCGACGTAGAACAAATACGCGACGCCCGCGTACTTGAGCAGCTGGAACGCTACCGCGCTCGTGTGCATCACGGCCGCGAGGCCGAGGACCGTCGCGGCCAGGTGCGGGACGATGCCCGCCGTGCAGCCCAGCGCCGCGAAGAAGCTCCCGCGTTTTCCCTGCAGGATGCCGGTGGACACGGTATGGATGACGCCGGGGCCGGGGATGAGCACGACGATGAGAGAAGTGATGAGGAATTCGAGGGTGAGCATGGGCGTGTGTCCTTACGAATCAGGAGTGCCCGGATGGTACGCCGCATGCATGCCGGAACATGCATTCCTGGCAGGGCACTTAGTAATTCCACAACCACCGGGAATCCCCGACAGGAGAAGTTCCATGGCCCACCTAGGCGCCCCAATCATCACAAATCACAATTCGCTGGCCGTGCCCACGGCGCAGGCCGTTCCCGTGGGACTGGCGCACCTTCTGCAAGGCGGCCTCACCCCAGCTCAAATCGAGGAACCGCTGGTGCGCCAATTCGTGGAATCCGGGGAATGGGCGTTCGGAAGAACGGGAATGGGTCGTAGCCTCGATACGGCGCACTCCGCCGCGACGTTTTGCGCCAATTGGTGCATGGAACACGGCCAGCCCGGACTGTTGCGCGAGGTGCTCCAGATGCACGCGGCCCATTGCGGTCCGTTCATGGATCGAAAGCTCGAACCCGTCATGCTGGGACCCGTGACCCAGCCCGCCCACCTCGCGACACTGTGCAATGCCGCGCCGGGTTGCACAGGGTATGCGCGCACGCAAATCGCGATCAACCTGGACGTACTTGGGAGCCAGGACGTGGAGCTTCTTGTGGCGGCAATCCGGCAGAACCCGGAAATGTGCAACTTTTCGGTGTCAGGCACCATGCACGCCGAAGTGCTTTTCGGCGCCTTGGCCGGCCTTCCTCAGTTCACTTTGGAATGCATCGTGCCAAGCAATTGGCCATCGCGCAGCGTCAAGAAACTCTCCGACAACGTGAAGAGCCTGCTGGAAGCCTCCACCTCGATGAAGGAGTTCAGCCTGAAAGAGAAGACCGGTCCGACATTCAGGATGTGCGAGCCCGACGACATGTTGGGAATCGCAACGGGTCTGGCAAAACAGACCAGTCTGACAACCGCCACGTTCTTTGTCACCGCCTACTGCATGCGGGGCGTCTGCCATCTGTTAACGAGTTGCCCCACTCTTGGCAAACTGACCCTGTGCATCGGAGGTGAAGCCGACGAACTGGTGCAGGCGCTCCGTCATCCCGATTGCTCGGTCACCGCAATGGATCTGACACTTCAAACCGAAGGCGCGGCAAATTCCCTGATCGCGGCGCTCGCGGGGAATCGCAAGATCGTGGACCTCAAGCTTCACGGCACTGGCCTGGAGCCTGTGCTGGTCTGGAACCTCATCGCGAAGAACAAGCATCTGGAATCGTTCCAGCTGAGCGGAACCGTCGCCTCCGGAGAGCCGGTTGAAGGGATGTTTCAGGACGCGATCACGCGAATGGTCAGGTTCAACAAGGAACAGGAGTTGAAGTATTCGCATGGGACCCTGGTGGCTGCGCTGCAGGCGCACGACGGGGAAAAGGAGTTGCGCACGATGCTGCCGCTCCCCGACGACGTGACGCATTCCATCGCCGGCCAATGGACCACGCGCCAGGATAGGCGCGCCGCCGGAGCCATCATCCTGGTCGACAAGCTGCGATATGGAGCGGCCTCACAGGCGCAGATGAGGGAGAACGGGGAGAGATTGATGCGGCTCCTCGATGGTGCGGAGTACGGTGAGCCGGGACAGGTGCTTCCGTCTCGCGGCGAGTTCGGAAAGGCCTTCATGCAACTGCTCGAGCAGGGCATCGAGGTCTCGGCCGAAGACATCCGCCGGGTCGCGCAGGACCCTGGCATGGTTGCGCAGATTTTCAAAGGCCCGATCGAGGTCTTTCCGCTGCTGGTTCAGGCCCTCGTCGATGCCGGCGTCGATCCTGGGCCCTTGGCACCCACGCTGTTCGCCGCATTGAACCCGTCTTCGTTCATGACGAAAATACGCATGGGCAAGGAGGAAGGGAAGATAAAGCCGCAGTCCCCTTACTCGACCCTGAATAATTTAAGTGCGCTGAAGGCGCAATGGAAGAATGTGCCGTCCCCGCAATATTTCGAGCTGGTCGCACGGCTCCACGAAAATTGCATGGGTGAGCAGACCCGGGCCAACCCGATCTGGCGGGCCGCGCTGAACAAGGCGGTGGCGATGGACGTGAATGACCTGGCCAATGCCGTGATGGCCGCGGTGATTCAAAGAAACGGCGGGGCCGTACACGGTCTCATCCAGGGCGCGATCGGCAGCTTTCCGCAGCTTGCCGCCATCATCGTCGGGTCCGCGGATTTCCAGCACGCGAGGTACATTCTTCTGGAAACCATGTCCGCAGGCTTGGCGACGTTGCCGGCGGCCGCGGTTGCGAAGCTTTTCGATGGCTTGCACGCGATGAGCGAGTCCAGAACCGAGGCCGAGGCCGTCTTCGCAAACCAGGCCCTGCTCGATTTCAAGAATCACTTCAAGGGCATGAGCGCGCAGCGAAGGGAAGAGATCGCGGCCGCGGACCCCGACAACCTGAACCTCGTCACCTTCATCAGCGATTCGGGTGAGGCCGGGGGGACACTTTGGCAATCTGTCTCAGATTGGTGGTTCGGGGGCAAACCGAAGTCGTGATTCGCCGTCGACTTCCACCTCGCCGAAGAACATCGCGTGCGGCCGCACCCAAAGCCCCGACGCGTTGTAGAGCGGCCGGTACACCACCAGCGCCTCGAGCGTCTCGCTGTGGCGCGCGACGCCGATCACTTCGTACTCGCCGCCCTTGTAGTGGCGATAGCGACCGGGCGGTGTCGGGGGCAGTGGCGGCAGATCGGAGTCCGCTGAAGCTGTGGTTTCAGTGCCTGGCATCGGGATGCTCCTGCTGGTAGCGTGCCTCTGCTTCTTCGAGATGCTTGACGAGGATGTGCGAGACCACGTTGATGCCGATGCCGCCGAAGAGCGCCGGCAGCAGGTAAAGCGCCACCGAGATCTCGGAAAGAAAAAGCGCGTCGTCCGCGAGCGAGGGCGTGAGCTTCGCGGCGGCTGCAAGATGCTGCAGCAGGTACAGGTCCGCGCCGGACATGAGCACCAGCACCACGCCGAGGCCGAGCACGGTGTAGCGCGAGATGGCGCGCCTGGCGAGCATTGCCGCATAGATCGCGAGTGGAAGCACGAGCGAGAAGGCAACGAGCACCCAGAACTCGAATTCGGTGAAGACGGAACGGCTCATGCGCGCATTCTGCCGGTCAATCTCCGCCGCCGCCGCCACCACCTCCTCCGCCGCATCCACCGCCACAGCCGCTTCCCGCGCCATCGCTGCCACCCGCGTCCCCATGCCCGCCCGCACTGCCGCCATCGCCGGCCGCGCCGTCGCCGAAGCCGGCGGTGCCGCCGTCGAAGCCCGTGCTGGAGAAGTCGCCGCCGCAATAGACGACGGCCGACGAGCCATCGGGGTTGTCCCGGCGCACGCCTTTGCAATCGGGCACGTAGCGAAATCCGTTGGGGATGTGCAGCTTCACATCCAGCGCGAAGAGAAGCGGCAGCCGCGTGGGCGCGCCGGGGTTGATGTTCTCTTCACGGCACACGTGCCACCAGCAGCGCCGCAGCCCCGCGTTGCTTTGCAGCGCGCCGCCGAGCGCGACCGCGGGCGTGTGATGAAAGAAGCGGCCGAACGCGTGACGGCAAAACGACTGGTAATTTCGGGTGTGCAGGATGAACTCGTGCCACAGGTCATCGACCACCTGCGAGGGCATGGAGACGTACTGCCGCCGGCTCTTGAGGTGTGCGAGGAAGAACTGGCGCAGGCCGTGCGCGACGAGCTGGCAATCCTTGAGGGAAAGATCCGGATGGTGCCGCCGCAGCTGGTCGAACAGCCCGCGCGGCAGCGTGAAGGAGCGGATGTATGCCTCGCGCCGCAGCAGGGCGTGGCGCTGCCACAGCGCGAGGGCGATCGCGGCGAGGAGGGTGAGCAGGACGAGGAGGAACAGGCTCATGGAGGTGCTCACTGTGGTGATCACTCGGCGATTTCATCGTAGCCGCGGCCGATGAACTCGACGAGGCAGAAACCGTTGCCGAACGGGTCGGCGAGGAGGGCGAGTTTGCCCCATGCGCTGGTCTGTGTTGCACGCTCCAGCGTGGCGCCGGCTGTTACGGCGCGAGTGATGGCGGCTTCGATATCGGTGACGACGATGTCGAGGTGGACCGGCGTCCAGTGACGGGCGTAGTCGCGCGAGCCGGTGGCCTGCGGTGTGGGGCAACTGCCTTCGTGCTTGACGAGGAGATAGATGTTGGAGGACGCGCCGGTGAGTTCGATGCCGGCGGCGCCGAAGCGGCGTGCGGGGTGGAGGTCGAAGGCGGTGGTGTAGAAGCGGACGGCAGCGTCGAGGTCGGGGACGTCGATGTTGATGAGGAGGGGGATCATGGTTGGGCGGTCAGGTCGCAAGCCGTTTCGACAGAGACACGAGGCGGAGATCCCTGAACCCCTTTGCCTCATAAAACCCTCGAGCTGGAACATTTCCGCCGGTCTGCAGATAAATGCCCTCAAAGCCCGCCGCTGCCAATCGGGTCTCGACGGATGCAAGCAGCCGCGAGCCGATCTGCTGATCTTGCTGGCCTGCCGCGACACACATTTCCTTCAGGTGGAAGTGCCAACCCGTCGTCCATCGCTCTCCCCACCCCAGCGCGAACGCGATCGCGGCTTCACTTCGAAATATGGCAATGCCATGAAACCGGGGGAATGCCGCAAACGCGTGAAGCCGCTCCGCGGCGGCTTCGGCGGTCCAACCGTCATTCCATGGCGGATCGTTGAAAACCGACATGTACAAGGGAACAACCGATTGGATGTTCGTTCCGTCGAGAGCGACTTCTGCATCAGTCATTGCCCTGTTCACAGCAAAGGGCCGGTTCCACGGCTGGCATGCCAAAACGCCAGAACAACCAGGTGCTCGCCGTCCACGCGGTAGTAGACATGGTATTTCACGCGAGAAAGATAGAGCCGGCGCAAGCCCGGATATCGCGATGATCTGGCAAGCGCACCGATACCCGGTTGCTCCGCCAGAAGGCTGAGTGAGTCTCGTAGATCGATGTGGATGGCGTCTTGCGCGGCGAGTCTGTTTTCCGCCCACCACTTCGCAGCACGCTCGATGTGCGCCGCTGCCCTTGACGTGATCGCGACCCGGAGCACAAGACTCAGGAGCTACGTAGCAGACGCCCAAACAGCTCGTCGGGGGAAATTGTTTCGCCTCGTTGCGCTTCCGCAAGCGAAGCGTCGAGTTCGGCTTCCAGGTCGGCGGGAACGTCGAACTCTTCGTTAGCGTCGCGGGCAAGAATGGCGACGACCGTGCCGTCAGGGAGCGAAGCTCCCTGAACGATCACTTTGCCATCGACGACGGTTCCTGTAGCGAATTGCATGCTCAGATGTTACACCCGCTCATCCACTTCTTAAATCCGCGAACAATCGAACGCCACCGTCCGATACGGAAAGCTCACCACTTCCCGCCCCTGCAATGCCGGATGCGTGGCCACCAGGTTTTCCAACTCACCCCGCACCCGCTCGTTCTCCCTTTGCGGCAGTGAGGCGATGAAACTCACGCTCATGAATCGGTCGATGACCACCTGCTGCGGGCTCCCGACATGTTCGTGCACAAACGTGGTCTCGCGCAGCGGACCGAACCGCGGATGCGGAAACGGCTTCTTCCAATCGCCTTTGTAGAAGCGCGGTGCATCGCCTTCATAAGGCGTGATGAGCTCGGTGATCCGCAGCACCCAGTCCACCGATTCATCGCGCACATTCCACACGAGCCCCAGCTTCCCGCCGGGCTTGAGCACGCGCGCGAATTCATCCAGCGCCTCGGCACCCGCGAACCAATGGAAGGCTTGCGCGCAAACAATCGAATCCAGCGATTCCCCCGGCAACGGAATGGACTGCGCGGTGCCCGCAAGCACTTGCACGCCGGCCAACTTCGCTGCTTCGGCGCGCATCTCGTCCACCGGCTCGACCGCCACGACCTCTGCACCCGTCGCGGTGAGCAGCTTGCAGAATTTGCCCGTGCCTGCGCCGACGTCGGCGACTCGTTGTCCGGGCGCCAGGCCCAATACCTCTTTCAGCCAGGTTTGCAAAGCCTGCGGGTATTCGGGGCGCCCGCGGCTGTACGCGGTGGCTTCCTTGGCGAAACCTTCGCTGGCGGCGGCGTGGACTGGTTGACGTGTGGATGGAGCAGGGTTTGGCATGGTGTCTGAGATCATGCCAAAAGCTTACACGCGGCGCTGCCTCAGCATCCGCCACGCCCCGCGGATCATCAGCAATGCGAGCAAGGCTTCCACGCCCGTCACGAAGAACGCCACCACCGCGTTCCCCTTCGCCACCCGCCCGTTGAACTTCGCGATGAGCCGATCCCGCGCGATCTCGATGCTGTCGTAGAACGCCGGCACCACCAGCAGCGTGAGCACCGTCGCCGTCAACGTCCCACCGATGATCGCGATGGCCAGGGGACGGTAGAAGTCCGCGCCCTCGCCAATCCCGATCGCCACCGGCATCATCCCCGCGATCAGCGCGAACGTGGTCATCAGGATCGGCCGCAGACGCGAACGCCCCGCCTCCATCAACGCGTCTTCGCGGTCCATGCCGTCCTCTTCGCGCTTGCGCGTGGCATCCAGCAGCAGGATGGCGTTCTTCGCGACCAGCCCCATCAGCATGATGATGCCGATGAAGCTCATGAGGTTGAGCGTCGCGTGCGTCACCAGCAATGCCAGCACGACGCCGATCAGACTGAGCGGCAGCGAGAGCATCACCGCGAGCGGGGCCGTGAACGAGCCGAACTGCACGACGAGGATCAGGTACATCAAGCCGACGCCCATCGCGAGCGCGGTCTGCATCGCGCCGAACACTTCCTTCTGGTCCTTGCCCGCACCGCCGAGTTCCACGCCGTACCCCTGCGGAAACTCCATCGCCTTCGCGAGCTTCATCGCATCCTGCGTCACGTCACCCGACGCACGGCCTTGCGCATTGGCGGAGACGGCGATCATCCGTCGGCCGTTCAAATGCTGGATCTGCGCCGGCCCTTCGCCCATGCTGATGGTCGCGATCTGGTTCAGCGGCACGACCATGTTGCTGTTCGCCACAGCGATCGGCAGGCGCTCGATGTTCTCCGCGTCGACGCGATCCTTGGGGTCGAGCCGCACCGCGACGTCGCGCGATTCGCCGGTCGGGTCGACCCAGTCGCCGACTTCCACGCCGGCGAACGCGACGCGCAACGCCTGCGCCGCATCGTTCACGGAAATGCCCAGCGAGTTCGCCAGGCCGCGGTTCAGCTCGATCTTCAATTCGTCCTTCGGGCTTGCTTCCGACAGGCCCACGTCCACCGCGCCGGGCACCGTGCGCAGCCGCTCCATGTACGCATTCGTGAGATTGAGCAGCGTGCGCGCATCGGTGCCATAGAACTGGATCTGCACCGGCTTTCTCGTGCCGTTGTTCAGGTCGTCCTGCACCGTGTACTCCGCGCCGACGAGTTGCGCCATCAGCTTGCGCAGGTCCACCGCGATCTCCTGCGCCTTGCGCTTGCGCTGCGAGAGCTTGCCGATGTCCACGTACACGCGTCCACCGCCCATGTTCACCACGCTGTTGGTGGCGACGGTCTCCGGCAGCGTGCGCGCGAGCTCGGCCGCCTTCTCGATCTTGAGGCGCGTGTATTCCAGGCTGGCCGACGACGGCGTGCGGATCTCGACGGCGATCATCCCCGCATCCTGCACCGGCAGGAAGCTCGATCCACCCAACCACGCATGCAGGCCGATGGCCGCCGCGAAGCTGCCGATGGCCGCGACCGTCATCCACCGGCGATGGTGCAAAGCCCACGCGATCAGGTTGCCGTAGCGGTCGGCCTGGTGGTCGAACCATTCGTTGAACTGCTTCAGCTTCAGGCTGATGCCCTTGTATTCGCGCTGGCTGTGGCCCACCGGGTCGCCCCAGTACGCGGAGAGCATCGGGTCGAGCGTGAAGGAGATGTACAGGCTCACGAGCACCGAGCACGCCACCGTCAGCGCGAACGGCCGGAACCATTCGCCCGCCACACCCGGCATGAAGGCCACGGGGATGAAGATCGCGATGATCGAGAAGGTCGTCGCGGCCACCGCCATGCCGATTTCCGCGGTGCCGATGCTGGCGGCGGTGCGCCGGTCCGCGCCGCGCTCCATGTGCCGCACGATGTTCTCCCGCACGACGATCGCGTCGTCGATCAGCACGCCGATCGCAAGCGACAGGCCCAGCAGCGTCATGAGATTCAGCGTGAACCCGCACAGCCACACGGCGATGAAAGCCGCGATGGCCGACGTCGGCAAGCTGAGCGCCGTGATCAGCGTCGAGCGCCACGAGTTGAGGAAGATGTACACGACGAAGATCGTCAGGCCCGCGCCGAGCGTGAGCGCATGGATCACGTTGTTCAGGTTGTCCTGCGCGTCCTCGCCGCCGTCGCGCGTGATCTCGAGTTTCGTGCCTTCGGGCAGCGTCTTGTTGATCTCCGCCGTCATCATCCGCACCTTCTTCGCCACGGCGACGGTGCTCGCGTCGCGCGCGCGGGTGATGGAGATGCTGACGTTCGGGTGCGCGCTGCGCACGCTGAAGCTGTCCAGCTCGGCGAAGCCGTCGACGGTCGTGGCGATCTGCCCGAGCCGCACGATCTCCGCGCCGCGGCGCTTGACGATGATCTGCGCGAATTCCGCCGGCGACTCGATGCGACCGACCAGGCGGATGCTCTGGTCTTTCAGCGGGCCGATGATGCGGCCGACCGGCGCGGTGGTGTTCTGGCTTTGCAGCGCCATCACCACTTCGGCAACGGACACGTTGAATTCGCGCAGGCGATCGGCCTTCAGCAGCACCGAGAGCTGGCGCTTGAGCGATCCGTTGACGCTCACGATGGACACGCCGTCGATGCCGCGGAAGCGGTCGGAGAGCACGTCCTCGGCCAGGCGCGAGATGAGCGCGTGGGTCTGCGTGGTGGAGGAAAGCGCGAGGTCCATGATCGGGAACGCGCCCGGGTCGCGCCGCCGGATCACCGGCTCGCGCATCTCCACCGGCAGCTTGTAGCGCACGGTGGAGATCGCGTTGCGCACCTCGTCGGATGCCTCGATCATGTTCTTGTTGAAATTGAAGATGACGATGATCCGCGCGTTGCTGTCGCTCGCCGTGGAGCGAATCTCGTACACGCCGGTGATGCTTTGCAGCGACTTCTCGATGCGGTTGATGATCTCGCGCTCGACCGTCTCCGGCGCCGCGCCGGGGTAGTTGATGTCCACCGACAGCACGGGCTGCTCGACGTCGGGGATTTCGTTCACGCGCAGCTTGTTGAGCGCGAGCAGGCCCAGGCACATCAGGCCCAGGATGACGACGATGGTCGCCACCGGCCGCTTGATCGAAAAGTCGGAGAGGAACATGGCCGTCCTTTCAGCGCACGGCCGAGGAGGCGGCGTTCGTCGTCGAGGCCGCCACCGCCGAAGTCGTCGCCTGCACCACCTGGCCGTCCTTGAGCGTCGGGCCGGGATGGCGCAGCAGCCGGTCGCCGTCGGCGAGGCCCGCCGTCACCACGTAGTCGCCGCGGCGCGTGTCGCGCTCGCCCAGGGTCAGCGCCACCTTCTTGATCGTGCCGCCTTGCAAGCGCCACGCCCAGGCCTTGTCGCCCTCGCGCACGAGGGCGGAAGCAGGGATGACGAGCGCGGTGTTGGACGATGCTTCGACCCGGCCTTCAGCGTACAGGCCGGCCAGGCGCGCGGGCGCCTCGCCATTGATGTCCACCAGCACTTCCACCTGGCGCGTCGTCGGGTTGGCGGTCGGCGCAACCAGCCGCACGCGGCCCGCGAAATCCTGCGCGCCGTAGCCGTTCACGCGAAAGCTCACCGACTGCCCGGCCTTGATCGACTGGATCGCGTCCGATGAAACGAGACCCTCGAAGCGCAGGCTGCGCGGGTCCATCACCTTGAGCAGTTCCTTGCCGACCTGCGCCGTGTCCCCCGCGGAAACCTTGCGCTCGGCGACGATGCCTTCGAACGGCGCGCGCACTTCGGTGCGCTGCAATTGCTGGCGAGCCTGCACGACGCGGGCCTTGGCGGCCGAGAGATCGCTGTGCGTCGTGTTGCGGCGGATTTCGGCGTCTTCCATCTGCTGCGCCGACGTCATGCCGGATTCGCGCAGCGTCTTCAGCCGCTGGAACTGCCGCTCGGCCTGGTCGGCGGCCTGCGTGGCCGCGCGCTCGGCTTCCTGCGCGGCGGACAGGCCGTCGCGGATCGACGTGTCGTCCAGGCGGACCAGCAGATCGCCCTTCTGCACGGCCTGGCCGTTTTCCTTGAGGACGCCCAGGACGACCGCCGAGACTTCGGCGCGCAGGTCGGCGCGGCGATCCGGCTGGACGCTGCCGGTGATCAGCGGGCCCGCGGACACGGCCGTGGGCTTGAGGGTGATGACGTCCTCAGGGGCGATCAGGAGCGCGGCGGGGGCGATGGCCGCCTTGGCATCCGCGCCGGCGCCCCGGTTGCAGGCGGAAAGCGTGGCGGACAACGCCAGAACGATGAATAGCAAACGCACGGGAAACCCCTCCAGGTTTTTGACCTCTGTCGATACCGGGGCGGAGCCTGTTTTGCAGTCCCGCCCGCGCCAGGGGCGGACTGTACGCACGCCTCCGGGAAAAGGCATCTATTTTGCGACGAACTGCCGATGGAAGCGACAGGATGTCGCGAAGCGCCTCAGTCGAAGTACTTCACACCGGGCTTCAACTCTTCGTAGATCAGGTAATCCGTCGCCGACATCCCCAGCGACTGGTACGTGCGCTGCGCCTGCGCGTTGTCCTTCTCCACGTACAGCCGGAAGCCGCAGATCCCCGGATCGGCTTTCGCGAGGCCCCGGATGTGGTCGTACATCGCGCGGTACACGCCTTGCCGGCGCGCGTTCTCCACGACGTACACGCTCTGGATCCACCAGAAAAGCCCGTTGCGCCAGTCGCTCCACTCGTTGGTCACCAGCAGGCAGCCCACGACTTCGCTGTCCCGCTCCGCCACCACGTAAAAGCCCAGCGACGCATCGCCCAGCAAGCGGCGCACGCCGGCGCCGATGAGTGCGGGCACGAGGCGCTTGTGCTCGGTCTCCAGCGCCATGGCGGCGTTGAAGCCGGCGATGTGGTCGGCGTCGTGCGCCGTCGCCTTGCGGATGTGGAAGGTCTCGGTCATGCGGGAAGTGTCCAGTAGGTGTAGGTCCAGGCGGTGGTGAAACCGGCGCGGGTGTAGAGGGCGTTCGCGGCTTCGTTGCCCGCCTCGGTTTGCAGGAACAGGCGCGGCATCTGGCGGTCGATCGCGGCCTGGGCCAGCGCGGCGAGCACCTGGCCCGCGAGACCGCGGCCGCGCGCGTGTCGGGCGGTGCGCATGCCGTGCACGCTGCCCCAGCCATGGCTGTACGCGCCCATGCCGGCGGCGATGGTCACGCCGTTTTCCAACACGCTCGCGAACAATGCGCCAGGGGCGCGACTCAGGTTGGCGACGCGGCTCGCGCCATCGAACGGGTCGAACCCTTCGCCGGTGAAGACGGCGGCCCAGCCCGCGTCGGGGCGATCGGCCGTCCGCGCATGCGGGGCCTGCGTCACGCGCAAGACATCTTGCGCGAGCGCGGTGCGAACCAGCGTGGGCTTGCCCTCGACCCAGCCGCGTGCCGACAACTGGCCACGGCATCCGTCGAACGTGGACGTGGCGGGCAAACGCAGGATCGTGCGCAGCCCGCGCGCGGCATAGCGCGATTCGATTTCCCGCAGCGCCGCGGGATCGGGCGCCGCGTGGGACAGCGGCACTGCGCTCTTGGAACGCACGACGGTGGACGTGTCGAACGGCAACAGCCAGCCGGGAATCTCCTCCTGCGCGCTGGGCGATACGGCGGCGACGGTGGCGCGCTCGATGGCTTCGATCTCGATGGCGGTCATGCCCGCGATTTTGGCTCAAAGGCCGGCAGGATCAGGCCGAGCGCATGTCCATCATCACCGTGGGCACGTCGTCATCGCCGCCATCGTCGTCGCCCTCCAGCGCCACGGGCCGGCTCACGCCCGGCTCGAGGAAGCGGATCGGCCGGCGCGTGCGCGCCGACATGGAGGCCAGCGCGTTTTCCAGCGCCTGCTGGAGCGCGGGCGCCTCCAGCAGGTTTTCCGAGAACACGTTGCCCGCGACGTGCAGGTTCAGGATGATCTCCGGCACCAGGTCCTTCAGCGGCATCAGCCCGTGTGCGACGAGGCGCGACGCCCGCTCCATCAACGCCGCGCGCATCGTGAGGGTCTCCACGATCACGCCGATGGTGTTCTCGTTGACGCGGCCGATGCAGTCCGCATCGGGCATCAGCCGCTGGAGCCGGATCGCGGCGCGGATCATCGTCTGCTCCGCCGCGGCGCTTCCGTGCGTCTCGCGGATGCGCGGGTGGTTCGTGACGCGGATGTACAGCACCGCCGCGTTGTGCCGGCTGCGCTGGTAGCGCCGCACCGCCGCGCGCACGCGGTCGGTGAACATGCGCGAGGCGAGCAGGCCGGTGAGCGGATCGATCGACGGCATTTCCCGCGCGCGCTCCTGCACCGCGAGAAACTCGCGCGAGCGCTGGTGCAGCGCATAGAGCAGCAATGGCAGGATCGCGCCGATGGCCATTGAGGTTCCCACGCTCGAATCGAACGGCAGCGGCGCGATGCCGAACATGCGCAGCAGCACGAGCGCCGTGAGGGCAATCAGCGGCGCGTGCGCGACGAGCACCCACAGCCCCACCGGGTCACCGCGCCGCCAGGTCCACAACCCCATGCCCAGCACGGTGAGGGCGGCGATGCCCATCGCCAGCGCCATCGCGTGCGGCGAAGCGACGCGCACCAGCGCGAAAGCCACGGCGACCGCCAGCACCCCCGCGCCGAGCACGGCCGAACCATTGGCCAATGCCGTGCCGCGCGTGCGCACCCGGCACAGCGCCCGCACGAGAAAAACCGACACGCCGGCCGCGGCCACGGGGAACACGGCCTTGGACGCATCCGCCCATTCGACCGCGTCGCCCCAGAGGTACTGCGAGGTCAGGCCGGAGATCGCGGAGAACGCGAAGCCAAGCAGCAACGCATACGCGCCATAGAGGAAGTACGCGGCATCGCGGTAGATCGCGGCCTGCACCAGGCAGGCCACGACGAGCAGGGCGAGCGTGCCCAGCACCAGGCCGAAACCGAGGTTCGCGACCTGCTCGGCCTCTTCTGCCGCCGCATCCGTGATCAGGCGCGCCGGCACGGGCGTGGGTACCGCGTTGCGCACGCGAACGACGAACTGGCGGGTCTCGCGCGGCTCGAGCCGCAAATCGAAGCGCGCATAGCGCCCGTGCCGCGGCCAGAGCGATTGCGCCACGCGGTCGCCGGCGGCGCTCTCGCTCCAGCGCCGGCCGCCGCGCGACTCGAACAGCGTCACTTCGTCCAGCGAGGGCTGCGGGAGCTGGAGTTGCCAGGCGGCCGGCTGGTCCGACGCGTTGTGCAGGCGCATCGGAATCCAGAGTTCGTCGTCCGCGGAGAGCTGCACGATGGGCGCATCCTGCGCAACGAGGCGAAAGGCCTGGCGTCCGGATGCGACATCCGCGAGCGACACGGCGCCACGCGGCGCGACCACCTGCGGGAGTTCCGCCAGCGAGAACGGTCCGCCGCCCGGGGCGAGGTGGATGGCGGGCGGACCCGCCGTGGCGGCGAGCGACGGCCCGGCCCCGCCCAGGCAGGCGGCGCACGTAACGAGCAACCTCGCGAACAACATCAATATCCGGCGCGTCGACACAGCGGCTTTCAAATCTACAGCGAACCCATGATGCCCGCTGATCTACCAGGTGTCCACGGATGGACCCCAGGGCGTTGCGCGCCTGCCCGCCGCGAGGCCCCGCGCGAGCCAGCCGCGCGTGGCCGCCGGGTCGATCACGGCGTCGATTTCCAGCGTGGCGGCCATGTTGAGCGCCTGCCCGTTCTCGTACTGGCGCGCCACCAGCTGCTGGTACAGCGCATCGCGTTCCTCGCCCGGGGCCGCGGCGTCCAGCTCCTTGCGAAAGCCCAGCTTGACGGCGCCTTCCAGGCCCATCGCGCCGAACTCGCCGGTCGGCCAGGCGGCGATGAAGTCGGGCTCGTGGAAGCCGCCGGCCGTCATCGCCATCGCGCCCAGGCCGTAGCCCTTGCGCAACACGACCGCGAAGAACGGCACTCGCAGGTGCGCCGCCGCGATGAACATCCGGCTCACGTGCCGCACCTGCGCGTGCTCCTCGATCTCGGGGCCGACCATGAAACCTGGCGTGTCGACCAGGCTCACCAGCGGCAGGCCGTGCGCGTTGCACAGCTGCATGAAGCGCGCGGCCTTGTCGGCGGCATCGGCATCGATGGCGCCGCCCAGGTGCAGCGGATTGCTCGCCATCAGGCCGACGGGGCGTCCTTCGATCCGGGCGAGCGCGGTGTGGATTCCCTTGCCGAAGCCGGTGCGCAATTCGAGTAGCGAGCCGGTGTCGGCCAGGCCCGCCATGGCGGCGCGGGTCTCGTAGACGCGCAGGCGGTTTTCCGGGACCACGTCACGCAGCAGGTTCGCATCGGGCGCATCGAATTGCGCCACGCTCCCCTGAAAGTACGAAAGGTATTGGCGTGCCGCGGCTACGGCGGCGGCCTCGTCCTTCACCAGGATGTCGATCACGCCATTGCCGTGCTGCACGCCCGCCGGGCCGATCTGTTCCGGCGCGAAAACGCCCAGTCCGCCGCCTTCCACCATCGCCGGGCCGCCCATGCCGATGTTGCTGTCTTCGGTGGCGATGATCACGTCGCTGCAGCCGAGCAGCGCCGCGTTGCCCGCGAAGCAGCGGCCCGAGACGATGCCGACGACGGGCACCTGTCCGTTGAGGCGCGCGAAATTCGCGAAGGTCGTCACGTGCAGCCCCGCGACGATCGGCATGTCCGTGTCGCCGGGGCGCCCGCCGCCGCCTTCGGCGAAAAGCACCACCGGCCAGCGGTTGCGCAGCGCGAGGCCCAGCATGCGGTCGGTCTTCTGGTGGTTGCGCATCCCTTGCGTGCCCGCCAGGACCGTGGCGTCGTAGGCCATCACCACGGCGCGTGATTTGTCGGGGCCGAACAGCGCGCCGTTGATGGCGCCGACGCCGGTGACCATGCCGTCCGCCGGCGTGTTGCGCATCAGGTCGTCGTCGGTACGGCGGCTGCGCTGCGCGGCCACCGCGAGCGCGCCGTATTCGTCGAGGCTGCCGGCATCGCACAGGTCGGTGATGTTCTCGCGCGCCGTGCGCTGGCCGCGTTCGCGGCGGCGCGCGACGGCTTGCGGACGGGCAGCGTCGAGCGTGAGGGCGTGGCGGTCGAGGACGCGTTGGAGGTCGGGTCGAATCGCCGGCTCTTCCCCGGCTGGGGAGGCGCTGGAATTCGCGGCCGGCGAGGTTGCCACGGGTGCGCTCGTGGTGGCCGCGAATCGGGCCAGCACGTCGCCTTCATTCACCAGGTCCCCGGGCTGGAAGAACAGCTCCCTGACTTCGCCGGTCAGCGGTGCCCGCACCTCGTGCTCCATCTTCATCGCCTCGAGGATCACCACCACGTCGCCCGCCTGCACCGGCGCGCCGACGGCGACTTGCCACTCGACGAGTTGGGCCTGCAGGGGCGAGCGGAGATCGGGCATGCGCCGATTGTCGGGGATGCGCGGGTGAGGATAATCCCGCACATGACCTCCCTCGTCCCCCTCATCGAGCTGTACCGCGGCGGCACGCTGGAATCCATCCACTTCGGCGCCGTCGCCGTGGTGGACACGCAGGGCCGCGTGCTGGCGAGCGCCGGCGACCCGATGCGCACGGTGTTCACGCGCTCATGCCTGAAGGCCCTGCAGGCGCTGCCGTTCATGCAGGCGGGCGGGCCGCAGCTGTTCGGTTTCTCGCGCGAGAACGTCGCGATGATGTGCGCGAGCCACAGCGGCGAGCCGATGCACGTCGCGCAGGTGCAAGGCATGCTGGACAAGTCCGGACTCACGTACAAGACGCTGCAGTGCGGCTGCCACGTGCCGTACTACGTCGAGCAGGGCGTCGGCCCGGCGCCGGCGGTGGTGGACGAGCGCCACAACAACTGCAGCGGCAAGCATGCGGGCTTTCTCGCGCACTGCGTGCAGCAAGGCTGGCCGGTCGGCAACTACCTCGCGCCGGGGCATCCGCTGCAGCAGGCGATCCGCCGCGACGTCGCGCGCGCCGTGGGTCTCGCGCCCGACGAATTGAAGATCGGCGTGGACGGCTGCTCGGCCCCGAACTACGCGGTTCCGCTCGCCAACCTCGCGCGTGGTTATGCACGGCTTTCCAGCGGCGCGTCGGACGGCGAGTTCGGCGAGAGCTTCGCGCAATTGACGGATGCCATGACCGCGCATCCCGACCTCGTCTCGGGCACCCATCGAAGCGACCAGGCGTTCATGCGCGCGGGCCGCGGCGACTGGGTGACCAAGGCGGGTGCCGACGGCATGCAGGCCTTCGCGAGCCGCAGCCGCGGGCAGGCATTCGCGCTGAAGATCTCGGACGGGAACAAGATGGCCGTCAACGCAGCGGTCGTGGCCGTGCTCGACCAGCTCGGCTGGCTCGATGCGCGCCAGCGCGAGGACTTGCGGCCGTGGCGCAGCGAGGCCATCGCCAACGCGCGAGGCACGCAGGTGGGCGAGCGCAAGCCGGCGTTCACGCTGCGGTTCGTGGCGTAGTCAAACGGACTCGCCCGCGAGGGTAAGTACCAAGAAGGTGGCAGTGTCAGGGGCTAGTGCGGCCCGCGCATTGCTCCTACATTGGCGGGCAACACCCAGGAGCAGTCATGACCCAGGCGATTGTCGGCAGCTGGTACCTTGAGCAATACCGTGTGGCGTTCACCTTCCTCGCGGATGGATCGTTCCTCATCGCGGACAAGGGTGACGGCTCGATCGGTCCCGGGGGCCAGAGCGGCCTGGAGTGGGGCCAATACACGTGGAACGAGGGCACGGGCGCCCTCGCGATGTCCTTCGGCGTCAACACCGATGGCGATTGGGGCCTTTCCCACTCGGGCGTGACCAGCGCGACGGTCTCGGGCGACACACTCACCTTCTTCGGGTCGGAAGAACCGCTCGCCGTCCCCCGGCTGCTGTCCCCGCCGGACTCGGTCGTGGGCTCCTGGTCCCCAGCTTCCGCGGGCGACGGCGGCACCGACCAGATCGTGTTCACCTTCCTCGCGAACGGCACCTTGCTCGTCGCGGACAAGGGCACCGTGGCCCACGATCCCACCGGCACCAGCGGCATCGAGTGGGGCAACTACACGTGGGACCCGGCGACCGGCGCCGCGACGATCAACATCGTGACGAACACGGACGGCCAGTGGGGCTTCGCGAGCAACGCACCCGAAACCATCCACATGACCTTGCATCCGGGCGTCGATGCAATGTCGGTCCTGGTGAGCGACGGAGACGGCGGATCGCTGCTGCGCCTGTCGCCGCTCACCGCGAGCACCATCACGGGGACGTCCAACGCCGATACGCTGTTGGGTACGGGCGCTGGAGACACGGTGCTGGGACTTGAAGGAAACGATTCGATCACGGGCAGCGGCGGCAACGACACGCTCAATGGCGGAGCCGGCATCGACACCGCGTTCTACACGGGTGCGCGATCGGGCTACACGGTTTCGAAGATCGACACCGGCTTCACGGTCGCCGGCGCGGCCGAAGGCACGGACACGCTGTCCTCCGTCGAGCGCCTCCACTTCTCCGATGCGCGCGTCGCGCTGGATCTCGACGGCAACGCGGGCAACGTGGCGCGCATCATCGGCGCGGTGTTCGGCAGCGCGTCGCTCTCGATCCGGGAATACGTCGGCATCGGCCTTGGCTATCTCGACGGCGGCATGAGCTACCAGGACCTGATGCAGCTCGCGATCACCTTCCAGCTGCGCGCGAGCTCCAACAGTTCCGCGGCCGTGGTCAACCTGCTGTATGGCAACGTGATCGGCGGCGCGCCCTCGCCCGAGCTGCTCGCGCAATACACCGCCCTGCTGGACAACCACAGCCAGACCAGCGGCAGCCTCGGCGTGCTGGCGGCGTCGCTGCCGACGAACGAGGCGCACATCAACCTCACGGGCCTCGCGCAGACGGGCATCGAATTCGTCTAGTGCGTGTTCACACTATTTCTGCGGCAGGAGGGCGCGCCTTTTGGCGCACTCGAATGATCCGGGCGGCAAAGCTGCGCGCGGGCGGGCTGCGGCGCGGCTACGGCGTTCGGCTGCGTCGCTCCGCTCCTGCGCCGAA
>JAZKIF010000060.1:0-23472 GCA_040385005.1 Pseudomonadota bacterium
GCGTGTGCAGCACGGGCAGCAGGAAGGCCGCGGTCTTGCCGCTGCCGGTCTGGCTGGAGACCATCAGGTCGATGAACTTGGCGTCCTCGTCTTCCGAGGCCATGGCCAGGGGGATGGTCTGTTCCTGCACGCCGGTGGGCTGGGTGAAGCCCAGATCCTCGATGGCGCGAATCAGCTCGGGCGCCAGGCCCAGCTTCAGGAAGCCGTTGGGCACCACGGGGGTGTCTTCGATGACAGCCGTATCTTCGATGACATGCACGGGGGCGTCGTCGAACGAAATGGTGTCGTTGATGGATTCGGCAGGCGCGAAGTCGCCCTGCACTTCAAAAGTGTCGGTCATGAATATTCCACACGCGTCCACCGTGGATGGACGCTAGTCGTCAATGGTTAAAAGACATCAACCATCAAACGACTGTCAGGGCGCCTGGACTTTTGCTGAAAGTCCGCCTCTGGAGGCCCGATTCAAATTCGGCGGGCCGGTGTGTGAAGGGAGATGCACGAAGGCTGCGGTATCGGTGTACCTCTGAGCCAAGCCAGCGATTATCGCACGTCTAGGGTTTTCCCGCAACTGCCTGCGGGCTTTCGAGGACGAGAAAGCCCGCGCGGTAATGCACGAGTTCGTCGATCGATTCGTGCACATCCGCCAGCGCCGTGTGCTTTTGCTGCTTCTTGAACGACGCGTAGATGTCGGGGCGCCAGCGCTTGGCCAGCTCTTTCAGCGTGCTCACGTCGACGTTGCGGTAATGGAAGAACGCTTCGAGCTTCGGCATGTACTTCACGAGGAAGCGCCGGTCCTGGCCGATGGTGTTGCCGCACATCGGCGTCACGCCCTTGGGCACGTACTTCGCCATGAACTCGATGATCTGCTGCTCGGCCTGCGCTTCGGTGACGACGGAGGCCTTCACCTTGTCGATGAGGCCGCTGCGGCCGTGCGTGCCCTTGTTCCAGTTGTCCATCTTGTCGAGCTGCGCGTCGCTCTGGTGGATCACGAGGACGGGCCCTTCGATGCGCGGCTCGAGGTTGGGTCCGGTGACGATGACGGCGATCTCGATGAGGCGGTCGACTCCGGGGTCGAGCCCCGTCATTTCGCAGTCGATCCAGACGAGATTCTGGTCGCTCTTCGCGAGGGCGGGGGGCGTGGCGGGTGCGGTATCGGACATCCTTGCGATTGTCGCCCATGACCTAAACTTGAGGGTAATGACCGCCCCCTACATCCTCACGCTTGCCTTCGCCGCGTTCCTGCTCGCGGGGATCGTCGTGAAGCTCTGGCTGGCGTCCCGGCAGATTCGCCACGTGGCGCGCCACCGCGATGCCGTGCCTCAGCCGTTCGACAGGACCGTCTCGCTCGCCGCGCATCAGAAGGCCGCCGATTACACCGTCAGCAAGACCCGTTTCGGCCTGCTGGAGTTGGCTTTCGGCGCTGCCGTGCTGCTGGGCTGGACACTGCTCGGCGGACTGAACGCGCTCAACCAGGCCCTGCATGACTGGATGGGAAGCGGCATGTCGCAGCAACTCGCGCTGCTCGCATGCTTTGCGCTCATCAGCGGCGCATTGGATCTGCCGCTCACGCTCTATCAAACATTCGTGATCGAGGAACGCTTCGGCTTCAACAAGATGAGCCTGAAGCTCTGGCTCGCGGACCTCGTCAAATCGACGCTCATCGGCGCAGCCATCGGCCTGCCGATCGTCGCGTTGATCCTCTGGTTGATGGGCGCCGCGGGCAGCTTCTGGTGGCTCTGGGCCTGGGGCGTGTGGATGGGATTCAATCTGCTGCTGCTCGTGGTCTACCCGACCTTCATCGCGCCGCTGTTCAACAAGTTCAAGCCACTCGATGACGAAACGTTGAAGGCGCGCGTGACGGAACTCATGGCGCGCTGTGGGTTCGCCGCGAAGGGTTTGTTCGTGATGGATGGCAGCAAACGCAGCGCGCACGCCAATGCGTATTTCACCGGCTTCGGTGCGGCGAAGCGCGTGGTGTTCTACGACACGTTGCTGGCCAAGCTCTCGCCGGGCGAAGTCGATGCGGTGCTCGCGCACGAGCTCGGCCACTTCAAGCACAAGCACATCATCAAGCGCATCGCGGGACTCTTCGCGATGAGCCTCGCCGGCTTCGCCCTGCTCGGCTGGTTGTCCACGCAAGCGTGGTTCTACCTTGGCCTGGGCGTTGCTCCCAACATGACCGGACCGAATGACGCGCTCGCGCTGCTGCTCTTCCTGCTCGCCGTGCCCGTGTTCACCTTCTTCATCTCGCCGGCGATGGCGCGCCTGTCGCGCAAGCACGAGTTCGAAGCCGACGCGTACGCCGTCCGGCAGACCAGTGGCGGCGACCTGTCCACCGCACTGCTCAAGCTGTACGAAGACAACGCCTCGACGCTCACACCCGACCCCGTCTTCGTGAAGTTCTACTACTCCCATCCACCGGCATCTGAACGCCTCGCACGCATGGCCGCAGGAGGCGCCGCATGACCACGATGATGAAAAAGAAGGATTGGTCGCTGCTGCCGCGCCGCGCGCTTACCGCGACCGAGATCGTCACGCGCCTGTCCGCCGCGCCGGGCTGGAAGCTCTCCGGCGACGGCGCCGATGTCGCGATCGAAAAGACCTTCACCTTCGCGAATTACCACGAGACGATTTCCTTCGTGAACGCGGTGGCGTTCATCGCGAACACGCAGGACCACCACCCTGACCTCTCGGTCCACTACAGCCGCTGCGTCGTGCGCTTCAACACGCACGACGTGAAGGGCTTGTCCGAAACGGATTTCGAATGCGCGGCGCAAATCGACGCGTTGCTCGCATGAGGGGGCGCCATCTTGGCTGAGCGTCCTTCGCCCAGTCAGGGCCTCGTGGTCGGGAGCCATGGCCGGCATTGCCTCGTCGAAACCCCGGAAGGCGAACGCGTCATCTGCCATCCGCGCGGCAAGAAGACCAGCGTCGTCGTGGGCGACCGCGTGCGCTGGCAGGTGTCGCACGACGAAGGCACGATCGAGAAGATCGACGAGCGCCGCAACCTCTTCTACCGCCAGGACGAGATCCGCACCAAGTCCTTCGCCGCCAACCTCGACCTGGTGCTGATCCTCATCGCCGCCGAGCCTGAGTTCTCCGAGAGCCAGCTGGCCCGCGCGTTGATCGCCGCCGAAGCCGAGAAGATCACGCCGCTCATCGCGCTGAACAAGAGCGATCTCGTCGAGCCCTTCGAGCGAGCCTGGGCACGTCTGCTGCCCTACCAGCACATGCACTACGGCGTGCTCCCGCTGTCGCTGCGGCTCTCGGGCGATGTGGACCGCGAGCATTTGCTCAAGCACCTCGAAGGCAAGACGACGCTGGTGCTCGGCCCTTCCGGCGCGGGAAAGAGCACCCTCACCAACCTGCTCGTGCCGGGCGCCACCGCGCAAACGCGCGAAATCTCGCAGGCGCTGAACTCTGGCAAGCACACAACGACGAGCACGACTTGGTACTGGATCGACAAGGCGAGCGACACAGCGCTGATCGACTCGCCGGGCTTCCAGGAGTTCGGCCTGAACCACATCGAGCCGATGCAGCTCGCCGCCTGCATGCCGGATTTCCGCCAGCACCTGGGCAACTGCAAGTTCTACAACTGCACGCACCTGCACGAGCCGGGTTGCGACGTGATCGCGGCGCTAGGCGGCGAGCCCGGCCCCACGACGATCACGCCGTCGCGCTATCGCATCTACAAGGAATTGTTCGCCGAGCTGTCGCAGCCCGAGCGGTTCTGACTACCCGAGCAACCGCGCGAGAGTGAGGAGCGCGAGCAGCGCCATCCACAGCACCACGGATCGCCACACCAGGCCGACGATGCTGCGCAGGTGGCCGATCTCCGCCTCGCGCCCCGGCGTGCTTTCGCTATCGGCGAACGGCGCCGTTTCCGCCGTGCGGAATCCCTGCGATGAGTTCGGCGCGAAGGCGGAACGCAGCGCCTCTCCGCCCAGCCGCACGTTCACGGCGCCGGAAGTCGCGGCCAGGATCACGCCGTCGTTGTCGTCGGGGAAACGCTGCGCATGGTTGCGCCAGCAATCGATCGCTTCCTCGAAGCTGCCGACGACCGCGAAGGCCAGCGCGGTAGCGCGCGCCGGCAACCAGTCCACCACATGCCACGCACGCGCGGCGGAGGATTGCAGTGCCTCGCTCGCAGGTTGCGTCTGCATGCGGCTGCGATAGCTCCAGTAGCGGCCGACGAATTCGCTCATGCGATAGAACACCGCGCCCGCCGGACCGAAGCCGAAAGCGGCCAGCACCGAGAACCAGGCGAGCACGCCGAACACATGGCGGTGCGCGGCGAGCACCGAATATTCGATGACGTGCCGCACGATCTCGCTGCGTGGCAATTCGCTCGCGTCGACTTGCTGCCATTGCGCCAACAGCTCGCGAGCCCGCTGCTCGTCGCCCGCATCGAGCGCGTCGCGGATGTCGGTGAAGTGGTGGCTGAACTGGCGGAATCCCAGCGTGACGTAGAGCACCGCCACGCCCCAGACCACGGCCGCGGGCCAGCCGATGAGCAGCAACAAGGCCCAGTGGATGCCTAGCGCCGCGGCCGATGGAACGACGGTCGCCAGTGTCCAGGCGATCCATCCGTGCTGCGGCTTGCCCGCGTCGAAATTGCGGCTGACCCAGCGCGCCCACCCGCGCAGGCCGGCGTGGATCGGGTTGTGCCTCGCCAGCGGGCGTACCTGCTCGAGCAGCAGCGCGAAAAGGATGGCGAAGAAACTCATGGTCCAGCCATCATAAATGGCGCGCGCCGCGTCGCGATCCGCGCTACGCGCTCAGGAAGCGGTAAAAATTCCGCAGCATCGCGGCCGTCGCGCCCCAGATGAAGCGCTCCGTGGTCCCGTCCATGTAGGGCATGGAGAACCACTCGCGGCGCCCCGCGTTCCATTCGACGAAGTGCCGGCGATGGTGCGCGGGGTTCATGAGGAAATCCAGCGGCACCTCGAACGCATCGGCGACTTCAAAGGGGTTGATCGTGATGCTGTGTTCGGGCCGCACGAGCGAAACCACGGGCGTGATGATGAACTGCGTGCCCGTGCGGTACGTCGGCATCTGCCCGATCACTTCGATGAACTCCGGCGCGAGGCCGATCTCTTCCTGGGCCTCACGCAGCGCCGTGTGGGCGGCGTCGGTGTCCGTGTCGTCGCGCTTGCCTCCCGGGAAGGCGACCTGGCCGGAATGCGTGGAGAGGTGGGTGGTGCGCTCGGTGAGCACCACCGTGGGCCGCTCGCGCATCACGATCCCGATGAGCACGGAAGCCTGGGCGGTCTTGCGCTCGGAGAACCTGGGTTCGGCCCAGAGCTCCGGCTCCCACTTCGGCGGCGATGCGAAACGGGCGCGCAACGCGTCCCCCGTCATCGCGGCGTCCGCAACCAAAGGCAGGTGCGAGTCGACGCCGACGACCGGCACCGTGCGTGGGTCGAAATTCGGCAGCTTGGACAGCGGCGTGTCGGGCGGGACGGAAGCGTCGATGCGCATGAAATGATTTTGGGCGGGCCCCAATGCAAAAAGCCGCCACCAGCATTTCGCTCGTAGCGGCTTTCGCTGGGGGCCGGCGATTTACTCGGCGGCTGCGGCCGGTGCCGCGGGCTTGTTGCGGTGGGCCAGCTTTTCCTTGATGCGGGCCGACTTGCCGCTGCGGTCACGCAGGTAGTACAGCTTGGCGCGGCGCACATCGCCACGGCGCTTGACTTCGATGCCGGCGATCAGCGGGCTGTAGGTCTGGAACGTACGCTCCACGCCTTCGCCGCTGGAGATCTTGCGCACCGTGAAGCCGCTGTTCAGGCCGCGATTGCGCTTGGCGATCACGACGCCTTCGAAAGCCTGCGCGCGCTTGCGGGTGCCTTCGACGACGTTGACGCTGACGATCACCGTGTCGCCGGGGGCGAATTCGGGGATCTTCTTGCCCAGACGGGCGATTTCCTCTTGCTCGAGGGTTTCAATGAGGTTCATGACGTTACCTTGATTTCGTTCTTGCTCGCGCTACTCAGATGATGGCAACCAACGGGAAGCCACGGCCGACAGAGGATCGAAAAGCCTTTGATTATAACCAGTCAGGCGAGCTTGGTCAGAAATGCCTCGTCGGCCTTCGTGAGGCGACCTGCGGCCCGGGCGGCCTGGACCAGATCCGGGCGGTTGCGCGCCGTGATCTCCAGGCGCCGGTCCCGGCGCCAGCGCTCGATCTGGACATGGTGGCCGGAAAGCAGTTCGGCCGGCGCCCGGGCGCCCTCCCAGTCCTCCGGGCGCGTGTAATGCGGGCAATCCAGCAGGCCGTCCAGGGCGGGGTTGAAGCTGTCGAACTGGTGGCTGTCGCCGTCGCCGAGCACGCCCGGCTGCAGTCGCGCCACGGCGTCCAGCAAGGCCATCGCCGCGACTTCCCCCCCGGACAGGACGAAGTCCCCAAGGCTGAGCTGCACATCCACGTAGCGATCGATGAAGCGCTGGTCGACGCCCTCGTAGCGGCCGCACAGGAGAACGGCGCCCTGGCTTGCCGACCAGCCCTCGACCCCCGGATGGTCCAGTCGCGCACCCACCGGCGAAAACAGCACCACCGGCGCGGTATCCGCCCTTTCGGCGCGGATCGCGGCCAGGCATGCCGCCAATGGCGCCGCCATCATCACCATGCCAGGGCCGCCGCCGAACGGCCGGTCATCGACTCGCTTGTAGTTGCCCTCCGCGAAATCTCGCGGGTTCCACAGGCGCACGTCGACCAATTTGGACTCGTACGCCCGCCGCGTCACGCCGCTCGTGAGAAACGGCGCGAACAGTTCGGGAAACAGCGTGATGACGTCGAATCGCATGGGCAATCCCGATCCCGGCGTCAGTAGTCCGCCTGCCAGTCCACGGTGATGCGCTTGCCGGGGAGGTCCACGTTGTCCACGAAGGCCGAGACGAACGGGATCATCCGCTCCTGCGGCTTGCCGTCCTGCTCGTACTCCAGCACCAGCACGGTCTGCGGTCCGGTGGACAGCAACTCGCGCACCGTTCCCATCGCAACGCCTTCGCGGTTGACGACTTCCAGGCCGATCAGGTCGACCCAGTAGTACTCGTCCGTGGACGCGGTAGGGAAACTCGACCGCGGCACGAAAATCCGCGCGCCGCGAAGCGCCTCGGCGGCGGTGCGGTCATCGACGTCGTGCGCGCTGGCCACGACCGTATCGGAATGTTCCTTCGCTTCGCGAACGCGCAGGAGCACCGCCCCCGAAAAGGTTTTCAAGCCTCTTTCGGTCGGCAGGAGGTACCAGCGTTTGGAAGAAAAAAGCGCTTCGGGCGAAGCGCTGTGGGGCAGCACCTTAAACCACCCCTTGATGCCCCAGGCATCGGCGATGCGCCCGACTTCGATGGCATCCGCTGGAAGTTCAGCAGGCTCGAGACCGGGCGTCATGCCATCAGGCGGCCTTGGCGGCCGGGGCCGTCTTGTCGGCCGCTTGCTTGATCAGGCGCTCCACGGTCGGAGAAGCTTGCGCGCCCACGCCGCGCCAGTACGTCAGGCGGTCCTGGGCGATGCGGATGCTTTCCTCGGCGCCCTTGGCGATCGGGTTGTAGAACCCGATACGCTCGATGAAGCGGCCGTCGCGACGCACGCGCTTGTCGGCAACGACGATGTTGAAGAAAGGACGGGCCTTGGCGCCGCCGCGAGAAAGTCGAATGACGACCATGATTTATCCTTCGGGTGGAAGTGTGAATTCGTTCAGCGTTGAGACACGCGACATAGCCACCCGGCCAGCGACACGCTGAAAAGCCCACGATTATAACGTTTCCTGCCTTTATGACCACGATCCGCCCCAGCAACGACTCCGACTTGCCTTCCATCACGGCCATCTACGGCCACCACGTGAGCCACGGCACAGGCACTTTCGAGACCACGCCGCCCACTGAAACCGACATGACGGCCCGCCGCGCGGACGTGCTTTCCAAGGGCCTGCCTTACCTTGTCGCCGAGGACGGCGGCAAGGTGTTGGGATTCGCCTACTGCCAGTGGTTCAAACCCCGGCCGGCCTATCGCTTTTCCGCCGAAGACTCGATCTATCTCCACCCCGACGCTGCCGGCAAGGGTCTCGGGAAGTCGCTTCTGGCCGAGCTGGAGCGCCAGGCGCGCGAGGCCGGCGTGCGCAAGCTCATCGCCGTGATCGGCGACTCGGGCAACCACGGCTCGGTCGGCGTGCACCGCACGAACGGCTTCAACCACGTGGGCACGCTCCAATCCTGCGGATGGAAGTTCGGCCGCTGGCTGGACGTGGTGCTCATGGAGAAATTCATCGGCGAGGGCAACACGACGCCGCCAGAGCCGGTGGCCGGATGAAGAACAAGACTCTCGCGGCTTGGCTTGCATTCCTCGGCGGCCCGCTCGGGCTGCACCGCTTCTACCTGCATGGCTTCACCGACCTCGTCGGCTGGCTGCTTCCAATCCCCACCGCGCTCGGCATCTACGGCATCGCCCGCGTGCAGCAGTTCGGTCTGGACGATCCATGGAGCTGGGTGTTGATCCCGATGATCGGCTTCACGATCGCGGGCTGCGCGCTGTGCGCGATCGTGTACGGGCTCATGACGCCGGAGAAATGGAATGCGCGCTTCAATCGGGCCGCAGCGCCGGATGCGCCGGCCGGAGCGACGAACTGGTTCACCATCGGCGCCGTGGTCCTCTCGCTGCTGGTGGGCACGACGGTGCTGATGGCAAGCATCGCCTTCAGCTTCCAGAGGTACTTCGAGTACCAGGTCGAGGAAGGCCGGAAGATCTCGCAGTAAGCGCCGCCAACCGCGCGCCCGCCGGTTACCGCATGGTTCCATGCAGAGCCGGCATTTCCCCTGTACTGCATCGTGGCCCTACAGTGGCCTGTCCCTCATCCCCAACCAGGAGACAAGCCATGGACACGGCCCACAAAGCTGACGCCAACCCCGTTGTGATCCGCCCCGCCGAGCCCGAAGACGCCGCGCGCATCTCGTCCCTCATCGGCCAGGTCGGCACGTTCGAAGGCTTGCTGCAATCGCCGGATGCACCGGTCGCGTCCCGGCTCGAATTCCTGCAGAAGATCGAGCCGCACAGCTGCAAGCTGGTCGCTGTATCGGGCGACGAGATCGTCGGCTCCGCGGGGCTGCACGCGCAGGGCATGGCATTGCGCCGCATGCACACGAGGATGCTCGGGATCGGTATCAGCCCGGCATGGCAGGGACGTGGCATCGGCCGGCGGCTCATGGAGCGGCTGCTCGATTGGGCCGACAACTGGGCTGGTGTGCTGCGCGTGGAGCTGCACGTACACGCGGACAACGACCGCGCGATGGCGCTCTACAAGTCGATGGGCTTCATCGAGGAAGGCCGCCACAAGTTCTATGGCCTGAAGAACGGCCGCTATGTGGACAGTTTCTCGATGGCGCGACTGCACCCGAACCCGCCCCGGATGGCCGGCTGATCAGAAAATCTGCAGGCTGACCCAGTACGCGATCGCGGCCACGAAGGCGCTGGCCGGGATCGTGAAGATCCACGCCCACACGATGTTGCCCGCGACACCCCAGCGCACGGCGCTTGCGCGCTGCGTCGAGCCGACGCCAACGATGGCGCCCGTGATGGTGTGCGTGGTGGAAACCGGGATGCCCAACGCCGTGGCGAGGAACAGCGTCAACGCGCCGCCCGTCTCCGCGCAAAACCCATGCACCGGCTTCAGCTTCGTCAACTTCTGGCCCATCGTCTTCACGATGCGCCAGCCGCCGAACATCGTGCCCGCGCCGATGGCGAGGTAGCACGCGAAGATCACCCAGCTCGGCGGCTTGTCCGCGCCGGGCAGCGCGTGCCCCGTCGCGATTAGCAGCATCCAGATGATGCCGATGGTCTTTTGCGCGTCGTTGCCGCCGTGCCCCAGGCTGTACGCGCCGGCGGAGACGAGCTGCAAGCGGCGGAACCACCGGTCGATCTTCGAGGGCGTCGCGCGCCGGAAGATCTGCGACACGATCACCATCATCAGCGAGCCGAGGATGAACCCGAGCAGCGGCGAGACGAAGATGAACAGCACCGTCTTCCAGATGCCCGCCGCGATCAGCGAACTCGCGCCCGCCTTGGCGATCACCGCGCCCACGATGCCCCCGATCAGCGCGTGCGACGAGCTGCTGGGGATGCCGTAGTACCACGTGAGGATGTTCCAGGTGATCGCGCCGAGCAATGCGCCGAACACGATGTGCGTGTCCACCACGCCCGGCTGCACGATGCCCTTGCCGACGGTAGCCGCCACGCTCAGGTGGAAGATCAGGATGGCGACGACGTTGAAGAACGCCGCGAACGCCACCGCCGTGCTCGGCCGCAGCACGCCGGTCGACACCACGGTCGCGATCGAATTCGCCGCGTCGTGGAAACCGTTCATGAAGTCGAACGCGACCGCCAACACGACCAGCAGGATCACCAGCCAGAGGGCTGCTTGCGTGGCTTCCATTGGATTTAAGAATTTTCCAGGATGATGCCTTCGATGACGTTGGCGACGTCCTCGCACTTGTCGGTGATCGTCTCCAGCAGCTCGTAGATCGCCTTCAGCTTGATGAGCTCGCGCGTGTCGGGCTCCTCGCGGAACAACTTGCTCATGGCCGAGCGCATCACGCGGTCGGCATCGGACTCGAGCTTGTCGATCTCCTCGCAGGTCTTGAGCGCGGCTTCGGCCGTGGCGGGATCAGCGAGCTTGCCGATCATGTACACGGCTTCCTTCACGCGGTCGCAGCACTTGACGCTCAGCTCCGTGAGGCGCGTGATCTCCTCGGTCATGAAGCGCACGTCGTACAGCGCCATCGTCTCCGCCGAATCCTGGATCAGGTCGCACACGTCGTCCATCGTGTTGATGAGCTTGTGGATCTGGTCGCGGTCGATCGGCGTGATGAAGGTCTTGTGGATCATCCGGTTGACGTCGTGCGTCACCCGGTCCGCCGCGCGCTCGGCGTTGTCAACGTCGCGGTTGTATTGCTCCCGCAGGTGCGGGTCGTTGTAGTTGGCCACCAGCTGGGAGAACGCGCGAGCCGCCTCCACGATGCGATCGGCATGCTGGTTGAACATCTCGAAGAAATTGCCTTCTCGCGGCAGCAGCTTGCCGAACAGCATGCTTCGCTCCTGGTTGGGGTATCGGGGGGTCGGGGGATTGCGGCGAGTGTAACTGGCGCCCGCTTCCCGGATTTTCAGGCGTTGCGGAATATGAAATACACCGCGCCCATCATGCAGAACGCCGCCCACAGGTAGTCCAGCTTCAGCGGCTCGTCCAGGTAGAACACCGCGAACGGCACGAACACCGCGAGCGTGATCACCTCCTGCACGATCTTCAGCTGCCCCACCGACAGGCCGGCCTGCTGGAAGCCGATGCGGTTGGCCGGCACTTGGAGCAGGTATTCCGCGAGGGCGATGCCCCAGCTGATGAGCGCCGCGATGTACCACGGCGCCGTCGCGAGGTTCTTCAGGTGGCCGTACCACGCCATGGTCATGAAGAGGTTGGAGGCGATGAGCAGCAGGATGGCCTGCAGCGAGAATGGGATGGTGGACAGCATGCTCATGCGCAAATTATCCGGCCCGGCGGCCAACGAGGACCTGACCCTGCTGCACGAGGACGCGTGCCTGCTGGTCTTCGACAAGCCGAGCGGCCTGCTCAGCGTGCCGGGCCGGGGCCCCGACAAGCAGGATTGCGCGTCGTTGCGCGCGCAGGCCGTCTATGCAGACGCCCGCGTGGTCCACCGGCTGGACATGGCGACCTCCGGGCTTTTCGTGATGGCTCGCGGCGCGCAGGCCCAGAGCGCGCTGTCCAAGGCCTTCGCGGTAGGCAAGATCGCCAAACACTATGTCGCGGTGGTTGCCGGCAAACTGGATACGCAGTCCGATGCGGTCGATGGCTGGTCGATGATCGACCTGCCGATCGCAGCCGACTGGCCACGCCGGCCGCTGCGCATCATCGACCACCAGACCGGCAAACCCAGCATCACGAGATGGCGCATTCTTTCCCTGGACGCAAGCACCACCCGCATCCTCCTCAACCCCCTCACCGGCCGCACCCACCAGCTGCGCGTCCACCTGCAAGCCCTCGGCCACCCCATCCTCGGCGACGCGCTCTACGCGCCGCCGGACATCCAGTCGCTCGCAACGCGGCTGCTCCTGCACGCGTCCCGCATTGAATTCAGCCACCCCGCCACCGGCGCCCCGCTCACCTTCTCGAGCACACCGCCCTTCTGACCGCTAGGATCACGCCATGAAACGCCACCTCACCATCATCACCGGCGCTTCGCGCGGCATGGGTTTCGCCATCGCCACGCAGTTGCTCTCCGCGGGCCACGACCTGTTGTGCATCTCGCGCAAGACGAGCGACGCGTTGCAGTCGCTGGCGAAGGACGAAGAGCGGCTGTGCGAGCAATGGCCGCAGGACCTGGCGCATTCGGAGACCGCGGCAGCGCGTCTGGAAACGTGGCTCTTGTCGCAGGATGCATCGGCGCTCGCATCGGCCACGCTCATCAACAACGCGGGGGTGGTGCCGCGCATCGGGCCTGTCTCCGCGCTGCCGGCCGCCGACCTGGCGGAATCGCTTCGCATCAACCTCGAAGCTCCGATGCTGCTCACCTCGGCGTTCCTGCGCGCCACGCAGGGGTGGACGGCGCCGCGCAAGGTGCTGAACATATCGTCGGGACTCGGCCGCCGGCCGATGGGATCCCAGGCCGCGTACTGCACCGGCAAGGCGGGTATGGACCACTTCACCCGCTGCGTGGCGCTGGAAGAAGCCGCGCGGCCGAACGGGGCGAAGGTCGTGTCGCTGGCCCCCGGCGTGATCGACACCGACATGCAGGTGCACCTGCGCAGCGCCGACGCATCGCAATTCCCGGACGTCGGCAACTTCGTGGGCATGAAGGAGAAGGGAATGCTCAGCTCCCCCGACGAAGCCGCCTCGCGCATCCTCGTCTTTCTCGCGCGCCCCGATTTCGGCGCCAATCCCGTGGCGGACGTGCGCGACGCATGACCGCAAGCTGCGCTCCGCGCGCGATCCGCATCCTCCTTGCGGAGGACGACGCGACGAACCAGCTGGTCGCGCAAGGGATGTTGTCGCTCGCGGGATATACCGACGTGACCACCGTCCCCGACGGAGCGCAGGCCGTGCTGGCGGCGGGCAGCGGTGACTTCGACATCGTGCTCATGGATTGCCAGATGCCGCGGCTGGACGGCTACGAGGCGACGCAGCGCCTTCGCGCCGAGGGTCACACCTTCCCGATCGTCGCCCTGACCGCCAACGCCACTCAGGCCGAGCGCGAGCGCTGCATGGCCTGCGGGATGAACGACTTCCTCTCCAAACCGATCGACGAGGTGCGGCTGGCCGAGGCGATCGCGCGGTGGACCGGTGGTGCGCCGGCACCTGCCACGACACCCGATCAGGCAACGACGCCGCAGCCCGCGCAGGCGTTCAGCCGCGAAGCCGCACTGGATCAGTTGAGTGGCGACGAGGAGTTGCTCGCCGCCGTACTCGCGTCGTTTCGCGAGCACGGCCCGGGGTTGTTGCGAAGCGCGCATGCGGACCTCGCGGCAGGCGACGCGGTCGAACTGCGAAGGCATCTTCATTCGCTGGCAGGCTCGGCGGGGACGTTGGGCGCGACGGCGCTGCGAACGCTTGCGCGCGAGATGGAGACCCTTGCGGAGAACGGGCGCGTGGGCGAAGTGCGGACCCGGCTGCCGGAAATCGAAGGCGTGATGTCGCGGTTTCTCGAAGAAGCGCGCAACTGGTGAGATGGACCCGGATCAAGTCCGGGATGACAACCGTGGTGTGCTGGAAGACAACCGTCGCGGCCTCAAGCGCCTTGAAAAGCGCCCGCGCGACAGGTCACCACCAGCGTGTCGCGGTATCCGTGCCCGCCCACGGGCTGGATCGGCGTGGTCTCGTGGATCACTCGCTCGTCGTCGAGCAGCAGCAAGCTCCACGGCTCGGTCAGCGTGAAGCGCTGGCCCGACGGACCTTCCGCTTCGAACACCCTCGTTTCCCCACCCTTGATGTTTTCGCGCCCCACGAGAAACACGGCCACGAGGTCGACGCCGTCGCGGTGAGCGCCCTCCGGCGTCGGGCGGCCGATGCCGCCCTCGGTGTCGATGCGGAACTGGTGCGCCTCGACGAACCACGGGCGCGCGCCCTTGAGCGTCGACGCCACCTCGCCCAGCGCCCGCAGCACGCCGAGCCATGCCGGCGCCGCGACGACATCGGGTTCCATCGGCTCGAACCAGCGCTCCATGCCGCCGTGCAAGGCGTTGTATTCGACCGGCTGCCAGTGCGCGCGATGCGGCGCCTGCATGACCGACTCACCTTCCACGACGAAGCATGAATGACGGCGCTTGCGGTAGTGGCCGCCGTCCTTCAGGTAGGTGTCGGGCTGCAAGTCGTTCCACGAGGGACGCAGCGCAAGAAGATCGTCGACCTTGCAATGGGAAAGCTGCGCGACCACCGCGGGACTGAGCATCGCGTAGCCCTGCTGGCGCAGCAGCACCGGCACCTGGTCCGGATAGGTGTAGGCAGGCGTGAGGATCATGACGCGAGCATATCAATGCCGGATATCACGCATCAGGCGAGTGGCTTCAGCTTCCCGAGGATGGTCGGCAAGAACTCGGCAACCGTCGGATGCACCGGCAGCGCATCCTTCATCACGCGCCAGCTCGCGCCGGTGGCCATGAAGTAGCTGATCGCCTGGATGATCTCGTCGGCGTTGATGCCGAGCATCGCGGCGCCGACGAAGCGCCCGGTATCCGCGTCGACCAGTAGCTTGACGAGCCCCGTGGTCTCGCTTTCTTCCTTGGCGCGGCTCACATCCTTCATGTCGAAGGTCGCCATCAGGATGCGCTTGCCGCTCGCCCGCGCCTCGGCCTCCGACATGCCGACGCGGCCAAGCGGCGGGTCGGTGAACATTGCGTACACCGTGTTGCGGTCGTCGGCGCTGCGGCCTTCGCCCTTGCGCGTGCCCGGCTCGATGTCGTAGTTCGCGAGGACGATCTCATGGTCGTGATAACTCGTGTGCGTGAAGGCGCCGCGCTTGTTGATGTCGCCGAGCGCCCAGATGCCCGGAACGTTGGTCTCCAGCCGGCCATTCGTCGGCACGAAGCCGCGCGCGTCCTTCTCCACGCCGACGGATTCCAGGTTCAGGCGCTCCGTGTTCGGCAGGCGCCCTGTCGCGACCAGCAGGTGCGAGCCCTCGACGCGGTGTTCGCCAACCTGCACCGCGATGCCATCGCCCACGCGTTCGACGCGCGCCACCGGCGAGCCCGCCAGAACGGTGATGCCCTCGTGCGCGAAGAACGACGCGATGCAGGCCGACACCTCGGGGTCCTCGCGGCTCGTGATACGAGGGCCGGTCTCGATGACCGTCACCTCGCCGCCGAGTCGCCGGAAGATCTGCCCCATCTCCAGCCCGATGTAGCTGCCGCCGATGACGACCAGGTGCTTCGGCCGCTCGCGCAGTTTCAGCAGCGACACATTGTCCAGGTGGGGCACTTGATCGATGCCGGGGATCGGCGGGATGAACGCGCGCGTGCCGGTGTTGAGGTACACGCGCTTCGCACGCACCGGCTGCTCGCCGGCCAAAAGGTCGAATCCATCGGCGCCGCGGCCCGTGAACGAACCCCAGCTGCGCAACAACGTGATTTTGGGCTGGCCGGCGACCCACTTCTCCAGCCCGCCGCGCGCCTTGTCGACGCTCGACTGCATCCGCTCCATCGCGGCGGCGAAGTCGACCGTCACCTCACCGACGTGAACGCCGAACTCCGCCGCCCGCCGAGCCATGTGCGCGACGCGCGCGCTCTTGCGCAAGGTCTTGGTCGGCGTGCAGCCGGAGTTGACGCAGGTGCCGCCCAGTTGCACCGCCTCGATCAACGCGACGCGCTTGCCGCGCTGCGCGAGAGCCACGGCCAGCGCCGGGGATGCCTGTCCCGCGCCGATGAGAGCGACATCGACTTCGACAGGCGGTGTCATGGATTTCTCCCCGGATTAAGGCTCGACCTTCACGCCGCGCCAGAACGCGACGCGGTCCTTGACCATCTCCGCTTCGGGCTTCGGGTCGGCGTAGTACCAGACGGCGTCCGCATTCATCTCCCCGTTCACGATGAGCGAGTAGTAGCTCGCCTCGCCTTTCCACGCGCAGCTCGTGTGGTGGTTGCTGAAGGTCGTGTACTCGCGCTTGAGCGAGGCGGCCGGAAAGTAATGGTTGCCTTCGACCACCACGGTGTCGTCGCTCTCGGCGATGACGATGCCGTTCCAGGTTGCTTTCATTCGTGTATCACTCCGGTGCGTGCAGCCAGTGCACGCTGAAAAGACGATCGGGATCGGTCCACACCGGACCGGCCCGGAAACCCGCGCGCGATGCGAGCGCGCGCAGCGATTCGATGGTGAACTTGTGCGAATTCTCGGTGTGCAGGCTCTCGCCCTCCTCGAACGCATACACCTTGCCGGCAAGCGTCACCTCCTGCCGGCGGCGGCTGACCAGGTGCATCTCGATGCGCTGGTGCGGCGCGTTGTAGAACGCGCTGTGCGCGAACTGGTCCAGCTCGAAGCGCGTGCCCAGTTCCCGGTTGGCGCGGGCCAGCAGGTTGAGGTTGAACGCCGCCGTCACGCCTTGCGAATCGTTGTACGCGGCGTGCAGCACCGCCGGGTCCTTGATCAGGTCCGCGCCGATCAAAAGAGCGCCGCCGCGCAGCACCTGCCCGGTCACTTGCAGGAAGTGCAGCGCCTCTTCGGGCGTGAAGTTGCCGATGGTGGAGCCGGGAAAGAAACCGACGCGCTGCCCCGCGCCCGCGACACGCGCGGGCAGCAACAGCCGTTGCGTGTAGTCGGCGACCACCGGCTGCACCTCGAGGCCTGGATAGTCGCGCTGCAACCCGGAGACCGAGCGGAACAGGTGTTCGCCGGAAATGTCGATCGGCAGGTAGCGGGCCGGGTGCGCCATCGCGTCGAGCAGCAACCGCACCTTGCGCAGCGAGCCGGCGCCGAACTCCACGATCTCCGCGCGCGGGCCGATGTGTTGCGCGATGTCATTTGCGTACTTCGCGAGGATGCCGAGCTCGGTGCGCGTCGGGTAGTACTCCGGAAGGTCGCAAATGCGGTCGAAGAGGCGCGAGCCTTCCTCGTCGTAGAAGTATTTGGGTGAAATTCCGCGCGGCCTTGTCGCCAGCGCATGCGCGAGATCGCGCGCGAATTCACCGGAGAGCGCGTCGCTTTCGGCGGGGCGGCTCTCGACTTCGTCATTGCCGGCTTCGATATGGATCATGGAACGCGTCAGCATGCGCCGGCCTCCTTCGCAAGCCGCAGCCCGCTGAGTTGCCAGCGCGCGCCGGGTGGAAAAAAGTTGCGGTAGGTCGGCCGCGTGTGCCCTTCCGGTGTCGCGGCGCTGCCGCCGCGCAGCACGAGCTGCCCCACCATGAACTTGCCGTTGTATTCGCTCACGGCGCCGGCCAACGGGCGAAACCCCGGGTACGGGTCGTAGGAAGAGCGCGTCCATTGCCACGCATGGCCCGTCATCTGCGTGATGCCGGGTGCGTCGATGGCGGCCTCCCACTCGAATTCCGTGGGCAGGCGAGCGCCCACCCACTCGGCATACGCGGCGGCTTCGTAGAAGCTCAGGTGAGTCACCGGCGCGGTGGGCTCGAGCGGTTGCACGCCATGCAAGCCGAACACCTGCCAATGCGCCGACGGCGCGCGCTTGTCGCCCGGCTCGATCCAGTACGCAGGCGCCTTCCAGCCGGCGGCCTGCACGGCGGACCATCCATCGGACAACCACAGCGACGCGGTTTCGTAGCCGCCGTCGGCGATGAATTCCGCGTACTCGCCGCAGGTGACGAGCCGGTCGGCGATGCGGTAGGGCGCGAGCAGCACGCGATGGCGCGGCGTTTCGTTGTCGAAGGCGAAACCATCGCTCGCGTGGCCAACCTCGACCGTGCCGCCCGCAATGTCGATCCAGCGCTGCGGCGCGATCGCCGCCGCGACATGCAGCGCACGCTGCGCCCTCGGCTCGTAAGCCGGCAACAGGGGGTTGCACGACAGCGCGTGCTGGATGTCCGTGAGGATCAGCTCCTGGTGCTGCTGCTCGTGATGGAGGCCCAGCTCGACCAATGGCGCGGCGGCCTCCCAGGCCGGGCCTTGCGCCTCCTCGATGAATGCCTGCATCGCGGCATCGACATGCTTGCGATAGATGAGCACCTCATCCAGGGCGGGCCGCGTGAGCAGCCCGCGCTGAGGGCGCGGATGGCGTGGCCCGAGCGATTCGTAGTACGAATTGAAGAGGTGGAAATAGCGAGGATTGCAGGCAACGTAGCCCGGCGCATGCGCCGACAGGACCACGACTTCGAAAAACCATGTGGTGTGCGCCAGGTGCCATTTGGTCGGGCTCGCGTCAGGCATGGATTGCACGCACTGGTCTTCCGCGGACAGGGGCGCGGCAAGTGCCAGCGAGTGCGCGCGCACCTGCGCGAAACGTTCGGCCAAATGATTCCGCCTGAAATCGGCATGACGGTCGGGCTGCGCGGACTGCGCGTTCACGGGCATAGGTTCGGCTCCATTTTTCGAGTGCTGGGGGCCGCGCTACCCAGGCCGGCGTAGCCCCCAAATTTTTGTCGTCGCCCCTCGAGAATCATTACAGCACAACGAAAAGAAATCCGGGGTGCGGCGCCACGGTACAGCCAGGCTCTCCTGACAGGAATCCGTGTCGCGTGCGATACCCGTGCCGCGCAATCGCACAGCTACCATTGCACGCAGCTTCCAGGAGATTCCATGAGCACCGCCGACTCCCTCGCCAACCATCAGGTCCGTCTCGCCTCCCGGCCCACCGGCACGCCGACGCGTGACAACTGGTCGTTCACCGCGGAGCCGGTGCCGCAACCCGCACCGGGTGGCGTGCTCGTGAAAACGCTGTCGCTCTCGCTCGACCCCGCGATGCGCGGCTGGATGAACGATGCGAAGAGCTACATCGCGCCGGTGGGCATCGGTGAGGTGATGCGCGCGGGCGGCATCGGCAAGGTCATCGAATCGCAAAATTCGAAATTCGCGGTGGGCGACCTCGTGTCGGCCGTCATGGGCGTGCAGGAATACGCTGCGATCCCCGAAGACCATTTCAAGCGCGCGAGCCTCTTCAAGATCGACCAGCGCATCGGCACCGTCGGCCAGTGGCTCAACGTGCTGGGCATGCCGGGCATGACGGGATACTTCGGCCTCCTCGACATCGGCCAGCCCCAGCCCGGTGAAACCGTCGTCGTGTCCGGCGCCGCCGGCGCCGTGGGACAGACCGTCGGCCAGCTCGCGAAGATCAAGGGCTGCCGTGTCGTGGGCATCGCGGGCGGTCCCGCGAAGTGCGAATGGGTCGTGAAGGAGCTGGGCTTCGATGCGTGCATCGACTACAAGGCCGGCAACGTGAAGGCGGGGCTGAAGGAGCATTGCCCCAAGGGCGTCGACGTGTACTTCGACAATGTCGGCGGCGAGATCCTCGACGATGTTCTGTCCCGTCTCGCGCGCGGCGCGCGGATCATCATCTGCGGCGCGATCAGCCAGTACAACAACACGACGCCGGTGCGCGGCCCGAAGAATTACCTCTCGCTGTTGGTCAACCGCGCGCGCATGCAAGGCATGGTGGTGTTCGACTATGCCGACCGCTTCCCCGTCGCCGTGGCCGAACTCGCGGGCTACCTGAAGGACGGCCGCATGAAGAGCAAGGAGGAAGTGGTTCGCGGCATCGAGACCTTCCCCGAGGCGCTGATGAAGCTCTTCACGGGCGAGAACTTCGGCAAGCTGATCCTGGAAGTAGCCGCAGAGTAGGGCCTGGCGACTTCCATGCGTTAATGGTCTTCGAACTTTCAGGGGGATCGATGCGCACACCCATCAGGGTCGCCATCGCGGACGACCACGCGATCACCCGCTATGCACTGGCCCGCCAGATTGCCACGCAGGCAGACATGGTCCTTGCCGGCGAGGCCGGCAACGGCGTGGAAGCAGCGGCGCTGGTGCGTCGCGGCGGCATGGACGTGATGGTGCTGGACCTGATGATGCCCGGCACCGGTGCGCTCGATATCCTGCGGTCGATCCGCGCACGGGCGCCGCAACTGGCCCTGCTCGTGTTCACGAACTATGCGCCCGAGCATTACGCGCTCAATGTCCTGCGGCTGGGCGCCAGCGGATACCTGAGCAAGCAATGCGAGCCGGGAGAAGTCCTGGCCGCGATTCGCGCGACGGCCTCGGGCAAACGCTACATCCAGCCCGAGATCGCCGAGCTGCTGGCCACCGAGGCCTCCGGCACCGGGCTGCGGCCGCCGCATGAGTCGCTGACCCAGCGCGAATTCCAGCTCCTGCTGCACTTCGCCAAAGGCGAAACCTCCACCCAGATCGCGCAGACGCTGTCGCTCAGCCCGAAGTCGGTCAGCACCTACCGCAGCAAGTTGCTCAAGAAGATGGATGTCAACACCGCCAGCGAACTCACGCACTACGCCATGGTCCAGGGCTTGCTGGACTGAATCAAACCCGCGAGTTGCGGTTGGCCTCGTTCACCATCACCCAGAAGCCATACACCTGCTGCATCTTCCTGCGCAGGTCCTCGAAGTCCAGCGTCTTGCGCACGACGCTGTTCGCGCCCGCTTCGTAGCAGGCATCGAGTTCGGCCCTCTCGGTTGATGCGGACAGCATCACGACCGGAGTCCACTGCGTGATGGGGCTCGCGCGCATGGCCTTGAGCACGTCCAGGCCGTGCACGGTGGTGAGCTTCAGATCGAGGATGACCAGGCGCGGCTGCTTGAGCGCATCCACCCCGCTGTGGACGCCGCGACCGAAGAGATAGTCGAGCGCATCGCCGCCATCGGCCGCCGTCACGATGCGCGACTCGTCGCAGAACTCGCGCAGCGCCATCAGGATGAGCTCTCGATGGTCCGCGTTGTCCTCGACCACGAGGATGGCGATGTCGGTCGCCGGCCGCGCGGCCGCGTTCACACCCCGCCCTTCGGATGCGTCGGGTCGACCCACAGCACGTTCTCGGGTTTTTCAGCGGGCTCGATGTCCAGGTTCACCGCCACGGCTTCCCCGTCGCTACGGCACAGCACGCATTCGAGCGCCTCGGTGGCGCTGGCGTTGATCTCCTGGTGCGGCACGTACGGCGGCACGTAGATGAAGTCGCCCGGCCCCGCCTCGGCGGTGAACTCCAGGTGCTCGCCCCAGCGCATGCGCGCGCGGCCCTTCACGATGTAGATCACGCTTTCCAGATGGCCGTGGTGGTGCGCGCCGGTCTTGGCGTTGGCGTGGATCGTCACCGTGCCCGCCCACAGCTTCTGCGCGCCGACCCGCGCGAAATTGATCGCGGCCTTGCGGTCCATGCCCGGCGTCTGCGCCGTGTTGGCATCCAGCTGGTTGCCCGGGATCACGCGGACGCCGTCGTTCTTCCATGGCGGCACGGCGGCCCCGTGGTCGTGCGGCTCGTCGTTCGAATGCTCGTGCCAGTGCGAGGGATGGTCGTGGGAGCTCATGGGTGCCAGCGTATCACTGGTTTCCGGCGCCATCAATCCAGCGCCGCATACACCAGGTTGCGAAACAGGTTCCTGAAGTAGATGCGCTGGTTGGGCGCCTGCGTGAGAAGCATCGCGAAGAGGTCTTCCGCCGGGTCGACGAAGAACGAGGTGCCGCCGATACCGCTCCAGAAGTATTGCCCCGGCGACCCCGGCTGCGGGGCGAGTCCGGCGTCAAGCCGCACCGCGAAACCCAGCCCGAAACCATATCCCGGCAACAGAAGTTCGCCGTTCGGCGCGATGGAACCCAGATGGTCGGCAGTCATCCACTCGATGGTCTTGCGCGACACGAGTCGCGTGCCATCGAGCGAGCCGCCGTTGCGCATCAGCTGCAGGAAGCGGATGTAGTCCGCGGCGCTCCCCATCAAGCCGCCGCCGCCCGATTCGTAGGCCGGCACTTCGCGCGGGTCGAGCATCACCACCGCTTCACCGGTATCGGGGTCATTCGCGAACGGCTCCGCCAATCGCCCCCAGTCCGCGGACGGCACGGCGAACGCGGTGTCCTTCATGCCGAGCGGCTCGAAAATCCGTTGCCGCAAGGACTCGCCCAGCGTCTTGCCGTCCACCACTTCCACCACGGCGCCGAGCACGTCGGTCGCGCGGCTGTACTGCCAGCAGCTGCCCGGCTGGTGCGCGAGCGGCAACGCGGCCAGCACCTTGCAGAACTGCGCGTTGGTGCGCGAGCGGTTGGTGATGTCCGCGGACTCGTACTTGCGCTGCACGGCGCTCGTGCCGAGGAATTCGTAGGTGAAACCCGCCGTGTGCCGCAGCAGGTCCTGCACCGTCGGCTCGCGCCGCACGGGCTCCAGGCGCCGGATCGAGCCGCCCTCTTCCACCGCGACCTGCAGGCGCGCGAACTCCGGCAGGTACTTCGAAACCGGGTCGCCCAGCTGCAGCCCGCCCTCTTCGGCCTGCATGAGCGCGGCCAGCGACACCAGCGGCTTGGTCATCGAATACATGCGGAAGATCGCGTCTGCCTTCATCGCATCGCCGGCTGCGGGATCGCGCTTTCCGAGCGAATCGAAGGTCTCGACGTGTCCGCCCAGCGCGACCACCGCGATCGCTCCGGGGATGCGTCCTTCATCGATATGCGATTGCAGCGTCGCACGCATGCGGGCCAGGCCCGCGCGGTTCAGCTTCGCCATCAGGCGTACCTCTTTCGGGCGAGCGCTGCGCCCAGGCCCAGCGCTTCCAGCTTCCTGATCGCCACCTCGCGGCTCATCGGCGCGAGGCCGCAATTGGTGCAAGGAAACAATCGATCTTTGGGCACGAATTCCAGCGCCGCGCCGATGGTGTCGGCCACCTGCTCGGGCGTCTCGATTTCATCGCTGGCGACGTCGATCACGCCCACCATCACATCCTTGCCTTCCAGCAGCTTCATCAAATGCGGCGGCACGTGCGAGTGGTAGCACTCCAGGCTCACTTGCTGGATGGAGCTTTTCGCGAGCGCGGGAAACACCTGTTCGTACTGCTTCCATTCCTGGCCGAGCGTGTTCTTCCAGTCCACATTCGCCTGGATGCCGTAGCCGTAGCAGATGTGGACGGCCGTCGTGCAGGTGAGACCCTGCGCGGCGCGCTCGAGCGCCTTCACGCCCCAGTCGGCCGCGTCTTTCATGTACACGTTGAACGCGGGCTCGTCGAACTGGATGATGTCCACGCCATCGGCCTGCAGGGCCAGCGCTTCCTGGTTCAACAGCTCCGCGAACGCGAAGGCCATCTTCACCTTGTCGCCATAGAACTTGTCCGCCACCGTGTCCACGATGGTCATCGGGCCGGGCATCGTGAACTTCAATTTGCGCGTGGTGTGGGCCCGTGCGAGCCGCGCCTCGAATTCATGCACGCGGCCTTTCAGCTTCAAAGGCGCGACGACCTGCGGCACCATCGCGTCGTAGCGGTTGTCCCGGATGCCCATCTTCACCTTGTGCTCGAAGTCGATGCCCTCGACCTGCTCCAGGAAGCCGTGCACGAAA
>JAZKIF010000061.1:0-11752 GCA_040385005.1 Pseudomonadota bacterium
TCATCGCCGGGGTGAAGTCGCCGAAGAGGCTGGGCGTCTGCTTCGACACCTGCCACGCGCTGGCGGCCGGCTATCCGCTTGCCACGAAGAGCGACTACGACGCGACCTTCGCGGAGTTCGACCGCGTGATCGGCCTGAACACCGGCGCGGACGATTACCTCGCCAAACCGTTCGACCTGGACGAGCTGGAAGCGCGGGTTCGCGCGCTTCACCGGCGTTCGCAATCGGCGGCGCCGGGCATCTCCGAGCAGGTCGGCGCGCTGCGCCTCGACCGGGACAGCGGCGCGATCTACCACGGCCAGGCAGTGCTGGAGCTGACGCCGCGCGAACTCGCATTGATGCAGGTCCTGATGGCGAAGCCCGGCCATGCCGTTGCCAAGGAGCGGCTGTTCGAGCTGGTGTTCCCGGGTGAAGCGGACGTGCATTACGAGGCGGTGGAAGTGGTGGTGTATCGCCTGCGCAAAAAGCTCGCCGGCACCGGCGCGACGCTGATGACCTTGCGCGGCCTCGGCTACCTCCTCAAGGCCGACGCATGAGCGATGCGCCGCCGGACGGCGCCGAGCGCCGGAAATCGCTTCGCCGCCAGCTGCTGCTGGGCATCCTCGTGCCGGTGGGACTCTTCATCCTCGTCAATGCGTTCAGCCTCTACAACCAGACGCTGCAGGCGGTGAACGTCGCGTACGACCGCACGCTGCTCGCCTCCACGAAATCGATCGGCGAACTGCTCGACGTGAACGGCTTCGACGAGGCAGCCGAGCTGCGGGTCACTGTTCCGTACGCTGCGCTGGAAGCCTTCGAGGCCGACAACCAGAGCCGCATGTTCTACCGTGTCTCCACGCGCGAGGGCAAGCTCGTGTCGGGCTTCGAGGAGCTGCCGTTCTGGCGCGGCGCCATGCCCGCGCACAACACCTATGCGGCGCTGGTCGATTTCTACGACGACGTGTTTCGCGGCGAGCCGGTGCGTGTGGCCGTCCTGCTGCAGCCCGTCGCCGGGCAGAACGGCCGGGGCATGGCGGTGATCCAGGTCGCCGAGACACTGGAGCTGCGGCAGACGCTGACGCGCAAGATCCTCATTGATACCTTGTGGCGCCAGGCCGTGCTGGTCGCGGTGATCGCGTCGGTGGCGGTGGTGGTCGTGCAGCGCGCGACACGGCCCGTGCGCCGCCTCAGCGCCGAGATGGACCAGCGCACCGAAGGCGACCTGACACCCATCGCCGCGCCGGACGCGCCGCGCGAGTTGCTGCCGCTGGTGCAGGCGATGAACCAGGTGATGTCGCGCCTCGCTCACCTGCTGGACAACCAGAAGCGATTCGTGCGCGACACGGCGCACCAGTTGCGCACGCCGTTGGCGGTGCTGAAGACGCAGGTGCAATCGGCGCTGCGCGGGGACCTGGAGCCGCGCCAGGCGCTTGCCGAGATCAACGACACGGTGGACCGCGCGACGATGCTCGCCAACCAGATGCTCTCGCTCGCCAAGGTCGAGCAGTTGCGCCAGCAGCCCGATGAGTCGTTGAACGACCTGGCGGAGGTCGTTCGATCCATCGCACTGGAGTTGTCCCCGCTCATCGCCGACAAGGACCTGGATTTCGACATCGACACGCAACCCGCGCAGCTGCGCTGCCACGAGTGGATGCTCAGCGAGCTCACGCGCAACCTGCTGCACAACGCGATCAAGCAGACGCCTGCCGGCAAGGCGCTGTCCGTCCGGGTCGTCTCGGATTCGAACAGCGCCGCCTTGACCATTACCGACAGCGGGCCGGGCATTCCTGCCGAGTTGCGCGCGCGGTTGTTCCAGCCGTTCTCCCCCGGCAACGCACGCAGCGGGTCGGGGCTCGGGCTTGCGATCTGCAGCGAGATCGTCCGGGCGCTGGGCGGCACGATCCAGCTGGAAAATCGTGAAACACATGGCTACGTGGACGGCCTGGACGCCACCGTCAGGCTGCCGCTGGCGCAAAATCGCACGTAATGGAAAGATTGCGAATCGACAAGTGGCTCTGGGCGGCGAGGTTCTACAAGACCCGCACGCTCGCCAGCGAGGAAATCGTGAAAGGCCGAGTCGAGGTCAATGGCCAGGAGGTCAAACCTGCGCGCGACGTGAAGGTCGGCGACACGGTCGCGATGCGCCAGGGCGTCGTCAGCCGCACCGTGGTGGTCAAGGGCTTGTCCGGCATGCGCGGTCCCGCCCCGGTCGCGCAACAGCTCTACGAGGAAACCGCCGAGAGCGTCGCCGGCCGCGAGCGCGCGGCGGAGCAGCGGCGCATCGCGCCCGAGCCTGCGCACACGATCGAGCAGGGCCGTCCCACCAAGCGCGGGCGGCGCGATCTGGACCAGGCGCAGCGCGGTTGGGGCGATCGCTGGAGCGCGTCGGTCGACGATCCGGTGGACGAGTAAAGTTTGTCATGCCGGGCCAGACCCGGCATCCAGGAGGTTCGCGCCTTAGATCGCGTCGCGCAAGTTCATCGAAGCAAACCGCGCGCTCAACCACAGCTTGCCCGTCCCTTCCGCGTCCGCGACGAGCAACTGCCTGACCAGCGGCTCGAGCTTCGTCGCCTCGGGCTCGGCCAGCAGCACATACCGCGTGTTCTCCTCGTCGCTCGCTTCGTTCAATCGCCCCACCCAGTCCAGCGAGACCAGCGTTTCCAGCACGGGTTCGAGTTGCAACTCATCGATCTGCAGCGCCTGCGCCAGGCGGGCGATGCTCAAGCCGCGGCTCGGCGTCGCGCGCGCACGCTCCAGGTGTTGCAGCGCTTCCAGCGCCAGCTGGAATTGCCAGCCGTGGGTCGCGGCGCGGCGCCGCGTTCCGGCGATCAGGCTGGGAAGGTATGCGGCAACCACGGCGCCCAGCAACGCGATGACCCACACGAGGTAGATCCAGACCAGCAGGATCGGGAAGGTCGCGAACGCGCCGTACACCGCCGAATAGGTCGGCATCTGTCCCAGGTACAACGCGAGCAACTTTCGCGCGATCTCGATGCCGGTCGCCGCGAACAATGCACCGGCCCAGGCGTGGCCGCGACGCACCGGCGCGTTCGGAACATACCGATAGAGCGCGGCCAACCCGGCGGTGAGCAGGATGAATTCGGTGATGACGCCCAGCATCCGCACGGCGCCGGGGACGGCCGACACGAACCCGCGAGATGACGACAGCAGATACGAGCTGAAGCTGAGCGACGCGCCCAGCAGCAGCGGTCCGAGCGTCATCACGGCCCAATAGACCAGCACGCGCTGGCCGAGCGGGCGGGGCCGCTTCACGCGCCAGATGCCGTTGAGCGTGCGGTCGATCGTGAGCACCAGCGCGAGCGCCGTGACGAACAGCGCGGCGAGGCCGACGGCGCCGAGCCGGCTCGCCCTGCCGGAGAACTGGTTCAGGTAGCCGATGACCTGCCGCGCAATCGCATCGGGGATGAGGCTTTGCACCAGCCAGGCCTGCAACGCGTCCTGCACCTTGCTGAACATAGGGAACGCGGTGAACACGGCCAGGGCCACGGTGAAGAACGGCACGAGCGCCATCGTCGTGGTGAATGTCAGGCTGCTCGCGGTGAGTCCGAGGCGGTCTTCGCGGAATCGCTCGCGCAAGGTCTGCGCGGTGGACTTCCACGGAAAATGCGAGAGTTCGGCGAGCAGGGGCGTGGAGTCCATCGGCCGCTATGATGCCATCGGCCATGGAAGTCCCCGATTCACCCGCAAGCGCGCCCGCAGGCGCACCGCCCCACGTGGCCCTCATCCGCGCGCTCGCCGTGGGCAGCCTGCTCGGGCTCATCGTGCTGGGGCTCGCGTGGGAGTTGTGGCTCGCGCCCCTGCGGCCCGGCGGTTCCTGGCTCGTCCTGAAAGTCTTGCCCTTGTGCATTCCGCTCGCGGGGTTGCTGCGCAACCGCATGTACACCTACCGGTGGGTCAGCCTGCTCGTGTGGATTTATTTCGCCGAAGGCGCCGTGCGCGCGGCCAGCGACCGCCCGCCGAGTTCCTGGCTCGCGATGATCGAAGTCGTTTTATGCATCGCCCTCTTTGCCGCCTGCGTGCTGCACGTGAGGACGCGATTGCGGAAGGTATCGCCATGAAGTTGCTGGTGGATCAATTGAAGGATGCCGTGGGCGAAAACCACGTGCTGGTGGATGGAGACCTCACGGCGTGGGAGCAGGACTGGCGCAAGCGCTCGCTCGGCAAGGCACTCGCCGTCGTACGGCCCGGCAATACCGCGGAAGTGGCGGCGGTCGTGAAGGCCTGCGCGGCCGCCGGCGTGTCCATCGTTCCGCAAGGCGGCAATACCGGGCTGGTCGTTGGCTCCACGCCGGATGACTCGGGCACGCAAGTCGTGCTGAGCCTCCAGCGCATGAACGCGGTGCGCAACATCGACGCCGCCAACCTCACCATGACGCTCGAAGCCGGCTGCATCCTTCAAGCCGCGCAAGAGGCCGCGCAGCGCGCCGGCTTCCTGTTCCCGCTGAGCCTCGCGGCCGAAGGAAGCTGCACGATCGGCGGAAACCTTTCGACCAACGCGGGCGGCACGCAGGTCGTTCGCTACGGCAACGCGCGCGAGCTGTGCCTGGGCGTGGAAGTCGTCACCGCGCAAGGCGAAATCTGGAACGGCCTCTCGGGCCTGCGCAAGGACAACACCGGCTACGACTTGCGCGACCTCTTCGTCGGCAGCGAAGGCACGCTCGGCGTGATCACCGCCGCGACGATGAAGCTGTATCCGCTGCCCGCCGTGTCGCTCACGGCCTGGGCCGCCGTGCCGTCGATGGATGAAGCCGTGCACCTGCTGGGGCTTGCGCACCGCCATCTCGGCGCGGGGCTGACCGGCTTCGAGGTGATGGGGCAGTTTCCGCTGCAACTCGTGGCGAAGCATTTTCCGAAGCTGCGGGTTCCGTTCCATGAAAGTTCCCCCTACTGCGTGCTGCTGGAGAACTCCGACCATGAATCCGCGGAACACGCGCGCGCGCAGTTCGAGCGCCTGCTGGAGTACGCGATGGAAGAAGGCGTGGTGGCCGATGCCGTCGTCGCGGAGAACATCGCGCAGGCGCGGCAGCTCTGGCACATCAGGGAGAGCATCCCGATGGCGCAGGTCGAGGAAGGGCTCAACATCAAGCACGACATCTCGATTCCGGTGTCGGCGATCCCGCGTTTTTGCGATGTGACGCAGGCCGCGCTGGAGCGTGAAATTCCCGGCGTGCGGCTGGTCAACTTCGGGCACCTCGGCGATGGCAACCTGCACTTCAACGTGCAGGCGCCCGAGGGCGGTGACCCGGCTGCCTTCCTGCGCGAGTACGAGGAGCTCGTGACTACGATCGTGTACGACTCGGTGCGCGAATTCGGCGGCTCGATTTCCGCGGAGCACGGCGTGGGCAGCCTCAAACTCGACAAGCTCGTCGAACACAAATCGCCGGTGGCGCTGGAGATGATGCGCGCGATCAAGCGCGCGCTCGATCCGCAAAACCTCATGAATCCCGGTCGCGTGCTGCGGCCCTGAAATCGCTGCCTTTATCGCGGCCTTTTCGCCTGCGCATAATCTCTTCCCATGACCGCCGACAGCCGCCCCGTCCGCTCGCAATACGAGGATTTCATGCGCCATGTGTACACGCATGGCGCGCCCAAGGCCGACCGCACCGGCACCGGCACGCGCAGCGTGTTCGGCTGGCAGATGCGCTTCGATTTGGCGGAAGGCTTTCCGCTGGTGACGACCAAGAAGGTCCACCTCAAGTCCATCATCCACGAACTGCTGTGGTTTCTTCAGGGCTCCAGCGACAACAACTGGCTGAAGGCGCGCGGCGTTTCGATCTGGGACGAGTGGGCGCGAGAGGATGGCGACCTGGGCCCCGTGTACGGCGTGCAATGGCGCAGCTGGCCGACGCCCGATGGCGGCCACATCGACCAGATCGCCGAAGTCATCAAGACGCTCAAGTCCAACCCGGATTCGCGCCGCATCATCGTGAGCGCCTGGAACGTCGCGGACATCCCGAAGATGGCGCTGGCGCCGTGCCATGCGTTCTTCCAGTTCTACGTGGCCGACGGCAAGCTCTCCTGCCAGCTGTACCAGCGCAGCGCGGACATCTTCCTGGGCGTGCCCTTCAACATCGCGAGCTATGCGCTGCTGACCCATATGGTCGCGCAGCAGTGCGACCTGGGCGTCGGCGACTTCATCTGGACGGGCGGCGATTGCCACATCTACAGCAACCACCACGAACAAGTCGAGTTGCAGCTCTCGCGCGTGCCACGTCCCTACCCCACGCTGAACATCAAGCGCAAGCCGGCCTCGATCTTCGAGTACGAGTTCGAGGATTTCGAAGTCATCGGCTACGACCCCCACGGTCCCATCAAGGCGCCCGTCGCGGTGTGAACGCATGACACGGCTGGGCCTGGTTTACGCGCGGTCGCGCAACGGCGTCATCGGCAAGGACGGTGTCATGCCGTGGCATCTTCCCGCTGACCTCGCGCACTTCAAACAGGTCACGATGGGCGCGCCGGTGATCATGGGCCGCAAGACGTGGGAATCGCTGCCGCCGCGATTTCGTCCGCTTCCCGGAAGGCGGAACATCGTCGTGTCGCGACAGTCGGATTGGGAGTCTGCGGGCGCTACGCGGGTCGCGTCGCTCGAGGAGGCGGTCGCGCTTTGCGCCGCGGAACCCGCGGCGTGGGTGATCGGCGGTGGACAAATCTATGCGCAGGCCGCGGCGTTCGCGGATGTAGCGGAAGCAACGGAGATCGACGCGGATTTCGAAGGCGATACGTTCGCACCGGAACTGGGGCCGCACTGGAAGGCGATCCGCAGGGAAGACCATTGCACCGACGGCGGGCTGCGCTACAGCTTCGTCACGCTGCACAACACACAACGAGGAGATTGACATGTCCGGAGCAGGATTTCACGTGCATGGCCCGCACGACCACGAGCTGGAGCACGCCACGCAACACGCCGCCCATGGCGACGGATCGATGGGCGGAATGATCAACCAGATCGCGATGTTCACCGCCGTCATCGCGACGGTGGGCGCGATCTTCTCGTACATGGGCGGCGCGACGCAGGCCAACGCGGGCCTGTACAAGAACAACGCCGCGATCAAGAAGACCGAGGCGTCCAACCAGTGGAATTTCTTCCAGGCCAAGAGCACGAAGCAGTCCCTCGCCGAGGTGTCGCGCGATCTCTCGCCCGCTGACAAGCAGGCCAACTACCAGGCGAAGATCGATCGCTACGAGAAGGAAAAGAACGAGATCAAGACCGTCGCGGAAAAGCACGAAGCCGAGGCCACGGAGTGGAACAGCAAGAGCGATGAGCAGATGCACCAGCACCATCGCTGGGCCCAGGCGACGACGGCGCTGCAAGTCTCGATCGCGCTCGCGGCCATCGCGCTGCTGACGAAGAAAAAGTGGCTGGAATACGGCATGTTCGGCGTCGGCGCGATCGGGGTGGCTATTGGCGTGGCGGCGATGCTGCACGTCTGAGCTCGAAGCTCGAAGCTCGGCAACAACCTGAACACACCGCGGTAGGCGCTGACGCGAAGGCCCCTGAAAACTGTCAGAAATAGCCTTATACTTCTAACACTTCCAGAGTTACCGTCATGCAGCCCCTCTCCAAACAAGTTCTAGAGCACGCCGCCGGCTTGCCGGAAGGCATGCCCCTGGTCGCCAAGGAATTGCTGCACCTGGGTAAACGGGCCGCCGTGGATCAGGTTCTGTCTCGCCTCGTGCAACGCGGCACCCTGTTGCGCGCGGGCCGCGGCCTTTACGTGCTGCCGGTGGAGAGCCGCTTCGGCTCTCGTGCGCCCTCGACTGCCAAGATGGTCGAAGGGTTGGCTAGCCAGCGCGGGGAAACCATCGTGTCGCATGGCGCATCCGCCGCCAATACGCTCGGTCTGACGACCCAGGTGCCGATGCGGTCCATCTACCTGACGTCCGGTCCCAGCCGCCGCCTGAAGCTGGGCGCCCAGACCGTTGAGTTGCGACATGCACCGGTGTGGCAGTTGATATTTCCTGGCCGCGCCGCCGGCGATGTGGTGCGGGCGCTGGCATGGTTGGGGCCTGAGAAGTCCGGCGCCGCGTTGCGGGCGCTACGCGCCAAACTGCCGCCCGCCCAACTGAAGGAAGTGGCGTCGGCGCGTGCGCGCCTGCCGACCTGGATGGCGCAGGAGGTTAGCGCGCTGGTTGCGCATGGCTGAGTTCTTCGAACTATCCGCCGATGAGCGTCTGCAGGCGCTTACCCAGGCTGCCGATGCCTCCGGGCGCCCTCCCCACTTGTTGGAAAAGGACGTTTGGGTGGTGTGGTGCCTGCGACACCTCTTCGCCGCACCGTATGCGCCGAATCTCGTCTTCAAAGGTGGCACGTCCCTGTCGAAGGCTTATGGAGTCATCCGGCGTTTCTCGGAAGACGTGGACCTCACCTACGACATCCGCGCCATCGCCGGCGATCTGATCGGCGACGCGGATGAGCCGCTTCCAGCCAGCAAGAGCCAGGAAAAGAAGTGGAGCAAGGAGATTCGCGCGCGTCTTTCCGACTGGGTGGGCACCGACGTCGTTCCGCGGCTCCAGCAAGACCTGGGAAAGCGCGGCCTGCCCGCCACGGTCCGGGCCGAAAGCGACAAGGTGTTCGTCGACTACACGACCCTGGCCTCGGGAACCGGCTACGTCCAGTCGGCCGTCATGCTCGAGTTCGGCGCGCGATCCACCGGCGAGCCCTGCGAGCCGCGCTCCGTTCGCTGCGATGCAGCCGCGCACCTGCGAGGCGTGGAGTTTCCCGAGGCGACGCCGCAGGTGATGCGCGCCGAACGGACCTTCTGGGAAAAGGCAACCGCCATTCACGTCTTCTGCGCGCAAGGCGTCTTTAGAGGCGGTGATCGTTTCGCGCGCCATTGGCATGACGTGACCCGACTGGATGCGTCCGGCTTCGCCGACTCGGCGATAAAGGATGCGGCGCTGGCGAAGGCCGTGGCCGATCACAAGAGCATCTTCTTCGCGGAGAAGCACCCGGATGGCGAGTCGATCGACTACCACGCCGCCGTCTCGGGCGGTCTTCGCCTCGTTCCCGATGACAGCGCCTTGGTCAAGCTGGCTGCCGACTACCAGCACATGGTCGACGATGGCCTTTTCCTCGATGAGGTCGAGTCCTTCGACATCTTGCTCGAACACTGCCAGACCATTCAAGAGAAGGCCAATGCAACATGAAGATCACCACCTGGAACGTCAACTCCCTCACCGCGCGCCTGCAGCACGTGCTGGACTGGACCGCGGCCAACCCCGTCGACGTGCTCTGCCTGCAGGAGCTGAAAATGACGGACGACAAGTTCCCACTCGACGCCTTGCGTGATGCCGGTTATCCGCATTGCGCCGTGTTCGGCCAGAAGACGTACAACGGCGTCGCGATCATGAGCCGCGTGCCTGTGCGCAACGTGGTCAGGAACATCACCGGTTTCACCGACGAGAATTCGCGCGTCATCGCCGCGACCATCGACTCACCCGCCGGCGAATTGCGCGTGGTCAACGGCTACTTCGTGAACGGCCAGGCGCCGGGCTCGGAGAAGTTCGAATACAAGATGAACTGGTTGCGCGGCCTGCACAACTACCTGCAGGCGGAGATGGAACAGCATCCGCGACTCGTGCTTCTCGGCGACTTCAACATCGCGCCGGAAGACCGCGACTCGTTCGACCCGGTGGGGTTGCGCGAAACGATCCACCACACGACCGAAGAGCGCGACCATTTCAACAAGCTGGTCGGGCTGGGACTGTGCGACAGCTTCCGCATGTTCGAGCAGCCCGAGAAGAGCTTCAGCTGGTGGGACTACCGCATGCTCGGCTACCAGAAGAACCGGGGCCTGCGCATCGACCACATCCTGGTGAGCGAACCGCTGGTGCCGCAGGTCAAGAGCTGCGTGATCGACCGCGCGCCACGCAAGTGGGAGAAGCCGAGCGACCACGCGCCGGTGAGCGTCGAACTGCTCTAGAGGCTGTCATGCCGGACTCCGATCCGGCATCCAGGCGCGCCACCATGGATCCCGGGTCAAGCCCGGGATGACATTTACTCCAGGCCCAGCTCCTGGATCTTGCGCGTGATCGTATTGCGGCCGATGCCCAGCTTCTGCGCGGCTTCAATCCGGCGTCCGCGCGTGTTCGCGAGCGCCGTCAAAATCAGCTTCGATTCGAAGCGCTTCGTGAGCGCTTCCCACACGTCGTGACGACCGCTCGCGAGCAACTCCAGGGCCTCGGCTTCCAGTCCCGACTCCCAACCGTCATGGCCCACCACTGCCTGGGACACCGGACCGGGCAAGGACGAAGCGACCGGCGCGACATGCGCATCCTCCGCAGCCGCGGCGTGTGAAGCGTCCACCGCGACCGGCGTCCTCGCCTGCACGATTTCGGCCCCGGAAATCTCCGGCGGCAAATCCTTCGGCTCGATCAATTGAGCCGGCGCCATCACCGTCAGCCAATGACAGATATTCTCCAGCTGCCGCACGTTGCCCGGAAATCCGAACGTCCCCAGCCGCGTGATCGCCGCATCGGAAATGCGCTTCGGCTCCACGCCCAACTGCTTGGCGCTCTGCTGCAGGAAATGCCGCGTGAGCATCGGGATGTCTTCGAGCCGCTCGCGCAAGGCGGGCAGCCGCAGGCGGATCACGTTCAGGCGGTGGAACAAGTCCTCGCGGAACACGCCTTCCTTCACGCGCTGCTCCAGGTCCTGGTGCGTCGCCGCGATCACGCGCACGTTCGCCTTCACGGCGTTGTGTCCGCCGACCCGATAGAAGTGACCGTCCGACAGCACGCGCAGCAAGCGCGTCTGCAAATCGAAAGGCATGTCGCCGATCTCGTCGAGGAACAGCGTGCCGCCGTCGGCTTGCTCGAAGCGGCCGCGGCGCATCGTCTGCGCTCCGGTGAAGGCGCCGCGCTCGTGCCCGAACAATTCGGATTCCAGCAAGTCCTTCGGGATCGCGGCCGTGTTGATGGCGATGAAAGGCCCGCTCGCGCGCGGGGAGTGCTTGTGCAGCGCGCGCGCGACCAACTCCTTGCCGGAGCCGGACTCGCCCGTGATCATCACCGTGACATTGCTTTGCGAGAGCCGCCCGATCGCGCGGAAGACGTCCTGCATCGCGGGCGCCTGGCCGAGCATCTCGGGCGCGACCGCCATGCGCTCCTCGGCGACTTCCTCGCGCTGACTCTCTTCCACCGCGCGGCGGATCAGCTCGACCGCCTTCGGCAGGTCGAACGGCTTGGGCAGGTATTCGAACGCGCCGCCCTGGAAGGCGGACACGGCGCTGTCGAGGTCGGAGAACGCCGTCATGATGATGACGGGCAGGCCCGGGTGTTTCTCCTTGACCTTCGTCAGCAGGTCCAGGCCCGAGCCTCCGGGCATGCGGATGTCGCTGACGAGGATTTGCGGTCCGTTGTCGTCGTCTTCCGATTCGAGGGCTTGCAGCACTTCACGAGGGTTCGTGAAACTGCGGGTCGGCAGGTCCTCCCGCAACAGCGCTTTTTCGAGCACGAAGCGGATGGATTGGTCATCGTCAACGATCCAGATCGGCTTCATCGTTTTGTCTTGTCGCCTCAGGTCAAAGCAGCTATTTCCGATTTCATGGCAACGGAATCAGCAATTTGAAATCCGTCTTTCCGGGCACGCTGTCGCATTCGATCAGTCCATGGTGCTGCTGCACGAATGTTTGCGCAAGCGTGAGCCCCAGCCCGGATCCACCTTCCCTCCCCGAGACGAGCGGAAAGAAGATGCGATCCCTGATCGAGTCCGGCACGCCGGGCCCGTTGTCGATGACATGCAATTCCA
>JAZKIF010000062.1:0-3025 GCA_040385005.1 Pseudomonadota bacterium
TTTGTTGTTGGCGTGGGAAACGTTGTTCCCGACCATCGGGCCTTTGCCCGTGACGTCGCAGACGCGTGACATGAGATTGGTTCCTATCACCAGCCGCCCACACAGTACATGCGTGGAGAGCCTCACCTCGCCCGAGCGGGGGCGGTATCCGGCGGAAGCGGCCCGGTAAGGCCATTTCCAGCTAAGCCCGCAATTATAGCCCGAATCAGTTTTCCTGCTCCAGGAATCTCTGCGCATCGAGCGCCGCCATGCAGCCCGTGCCCGCGCTCGTGATGGCCTGGCGGTACACGTGGTCCTGCACGTCACCGGCGGCGAACACGCCCGGCACGCTCGTCATGGTCGCGAAGCCCTGCAGGCCCGACTTCGTGAGGATGTAGCCGTCCTTCATCTCCAACTGGCCCTTGAAGATGTCCGTGTTGGGCTGGTGGCCGATCGCGATGAAGCAGCCTTGCAGCATCACGTCCTCGGTCTCGCCGGACTTCGTGTCCTTCAGCCGCACCCCCGTGACGCCGGTGTTGTCTCCGAGCACTTCGTCCAGCGTCTTGAACACTTTCAACTCGATCTTTCCGGCGGCGACTTTCTCCATCAGCTTGTCGACGAGGATCGGCTCGGCCTTGAACTTATCGCGGCGATGCACGAGGTACACCTTGCTCGCGATGTTGGAAAGATACAGCGCTTCTTCAACGGCGGTATTGCCGCCGCCGATCACGCACGTGACCTGCCCGCGATAGAAGAACCCGTCGCACGTGGCGCAGCCGGACACGCCTTTGCCCATGAAGGCCTGCTCCGAAGGAATACCCAGGTACTTCGCCGATGCGCCCGTGGCAACGATCAGCGAGTCGCACGTGTACTCGCCGCTGTCGCCCTTGAGCGTGAACGGTCGCTTGCTGAAATCGACCGCGTTGATGTGGTCGAAGACGATCTCGGTCTTGAAGCGCTCGGCGTGCTCGAGGAACCGCTGCATGAGGTCCGGTCCCTGCACGCCGTGCACATCGGCAGGCCAGTTGTCGACCTCGGTGGTGGTCATCAACTGGCCACCTTGCGCGATGCCGGTGACGAGCACGGGGTTGAGGTTGGCGCGGGCGGCGTAGACGGCGGCGGTGTAGCCGGCGGGCCCGGAACCGAGGATGAGGACTTTGGCGTGCTTGGAGTTGGACATGGTGGAAGACCTGTGTGGAAAACCCCACAGCTCGGTGTACATTTCGGGGCCAAGAGGCAAGTATCAACCCACCGTGGGCCGCAACTTGCTTGTCTCTTTCAATCGCCCCGATTGTATGAACCCATCACAACGCCGCGCGGCTGGAGGGATTTGAACGATGTCGATGCTGTCCAATCTGGAATTGATTCGCCGCGTGCCGCTGTTTGCACTGCTCACAGCCAACCAGGCGGAGTCCGTTGCGGAGGCGGTCGCCAAGCGGCGGTTCAAGCGGGGCGAGATCATCGTCGAGCAAGGCGAGAAGTCCAACACCCTCTTCATCATCCTCACGGGCCGCGTGCGCGTGGTCACGTCCGACAAGCGCGGCCGCGAAGTGATCCTCGCGACGCTGCAGCCCGGCGACTACATCGGCGAGATGAGCCTGATCGACAACGAGGCCCATTCGGCGACGGTGCGCGCCGAGGTTCAGACCGACATGCTCGCGCTCGGACGCGCGGAGTTCGCGCGCTGCCTGCCCGAGAACAGCTCGATGGCGTACGCGATCATGAAGGGCCTGGTGCAGCGCCTGCGGCAGGCGGACCGCAAGATCGAATCGCTCGCGCTGATGGACGTGTATGGGCGTGTCGCCCGCGCGCTGCTCGAATTCGCGCTGCCCGATCGCGAAGGGCTGATGACGATCAAGGATCGCATTTCGCGCCAGGACATCGCGAAGATGGTGGGTGCGTCCCGCGAGATGGTGAGCCGTGTGATGAAAGATCTCGAGGACCGTGGTTTCATCGAGACCCGCGAGGACGGCTCGATGCTGATCAAGGATCGCCTCACGACGCTGGGATGACCAGGCCTGTCATCCCGGGCTCGACCCGGGATCCATCCGGGCGCGCCTGGATGCCGGATCAAGTCCGGCATGACAATGGTGGCGTATGACGTATTCCCTCAACACCTTGAATGAATCGCGCGCCGCGAAACTCGCGCGTCCGCAAGCGAGCCGCTTCGCGCACGAAGTCGTGCTCGTGGCGGCGCTGGTGGTCCTTGTGTTCTGGCTGATGGCGATGGCCAGCTATTCGGCTCAGGACCCCGCGTTTTCCACGTCCGGCGGCGGCGGAGCGATCCGAAATTGGGGCGGGCGGCTGGGCGCCTGGCTGGCCGACGCGAGTTATTTCCTGCTTGGTTTTTCCGCGTGGTGGTGTCTTGCCGCCGCGCTGCGCGCGTGGCTCGCCATGCTCGCGCGCTGGATGCGCGGCGAAGCGCGGCCCGAGCCCGCGAGCATCTCGCGCACGCGATGGGCTTTCTGGGCGGCGCTCGCCCTCCTGCTGTGCGCCAGCACCGCGCTGGAGTGGTCCCGCCTGTACCGCTTCGAGGGCCGCCTGCCGGACCATGCGGGCGGCGCTCTCGGCCACATGATGGGTCCGTTCGGCATGAAGTGGCTCGGCTTCACGGGCTCGGGACTGGTCTTCGTCGCCTTGATCGTCCTGGGTTCCGCCATCGTCTTTCGCTTCTCCTGGAGCCACCTCGCCGAACGCCTGGGCGCGCGCATCGACGGCTTCATCGACGCGCGTCGCGAAAAGCGGGAGATCGCGCAGGATCTCGCGTTCGGCCAGCAGGCCGCGCGCCAGCGCGAAGAGGTCCTGATCGAAGAGCGCATAGAGATCGAGGAGCATCACCCTACGCCCATGCTGATCGAGCCGGTGCTGGTCGACCTGCCCAAGAGCGAACGCGTGGCCAAGGAGCGGCAAAAGCCCCTCTTCACGGAGATGCCCGACTCGAAGCTGCCGCAGGTCGACCTGCTCGATGGCCCGCAGGGCCGGCAGGAGACGGTCTCGCCCGAGACGCTGGAGATGACCAGCCGGCTGATCGAGAAGAAGCTCAAGG
>JAZKIF010000063.1:0-9698 GCA_040385005.1 Pseudomonadota bacterium
GGTGGGTCGGGCGCAGGGGCTCCTGGACGCCAACAGCCATTGAGCCGCGAAGCTTCGTTCTCACAGCGTGCCTTCTGAACGGCGATGCTAGCGGCCAGGAGACCCGGAGAACGATCCACCCCGGTCGCCGGCCGCGCCACCCAACCAGGAGTGGCACCTGGCGGTTCCCCCACCAGGCGTCAGTAAGCCGGTTCCGCCTTGGGCTTTGGCGCCTCTTCGGGTTGAGAGTTTTGCGCTTTCGGCTTCTGCAGCTTGATGTGCGCTGCCAGCCCACCGGACGTTGTGTTTGCCAGCGCGAAGATCCCACCCATGCGCTGCACCGTCTTGTCGACAATGGCGAGACCCAAACCAGCACCGGTAGCTGCGGTACGCGCCGCGTCCCCGCGGAAGAACGGCTTGATCAGATTGGGTATCGCCTCGGGCGCGACGCCCATGCCGTGGTCGCGGACCTTCAACAGCACCCATTCGTTGCGTGACTTGGCGGCGATGTCCACGATGGCGATGCCGGTCTCCGGCGTCTTGCCGTAGCGTCGCGCGTTTTCGAGCAAGTTGGAGATGACGCGGGCCAACTCCACTTCGTCCGCGAGCACCATGAGGCCCTTGGTGATGTCGAGGTTGATCCGCATGTCGCCCTGGTCCTGTACGGCGTAGAGGCACGCCTCGATCACGTCGTTGAGCAGCACCGGCTTGAGCTCCGCATGGTCCGGGCGCGCGTAGTCGAGGAACTTGTCGATGATGGCGTCGAGCTGGTCGATGTCGGCCGCCATGTGGTCGCGCGCGTCCTGGTCGGCGACGCTCATCTCGGTTTCCAGCCGCAGGCGGGCGAGCGGTGTGCGCAGGTCATGCGAAATGCCGGCGAGCATCACGGCGCGGTCCTGCTCGATCTTCGCGAGCTGCTGAGCCATGCGGTTGAAGCCGATGTTCACCTCGCGAATTTCGCTGGTGACGGCTTTCTCGTCGAGTCGGCTCGCATCGAAATCGCCGTCGCGCACGCGGCTCGCGGCGAACGAGAGTTGCTTGAGCGGGCGGTTGATCAATCGCGCGATGAGCGCGGCGCCCGCGAGCGAGAGGCCCGCCGCGGTGATCAGCCAGATGAGCCACGTTTTGCCGCCGACCCGCGTGAAGCGGGCGCGGTCTAGCAGCATCCAGTACTTGTCGGCCTCGATGCTGAAGCCGATCCACAGACCTTCTTCCTTGTTCACGCTCGCCGCCATCACGGAGCCGGAGCCCAGGCGCGTGGTGAGTTCTTCGACGATGCGGCCATCGAGTTCGCCCGGGCCGAACGGGACGTACCGATCGGTTGGTTCGCGCGGGAGGATGCGCACGCCCTCCTGGTCGGCGAGCGTCTTGATCAGCGAGACGCGCGCGATCGAGTCCGCATGCACCAGCGCCGCGCGGCTCAGGTTGACGAGGGATGCGATCTGCTGAGCGGTCTGCACCGCGCGCGGCTCGAACTCGAGCTGGCGGAAGGTCTGCAGCCATGCCACGATGCTGCCGATGAGCAGCAGCGACAGCAGGAAGAAAGTGCGCCAGAAGAGCGAGAGGCCCAGGCGCGGGCGCATGTCCAGGGGCGCCGGCGCGGTTTCGAGTGGCGCCGGGCCGGTGACGTCAATGCTCGTTGTCACGCCGCGAATCAAGCGGTTGTCCCCTGGTAGTTGTCTGCTCCCCGATTATTGTTGATTCGCCTCACGCGAGTGCATCAGCCCGCGCCGTCCGGCACGAAGACGTAGCCAACACCCCACACTGTCTGGATGTAGCGCGGCGCGGCGGGATCGATCTCGACCAGCTTGCGAAGGCGCGAGACCTGCACGTCCAGGCTGCGATCGAACGGCTCGAACTCGCGGCCGCGGGCCAGCTGAGCCAGCTTCTCGCGCGAGAGCGGCTGGCGCGGGTGGCGAACGAGCGCCTTGAGCATGGCGAATTCGCCGGTGGTGAGCGGAAGCTCCTCGCCGTTCTTGCGCAGCGTGCGTGCGCCGAGGTCGAAAGCGAAGGGGCCGAAGTTCACGACTTCGTTGTCGCTCGACGGTGCGCCGGGCGCTTCCTGCGCGGGACGGCGGCGCAGCACGGCGTGCACGCGGGCCAGCAGTTCGCGCGGGTTGAAGGGCTTGCCGAGGTAATCGTCGGCGCCGACTTCGAGGCCGACGATGCGGTCCACGTCTTCGCCCTTGGCGGTCAGCATGATGATGGGCGTGCGGTCGTTGGCCGCGCGCAGGCGCCTGCAGATCGACAGTCCGTCCTCGCCGGGCATCATGAGGTCGAGCACGATCAGGTCGGCTGTCTCGCGCAGCATGAGTCGGTTGAGGGCCTTGCCGTCCTCCGCGAGGATGACTTCGAAGCCTTCCTGGGTGAGGTAGCGGCGCAGCAGGTCGCGGATACGGGCATCGTCATCCACCACGAGGATCTTGTCGGTGCGGGCTGCGGCTTGATTCATAGGGCTCCAGGAGAATATGTAACAGAGCCGATTTTGAGGGGCTTACGAGGGGGATTGCCGTGTTTTTACCCATGCTTTTCACAGTGTTACAACTGTTGCCCCAGCGGCGGCGACTTCACGCAACGCGAGTGGACGAACGAGCTCGGCTATCGTTGAATTCCCTGAACGAAAACACGCGGTCCTTCGCACCGCGCAAGAAAGCTCTCATGAAGTTCATCGCCGTCCTCACTTTGGCCGCGGCTGCTTTTGTTCCCGCGGCGCGAGCGCAAGCTCCCTACGCCGCGCCGCAAAACGTTCTGCAACTGTCCGCGAGCGGCAGCGTCGAGGTGCAACAGGACCTGCTGAGCCTGAGCCTCACCACGACACGCGACGGCCCTGATGCCAACGCGGTGCAAGCGCAACTGAAGGCCGCGCTCGACGCGGCCGTGACGGAGGCGAAGAAGGCTGCGCAGCCGGGCCAGCTCGACGTGCGCACCGGCAACTTCGGCATGTACCCGCGTTACACGCAGGCGGGAAAGATCGGCGGATGGAACGGAACGGCGGAGCTGATCCTGGAAGGCCGCGACTTTCCGCGCATCACGCAGACGGCCGCGAAGATCACCACGCTGACCATGGGCGGCGTGAGCTTCGGCCTCAGCCGCGAGCAGCGCGCGAAAGTGGAGGGCGATGCGCAGGCGCAGGCCATCGAGCAGTTCAAGGCGAAGGCCGCCGAGCTCGCGAAGGGATTCGGCTTCTCGGGCTACACGCTGCGCGAGGTCGCGGTGAACGCGAACGACCAGGGCGGCGCGCGGCCGATGCGCATGGCGATGGCGAAGTCGGCGTCGGATTCGCCGGTGGCGGTGGAGCCCGGCAAGGCCAACGTGACGGTGACGGTGTCAGGGTCCGTGCAGCTCAAGTAGCGAGGAGACTTACTGGGCGGCCCACCCGCCGTCCATGTTCCACGCGACACCGCGAACATTGTTGCCGGCGGGCGAGCAGAAGAACACCGCGAGTTCGCCGAGCTCTTCGGGCGTGGTGAATTGCATCGACGGCTCTTTCTCGCCGAGCAATTGCTTCGTCGCTTCCTCGTTGCTGATACGGCCCGCGGCGGCTCTTGCGTCGACCTGCTTTTGCACGAGCGGCGTGAGCACCCATCCCGGGCAGATCGCATTGCAAGTGACGCCGGTCGTCGCGAGTTCGAGCGCGGTGACCTTGGTCAGGCCGACGAGGCCGTGCTTGGCGGCGACGTAAGCGGATTTCTGCGCGGAGGCCACCAGCCCATGGACCGACGCGACGTTGATGATGCGGCCCCAGTTCGCGGACTTCATCGCGGGGATCGCAAGGCGCGAGGCGTGGAAGGCGCTGGAGAGGTTGATCGCGATGATCGCGTCCCACTTCTCGGGCGGGAAATCCTCGACCGGCGCCACGTGCTGGATGCCCGCGTTGTTCACGAGGATGTCGACGCGGCCGAACTGGCCGGTGGCGAACTTCATCATCTCCTCGATCTCGGCGGGCTTGCCCATGTCGGCGCCGTGGTAGGCCACCTTCACGCCCAGGGCCTGCACCTCGGCCTTGGGTCCGTCGATGTCGCCGAAGCCGTTGAGCACGATGTTCGCGCCTTGCTTCGCGAGCGCTTTCGCGATGCCCAGCCCGATGCCGCTGGTGGAGCCGGTGACGAGGGCGGTCTTGCCTTTGAGCATGGGGTATCTCCGTTTGAATTAGGATGCTGGCGTCACGCCAGTAAGGCGCAAAGTATCCGGGTTTTTCCAAACCATGCCAGAACCTACGCTGAACTACGTATCCTGCCCCGACCCGTCGGGCGGTCACCGCATGGCCTATTGGCAATGGGGCGATGCGAAGGCGGGTCACGTCGTCGTCTGCGCGCATGGGCTGTCGAGGCAGGGCCGGGACTTCGACGTGCTGGCGCAGGTGCTGGTCGAGCGCGCGGGCGGTGCGCTTCGCGTGGTGTGTCCCGACGTGGTCGGGCGCGGGCGCAGTGACTGGCTGAATGACCCCACCGGCTACCAGATTCCCGCCTACGCCGCGGACATGCTGGCCATGCTCGGCCACCTGCACCATGAGGCGGCAGTGACCACGCTCGACTGGGTCGGCACCAGCATGGGCGGGCTCATCGGGCTGGGCGTTGCGGGTACGCCGAAGCTTCCGCTTCCCACGCCTGTGCGCCGGCTCGTGTTGAACGACGTCGGGCCGGAGATCCAGTGGCAGGCCTTGCAGCGCATCGGCACCTACCTCGGCAACACCGGCAAGTTCGAGTCGGTCCAGCAAGCCGCGGATGCCATGTGGGCGATCTCGACCAGCTTCGGGCCGCATACGCCCGGGCAATGGCTCGCGCTGTCGCAGGCGATGGTGAAGCCGCTGCCCGATGGCGGCGTCACGCTGCACTACGACCCCGCGATCGCGGTGCCTTTCCGCACCTTGACCGAGCAAGCGGCCGCTGAGGGTCAGGCCGCGCTCTGGCATCTCTACGACAACGTGCGCGCGCAGACCTTGCTCACGCGCGGCGCGAAGTCCGACCTGCTTTCGCACGAGACCGCGCAGGCGATGACCCAACGCGGCCCGCGCGCACGCCTCGTGGAATTCGAAGGCGTCGGCCATGCGCCGACCTTCATCGCTGCCGACCAGGTCGAGGCCGTCGCTTCGTTCCTGCTGTCATGAAAAGCCTGAAGGCGGAACAACAAGACTCCGCCGCCGTCCCCGAGCTGGTCGCCGCCGCCGAGCAGGCGATGCCCCACCAGGCGAATGCGCTGGCGCGCGCGCGTGCTTTCGCGGATCCGCTGATCTCGGGTGAGACGCTGGACACGGGCGAGAACACGCTGGCGCACGCCGATGCCGTCGCGGCCATCCTCAAATCGATGGGCGGCTCCGAGGCGATGCAGGCGGCGAGCTATCTCGTCTACGCGTGCGCGCACCTGAACAAGCCGCAGGAAGTGATCGCGAAGGCGTTCGGCGAGAACTACGCCGCGCTCGCGATGGAGACGACCAAGCTGGTGCGCATCCAGCAGCAGGCGCGCGGCGCGGCCGAATCGGCGCAACTGGTCGACGACCCCCGGACGCAGACCGAGAACGTGCGCAAGATGCTGCTCGCGTTCTCGCGCGACCTGCGCGTGGTGATGCTGCGGCTCGCCTCGCGCCTGCGGACCCTGCGCTGGCACGCGGCGAACAAGACGGTGGCGCCGCCCAGCGTCGCGCGGGAGGCGCTGAACGTCTTTGCGCCGCTCGCCAACCGCCTGGGCATCTGGCAGCTCAAGTGGGAGATGGAGGATCTCGCGTTCCGCTTCCTCGAGCCGGAGACGTACAAGCAGGTCGCGGTCCTTTTGGACCAGAAGCGCGTGGAGCGCGAGGCGTATGTCGAGGAGATCCGGGCGCGGCTCGAATCGGAGCTGAAAGCGCAGGGCATCACCGCCAGCGTATTCGGGCGGCCGAAGCACATCTACAGCATCGTGAAGAAGATGCGCGGCAAGTCGCTCGGTTTCGACCAGGTATTCGACATCCGCGCGCTGCGGGTGATCGTGCCGACGGTGGACGATTGCTACGCCGCGCTGTCGTGGGTCCACGAGAAATTCACGCCGCTGGTCGAGGAGTTCGACGATTACATCGCCAGGCCGAAGGCGAACGGCTATCAGTCCCTCCACACCATCGTGCGCGACAAGGCCGGCCGCGCGATCGAGATCCAGATCCGCACGCAGGCCATGCACGATCACGCGGAGCATGGCGTCGCCGCGCACTGGGCCTACAAGGAAGCGGGGCACAAGGGCTACTCGGGCGTGTCCGCGAGCGGCGAGTACGACGCGAAGATCGCGGTGCTGCGGCAACTCCTCGCGTGGGAGCGCGACCTCGCCGGCTCCGGCGACGGACTGTTCGAAGACCGCATTTACGTGCTCACGCCGGACGCGGCGATCGTCGAGTTGCCACAGGGCGCAACGCCGGTCGACTTCGCGTACACGGTGCATACCAACCTCGGACACCGCTGCCGCGGCGCACGTATCGACGGGGTGATGGTCCCGCTCAATACGCAGTTGCACAACGGCCAGACGGTGGAGATCACCGCGGCGAAGGAGGGCGGGCCTTCACGCGACTGGCTGAATGCCGATCTCGGTTTCCTCGCGAGCCATCGCGCGAAAGCGAAAGTGCGCGCGTGGTTCAACGAGCAGATTCGCCACGAGACCGTCGCTCGCGGCCGCGAGTCGGTGGAGCGATTGCTGCAGCGCGAAGGCAAGACGGCGGTGAAGCTGGAGGACCTTGCTTCGCAGCTCGGTTTCAAGTCGGCCGAGGATTTGTTCGCGGTCGTCGGCAAGGACGAATATTCGCTGCGCAACATCGAGACGGTGCTCAAGCCGGCCGAGGCGCCGATGCTGGCGGACGACTACCTGCTGCTCAAGAAATCGCGCAACACCGAGCGCACGCCCAAGGGCGGCGTGCTGGTGGTGGGCATCGACTCGCTGATGACGCAGCTGGCCAAGTGCTGCAAGCCCGCGCCGCCCGATGCGATCGGCGGCTTCGTCACGCGCGGAAAGGGCGTCAGCATCCACCGGCGCGATTGCAGCAATTTCCGCGAGATGGCCGCGCGCGGCCCCGAGCGCGTGATCGACGTGGAATGGGGCGCGCAGAAGGCGGGCGGCAGCGCGGTGTACCCGGTGGATGTCTCGGTGGAAGCATCGGACCGGCAGGGCCTGTTGCGCGACATTTCCGAAGTGTTCGCCAAGGAAAAGATGAACGTCATCGGCGTGCAGACACAGTCCGTCAAGGGCACGGCGTGGATGACGTTCACGGTGGAGGTTTCGGATTCGCAGCGGTTGAACAAGGTGCGCGGGCTGGTGGCCGAAGTACAAGGTGTGCGCTCCGCGCGGAGGCGATAGCGCGATTCTTGTCATGCCGAGATCGACCCGGCATCCAGACGCACGTCACGCCTCTGCTACAATCCGAGGCTTCGAACACGAATACTTCAGGCGCGTAGCTCAGCTGGTTAGAGCACCACCTTGACATGGTGGGGGTCGTTGGTTCGAGTCCAATCGCGCCTACCAATTTCCTGCCTTCCAAGCCCTTCGAGCCCGCCTTCGGCGAAGCTCATAGGGAAAACCTTGGGATGGCAGCGTTGGCCCCCCTCCCTAGAATGTGCTGCAGTGCAGTACCCCGCGCCGCTCCGGTGCGCGTGCCAGGAGCTCCCCAGTGCAAAGCAAGAAAGCAGCCGCCGGCAATCCAGCCGGCAAACCCGCGCAGCGCGTCATCAAGAAGTACCCCAATCGCCGGCTCTACGACACCGACACCTCCACCTACATCACGCTGGCCGAGGTCAAGCAGCTGGTGATGGACAGCGAATCCTTCGTGGTTCGCGACGCCAAGTCGAACGAGGACCTGACACGCGCCATCCTCCTGCAGATCATCCTGGAGGAGGAAGCGGGCGGTGCGCCGATGTTCAGCGAAGCCGCGCTGGCGAACCTCATCCGTATCTACGGCCACGCGTCGCAGGCGTTCATGGGGTCGTACCTCGAGAAGAACGTGCAGGCGTTCACGGACATCCAGGCCAAGCTGACCGAGCAGTCCAAGACGCTCACGCCCGAGATGTGGGCGCAGTTCATGAACATGCAGAACCCGCTGATGCAGGGCGTGATGGGCAATTACGTCGAGCAGTCGAAGGGCGTTTTCGACAAGATGCAGGAGCAGATGGCCAAGCAGACCGAGCAGATGCTGGGCGCATTCGGGATCAAACGTTAAGTCTTTCGATAGCTGGGACAATAGGGGGATGAGCGAACTCGCGACCCCCGAAACCAAAATCCCCAAAGTCGGGTTCGTCAGCCTGGGTTGCCCCAAGGCCCTGACGGATTCCGAACTCATCCTCACGCAACTCTCGGCGGAGGGCTATCAAACGTCCAAGACCTTCGAGGGCGCGGACCTGGTCATCGTCAACACCTGCGGCTTCATCGACGACGCCGTGCGCGAAAGCCTGGACACCATCGGCGAGGCGCTGGCCGAAAACGGCCGCGTGATCGTCACGGGCTGTCTTGGCGCCAAGTCGGGCGCGGACGGAGGCAACCTCGTCAAGCAGATGCACCCGTCGGTGCTGGCCGTCACCGGCCCGCACGCGACGCAGGAGGTGATGGACGCCGTGCACCTGAACCTGCCCAAGCCGCACGACCCGTTTATCGATCTCGTGCCCGCGGCGGGGATCAAGCTCACTCCCAGGCATTACGCCTACTTGAAGATAAGCGAGGGCTGCAACCATCGGTGCACCTTCTGCATCATCCCCTCGATGCGCGGCGACCTGGTGAGCCGCCCCATCGGCGACGTGCTGAAGGAAGCGAAGGCGCTGTTCGAGGGCGGCGTGAAGGAATTGCTGGTGATCAGCCAGGACACTTCGGCATACGGGGTGGACGTGAAATACCGCACCGGCTTCTACGACGGCAAGCCGATCAAGACCCGCATGCTCGAACTCGTGCAGGCCCTGGGCGACATGGCCGAGCCGTATGGCGCATGGGTGCGATTGCATTACGTCTATCCGTACCCATCCGTGGATGAAGTCATTCCGCTGATGGCCACGGGCAAGGTGCTGCCGTACCTGGACGTGCCGCTCCAGCACAGCCACCCCGACGTGCTCAAGCGCATGAAGCGGCCGGCGAGTGGCGAGAGGAACCTCGAGCGCATCCAGCGCTGGCGCGAGACCTGCCCCGAGATCGTGATCCGCAGCACCTTCATCGCCGGTTTTCCCGGCGAGACGGAGGGCGAGTTCCAGCACCTGCTGGACTTCATGCGCGAGGCGCGCATCGATCGCGCGGGCTGCTTCGCTTACAGCCCCGTGGAGGGCGCGGTGGCCAACGACATCCCCGGAATGCTGCCGATCGAAGTTCGCGAAGAACGACGCGCGCGCTTCATGGCCGTGGCCGAGGAAGTGTCGGCCGCCAAGCTGCGCGAGCGCATCGGCGCGACGATGCAGGTGCTGGTGGATTCGGCCCCGGCGCTGGGACGCAAAGGTGGCGTGGGCCGCTCCTATGCGGACGCGCCGGAGATCGACGGGACGGTGAAATTGCTTGCGCCGGAAAAAATCAGCAAGCAGATGAAGGTCGGCGAGTTCACGCGTGCGCGAATCGTCGCGACCGACGGGCATGACCTTGTGGGGATGCCGATCTGAAATCGGTGTGTCTGAAAACAAAAGAGCCGGCGCATTTTTCAATGCTCCGGCTTTATGATCTCTATGGTGCCCAGGAAGGGACTCGAACCCCCACGATGTTACTCGCTAGTACCTGAAACTAGTGCGTCTACCAATTCCGCCACC
>JAZKIF010000064.1:0-4499 GCA_040385005.1 Pseudomonadota bacterium
AACATGCCGAAGTTCAACTCGATCTCGATCTCCGGCTATCACATGCAGGAAGCGGGCGCGAACCAGGCGCTGGAACTTGCATTCACGCTGGCCGATGGCCAGGAGTACGTGAGGACGGCGCTGGCGAAAGGCCTGGATGTCGACGAGTTCGCGGGCCGCCTCTCGTTCTTCTGGGCGATCGGCATGAACTTCTACCTCGAAGTCGCCAAGATGCGCGCGGCGCGCTTGCTGTGGTGCCGCATCATGAAGGGCGTCGGCGCGAAGAACCCCAAGAGCCTGATGTTGCGCACGCACTGCCAGACTTCGGGCTGGTCGCTGACCGAGCAGGACCCTTACAACAACGTCGTGCGCACGACCATCGAGGCGATGGCCGCGGTGTTCGGCGGCACGCAGTCGCTGCACACCAATTCGTTCGACGAAGCCATCGCGCTGCCCACCGAATTCTCCTCGCGCATCGCGCGCAACACGCAGCTCATCATCCAGGAGGAAACGCACATCACGAACGTGATCGATCCCTGGGCCGGCAGCTACATGATGGAGAAGCTCACGCAGGACATGGCTGACGCGGCGTGGAAGATCATCGAGGAAGTCGAGGCGATGGGCGGCATGACGCGCGCCGTGGATTCGGGCTGGGCCAAGCTGAAGATCGAGGCGGCCGCCGCCGAGAAGCAGGCGCGCATCGATTCCGGCAAGGACGTGATCGTGGGCGTCAACAAGTACAAGCTGGCGAAGGAAGACCAGCACGAGTTCCTCGCCATCGACAACGTGCGCGTGCGCGACGAGCAGATCGAGCGGCTGAAGGCCATCCGCGCATCGCGCGACACGGGCAAGGTGGAAGCGGCATTGGCCGCGTTGACCGAAGCGGCGGAGCGCGGCAACGGGAACTTGCTGGACCTGAGCATCAAGGCCGTGCGCCTGCGGGCCACCGTCGGGGAAATCTCGGATGCATTGGAAAAGGTCTTCGGGCGCCACCGCGCCGATACGCAAAAGGTGACCGGCGTGTACGCAGCTGCTTATGACTCGGCCGAAGGCTGGGACAAACTCAAGGCCGAGATCGAGACGTTCGCGCAGGACCAGGGCCGCCGGCCACGCGTGATGATTTCCAAGCTCGGCCAGGACGGCCACGACCGAGGCGCGAAAGTCGTCGCCACGGCGTTCGCGGACCTCGGCTTCGACGTGGACATGGGGCCGTTGTTCCAGACCCCGGAAGAGTGCGCGCGCCAGGCCATCGAGAACGACGTGCATGCCGTGGGCGTTTCCACGCTCGCCGCGGGCCACAAGACGCTGGTGCCGGCGATCATCGACGAGCTGAGGAAGCAGGGCGCCGACGACATCATCGTCTTCGTTGGCGGCGTGATCCCGCAGCAGGATTACGAATTCCTCTACAACGCCGGCGTGAAGGGCATCTACGGTCCGGGCACGCCGATTCCCGCGAGCGCGAAGGACGTGCTGGAGCAGATCCGCAAGGCGATCGCGCAGCCGTGATACAGTAATACGGTATCTCAAATTCTTCCGGGGAGAAACCATGGCTGTGTCCGTCCGAATGGATCCCGTGCTCGAGCGCGAACTCGAAGCTGCCGCGCGCCGCCAGGGCCTGACCAAATCCCAGTTCATCGTCGATGCCGTCGAGCGCGCGCTCGGCCGCAAGAATCCGTACGACCTGTTGCTGCAGGCCCAGGAAGAGGTCGCCGAATATCGGGTCGAGGTCCAGGAGCTGGGCGCTGCCGGTGCGAAACCCGGCGCGACGAAGGAGCGCGTGCGCGCCGCCCTCGCCGAAAAGCACGCGGACGGCCAGCGGCAATGGGCCGACGGCCGCGCGTCCCCTGCGGTGGCCAAGCGTGGCTCGCGCGGCAAATGAGGCCCGTCCTGGTCGACGCGAGCGCCATGGTTGCCCTGTTCGATGCGCGTGATGGCGCACACCAGCACTACCGGGAACTGCTTCGCACCCTCGGGCAGGACCTGCGCCTGCACAGCACCTGGCCCTGCGTCGTGGAGGCGTCGCACCTGCTGCGCGGGCCCGCGAAGCACGCGCTGCTGCGCTGGATCGGCCATGGCGCGGTTCAGCTGTTCCCGATGGACGCAGCGGAACTCGCCGACCACGCAGCCCTGATGGCACGCTACAGCGAACCGCCGCGCAGCAGCATGGATCTCGCGGATGCGACCCTGTACTCGGTGGCCGCGCAGACCGATATCCGCGCCATCATGACCCTGGACGTGCGCGATTTTTCGCGCTATCGCCTGCCCGACGGCCAGGCTTTCGAGATCCTGTGAACGCCGTGATTCCACCCCTGGCCCAGGCGATGCGCGGCGGCGACGCGGCACAGCGCCGGCGCGCCATCGCCAAGGCCATCACGCTACTGGAGTCCACGCGCACCGATCACCGGGAACAAGGCGACGAGCTTCTCACCGCATTGCTGCCCCACACCGGACGGTCCTTCCGCCTGGGCATCAGCGGCGTCCCCGGCGTCGGCAAGAGCACCTTCATCGAGACGCTGGGCCTGCATCTCATCGCGCTCGGCCACCGCGTCGCCGTGCTCACCATCGATCCGTCGAGCACGGTTTCGGGAGGCTCCATCCTTGGCGACAAGACGCGCATGGAGAAACTCTCCGTGCACGAGATGGCGTACATCCGTCCCAGCCCCTCGAGTGGCACGCTAGGCGGCGTGGCCGAGAAAACGCGCGAGGCGATGCTGGTGTGCGAAGCCGCGGGCTACGACATCGTCATTGTCGAGACCGTCGGCGTGGGCCAGAGCGAGACGGCGGTCTCCGGGATGACCGACATGTTCGTGCTGATGCAGTTGCCCAACGCGGGCGACGACCTGCAGGCCATCAAGAAGGGCGTGATGGAACTGGCCGACCTCGTGGTCATCAACAAGGCCGACATCGACGCCGATGCGGCAACACGTGCGCAGGCCCAGATCACGAGCGCGATGCGCCTCTTCGGGCAGCACGGGCATCCCGATCACGCACACCACGACATGGACCTGTGGCACCCGAAGGCGATCCAGCTGAGCGCGCTGCTCGGCACGGGCGTGGGCGAATTCTGGGCGGAAGTGGAGCAGTTCAAGTCCGTGCAGGCCGCGAACGGCAAGCTGGCTTCTCGCCGGCAGCACCAGTCGGTGGCATGGATGTGGGAGCGGATCGATCATGGATTGAAGCAGGCGTTCCGGCGGAACGCCGAAGTGAGCGCGCTGCTGCCGCAATTGAAGCGCGACGTGGAGGCGGGCCGGGTCGCTGCCTCGACCGCGGCACGCCGCCTGCTCGCGCTGTGTCATCCCGGGCTGGCCCCGGGATCCACGCGTAGCGAAGACATGGATGCCGGATCAAGTCCGGCATGACAGCCCAAGGAAACGGAGATCATTTCAATGCAAGACATCCTCGAACAACTCGAAAAGAAACGGGCCGCGGCGCGCCTGGGCGGCGGGCAAAAGCGCATCGACGCGCAGCACAGGAAGGGCAAGCTCACGGCGCGCGAGCGGCTCGAACTCCTGCTCGATGAAGGCACCTTCGAAGAGTGGGACATGTTCGTCGAACATCGCTCCACCGACTTCGGCATGGCCGACAACAAAATCCCGGGCGACGGCGTCGTCACCGGCTACGGGATGATCAACGGCCGCCTGGTGTTCGTCTTCAGCCAGGACTTCACCGTGTTCGGCGGCGCGCTGTCCGAGGCGCACGCCGAGAAGATCTGCAAGGTGATGGACCAGGCGATGAAGGTCGGCGCGCCGGTGATCGGCCTGAACGATTCCGGTGGCGCGCGAATCCAGGAAGGAGTGGCATCGCTGGGCGGTTACGCCGACGTGTTCCAGCGCAACGTGATGGCGTCGGGCGTGATCCCGCAGATCAGCATGATCATGGGTCCCTGCGCCGGTGGCGCGGTGTATTCGCCCGCGATGACTGACTTCATCTTCATGGTGAAGGACTCGAGCTACATGTTCGTCACCGGCCCCGAAGTGGTGAAGACCGTGACGCACGAGGAAGTGACGGCCGAGGAACTGGGTGGTGCGGTGTCGCACACCACGCGCAGCGGCGTGGCGGATCTCGCGTTCGACAACGACGTCGAAGCGATGCTGATGCTGCGTCGCCTCTACAACTACCTGCCGCTCAACAACCGCGAGAAGGCGCCGGTGCGTCCCAGCAACGACCCCGCCGATCGCATGGACATGTCGCTCGACACGCTGGTTCCCGAGAACGCCAACAAGCCCTACGACATGAAAGAGCTGATCGCGAAGACCGTGGACGACGGCGACTTCTTCGAGCTGCAGCCCGAGTATGCGAAGAACATCATCGTGGGTTTCGGCCGCATGGAAGGGCAGACCGTGGGCATCGTCGCCAATCAGCCGCTCGTGCTGGCGGGGTGCCTCGATATCAAGAGCTCGATCAAGGCCGCGCGCTTCGTGCGGTTCTGCGATGCGTTCAACATCCCCGTCATTACGTTCGTCGATGTGCCGGGCTTCATGCCGGGCACCAGCCAGGAGTACGGCGGCATCATCAAGCAC
>JAZKIF010000065.1:0-3534 GCA_040385005.1 Pseudomonadota bacterium
CGATTCGCAACCCGTCCGCGACAGCAACATCGCGCGATCAGGGATGGAGGCTTTCAGGCGCGTGGGCGCAAGGACCCTGGCGCGTCGGCGCCGATGTTGCGCGGCTTCGCTACAGCGAGTCGGATGCCATCGACCGGCCCGGCAAATTTCGCGAGTACGCCAACGCCGCGGCGCAGGTCAGCGCCGAGTACAAATGGACGAATCGCCTGCGTATGTCTGCCAATCACGCCAGGGCCTCGGCGGGCCGTTGCAGCCTGAGCGGCGGTGTCTCCTGCAGCACGCAGGGCCTCGGGGGCAATCACACCAGTGTTGGGGTGATGTACCGCTTGACGGATATCGCGCATGTCTTTGCGCTCGCCACCCACACCCGCAACCTTGCCGGGTCACAGTACGGCTCTTCGGCGCAAGGCGCGAACACCAACGCATACGCGTTCGGCGTCCAGTTGACCGAGAGGTAGCCGGTGGCCGACACGATCCAGCTGGCAGGCACGTGGCAGGCGATCGAGGGCATGCGCTTCGGCCTTCAACAGGCCTCCGTGATGGGAACCGTCAAGCTCGGCTCCGCGGCCACGCGCGGCCTCGCCTTGCTCGAGGGTGCGCTGCAAGCGTTCGTCGCCGAGCCCCTGCCGCCGCGCCGCCCGGACGAGCGCGACGACATCCGTTTGTTGTCGCTCTTCGCATTCGTCTACGCCGCGGTGCAGCGGGAAGCACGCATCGCGGTCGGCAGCGGGGGTCGCGTGCAGGCGGTTCGTGCCGCAACGGGACACGCGGTGGCGTACTCCGTGTGCCTCCCTATTGCTTCGGCCGACGCCGGCCGGGTCGCCGTCGAGTGGGCCTGCCGGCTGTGCAACGCGTTGCTTGTTGCGCCGGTGAACCAACAGGCGGCGGAGCTCGCGAAGCGGCGCGATGAGGTGCTCCATCTCCTGCAGCCGTTTTCGAGCGCTCGCGTCAACACGTACAACATCACGCTTGCGGCGTTCCGTCTGGGCATCCCGGTGATGCTGTTCGACCCCCCGGTGCTTCTGCTGGGCACCGGCAGGTATTCACGGTGGATGGAGAGCAGCCTGACCGACGCCACACCCGCAATCGGCGCGAGGATGGCGAGGCACAAAAACGAAACCTCCCGGGTCCTGCGCGCGGCGGGCTTGCCCGGCGGCGTGCACCAGATGGTGACGTCGGCCGACCACGCAGTGCAAGCCGCCGCGCAGCTGGGTTACCCAGTCGTCGTAAAGCCTTCCGACCAGGAGCGGGGAGCCGGCGTTTCGGCCGACCTCATGACGGAACAATCCGTCCGCTCGGCCTGGGAACTGGCAAGGCAAGCATCGCCCAACGTGCTGGTCGAAAAATTTGCGCCGGGGGCGACCCATCGCCTGACGGTGTTTCAGGGCCAGGTGATCCGTGTGTCGCGCAGAATCGCCGGCGGGGTGACGGGTGACGGCGTCCGCACCATCGCCGCGCTGGTCGTGGAAGCGCAGCAGACCGAGTCGCAGCGGCGCGCGCAGCGCCGGCAGGGCGTACCCCGGCTCGCACTCGACGATGAAGCGCTGGGCGTGCTCGCGCAAGACGGCAGGGCGGCATCCGACATACCCGCTGCAGGCATGTTCGTCCGCCTTCGGCGGCGCCACAACATCAACGCGGGCGGGTCCAATGAATCGGTGAAGCTCGACGGGGTGCATCCGGACAACTTGCAGCTCGCACGCGACGCAGCCCGGCTGTTGCGGCTGGACTTTGCGGGTATCGACCTGATCATGGGTGACATTTCTCGCAGCTGGCTGGAGACCGAAGCGCTGATCTGCGAAGTCAACGCGCAGCCCCAGATGGCGGCGTCATCAGAACCCGAAGTGTGGGATCGGGTCTTGCGCGAGCTCGTCGGTCCTTGTGCGCGAATCCCCGCGCGCCTCTTGATCGTGCGCGACGACAGGGTGCACTCGCATGCGCTGGCCGAGCTCATTGCGCGCGAAGAGCCCGATGTTTCGGTGTCGTGCGGTGCCGGCCTTTGGGTCGCGAAGCGGCGAGCATCCATGCCTTTTGAAAGCGGCTTCAAAGCGGCGCAGGCGCTGCTGCGGCGCACGGATGTCAATAGCGCCGTTTGCCTCATGACGCTGGACGAACTCGAGCGCGAGGGGCTTCCGATGGACCGCTGGGACCGCATTGAAAGCGATGAGAAGCCCGCGCCGGGCAGCAAGGAAGGATCGCGCCTGCAAGCCGTGATGGCCACGCTGCGGGCGCACATCGGCAGCGCCCGATACGAAAGCGGTTCATGAACCTGAAGACTTTTCTGCTTGCGGTGGTCGCGTTCGGAGCCGCCGCACCGGCAGCCGCAGCCAACTGCGCGGCCTTCTTCGAGCGCAAGAAGATCACGATCGTAGTGCCGTTCAAGCCGGGAGGCGGCTTCGACGGTTACGCGCGGGCGCTTGCCCCGGTCTTGCAGCAGCACACCGGCGCGCGTGTTTCCGTGGCCAACATGCCCGGTGCGAACGGCGCCGTGGGCATGCGGGCCATCGCTGCCGCGCCCCCCGATAGTTTGATGCTCGGCGTGTTCGACCTGCGCGATCTGGTCGCGGCACGGCTGGCCGACGAAACGCTGCCGGCGGTGTCGGACTTCACCGTACTCGGGTCCTTTGGCACGGTGTCGGGCGTCTGGGCCGCCCGTGAAGGCGGCGTCTCGCTGGACGCGGCCGCACCGCTCACCGTCGGCCTGTCGACCGGCATTGTTCCGCGCGTTCAACTGCCCGCGATGCTGCTCGGCCGCGAAGTCACGATCGTGCGCGGCTTCGGGGGAATGACCGACCGCTGGCTCGCGCTTTTGCGAGGCGACGTGGACATCGTCGACGGTTCGCACGACTCGATCGCGCGTCTGATCTCCGGCGCACCCGGCACGAAATCGCTGCTCGCGCTTTCATCCGGACCCATCGCGGCCCATCCTGGAACGCCGCATCTGGCCGGCCAAGGTGGCGTCGTCGATCAGCGGACGCGCCAGCTCGATGCGGCCACACGGCGTTCGCGCATGGATCTCGCGGGCCTGGCGGCCGATCTGTCGGCGTCGGAGCGCACTGTCAGCGTCGCGAGCAAGGCGCAGCCCGCGTTACGCGCTTGCCTCGAGCAGTCGGTAGCCTACGCCATTCACAGCGATGCCCTGCGCGAATCGGCGAAGCAGCAGAAGCTGGCGCTCGAGCCGACCCGCGCAGCGGACGTCAAGAAGAAGCTCGCACAGATCGAAGCCGCGGTCGCCCGCAACCTGCCACTGCTGAAGCGGCTCGCCGCCACGAGCGGGGCCGGATCTTGACCGCCGCGGGACGACTGCCGCCGTGAGTTGGATCGAGGCAGTCTCGGCCGGAGCGGGGAACGTCTTTTCGTGGCCCGGCATCCTCATCCCCGTCGCGGGCACGCTGCTCGCGATGGCCACGTCATTCCTGCCGGGTATCGGAAACGCGAGTCTCGCCGTGCTGGTGCTCGTGGCCACGATGAGCTGGGACCCGGTGTCGGCGCTGCTGATGTTCGGTGCGCTGACCGGCGGCGCGACGTTCATGGGAT
>JAZKIF010000066.1:0-8989 GCA_040385005.1 Pseudomonadota bacterium
GCTGCCGTCGCCCCAGATGTGGACGTCGTCCTCCTTCATCGCGGCCACCAGCATCGTGCCCGTCACCGCGCGGCCGAGCGGCGTGGTGTTGAAGTACGTCGAGCCCGCGGTGGAGATGTGGAACGCGCCGGATTGCAGCGCGGCGATGCCCTCGTGCGCGAGCTGCAGGCGGCAATCGATGAGGCTCGCTTTCTCGGCGCCGTATTGCATCGCCTTGCGCGGGATCTCGTCGTAGTCCGGCTCGTCGGGCTGGCCGAGGTTGGCGGTGTACGCGTAAGGGATCGCACCCTTCTGGCGCATCCAGTGCAGGGCGGCGCTGGTGTCCAGGCCGCCGGAGAATGCGATGCCGACTTTCTGGCCGGCGGGCAGGTGTTCGAGGATGGTGCTCATGGCTTGATGCCGCGTTGGGCGCGGCTTATCCGAAGTGGCAGATGTAGTGGTAGGAGTCCGCCACGCGGATGTCGAAGCTGGAGTCGCCGGGGATGCTGAATTTCTCGCCCGGCGCGCTCTTGCGCCACTCGTTCTCGCCGGCGAGCTTGTACTCGCACGAGCCGGCGACGCACTCCATGATTTCCGGGGCGCCGGTCTTGAAGGTGAGCTGCGACGGCAGGACGACGCCGACGGATTTCTTCGTGCCGTCGGCCAGCGTGATGCCGTGGCTCACGCACTTGCCGTCGAAGTAAACGTTGGCCTGGGTCGCCACGGTGGCGGCGCTGATCTGGGTCTGGGCTTGTGTCATGAGCCCATGATTTTACCCGTCAGCCCATGAAGCCCAGATTGCGTGTGCTGAAGTTGGACAGGTTCGGCAGCACCGAGGCGAGATCCGTGTCGGAGACGCCGAACCAGCGGCCGAGTGTCGCGCCGAACTGGTCCACGGAAAGCGTGGGCACGAGTCGGCCTTGGCCCACGTCATCGGGGCCGTCGTTGGCGAGCTCCGGTGGAGTTCCGACGAACGACTTGCCTCGCACCGCGCCACCGAGCACGAAATGCATGCTGCCCCAGCCGTGGTCCGAGCCGTCTTCGTTGGGCACCAGCGTGCGGCCGAAGTCCGAGCCGGTGAATGTCGTGACCTGGTTGCCGACGCCCAGCTCCTGGAGGGACTGCTGGAAGGCCGCGAGCGCGTTGCCCACGGTGGACATCAACCGGGGGTGATCGGCGAGCAGGGTGTCGTGCATGTCGAAGCCGCCCAGTGAAACCAGAAACACCTGCCGCTTCGCCCCGAGGGCGCCGCGCGCCGCGATCGTGCGCGCGACGATCCTCAACTGGTCGCCCAGGCTGTTGCCGGACGGGAACGGCGTGGCGAGCGTGACGCCCGCGAGCGCGGCAGCGAGCTGGTCGCCGACGTCGATGGAGCGCCTGGCGATCCGTGCGTGCTCGTTCTCCAGGACATTCGCGCGCGGCTGCGTCATCAATTCGTGCAGTGCGGCCGAACACGCGGTCGATCCGAACAGCGGCGACTTGATGCCGGCGACGGGGATCGGGCCGGACGTCGCCACCTGGTATTGGACCGTCGAGTTGCCCGAGAGGAACACCGCGTTGCCCGCCGCGCTGATGCAGGTGAAGATCGATTTGCCGTTGCCGGCCGCGAAGAGGTCACCCATTCGCCCGCCCCAGCCCGACGTCGCGCCTTCGGGCGAGGAAGACTGCCAGCACGACTGCTGGTCGTTGTGCGAAAAGAGATGGGCGGGCAGTTGCACCGTATTGCCCCGGTACTGCGCCTTGGTGGTGGGCTCCACGAGCGTTCCGATGTTCAGCAGCACCGACATCTGTCCCGCATCGAACCACGGCACGAGCGGCGCGAGGCCCGGCGCCAGCGCGAATTGCTGGCCACCGGCGAGCGCCGTGGTGGGATGGAGCACGCTGCCCGCCAAGGAATCGCGGGGCAGCGCGAGACCCGCACGCAAGCTCCGGTAGGTGCCGTAGCTGGTGGCGTCATACGGCACGAGCGTGTTCGCGTGATCGTTGCCACCATTGAGGAACACGCAGACCAGCGCCTTGTAGTCATTGGAAGCGGCGGTTGCCGCGGCCGCTTCGCCCATCGCGGCGAGGCTGAGCGCCCACGGGGTCGCGCCCGCTGCCATCGACAGCGCCGCGCCGCGTTGGAGGAACGTGCGGCGCGATGCGTTGTCGGGCGCGATGGCGGGGAAGTGCTTCATTTCTGCGCGATGTATTCGGGGGCCGCCAACACCAGAGTCAAGGCCGCGAGCACCCGATCGCGCTTGCCCGCATCGGTCGTCGCCGCGATCGTGTCCAGCGCGGTCTTGAGCGCTGCGATTCGCGATGCCGGGATCTGCTGCGCCGCGAGCACGAGATTGAGTTCGGCGAGCAGCGCTCCGGAGTCCGCGGCAATTGCCAGCAGGCCCGTGTAATCGGCGCGAACGTCGCCGATGCCCCGGCCTTCGATCGCGAGCTGCATGAAGTTGACGTACCCGGCGACGGAAGACTCCGTGGTGAGCTGGAACTCCGGCGCGACCAGGCCGATTGCCGCGATGTCGCTGGTCGGCGGCACATAGCGGGGCCGGAAGAAATTGAAGACCGTGGGCGAACGCATCGGGCTCTGGCCCAGCGCGGTGCCTGCGTCCGACAAGTCACCGATGGCCCATTCCCCGGATGGAGAGGTCGCGTTGAAGGCGCGCGCCCAATTGAGGAAACGCACGATGGGCTCGCGCAACTTGCCGAAGGTTTCGCCCAGCGCATGCGAGGGATCGCGTGCCTCCACGTCGAGCAGGATCGCTTTCACGATGGCCTTCATGTCGCCGCGCACGCCCGTGCCGTTGTCGACGAATGCCGCAGTCACGCGGGCGACGTAGCCTGGGCTGGGGTTGCTCGTGACCAGGCGCTGGATCAGCTGGCGCGAGAGGAAAGGGGGCAGGCTCGCGTGATTGAACAGCCTGTCGAGCGCGATCGTGAGGTTGTCGCGCGCGGAAGTCCCCGCGCGGATCCTCGCGCCCAGGAAATTCTTGGCTCCGGAATCGAAGCGGTTGAAGACCTGGATCATCGGGCGCAGGTGCACGTCCGTGGTGTACCCGTAGGGAATGTGGGCCTCGCTGCTGTCCCAGCCGGTGAAGACGCGCGCGAGGGTGCTGACATCATCTGGGCCGTAGGTTTCTCCGCCCGTGGGCATGCCTTGCGCATCGAGATTCACCAGGCCGATGGTGAAGAGCTGCATGAGCTCGCGGGCGTAGTTCTCGTCGGGCTCGCTGCCTGACATGGGGTTCGCTTTTGCGTTGCCGCGGAAGGTGAGGTAGGAACCCATCGCGGTGTTGAGCGACACCTTGTCGAGCAGGCTGCGGTAATTGCCGAACGCCTCGCTCTCGAGGACGTCCATGTAATTGGCGACCGCGAACTGCCGCCAGTTCGTGTTCACGCCCAGCACCGACACGACCAGGATCTCGGACAACGCGAGCGTCACGCGCTGGCGCAGCGGATCCGTCGCCGTGACGAGCTTGCTCCAGATCGCGTTATCGATGCCGTCGGAGACATTGCGATTGGCCTCGTCCGAATAGCCGTGACCAGCGAGCCAGTCGTAGCGGCTCGGCCCATGCGGCAGCGCGAACTGCGCGTCGATCCATTCAGCGTACGTCGTCGCCTGCAAGTTGGCGATCTCGGACGTTGTCGCGCCGAGCGTGGCCTGCGCGAGGAAGCGCGCCGCCTGGGCAGCGTTCGACGGGGCATCCGTGCAGCCGGGCCGCGCGGCGCAGCTGAAACCGGCGAGCGTCCCGACCCATGTCAGCACGCCTTGGGTCAACGGGCCGATGACATAGACGGCATTGCCCGCCACGCCGAGGTAGTTTCCGGTTTCGGGGTAGTAGCGATAGAGGTAAGGGTCGCGGGAAACGTCGGGTGGCGTCCCCGGAAAATATTGGGGATAGGCCGACTGGGCCCAATCCATCACCGAGGCGGCGCTGAAACCGGAGAGCTCAGCCCGAAGCGGAGACTGTCGAAGAAGCTTCCCGTCCTGCTTCGCTGCCGCGAAATCCAGCATGTCGGCCGGCGGACCGTCTGACCCGCCGCACGCGGAAAGAGCGGCTGCGGACAGTGCCGCCGAGCCGAGGGCAAGCAGTGAAGGCTCGGCCGTCGTCGAAGGAGCGTGGACTGCGGATTGCGGCATAAAGCGAAGCGCAGCGTACACGCGAACCCGATTTCCTGCTCATCAGTGAATCGACGGGCGAAAAAAAACCGCCCTGCATGCAGGGCGGTCTCGCGGCCTGGACGAAATCGCCCTAGCGCCAGTGGCCGCCGTGGTGATGGCCGCCCCAGCCCCGCGAATAGCCGAGGTTGAGGGACAGGCCGATCGGCGGATAGAACGCAGGCGCTCCGTAGTAGTACGGCGCCCCGTACACCGGGTATGCGGCCGGATACACCATCGTGGAAGGCACGATGGTGGCAACGGGCTGCTCGTACGCGGGAGCCGCCACTGGCTGCACGTTCGCGGACTGGCCCATGGGCGGCGCGACCACCACGGGCGGGGCCATGCCGGGACGGCCTTGCGTCGAGTTGGCCGGCGCCATCGGCGCGCCGCCAACCGGCGTCAACTGAAGGTTGATGCTCTGGCCCGGGTCGTACGGCAGCTGCGTGCTGTACTGCTTGCCCGCGTACTCGTACACCACGTTGTAGCCCACGGTGCGGTTCTCGTAGGTGGTCTGCGTGCTGCACGCCTGCGCGAATTGCTGCTGGCCGCGGTTCTCGACGCTGTCGCCGATGCCCGCACCCGCGACGACACCGATGCCGGTCGCGGCGGCACGGCCCATGCCGTGTCCGATCGTGTTGCCGAGCAGGCCGCCGACGATCGCGCCGATCACCGCGCCGCCGCCCGAGCTTTGCTGCTGGACCATCGGCTGCGTATTGCACACCTGGCGCGGCACGGCCACTTGCTGGACGACGGGCGTGCTCGACACGACGCGTCCGGTTTCCTGGGCGCTTGCCACCTGGCCAATAGACGCTGACAGCACGCCGATCGCGGAAAATAAAACTGCTTTTTTCATGACGACTCCTGGGCGTTACCTTGATGCCCAAATTTTAGGCAAAACGGCTCGGGCGCGTAGCGCCTGCACGGTAAAGCAAGGGTAAAAGTCGGGTTACCCGGCGCGCGCGAGCACCGCCCAGGCGTCGGCGTCGAACCCCACCGTCGTGCGGCTTCCCCACTCGACGACAGGGCGCTTGATGACACTCGGCTGAGCGAGCATGACGGCCTTGGCGCTGGCCGCATCGCGCACACCGTCCTGGATGCCGGTGTCGAGCTTTCGCCACATCGTTCCCTTGCGATTGAGAACTTTTTCCCATCCGGCTTCGGCCAGCCACTGGTCGAGATTTCCGGCGGGCACGCCTTCCTTCTTGAAATCGTGGAATTTGTACGCGACGCCGTGCTCGTCCAGCCAGGCGCGGGCCTTCTTGACGGTGTCGCAATTGGGGATGCCGTAAAGGTCGATTGCAGGGGCGCTCATGCGGCCGATGATAGTGCTGGGACAATCGCCGTCATGGACACCTTGCAAGACTGGCTGGCGCACTGCGACCGGCTGCACCCGAAGACGATTGAACTGGGCCTGGAGCGCTCGCGCGCGGTGGCGAAGAGCATGGGGCTGGTCTTCGATTGCCCCGTGATCACGGTCGCCGGCACGAACGGCAAGGGATCGACCTGCGCGATGCTGGAGGCGATCGCGCTGCAGGCCGGCTACCGGACGGGCGTCTTCACTTCGCCGCATCTCGTGCACTTCGAAGAGCGTTGCCGCATCCACGGCGAGATCGTGAAGGCCGACCACCTGATTCCGCATTTCGAGAAGGTGGAAGTCGCGCGCGGCGAGGTTTCGCTCAGCTACTTCGAATTCACGACGCTCGCGATCATGAGCCTGATGGCTTCGTCGAATATCGACGTCGCGATCCTCGAAGTCGGCCTCGGTGGCCGTCTCGACACCGTCAACATCATCGACGCCGATTGCAGCGTGATCACGAGCATCGACCTCGACCACATGGAATACCTCGGCCCGGACCGCGAAAGCATCGGCCGCGAGAAGGCCGGCATCCTGCGCGCGGGCCGCCCCGCGATCGTGGGCGACCCGATGCCGCCGCAAAGCATCATCGACTACGCCAACGAGATCGGCGCGGACGTCTGGCTGCTCGGGCGCGACTTCAATTTCTCCGGCGACAAATTGCAATGGGCGTGGGCCGGGCGCGGGCGGCGCTATGCGGGCCTCGCGTATCCGGCGCTGCGCGGCGCGAACCAGTTGATCAACGCGTCGGGCGTGCTGGCCGCGCTCGAATCGCTACGGGACAAGCTGCCCGTGACGGCGCAGGCCGTCCGCAACGGGCTTGCGATGGTGGAGCTGCCGGGGCGCTTCCAGATCGTGCCGGGACAACCAGTCCTCGTGCTCGACGTCGCGCACAACCCGCATTCGGTCGCGGCCCTGGCGGCGAATCTCGACGCGATGGGTTTCCATCCCACGACGCACGGGGTTTTCGGCGCGATGGCGGACAAGGATCTCGCGTCCATGCTGAAGAAGATGGGTCCGCTCGTGGACCGCTGGTACTTCACCGACCTCGCCACGCCGCGCGCCGACACCGCGGAAAGCCTGAAGGCGAAATGGCAGGCCCAGGAAACGCGTCGCGACGTGAGCGCGAGCATCCACGCGAGCCCCATGGAGGCCTTCCGCGCGGCGGTGGCCGCGGCGGACCCCGCTGATAGAATCGTCGTGTTCGGATCGTTCTACACGGTGGGCGGAGTTCTGGAGCACGGGGTGCCCCGCCTCCACGCCAAACACGTGCAGGACGCAAGGCCCCCATTGCCGTAAACGTCCCAACCGCGACAGGTTTCATGGCCTTCTTCAAGTTCCGCAAAGCCGGCGCCGATACAGCGTCCACACCATCCCAGCCCGAGAGCGTCGAGGCCATGCGCAAGCGCGCGAAGCATCGCCTGATCGGCGCGGTGGTGCTGGTGCTGATCGCGGTCATCGGGTTTCCGTTGCTCTTCGACACGCAGCCGCGCCCGATCGCGGTGGACATCCCGATCGAGATCCCGGATCGCAACAAGGCGAAGCCGCTTCCCATTCCCGCGCAAGCCGCCGCCACCGCATCGGTGACGCAACCTGCCGTTGCGAGCGCGCAGGCGCCGGCGGTTGCCGGTCCGGTAACGCCGACCGCGCCCGTTCCCACTGTCGTGAAGGAAGCGCCGCCCCCCGAGCCCAAGGTCGTTGCCAAGGCCGAGCCAAAGGCAGAGCCGAAGCCCGAAGCCAAGCCTGAGCCGAAACCGTCCGCGAAATCCGACGACGGCACCAAGGCCAAGGCGCTGCTGGAAGGCAAGCCCATCGAAACTTCCACCACGCCCGCCGCCGCGTCGGACGGCCGGTTCGTCGTGCAGGTCGGCGCGTTCGCCGATGCCGGCAAGGCGCGGGAAACCCGCTTGAAGGTCGAGAAAGCCGGACTGAAGACCTATACCCACGTGGCCGAAACGAAGGAAGGCAAGCGCATCCGTGTGCGCGTCGGCCCGTTCGCGACGCGCGGCGAGGCGGACAAGGCGGCGGACAAGATCAAGGGGCTGGATTTACCGGCCGCCATCCTCACCTTGTAAGTGGAAGTGGCCGCACTGGACTGGGTGATCGTGGCCGTGCTGGCGGTGTCTTTGCTGATCGGCGCGTGGCGCGGTTTCGTGTACGAGGTGCTGTCGGTCGTGAGCTGGATCGCGGCTTTCGTGTTCGCGCAGCTCCTGGCGCCGCAAGCGGCGGCGTTGCTGCCGATGGAGAACTCGGCCGAGCCGGTGCGCTACGCGGCCGGGTTCGTGCTGGTGTTCGTCGTGGTCCTGTTCGCCGGCGCATTGCTGGCCTGGCTCACGAGCAAGCTGATCGAGGCCGTGGGCCTGCGGCCCGTGGACCGCACGCTGGGCGCGGCCTTCGGGCTGGTGCGCGGCGCGGTGCTGGTGCTGGCGCTGGCCGTCGTCGTGAACATGACGCCGCTGAAGGGCGCCGAATGGTGGACGGAGTCGAAGGGCGCCGGCGTATCGCTGGCGGCGCTCAAAGGTTTGAAGCCGGTGTTGCCCGAACGTTTCGGGCAGTACCTGCCGAGTGGTTTGTAGAAAACACGAAAGAGCATCGACATGTGTGGAATCGTCGGCGTCGTCTCCCATGCGCCCGTTAACCAGCTGATCTATGACGCGCTGCTGCTGTTGCAGCATCGCGGCCAGGACGCCGCGGGCATCGTCACGCAACAGGAGCGCAAGTTCTTCATGCACAAGGCCAAGGGCATGGTGCGCGACGTCTTTCGCACGCGCAACATGCGCGGCCTGCCGGGCAACACCGGCCTCGGCCAGGTGCGCTACCCCACGGCGGGCAACGCGTACAGCGAGGAAGAGGCGCAGCCGTTCTACGTCAACGCGCCCTTCGGCATCGTGCTCGTGCACAACGGCAACTTGACGAACGCGCAGGCGCTGAAGTCGGAGCTGTTCACCACCGACCATCGCCACATCAACACCGAGAGCGATTCGGAAGTGCTGCTGAACGTGTTCGCGCACGAGCTCGAGAAGTCCACGCGCGGCGCGCAGTTGCAGCCCGAGGACGTGTTCAAGGCCGTGGCCAACGTGCACAAGCGCGTGCGCGGCTCGTACGCGGTGATCGCGCTCATCGCGGGCCACGGCGTGCTGGCGTTCCGCGATCCGTACGGCATCCGGCCGTTGTCGATGGGTCGCAGCAAGGATGGCACGGTGATGGTGGCGAGCGAGACGGTGTCGCTCGAAGGCACGGGCCATGTGTTCGACCGGCATGTGGCGCCGGGCGAGGCCGTGTTCATCGACCTCGAAGGCAAGGTGCACAGCCGCCAGTGCGCGGACAACCCCAAGCTCTTCCCCTGCATCTTCGAGTACGTGTACCTGGCTCGGCCGGACTCGGTGCTGGACGGCATCTCGGTCTACCAGGCGCGCCTGAACCTCGGCGAAACGCTCGCCAAGCGCGTGGTCTCCACGGTGCCGCCGAACGAGATCGACGTGGTGATCCCGATCCCCGAATCG
>JAZKIF010000067.1:0-5094 GCA_040385005.1 Pseudomonadota bacterium
GGCTCCGGCGATGCAGGCGAGACAGGCGAGGCGCCGCAGTCCGGGGGCGACGCCTGATGGCCCGGGACCTTGCGGCGCTGCGCATCGAGATCGACCAGGTCGACCGCGAGCTGCTCGCGGCGCTCAACCGGCGCGCCGCGCTCGCCAATGAAGTCGGCGAGATCAAGCGCGTCGAAAGCTCTCCCGTGTTCCGCCCCGAGCGTGAAGCCCAGGTCATCAACACGCTGCAAGCCGCCAATCCCGGCCCGCTGAAGGAAGCCAACGTCGCGACGATCTGGCGCGAGATCATGTCCGCCTGCCGCGCGCTGGAAGCGCCGCAGCGCGTCGCCTACCTCGGGCCGACGGGCACATTCAGCGAAGAAGCGGCGCTGCAGTTCTTCGGCTCGAGCATCGAGCACGTGCCGTGCGTGAGCTTCGACGAGGTGTTTCATGCCGCGACGGCGGGTACCGCGCAATTCGGCGTGGTCCCCGTCGAGAACAACAGCGAAGGCGTGGTGACTCGCTCCCTCGACCTGCTGCTCAATTCGCCGCTGCACATCGTCGGCGAGATCAGCCTGCTGATCCGCCACCACCTGCTGCGCTCGTCCAATTCGCTGGAGGGCATCGAGGTGGTCCTCGCGCATCCGCAAGCGCTCGCGCAATGCCAGGCCTGGCTGAACAAGCACCTTCCCAACGCAGAGCGCCGCGCCGTCTCGAGCAACGCCGAGGGGGCGAGGCTTGCCGCGACCAACCCCGCCTGGGCGGGCATCGCGAGCGAGCGCGCCGCCGGCACGTTCGGCCTGCACGTCGCGGCCCACGCGATCCAGGACGATGCGTTCAACCGCACGCGCTTCGCCGTCATCTGCCTGCCGCAGGTGCTGCAGGCGCCGCAAGCTTCGGGGCGCGATTGCGTGAGCCTCGTCGTCTCGGTCCCCAACAAGCCCGGCGCGGTCCACGACATCCTGGTGCCGCTCAAGCGCCATGGCGTCTCGATGACGCGGTTCGAATCGCGCCCCGCGCGCTCCGGCCAGTGGGAATACTATTTCTACATCGACGTGCAGGGCCACCCCTCGCAGCCGCATGTCGCGGCGGCGCTCGCCGACCTGCAGTCGCTGTGCGCGTTCTACAAGGTGCTCGGCACCTACCCTGTGGCCGACTGATCTCGAGAACCCACTTATGTTCGAACAACTGGGACTCATCGGATGCGGCCTCATGGGCGGCTCGTTCGCGCTGGCGCTCAAGCGCGCCGGGCTCGTGAAGCGCGTCGTGGGCTACAGCAAATCGCCGTCCACCACCGAGCGCGCGCGCGCCATGGGCGTGATCGACATCGAAGCGCCCTCCGCGCTGCTTGCGGTTTCCGGCGCGGACATCGTGCTGCTCGCGGTGCCGGTCGCGGCGACCGAGGCGACGTTCAAGGCCATCAAGCACCTGGTCACGAAAGACATGCTGATCATGGACGTCGGCTCGACCAAGCGCGACGTCGTCGACGCCGCGAGGCGCGTGCTGCGGGACCACATCGGCGCGTTCGTCCCGTGCCACCCGATCACCGGCAAGGAAGTCTCCGGCGTCGAGCATGCCGATCCGGATCTCTACGCGGGCAAGCAGGTCATCCTCACGCCCATCGACAAGACATCGGCCGCCAATACCGAGAAAGCAGTGCGGCTCTGGGAGCAGCTCGGCTGCAAGGTCTTGACGATGACCGCCGAAGCGCATGACGCCGCCTACGCGGCCGTGAGCCACCTGCCGCACCTGGTTGCCTTCGCGTTGATCAACGGCATCATGGCGCAGGACGAAGGCAAGGATTACCTTGCGCTGGCCGGCCCGGGTTTCCGGGATTTCACGCGCATCGCGGCCAGCGATCCGAAGATGTGGCGCGACGTCATGCTCGCCAATCGCAGCGAGTTGCTGGAACAATCGAAGATCTTCCAGCGCACCTTGCAGGCCATGGAAGCGATGATCGAAAGCGCGGACGGCGAAGCGCTGGAAAGCCTGATCGAACAGGCCAGCCAGGCCCGCGCGCAATGGCGCATGGGCAGCCTGAAAAAATAACACCGTCCTGGAGACGGCGCAGCCATGTACGCCACCCGATTCATCGACATTCCGCCACTCGACGCGGCTGGCGGCAGCGTCACGCTCCCCGGCTCGAAAAGCATTTCCAATCGCGTGCTGCTGCTCTCGGCGCTTTGCGCGGGCACGACCGTCGTGCAGGACGTGCTCGATTCCGACGACACCCGCGTGATGCTCGACGCGCTGCGCTCGCTCGGCTGCGGCGTGAAGCATGCCGGCGCCGATGTGGAGATCACCGGCTTCGGCGGACACGCTCCCGCTTCGCACGCACGCCTGTTCCTCGGCAATGCCGGCACCGCGATGCGTCCGCTGGCTGCCGCGCTCGCCGTGATCGGCGGCGATTTCGAACTGAGCGGCGTCGCGCGTATGCACGAGCGACCGATCGGCGATCTGGTGGATGCGCTGCGCCAGCTCGGATGCGATGTCCGCTATCTCGGCGTGGAAGGCTATCCGCCGCTGCGCATCGGCCGGCCGCAACTCAAGCTCGACGCGCCCATTCAAGTGCGCGGCGATGTTTCGAGCCAGTTCCTCACGGCGCTCCTGATGGCATTGCCTTTGGTAAGCCGGAACGACATCGTCATCGAGGTCATCGGCGAGCTGATCTCCAAGCCGTACATCGAGATCACGCTCAACCTCCTCGCGCGCTTCGGCATCGCCGTGCGACGCGACGGCTGGCAGCGCTTCACGATTCCGGCGGGCAGCCGCTACCAGTCGCCGGGACGCATCCACGTCGAAGCCGATGCATCGTCGGCGAGCTACTTCATCGCGCTCGGGGCCATCGCCGCGACCGCGAACGAGCCGGTGCGCATCGGTGGTGTCGGGGAAGACTCGATCCAGGGCGACATCCGTTTCATCGAGGCCGCGCGCGCGATGGGCGCGAATGTCTCGGGCGGAGCGAACCATCTCGAGGTGTCGCGCGGCGCCTGGCCATTGAAAGCCATCGACATCGACTGCAACCACATCCCCGACGCGGCGATGACGCTGGCCGTGATGGCGCTCTTCGCGGACGGCCCGAGCCGGCTGCGCAACATCGCGAGCTGGCGCGTGAAGGAGACGGACCGGCTCGCCGCCATGGCGACCGAGCTGCGCAAGCTCGGCGCCGCGGTGAACGAAGGCGCGGACTTCCTGGAAATCACGCCGCCGACGGATTGGAGCGCGGCGTCCATCCACACCTACGACGACCACCGCGTCGCCATGTGCTTCTCGCTCGCCGCCTTCAACCCGGCGGGCGTCACCGTGCGAATCGAAGACCCGAAGTGCGTCGCCAAGACGTTTCCGGATTACTTCGAGGCGCTGTTCTCCGCGGTCCGCACGGCTGCGCCGCATATCCCCGTGATCTGCGTGGACGGCCCGACGGCTTCCGGCAAAGGCACCCTCGCCTCGCAGGTCGCGCGATCGCTGGGCTACCACTACCTCGATTCCGGAGCGCTCTACCGGATCGTGGGCTACGCGGCGATCCGGGCCGGCCTGTCGCTGGACCTCGCCCAGGAGCACAGCATCGCGAAGATGGCGGAAACCCTTCCGGTGCGGTTTTCCGAAGGCCACGTGTACCTGGCCGATCTGGAGGTCACCGACGCGATCCGCACCGAGGAAGCCGGCATGAATGCTTCGAAGGTTTCGGCGCTGCCGGCCGTCCGGACGGCGCTGGTGGCACTGCAGCAAGGCTTCCGGCGCCTGCCCGGGCTGGTCGCCGACGGACGCGACATGGGCACCGTGATCTTTCCGGACTCGCAGCTCAAGGTCTACCTCACCGCCAGCGCCGAGCACCGTGCCGAGCGGCGCCATAAGCAGTTGATTTCAAAGGGAATTTCCACTACAATCGACAGTCTTCGCCAGGACCTGGAAGCGCGCGATGCCCGCGACATGAATCGCGCCACCGCGCCTTTGAAGCCTGCTGAAGATGCGCTCTTGCTGGATAACTCGGATCAATCGGTTGAAGAATCGGTGGCACAAGTTCTCCAATGGTGGGAGAGCAAGCAGTGTTTCGGGCCCGTCCCGCCGCACTGAAGCCCCGCACAGCCCCTCTCGCGCGACAGCGCACAGGCCGTGCGGTTCGTCAACTTAACCCGCGGTCCCAAGCCGCAAAAACCGCCGTCCCAGTCATAACAACAGCCGCGTCGAAGCGATCTTGCTTTTGCGTCTGGAAACCTGTGCGACGAGCCAAGGAAATCTGAATGTCTGAATCCATGGAATCTTTTGCCTCGATGTTCGAGGAATCGCTGCAGCGCTCTGAAATGCGCACCGGCGAAGTCATCACCTCCGAGGTGATCCGCATCGAGCACAGCTTCGTCGTCGTGAACGCCGGCCTGAAGTCCGAAGCGTATGTGCCGATCGAAGAATTCAAGAACGACAAGGGCGAAGTCGAAGTCCAGGTCGGCGACTTCGTCTCGGTGGCCATCGACGCCATCGAAAACGGTTACGGCGACACCATCCTGTCGCGCGACAAGGCCAAGCGCCTCGCCTCCTGGATGAGCCTCGAGAAGGCCCTGGAATCCGGCGAGTTCGTCACCGGCACCACCAGCGGCAAGGTCAAGGGCGGCCTGACCGTTCTGGTCAACGGCATCCGCGCCTTCCTGCCCGGCTCGCTCATCGACACCCGCCCCATCAAGGACTTGTCTCCGTACGAGAACAAGACCATGGAATTCAAGGTCATCAAGCTGGACCGCAAGCGCAACAACGTGGTGCTGAGCCGCCGCGCCGTTGTCGAAGCGTCGATGGGCGAAGAGCGCGCCAAGCTGATGGAAACCCTGAAGGAAGGCTCCGTCGTGCGCGGCGTCGTCAAGAACATCACCGAATACGGTGCGTTCGTGGACCTCGGCGGCATCGACGGCCTGCTGCACATCACCGACATGGCCTGGCGCCGTGTCCGCCACCCGAGCGAAGTCGTTCAGGCCGGCCAGGAAATCACCGCCAAGATCCTCAAGTTCGACACGGAGAAGAACCGCGTCTCGCTGGGTCTCAAGCAGATGGGCGACGACCCCTGGATGGGCGTCAACCGCCGCTACCCGCAAGGCACGCGCATGTTCGGCAAGATCACCAACATCGCCG
>JAZKIF010000068.1:0-10044 GCA_040385005.1 Pseudomonadota bacterium
CAAGAGCGCCGTTGCCGCCGGCAACAACGCCCTGGAATCCGTGCAGAAGGCCGTCAAGCAAGCCAGCGACGTCGCCGAAGCCAATTTCAACGCAGTCGCCAACCAGGCCGTGAACGTCGCCAAGACCAGCACCGCCAAGAAGCGCTAAGCAACGAATCAAGGTTGTCTCCTCGGGTCCTTTCGACACCCTCACGGGTTCAGGGATCCCTTCAGCCCCGGTCGCAAGATCGGGGCTTTTTTTACGTCTTGCCCTAGCGCGACTTCGCTTCGATCGCGGCCTTGAGCTGGGGCAGCATCCGCGACATCGCGGCGTGCCCGGCTTCGATCGACTTGCGGCGCGCGGTGAAGTCCGCACCGCCCACCCCGGGCAGCGCGGGTCGCACCACGACGTCCGCCTCCCGCAATCCATAGCCGTTGATCGACTGGCCCATGATCGCGAATGTCTGCAACAGGATCTGCAACGTATCGCCGGCGGGGTTGCCTTCGGGTGCGCTGGAAATGTCGACCGCGATCACGACCTCGGCGCCCATCTGCTTCGCGTAGCGGACCGGCACGGGAGCGACGAGCCCGCCGTCCACGTACTCGTGCGATCCGATCTTCACCGGCAGGAACACCGCGGGCACGGCGCTCGATGCGCGCACGGCGGCGCCCGTATCGCCACGCTGGAACAACACGCCCTGCCCCGAGTTGAGGTCCGTCGCGATGATGCCCAGCGGCAATGGCATCTGCTCGATCAGCTTTCCGCCGACCTGCGCGTTCACGTAGCGCGCCAGGGCTTCGCCGCGCAGCATCCCGCGGCTGAAGATCGGCAAGGTCCAGTCCGTGAACGCAGCCTCCTCCATCGACTCGGCGAGTTGTTGCAATTGCCGGGCATTGCGCCCGCTGGCGTACAGCGCCGCGACCAGGCTGCCGGCGGAAGTGCCCACGACGTAATCGGGCCGGATGCCGGCTTCCTCCAGCGCCTGGACGACCCCGACGTGAGCGAAGCCCCGGGCCGCGCCGCCACCAAGCGCGAGACCGATACGTGGCAGCCGTTTTGCCACCGGCTGGGGCGGAGCAACCGGTTCCGGCGCAACCGGCGGCGCCGTTGAACAGGCCGTCAGCATCGCCAGCCCGAGAGCGGCCACCGCTCGAATCCAGTTCTCTCTCATCGTGTGTCCGGTCATGCGCATCGCGGCGATTCTTCCACACGGCTGGAACACGGATTCGCTGCGCCATAATTGACGTTTACGTCAACGTCAACCTCACCCCACGCAGGAGCTCCCCATGGAAATCAACGGCAAGGTCTTCATCGTCACCGGCGGCGCCTCGGGCCTCGGCGAAGGCACGGCGCGCATGCTGGCCGCCGCAGGCGGCAAGGTCGTCATCGCCGACATGCAAGCCGAAAAGGGCGAAGCGGTCGCGAAGGAGATCGGCGGCGCCTTCATCAAGTGCGACGTCAGCCAGGAGGCCGATGGCCAGGCCGTCGTCGCGAAAGCGCTGTCGCTTGGCAAGCTGATGGGTCTCGTCAACTGCGCAGGCATCGCGCCCGCCGAGAAGACCGTCGGCAAGAACGGCGCGCACTCGCTGGCCGTCTACACCAAGACCATCATGGTGAACCTGGTGGGCAGCTTCAACATGATCCGCCTCGCGGCCGACGCGATGGTGAAGAATGAGCCCGAGTCCACCGGCGAGCGCGGTTGCATGATTTCGACCGCATCCGTCGCCGCGTATGACGGCCAGATCGGTCAGGCCGCCTATAGCGCTTCCAAGGGCGGCGTCGTGGGCATGACGCTGCCGATCGCCCGCGACCTCGCTCGCAACGGCATCCGCAACATGACGATCGCGCCCGGAATCTTCGGCACGCCCATGCTGTTCGGCATGCCCAAGGAAGTCCAGGACGCGCTCGCGGCCAGCGTGCCCTTCCCGTCTCGCCTGGGCACGCCGGAGGACTACGCGAAGCTCGCGAAGCACATCTTCGAGAACGACATGCTCAACGGCGAGGTCATCCGCCTCGACGGCGCCATCCGCCTCGCACCGCGGTGAATTTGAAACTCGCGCTGTGCGCCGCCGCGGCATTGCTCGCGGCTTGCGCAGCGCCGGCCCGGTTCGAGCTTGCTGTACCGGACCAGCCCGAGAGCGCATCCGGCTACACGGCGAAACCGGGCTGGGCGGCGAAGCGATTCGCGGTCGCCGCCGCCAACCCCCTGGCCACCGAAGCGGGCTACCAGATCCTGCGGTCCGGCGGCTCCGCCACCGACGCAGCGATCGCCGTTCAAATGGTGCTCGCGCTCGTCGAGCCGCAATCGAGCGGCATCGGCGGCGGCGCCCTGCTGCTGCATTTCAACGGCAAGGAGGTCGAGGCGTTCGACGGTCGCGAAACCGCGCCGGCGGCGGCCGACGAAAAAATGTTCCTGGCCGCGGACGGCAAGCCGCTCTCGTTTTATGCGGCCGTGGTCGGAGGCCGTTCGGTCGGCGTACCGGGCGCGGTGCGCATGCTGGAGTTGGCGCACCGCCAGTACGGGAAATTGCCGTGGTCCGTGCTGTTCCAGCCGGCGATCATGCTGGCGGAAAGCGGATTCAGGATCAGCCCTCGCCTGAACTCACAGGCAACATCGGACGCGTACCTGCGCAAGGACCCGGTCGCCGCGGCATATCTCTATCGGACCGATGGCACGGCACGCGCGACTGGCGAGCTGCTTCGCAATCCCGAACTCGCAATGGTGCTGCGACAGATCGCGACGGAAGGATCGAGGGGCTTCTACGAAGGCCAGGTGGCGCAGGCGATCGTCGCGAAGGTCCATGCTCATCCGACCAACCCTGGCCGCCTCAGCCTGGCCGATCTCGCCGGCTATGAAGCGAAGAAGCGAGATCCAATCTGCCACGACCATCGCGCTCGCGGCAAGGAGTACCGCATCTGCGGCTTCCCGCCGCCCTCCTCCGGCACGATCGCCATCGGGCAGATTCTCGGCATCCTCGCGAACACGCCCGCCGCGTCGCTGCCGCTCGCGCAGGGCTTCGGCGGCACGCCCGGCAGCGTGGCGCCCGCGCCATCCGCCGATTGGCTGCATCTCTACACGGAGGCATCGCGCCTGGCGTTCGCGGATCGCGACCGCTACGTGGGGGACCCGGATTTCGTGAAGCCGCCCGGAGGCAACTGGGCTACGCTGCTCGCGCCTGCCTACCTCGCGCAGCGCGCGAAGCTGGTCGATGCATCGCCCGGTGGCAAGAGCATGGTGCGTGCGGTGGCGGGCTCCCCAGCGCCGGGCGCGGTCGCCTACGCGCCGATGCCCGAGCAGGTCGAACAAGGCACGTCGCACATCAGCGTGGTTGACGGATACGGCAACGCCCTCGCCATGACCACCACCATCGAAGGCCAGTTCGGCTCGCGGCAGATGGTGAGCGTGCACGGCGGCATCGGCGGGTTCCTGTTGAACAACGAGCTCACCGATTTCAGCTTCGAGCCAACCGATGCGCAAGGTGTGCCGATCGCCAACCGCGTGCAGCCCGGCAAGCGGCCGCGCTCCTCGATGGCCCCGACGCTCGTCTTCGACAAGGCGACTGGCGAACTAGTGATGAGCGTCGGTAGCCCCGGTGGCGCGTTCCTCATCCATTTCGTCGCGAAGACGATCTACGGCGTGCTCGACTGGGGTTTGGACGCGCAGCGCGCCATCGATCTGCCGAACTTCGGCTCGCTCAATGGGCCGAGCCTGCTGGAAGAAAAGCGCTTTCCGCCCGCGACGATGGAGTCGCTGCGCTCGCGCGGCGCCCCGGTGCGCGAAGAAGCATTGCCCAGCGGCCTGCAAGCCATCCAGCGCGCGGACGGCGGCTGGTTCGGTGGCGCGGATCCGCGCCGCGAAGGCGTCGTCAGGGGCGATTGACGATCGGTCGTTCGGCCTCCCGGCCGGCGACGCGCAGCGGATTGGGCAGCGGGGGCTCCTCGGGCAACTCCACCCGTTCGAATTCGGAGATCACCTGCGCGCCCAGGAGCAAGAGCGTCGCGCCGATCTCCAGGCTGAACAGCACGACGATCGAAGTCGTGAGCGAGCCGTACACCACGTTCACTTGCGACAGCGTATTGAAGTACCACACCAGCAAATGACGCGTGACTTCCCACAACAGCGCCGCCGTCGCGCCGCCGAGCAAGGCATGTCGCCACGAGAGGCGCCCGACCGGCATGACCATGTAGACCGAACTCAACACGAAGATCTCGCCGACGAGGCCCAGCAGGTAGAGCAGCACGCCGGAGACGCCTTTCAGCGACCACTCCCGCCCGATGAACTCGACACTCTCCTGCCCCATCGCCTGCAAGCTGCCGGAAACGAGTGTCATCACCAGCAGGCCGAAGCCGAGGCAGAGGATGTAGATGTACGGCAGCAGGGCCGAGACGATGTAGCGGCGCTTTCGCACGGCGATGCGGTGCAGGAAGATGACCGACATCGCGTTCTCCAGCACGGTGAACGCGAGGGAGCTGAAGAACAGCATCGTCACCAGCAGCAGCCAGCCGATGACTTCGCGGTGGTCGAGAAAGTTGTGCAACTCGCCCACGATCGCTTTGGATTGCCCGGGGATGAGCCACTCCAGGTAACGTCCGAGGGTAGCCAGCAGCTCAGCCTGGTCGATCACGTGCGACAGCGCGATCACCACGAGGATGAGCAATGGGACGACCGAGAGCAAGGCGTAGTACGCGACGGCTCCGGCCAGCAACAGGCCCTGGTTCTTCTTGAAGGCCTTCAGCACTCGCCACGCGAACGTGCCGGGACTCTTCAATACGTGGGCCGCCTGGGGACTGATGAGGGACATGGCGAGTTCGAGTATGCCGCCTCGTCGCGCGGCCGTGGGGCTACACGTCGATCGCCGCTGCCGAGCCTGCCCGTTTGCGCAGCTCGAACTTCTGGATCTTTCCGGTGGACGTCTTGGGCAACTCGCCGAACACAACGGACCTCGGAACCTTGAAGCCCGCGAGGTGCTTCCTGCAATGCGCCACGATGTCTTCCGCCGTCAGCGAAGCATCGGCCTTCAGCTCGACGAAGGCGCACGGCGTCTCGCCCCACCGCGCATCGGCCTTCGCGACCACGGCGGCCGCCAGCACGGCCGGATGGCGATACAACACATCCTCGACCTCGATCGACGAGATGTTCTCGCCGCCGGAAATGATGATGTCCTTGCTGCGGTCCTTGATCTTGATGTAGCCGTCGGGGTACTGCACCGCGAGGTCGCCGGTGTGGAACCAGCCGCCCGCGAACGCCTCCGCCGACGCGGCGGGGTTCTTGAGGTACCCCTTCATCGTGATGTTGCCCCGGAACATGATCTCGCCCATGGTCTCGCCGTCCTGCGGGACCGGCCGCATGGTCTGCGGATCGATCACACATGCGTCGCGCTGCAGGTGATAGCGCACGCCTTGCCGCGCGTTGAGCCGCGCTCGCTCCCCGATGTCCAGCTCGTCCCACTCAGGGTGTTTGGGGCACACGGTCGCGGGACCGTAGACCTCGGTCAGGCCATACACGTGCGTGAGCTCGAACCCCAACCGTTCCATGCCTTCGATCATCGACGCGGGCGGCGCGGCGCCCGCCACCATCGCCTTCACGCCCCGCGGCAGTCCGCTCTTCATCGCTTCGGGTGCGTTCACCAGCATCCCGTGCACGATCGGCGCGCCACAGTAATGGGTCACGCCATGTTCGGCAATCGCATCGATCATGGCCTTCGCCTCGACCTTGCGCAGGCAGACGTTCACGCCCGCTCGCGCCGCGACTGTCCAGGGGAAGCACCAGCCATTGCAATGGAACATCGGCAGCGTCCACATGTAGACCGGGTGCTTGGGCATGTCCCATTCGAGGATGTTGGAGATGGCATTGATCGCGGCGCCGCGGTGGTGATAGACGACGCCCTTCGGATTGCCGATCGTGCCGCTGGTGTAGTTCAGCGCGATCGCATCCCATTCGTCTTCCGGCAGTTGCCAGGCGAACTGCGCGTCACCCTCGCCCAGCAGTTCTTCGTAGGTGAGCGATCCGATTCGTTCGACCGCGCCCGTGTACATCGCGTCCTCGACGTCGATCACGGTCAATGGAGTTTTCGATTGCCGCAACGCGATCGCGCGCTTCATCACCGGCACGAACTCCGAATCGACGATCACGAACTTTGCTTCACCATGGTCCAGCATGAACGCGACGGTTTCCGCATCGAGCCGCGTGTTCAGCGCATTCAGCACGGCGCCCGCCATCGGGATGCCGAAGTGCGCTTCGACCATGGGCGGCGTATTGGGCAGCATCACGGCAACGGTGTCGCCCTTGCCGATGCCCCTCGCACCGAGCGCGCTCGCGAGCTTGCGGCAACGTTCGTACACCTCGGCCCAAGTGCGTCGCAGCGGTCCGTGGATGACGGCGAGGCGCCCGGGATAGACCTGCGCGGCGCGTTCGATGAACGACAGCGGCGTGATCGGCGCGAAGTTCGCGCTAGTGCGCGGCAGGTCCCGGTCAAAAATGCCCAAGTTGGCCGACATGCTTGTCTCCAGTGATTCCCGGTTTGCCCGGTTTGGCGAGAGGGTAAGGCTTTTTCATGCGACGCGGCATTAGGTAAGAATACGGAACGTATGGCGATCCCACAGAGTTTTATCCAGGAGCTGGTCGCGCGCGCGGACGTGGTGGAGATCGTCGGGCGCTATGTGCAGCTCAAGAAAGGCGGCGCCAATTACATGGGGCTGTGCCCTTTCCACGCCGAAAAGTCGCCTTCGTTCTCCGTCAGCCCCGCCAAGCAGTTCTATCACTGCTTCGGCTGCGGCAAGAACGGCAACGCGATCGGGTTCCTCATGGAACACGCCGGCATGAACTTCGTCGAGGCCGTGCAGGACCTCGCGGGGCAGTACGGCATGCAGGTGCCCGAGGAGGACGCCTCGCCGCAGGACAAGGCCCGCGCCGCGCAGCAGCGCGAGAAGCAGGCGACGCTGACCGACGTGCTGGAGAAGGCGGGCGAGGCCTATCGCAAACACCTGAAGAATTCCCCACGCGCGATCGGCTACTTCAAGGGCCGCGGCCTCTCGGGCGAAATCGCGAAGCAGTTCGGGCTGGGCTATGCCCCGGAAGGCTGGCGCAGCCTCGCAAGCGTGTTCGCCAACTACGACGATCCGTTGCTTGCCGAAAGTGGGTTGGTCATCGTCAATGAAGACGAGGAAAAGCGGTACGACCGTTTCCGCGATCGCGTGATGTTTCCCATCCGAAACGTTAAAGGCGAATGCATCGGCTTCGGCGGGCGCGTGCTGGGCGACGAGAAACCCAAGTACCTCAACTCGCCCGAGACGCCGGTCTTCAGCAAGGGGCGCGAACTCTATGGGTTGTTCGAAGCTCGGCAAGCGCTGCGCGAGCAAGGCTATGTGCTCGTGACGGAAGGCTACATGGACGTCGTCGCGCTGGCCCAGCTCGGATTTCCCAACGCGGTGGCGACGCTGGGAACGGCGTGCACGACCGAGCATGTCCAGAAGCTCTTCCGCTTCACCGATTCGGTGGTGTTCAGTTTCGACGGCGACGAAGCCGGCCGCCGCGCGGCGCGCAAGGCGCTGGACGGCGCCCTGCCCTATGCGACCGACGTGCGATCGGTGAAATTTCTTTTCCTGCCGGCCGCGCACGACCCGGACAGCTACATCCGCGAATTCGGGCGGGATGCGTTCTCGAGGTATGTGAGCAACGCTGTCCCGCTGAGTTCGTTCCTGATCGAGGCAAGCAGCGAAGACTGCAATCTCTCCAGCGCTGAAGGCCGCGCCCGGATGCTGAGCATCGCGGGACCGCTCTGGACCCTGATGCCCGAAGGAGCCCTGAAGCGCCAGCTACTGGGTGAATTCGCGGAAAGATCCCAGCTGGGACTTCATGAACTGCAGGAGCTCTGGGGCATCGCGAAGGCTGCCGCGCCCTCGCGGAAAAGCGACCGGAAGTCCGCTCAATATGGTGGCCGTGCGTATGGCTCGGGCCGTCGCCATGCCATCAAGCCCAAATCCGTGGCGCTTGCCGAGCACGTGGCCCGCTATGTGCTCAAGAATTCCGGATGCTGGGCCGAACTGAGCGATGCGGACCACCACCTCCTTTGCGAGCTTCCGGCGCCCCACGGCGACCTGTTCTCGTGGATCGACACCGCTTTTCATGATCGGGGCGCCGAGGCCTGGGCGGTACTTCAGTTGGGCATCCAGGGCGAGCCGTTCGCCGATCTGGCCCAGCGGTTGATCGACATGGACAACTTGCAGCCGTACGGAAACTCAACCGAAGTCGTGGACGTCGCATTGGATGAGGTTCGCCTGGCAATGCGAGGCATTCACCTCGATTCGATCGCGGAGGAAATCGCCCAGGTCAACAAACTGCCGGCATCCGACCCCTCCAGGGAGGCAAAGCTCTACGAACTTTCCCGGCGCCAGATGGACCTTTCCAGGCAGGCGCGGGCTTGAAATCGAGCCGTGGCGGTATAATGTAGGGTTTGCTAGCGGCAAGAGCGACAGCAGCACCTCCGGACCCGGCCCCCCGTGGACATCAGCTCCCGATCGGCCTACTTACCGCAAGGACTGCATTCCAAATGTTCGCCCACCCATCTTGCCCCGCGAAGGACAGCTGAGCCGTTCCCGGCTCACGCCGTCTATTCCACCCGCGCCGGGTCGTCGTGGCGCTTTTGTGTATCTGTTTCTTTGGATTGCCCGAGGTATTCATCCATGCCCGCTCAAAAGTCCGGAAAGCTCGCAAAGCCCGCCACGAAACCCGTCGCGAAAAAATTGATCAAACCCGGGCCCCCGGCCAAGGTGAAGCTGCAGGTCGTCAAGACCGCGGCCAAGCCGCAGCCCAAGCCCGCCGCCAAGCCAGCAACGAAAGCCATGCCCGTGTCCGCAACGAAGTCCCCTGCCAAACCCATCGAAAAAGCTTCCGCCAAGGACGAGGTGAAAAAGCCTCTGAACGCCGCCACCGAAGAGGTGGTCAAGAAAAAACCGGGCCGCCCGCCCAAGGCCCAGGCGGCAGGCGCGGATGCCGGCGCGACCGGCGCCAAGCGCGGCCGCAAGCCCAAGGACGCTGGTGGCAAGCCGGGTGGCGAGGACGCCGACCTCTCGGACATCGAGGAAGACCTCGTCGGTGAGCCGGTCGTCGAGGCGACGACCGAGAAGGTCAAGCCGCTGCGCATGAAGATCAGCAAGGCGAAGGAACGCGCCTTGATGAAGGAATTCGGCCTGGACGAAACCGTCCTGTCCGAAGAGGACATGGCCAAGCGCCGCCAGCGCCTGAAAACCCTCATCACGCTGGGCAAGACGCGCGGCTTCCTCACACACGCCGAAATCTCCGACCACCTGCCCGACAAGCTGATCGACGCCGAGACGCTCGAAGTGGTGGTGACCATGCTCAACGACCTGGGCGTGGCGGTGTACGAGCAGACGCCCGATGCGGAAATGCTCCTGTTGAACAACACGACGCCCACTGCGGCGACCGTGGAGGAAGCCGAGGAAGAAGCCGAAGCCGCCCTGTCCACCGTGGACAGCGAGTTCGGCCGCACCACCGACCCCGTGCGCATGTACATGCGCGAAATGGGCACGGTGGAGCTGCTCACGCGCGAAGGCGAAATCGAGATCGCCAAGCGCATCGAAGGCGGCCTGATGGCCATGATGGAGGCGATCTCCGCATCGCCCGCGACCATCGCCGAGATCCTGCGCCTGGCCAATGAGATCCGCGAAGGCAAGATCGTCATCTCCACCGTGGTCGACGGCTTCTCGAACCCGAACGAGGCCGACGACTACGTGGCCGAGGAAGACTTCGACGAATTCGACGCCGATGACGACGACGACGGCAACGGCGGCTCCAAGGCGCTGACCAAGAAGCTCGAAGAGCTCAAGACCCAGGCGCTGGAGCGTTTCGACCGCATCCATGGCATGTTCGAGCGCGTCCACAAGATCTACGACAAGGAAGGCTGGGGCACGCCCGCCTACGTGAAGGCACAGCACTCCCTCTCCGAGGAGCTGATGACCATCCGCTTCACGGCCAAGACCATCGAGAAGCTGTGCGACATGGTGCGCGGCCAGGTCGACGACGTGCGCAAGAAGGAGCGCGAGCT
>JAZKIF010000069.1:0-31933 GCA_040385005.1 Pseudomonadota bacterium
GGAATCGAGCAGGCAGACCGTCGCTTTCTGCAGGGTCTCCGCGTCGCCGGGCGCGAGCGCGAGCGCCGCCTGGTAGTCGGCCACGGCTTCTTGCACTTTGCCCAGCTGGTTGAAGCTGTCGCCGCGCACGGTCCATGCGGTGAGTAGCGATGGATCGATTGCGATGGCCCGGTCCGCCGCTTGAGTAGCTTGGGAGAACTGGCCCAACTGCAAGCTGCATTCGGCCAGGCCGGCCCACCCATCGGCACTGCCGCCGAACTTCTCGGTGAACACCTTGAAGTACTCCTGCGCGCCTTCGAAGTTCTTCAACTCCTTCTGGCACATGGCGATGTTGAAGAGGATGTCGGGATTCTCTTTGGAGGGATCGCGCAATTGCAACAGCAGTTCAAGCGCGCGCGCGTAGTTGCGCACCATCGCGTGCATCGTCGCGCACAGGCGTTTGACTTCAACGTTGGATGGGTTTTGCGAGGACAGGGCTTCGGCTTGCGCGATGGCCTGCGCATGCCGGCCCTCCCTGAAATCCTTCTTCAGCGCATCGATGTTGGGCTTCATTCTTCTCGTTCAATCGGCATTGACGTTGTGGTATCGCTCGACCTGGCAGTCGTAGGACGCCTCGTTCACAGAGCATGGCGATGCGGTATTGGGCTGCACGACCACGGTGGAGCAGCCCGACAGCACGGCAAGAAGGATGAGGATGAGCGGCTTGGCCATGAAGACTCCTTCGGACGGTGCGCGAGACGGGCCGATAGGTTACCCCGTCTCACGCATTCGCCCCTTGGAGTGGACACTCAAATACTGTATGCTTGTACAGCATTATGGAGAAGTGAAGTGAAGGGGTACTACACCGTCAAGCTGTTGGGCGGCAACCTCGCGGATGGGCTGCGGATCACGCTGGAGACTCGCTATGCCCAGGCGCTCGAATCGCTGCTGGGCGGCGCGGAGGGCGTGAAGGAGTTGTGCCTGCTGGCCGCCGCCCACGGAGGGCGTAGCGCACCGATGGACGACGCGCTGCGCGCCGCGTGTCTCACGGCCGAGGCCGTCGCGTGGTCAGGCAGGGAGCGCGATGCGAGCGCGCGCTTCGCTCTGAACGCGTGGCAGGCCGTCGACCTCGCCTGAGATCGAGTCCAAGCCCGGCATTCGCGGCGACTTTCGTTTCGCGCAAAATAAGCTTTCGCCGGCGCCGCATTGCTACGCCCTGCCAGTGCGTGTTTCACTGGTCGCCTTCCCCCTCCCTCGATCGCCACCCCCTCCGTGAGGCTGCCCACCGAATCGCCCAGCCGCCATCTGCCCCGATGGCAGCACCTCGTCACGCCTGCGTGGCTGGCGGCGCTGCTCGCGGGTGAAGCAGTCGTGGCCGCTCCGCACGGCGAATGGCGCCTGTTCGAAATCGGCTGCGACGACAAGGCCTCGTTCCTCCAGGCGCATATCCCCGGCGCGAGCTACATCGACACGCACCAGCTCGAGCGCGCGCCGATGTGGAACAAGATCTCCGACCATTCCCTGCTCGACCTGCTGCTGGCCAACGGCATCCGGCACGACACCACCGTGCTGCTCTACAGCCGCAACACGCTCGCGGCGGCGCGCGCCGCGCACCTGATGCTCTACGCCGGCGTCGAGGACGTGCGCCTGCTCGATGGCGGCTTCGACGCATGGAAATCGGCAGATTGCGAAGTCGCTTCCGGCCCCACTCTTCTCCATACACCGGCCAGAGATTTCGGCGTGCCGTTCCCCGCGAACCCCGACTACCTGATGGACATCCACCAGGTGAAGAACCAGCTGCGCGACGACGACGGCGTGCTCGTGAGCATTCGCACGTGGAAGGAATTCAGCGGCGCGACCTCGGGCTACGACTACATCGAAGCGCGCGGCGAAATCCCCGGTGCGCGCTGGGGACGCGCGGGGCGCGACGGCGACGTCAACAGCATGAGCGACTTCCATCGCCCCGACGGCACGATGAAGCCCGCCGCGGAGATTCAGGCCTTCTGGCGCAACGCGGGCATTCACGCCGGGCAGCGCACGACGTTCTATTGCGGCACCGGCTGGCGCGCCTCGCTCGCGTTTTTCTACGCGTGGCTGATGAACTGGGAGCGCATCAGCGTGTACGACGGCGGCTGGTGCGAATGGAGCCGCGAAGTCACTCCGCCTTGATGTTCGCCTCTTTGACGATGCGGGCGTTGGAGGCGTGCTCCTTCTCGATCACCGCCGCGAACTGCTGCGGCGTGCCAGGGCTCACGACGTTGTCCAGCTTGCGCAACTGCTCCTGCACATCCTTGTCGGCGAGCACCTTGTTGATGTCGGCGTTAAGTCGCCGCACCGTCTCCGCGGGCAACGAAGCGGGCGCGTAGAAGCCGAAGAGCGACGTGAGGTTCGCGTCCGGGTAGCCCAGCTCCGCGAGCGTCGGCACCTGCGGCAGATTCGGCAGGCGGCGCGGGCCGGTCACCGCGATCACGCGCAACTTGCCTTCGTCGATGAGCGCATTGATCGGCGGGAATGGATTGGCGACGAACAGGTCGAACTGCCCGCCCGCCGCATCGGTGATCAACTGGCTGCCGCCCTTGTACGGCACGTGCGTGAGGTCCGCGCCGGACTTGCGGCGGATCTGCTCGATCATGATGTGGCCGAGCGTGCCGAAGCCCGAGCTCGCGATGCTTACCTTGCCCGGCGCGGCCTTCGCCATCGCGATCGCGTCGTTGAAACTCGCGCCCTTGAAGCTTTTCGTCGCCAGCACATACACCGGCGAGTACATCACCGATGCGACGGCAACGAGATCCTTCATCGGGTCGTATTGCACCTTCATGATGTGCGGGTTCAGCGTAAGCGGGCTGATCGCGGCGAAGGCCAGCGTGTGGCCGTCCTCCGCTTTCGCGACCGCGTCCATGCCGATCGTCCCGCCCGCGCCGGCGCGGTTGTCCACGACCAGGGGCTGGCCAAGCAACGGCCGCAGGCGTTCGGCGAACATGCGCGCGACCACATCGTTCACGCCGCCGGCCGGATAGGGAACGATGATCTTCACCGGGCGCGTCGCCCATTGCGCCTGCGCGCGGATGCCGAACGGAAGCACGGCCGTCGCCAGTGAACCGAGGCCGGTGATCAAGGCTTTGCGTCGAGACGTCATGATGCTCTTTCTTCTACCGATTCAAGTTTGCTGCGCGAACCACTGACGCACCATGCGGTCCCAGAAGCTCGCGCCCAGCCCGAGGATGTCGTCGTTGAAATCGTACGCGGCGTTGTGCAAGTTGATGCCCGGCTTGCCGCCCTTGCCGTTGCCGATGAAGCCGTACGCGCCAGGCACCTTCTCCAGCATGAACCCGAAATCTTCCGACGTCATTGCGGGCAGCACGTCGTCGTGCGCGTTGGCTTCGCCCACCATCTGGCCCATCACCTGCGCCATGAAGCGCGCCTCGTGCGGATGGTTCACCGTCGTCGGATAGCCCGGCTTGATGATCACCTCCGCGCTCGCGCGGTGCGCCTGCGCGATGTGCGTGCTGATGCGCTCGATGCCCTCGATCAGCTGCTTGAGCGTGGCCTCGCCCAGCGTGCGGCAGGTGCCGTAGATGAAGGCCTCGTTCGGCGTGATGTTCTCCACCGTGCCGGATTCGATCTTGCCGACCGTGAGCACCGCGCTGTCCAGCGGATCGACGCCGCGCGACACGAGCTTCTGCAACTCGTTGACGATGGTGCACGCAATGGGGATCGGATCCACCGTCGTGTGCGGCTGCGCCGCGTGGCCACCCTTTCCGCGGATACGGATCTCGAAGCGGATGGCTGAGGCCATGATCGGGCCGATGCGCACGCCCATCTGCCCGGCCGGCAGCGCCGGCCAGTTGTGCAGCGCGAACACCGCCTTCATCGGGAACTGCTCGAAGAGGCCGTCCTCCATCATCTTTCGCGCGCCCGCGCCGCCTTCCTCGCCGGGCTGGAAGATGAAGTGCACGGTGCCGTTGAAGTCGGGCTGCTTCGCGAGAAGCGTTGCGCCGCCCAGCAGCATCGTCGTGTGGCCGTCGTGGCCGCACGCGTGCATGAGGCCGGGGCTCGCGCTGGCGTGGCCGAACGAATTGATCTCCTGCACCGGCAGCGCGTCCATGTCGGCGCGCAGGCCGATGGCGCGCGCGGGGTCGTCCGCATCCGGGCCGTTGCCGCGCAGAGTCGCGACGACGCCCGTGCCGCCCATGCCGCGGTGCAGCGGAAGGCCGAGCGCCTGGAGCCATGCGGCGACCTGGCTGGAAGTGCGCGTCTCCTCGAACTTCAGCTCGGGATGCGTGTGGAGATCGTGCCGGAAATTGATGAGCTTGCCGAGGTACGGCGTGACGTCTGGGAGTGATTGCATGCGGTGCGCACGGCGGCGGAAAAAGCTGCCGCGTGCGGAATGATCTTAGCCTTTCGTCACCGATCGCTGGGGACTCACGGGCTTTTGGCGCTGCTCGAGCGCACCGGCGCCCGCCGCGCGAAGCAGCCGCTGGAACGTCGGGCATTCCGCGTGGCTCTTCGCCGGACACACGGCCGCATGCCGCAGTCCGTTGCTCATCGCTTTCAGGCGCTTCACCATGCCGTCGATCTCATCCGCCTTGCCCGCGAGCATGCGGCGGTCGATGCTGGGCCGGCCGTCGGGCGCGAACATCGCGGCGATCTCTTCCAGCTTGAATCCCGCGGCCTGGCCGAGCGCGATGAGGGCGAGCTGGTCGAGCACGCGCGGCTCGAACGTGCGGCGCAAGCCCTGCCGGCCGGTCGAGCTGATGAGGCCCTTCTCTTCGTAGAAGCGCAGCTTCGACGCTGCCACGCCGGCTCGTTTCGCAACTTCCGCGATGTCCATGAAAAAACCTCTTGACTTCAAGTCCACTTGAACTTCTATAGTGCAGTCACCGAATCAATCCGTCAATCAAAGGAAGTCCCCGATGACCCACACACTCCCCAGCTTCGCGGCGCAAGTCCGCGAGACATTGCAGAAGGAAAACAACCCCGCCGGCCGCGAGAAAGTCGCCACGCTGCTGCGCGATGTGCTGAACGATCGCGCGTTCGTCGAGAGCCTGTTCGACGCGACGTCACCGGAACGCAAGGTGATCTACGAAGACCCGGACATGGGTTTCTGCATCCTCGCGCATCGCTACACCGATGCGAAGAACAGCCCGCCGCACGACCACGCGCATTCGTGGGCAATCTATGGGCAAGCCGATGGCGAGACCGTCATGACCGACTGGTCGGTGGTGGAAGCGGCGGCGCCCGGCAAGGCGGGCAAGGTGAAGTGGCTGCGCGAGTACACGATGACGCCGGGCATCGCGCATGTATACAACGAAGGGGACCTGCACGCGCCGAGCCGCGCGGGCCCGACGCGCTTGATCCGCATCGAAGGGACGAATATGGAGAAGGTGCAGCGGATGCGGTACGAGGCGGTGGGGGTGTAGGTTCAACTCCGACACCTCGCTGATTTGCATACTTGTAGTTTGAGAAGTAAACTTCACATGGAATTCTGAAAGCGCTGCGACATGGCTGAGCCGACGACCTCAATGGATCCCATCCTTGCGACGCTGCAGCGGCGGCGCAAGGAGAGGGGACTGCGCCAGCAAGAAGTAGCTGACAGCGCAGGGATCAGCAGGCGCGCGCTCGTCAACATCGAAGCCGGCAACGACTGCACTTTGAGTACGCTTCGGTCCCTTTGTGAAGTGCTCGACCTTGATTTACGAGCGGATATGGCGACAGGCCAGACAACACCAACGCTCCCCGAGAGCCCAAGCTTTCTTTCGGCGCACGAGATGTCGGAATACCAGGCAGATCGCGAACTCGCCGAAGCACTTCGCGTGCAGCGCATGTCTCCCCCCGAGTTTTCCGATTGGCTGACTTCGACGTGGGGAGGCTTGCAGCGACAGGCCAACACTATGTATGCGAGCGTGTCGCGCACTTCAATCGGGCAAGCACGGCACTTCAAGACCCTCGAAGAAAAAAATCGTTTCGACGAAAAGCGTGAAACGGAATTTGCTGTCGCGGTCGCGTTGGCGCGGCGGTGACCATGGCCAAATTGCCCGCGGGGCGCCACCAGCCTACCGAGCACGACATGGCTGTGCTCGCCCAGGCACTTGCGGATCATCAAGTCGACTACGTGCTGATCGGTGGCACCGCCATGGCGCTGCACGGATTTCCGCGAATGACCAAGGACATCGATTTGTTCTTGCCGGTCGATCCCGAAAACAACCGCCGACTGATCGCGGCGCTCGAGTCCGTGCCCAACAGCGCAGGCGCTGTGGCTAAGCTGCGACCCAAGTTCATGGACCAAGGCTACTCGACGGCGTTCGAGGGCGATATCGCGATCGACCTGCTATACGTCGCGGCCTCCAAGACATATGTCGACTTGCGCGATCACATCATGCAGGTCGATTTCAATGGCGTGATGGTCTCAACGCTCGACGTCGACGGCATGCTCATCTCGAAGCAAACGAGTCGCGAGACGGACCTCGCGGATCGGATTGAAGTTGGAGCGCTTGAGGAATGCGCTCTTCGAAATCGAAAAGAAAAAACGCCTTGAAAACCTGCCCAAACTCGTTCGCCACAGGTCACCTGCCGTGCGGCTGCTCGGTGAGATGGCAGCGGCGTCGATGAAGACCGCAGGTGCCGGCGGCAAGGTCGACTGGAAGGACGTTGAGGCGAGAGTGATCGCTGCGGGGATCGACGAGAAAGGTTTGGCGGGAGAGGTTGTCGCCAAGGCGCTGTGCGAGCACAGTCCAGGCGCGGTGATGCCGGGGCGCCAGGCGACCATTCGAAAGGCTGCCGCTCGTAAACCGCGTGCTTCAAGTCCTCGAGCACACGGGTCGCGGCCGTCCAAACGATAGCGCCGTTGCCCTCACCACGGCATCGTGAACGTCTTCGTATTGCAAAACGACTTCATCGCCTCCTGCACGCCTTCCTTGTACCCGAGCCCCGAGTCCTTGATGCCGCCGAAGGGCGTGAGCTCGATGCGGTAGCCGGGCACCTCCCACACGTTGATCGTGCCCACGTGCAACTCCTGCGCGAACCTCGTCGCGTAGTCCATGCGGTTGGTGCAGACGCCCGACGACAAGCCGTAGGCCGTTCCGTTCGAGATCCGGATGGCCTCGTCGATGTCCTTGAACGTGATGATGGGCGACACCGGGCCGAAGGTTTCTTCGCGCGCCACGGTCATCTCCGGCCGCACGCGGTCCAGCACCGTGGGCGAGTAGAGCGCGCCCTCGCGCACGTTGCCGGTGAGCAGGCGCGCGCCTTGCGACACCGCCTCGTTCACCAGCGCCTCGAACTGTTTCGCCGCAGCCTCGTCGATCACGGTTCCCATGTCCATCGCGCGATCCATCGGGTCGCCGTGCTTCCACGCCCGCGTCTTCTCCACGACCAGTTCGGTGAAGCGCGCGGCGACCGACTCGTGCACCAGCATGCGCTTGACGGCCGTGCAGCGCTGGCCGGAGTTCTTGTAGCTGCCCTGCACCGCGAGGTCGGACGCCTTGTCGAGGTCGGCGTCGTCCATCACGATCAGTGGATCGTTGCCGCCCAGCTCCAGCACCACTCGGCGATAGCCGGCCTTGCCCGCGATGTACTTGCCGATGGGTACGCCGCCGGTGAAGGTGATCAGGTCCACGTTCGCATTCGTCAGCATCTCATCGGCGATCTCGCGCGGATCGCCGGTGATCACCTGCAGCATCTCGGGCGGCAGGCCGGCCTCATACAAAATGTCCGCGAAGTAGTACGCCGAGAGCGGCACCTTCTCGGACGGCTTGAGCACCATGCGGTTGTTGGTGGCAATGGCGGGCACGACCTTGTGGGCCACCTGGTTCATCGGGTGATTGAACGGCGTGATGGCCGTGATCACGCCCTGCAGCGGTTCGCGCAAGGTGATGACCTTGCGCTTCTTGCCGTGCGGCGTGAGATCGCACGAGAACACCTGCCCGTCGTCGCGCAGCGCCTCGTTGGCGCCGAACACCAGCACGTCCGCGACGCGCCCGATCTCGTAGAGCGAATCTTTCTTGCACAGCCCCGATTCGCGCGTGATGACATCCGAGGCTTCGTCGGTGCGCTCGCGCAGCAGAGCGGCTGCCTTCTGCAGGATGGCCGAGCGCTCGTAGCGCGTGAGTTGCGAGCGAAATCCCCGCGCGATGTCGTAAGCGCGGCGCACGTCATCCAGCGTGGCAAGCGGCACCGTGCCGACGCGCTCGCGGGTGAACGGGTTGCGCACGTCGAGCGTGCGGTCGCGCGCGATGCGCTCGCCGCCGATGCGCAGTTTCTCTTCGCGGAAGGCCGCGCTGTCCTGCATTGGCACTCTTGCGTTCATTGAGCAGTCTCCTGGAGGGTTCCGATGAAATTCTTTCCGCGCGCGCCGCCTTGCGCGTGCAGCACCATGCGCTCGGCCTCCTCGGCGCTCAGGCCGTAGTCGGAGAAGCGCGTCTTCACGCCCAGGCTCTCGATGAAGCCGGCGAGGTATTGCGGGGCGCCGTCCAGCGGCACGCCGAGCGCTTCGCGCAGCACGGCGTCGCGGTCGGCGCGCTGGCCGATCGCGCGCTGCAGCACCATCGGCAGCGGGAATGAACACGCGATGCCGTGCGGCAAGCCGTAGCGCAGCGTCATCTCATAGGAGATCGAATGCGCCAGCGCCGTCTTGGTGTTGGAGAACGCCATGCCCGCCTTGAGCGCGGCCAGCGCCATGCGGCCGCGCAAGTCCACATCGCCGGGTTGCTGCATCAAGCGCGGCAGCACGTCGAAGATGTCGCGCACCGCGCCCACCGCGAACGAATCGGAGATCGGATTCGCGTTCACGTTCCAGATCGACTCCAGTGCGTGCGAGAGCGCGTCCAGACCGCTTTGCAGCGTGACGGAAGCCGGCAGCGAAAGCATCAGCTCCGGGTCGATCACGGCGTGGCTCGGCCAGGTCTGCGGCAAGTGCAGCGAATGCTTCTTCTGACGGCCGCGGTCCCAAACGGTGGCCCAGGGCGTGACTTCGCTGCCGGTGCCGGCCGTCGTCGGCACCGCGATCAGCGACTTGGTGCGTGTCGGCGTGAACGCGCGCTCGCCCGCCAGCCCGGCCACGAGGTCCGCGAATCGGCCGCCGTCGTCGGCGACCATCAGCGCCTTCGCGGTGTCGATGGCGCTGCCCCCGCCCACCGCGACGATCGCGTCCACATCGGCGTGGTCGCGCCAGAAGCTGTCGTACAGGCCCGCGAGTTCCGCGACGTCCGGATTCGGTCGCACGTCGTCGATCACGCAGGCGAGCTGCTCGCCGAGGATGCCTTCGATGCGGCCCAGCAAGCCGAAGCCGCGTGCTTCCGGGAAGATGACCAGCGCCGCGCGCCGGCCGCCGAGCAGCGTGGGCAGGGACGAGAGAGCCCCGGCCCCGTAGACACTGCGTACGGGGTTGTGATAGTTGGCGATCATGGTGTCGTTCTAGGTGGAGGTGGCAAGGGCGTCCATCAGCGGGCTCCCTTCTGGATCCAGGCGCGAAGGCGAGTGGACACATAGTCGGCAACCATCACCATCGCGATGATCACGAGGATGCAGGCGGCCGTGTCCTGGTACTGGAAGAGCTTCATGCTGCCCACCAGCTCGAAGCCGATGCCGCCCGCGCCCACCATGCCCAGCACCGTCGCCTGGCGCAAGTTGGTCTCGAAGCGGTAGAGGATCACGGCGATCCACGCCGTCACCACCTGCGGGATCACTGCGAAGATGATGATCTGGATCGCGCCGGCACCGGTCGAGCGAAGCGCTTCGATCGGCCCCTGGTCGATCTCCTCGATCGACTCGGAGAAGAACTTGCCGAGCATGCCCGCGCCGTGTACCGCGAGGGCCAGCACACCGGGGAACGGACCGAGCCCGACGGCCGCCACGAAGATCAGCGCGAGGATGATCTCGTTGATGCCGCGCGTCACGTTGAACACCTGCCGCGTGAAGTGAAACACCGCGAGGTTGGGCGTGAGGTTGCGCGCCGCGAAGAAGCACACGGGCACCGCGAGCAGGATCGCGAGCAGCGTGCCCCAGATGGCGATCTGCACCGTCTCGATGGCGGGTACGAGCAGCTTCTCCATGAAGCCCCAGTTCGGCGGCGTCATGCGGGCGAGGAAGTCGCCGATCCACGGCAGGCCTTTGGCCAATTCGCTGAAGCTCACCTGCGCGCCGCGCGCCGCCCACCAGAGGGCGACGATGCCGAGCACGCCCAGGGTCGCGCGCGGCCACCAGCCGAGGCGCCCTGCGGGACGCGCGACCAGTAATGTGTAGGAACCGATGTTCATGTCATGCCTCCTCGAGGGCGAGCTGGCCGAGGCCGTGGACGGGCTCGGCGCGGGCCGGCGAACTGCTCGCCGCCGGCCCTTCGTCGAGGCCGGGATAGATGCGATGCAACACGTCATCGGTGAGATCGGCCGGGCCGCCCTCGAACACGACGCGGCCCGCGGACACGCCGACGATGCGCTCGCCGAACTCGCGTGCGTATTCGATCTGGTGCAAGTTGCACACGACCGAGATGCCGAGATCACGGCTGGCCTGCTTCAGGTAGTTCAGCACCGTGCGCGAGGTCTTCGGGTCCAGGCTCGCGACGGGCTCGTCGGCCAGGATGATCTTGGGCTGCTGCGCGAGCGCGCGGGCGATGCCCACGCGCTGCTTCTGACCGCCCGACAGCGTGTCGGTGCGCAGCTGCGCCTTGTCCTCGATCTCCACGCGGCGCAGGCACTCGCGGGCGATGGCGACGTCCTTGCTCGGGAACATCTGCAGCCACGACAGCACGGCGGGCATCGCGCCCAGGCGGCCGGTCAGCACGTTCTTCTCCACCGACAAGCGGGGCACGACGTTGTAGTGCTGGAAGATCATGGCGACTTGCAGGCGCAGCTTGCGCAGGCTCGCGGAGTCGGAGCGCGCGAGCACGCCGTCGATGTACACCTCGCCTTGCGTGGGCTCGGCGAGACGGTTGATGCAGCGCAGGAGCGTCGACTTGCCCGCGCCGGACGGGCCGAGCACGACCAGGAATTCGCCCGGGGCCACGTCGAGGTCGATGCCCTTGAGGGCTTCGAAGTCGCCGTAGCGCTTGGTGAGGCCGCGGATCTTGATCACTTCATTTTCCTCAGGTCGAGGTTGAGCGTTTTCGCGGTGTCGCGGATGATGTTGTAGGCCGCGTCGTTGGTCGGGTGGAAGCCGTTCAGCTCGCCCTGGTCCGACCACGGGATGTCCTTCACGTCGAGGAACGCGGCCTGCACGCGCTTCTTGAGCGCCGGGTCCAGGTCCTTGCGCCAGACGGTCGGCGACTCGGGGATCGGATCGGACTTCCACACCACGACGAGGTCCTCGCGCTTGGCCAGGCCCTTGGCGAAGGCGGCGTCGAGAATGCGGTCCGCGATGGCGACCGCGTCGATCTTCTTGTTCTGCACCGCCACCGCGTTCGAGTCGTGCGAGCCCGAGAAGATCACGCGGCCGAAGTCCTTGTCGGTGTTGAAGCCCATCTTCATGAGGCCCGCCTTGGGGAAGAGGTGGCCGGAGGTCGAGCTCGGGTCCACGAACGCGAACGTCTTGCCCTTGAGGTCGGCGACGGTCTTGATGCCGCTGTCCTTGTGCGCGACGATCAGCGAGTGGTAGTAGGTGCGCCCGGCCTTCTTGGTCTCGGCGACGGCGAACGCCTCGATGTCCGCGACGGTCGTGCCCAGCACGTAAGAGAACGGTCCGAGGTAGGCGACGTCGAGCCGCTTGGAGCGCAACGCCTCGATCACGCCGTTGTAGTCGGCGGCCACGAAGGGCTTGACCGGCATGCCCAGCGACTTGGACAACATGTCCATCATCTTCTGGCTGTTGGCGATCATCGCGCGCGAATCCTCGGAAGGAATCAGCCCGACGGTGAGCACGTCCGCGGCATGCGCGGAGGGCATCGTGAGGGCCAGCGGCGCGGCCAGGAAGGCGGGGGTGCCCGCGAGCAGGGAACGGCGTGTGAGCTTCATCGGTTTGTCTCCTGTTGATCGGTGTGGTGTTTGCGCTCTGGCCCCACTTTCCGCCTCCACGGCGCATTTGACAAATTCAAGTTTTTTGACCGATGTATTGAGTGGCTCTATAGTTCATTGGGGTAACTACCGGGGGACGAGACATGCGCCTGACACAACTGCGCTCCTTCCACGCCGTGGCCACGAGCGGCAGCTTCACGCGCGCCGCCGAGAGCCTCAACGTGAGCCAGCCCACCGTGACGACGCAGGTCGGCCAGCTCGAAGAGCTCTACAAGGTCGAGCTGTTCCATCGCACGGGGCGCCGCGTGCGGCCCACCGAAGTGGGTGAGCGGCTGCTGCAGATGTCGCGGCAGATTTTCAGCCTGGAGGGCGAGGCCGTGCAGCTGCTGCGCGATGCGGGCGAGCTGCGCTCGGGCCAGCTGCGCGTGGCCGCCGTGGGCCCGTCACACGTGACGAAGATGCTCGCCGCTTTTCACCCGCGCTATCCCGGCATCAAGATTTCGGTGAGCACCGGCAACTCGCAGGATGTGCTGGACCGCCTGCTCGACTACAGCGCCGACGTGGGCGTGCTCGCGCAGGTGTTCCAGGACCGGCGCTTCGTCTCCGTGCCGTACAGCGAGCACCCGGTGGTGATCTTCTGTTCGGGCGAACACCGCTTCGCGAAGCGCCGCACGATACGCACCGCCGAACTGCAGGGCGAGCGGCTGATCCTGCGCGAGCGCGGATCGACCACGCGCAAGGCCATCGAATCCGCGCTGGCGGCGGCGAACGTGGAGCCGCAAGTGGTGATGGAAGTGGCGAGCCGCGAGATCATCCGCGAGGCGGTGGTGCAAGGGCTTGGCGTGGCGGCGGTGTCGGAGGTGGAGTACGTGCCGGGGCCGGGGTTGCATGCGGTGCGGATCAGCGATGCGGTCATTCGGACTTATGCGCACGTGGTTTGTCTGGCGGAGCGGAGGGATACGCGGTTGATCCGGACGTTCTTTGAGGTGATCGGGGGCGGGGGGTGACTATCCGCTCATTCGTGAGTCGATGCGCGCGATGACTGGTTGAGTCCGATAGAGCATCCGAATGGGTCCAGGAAGAGCGCCACTCTGGCTCCGAGTTCTGTGGTGGCGGGACCGCGAAACAATCTCGCGCCGCGTTGCTCCAGCAGGCCCATCGCGCGTTCAAGGTCAGGGGTTTCCCAGTACACGCTGGTCCCGCCGATGCCGCCAGGACATTTCGCATCTGCCGGGTGAAAACCCACGTTCACGCCAGGTGCGCGGATGAAGGCGTATTGCGGATTCTCGTAATGGACTTCCACATCAAACAGCGCGGCATACCAACGGGCGGCGGCTTCGATGTCCGGGACGAAAAGCACGATGGACTCGACGCCCGAAACCCAGCGGGATGAGGTCATGGTCATTGCCTTCTTTGGTTTCCATATTGTCTCGCATTGACGACAAGATCGGAATTAAAGAACTAATGTGTAATAGATAGAAGGTATTATCCGACCCGCTCGGCAGCCGCTCGACTGCCGCAAAACAAGAACTTGTGGCCATCGGGGCTGCGAGTCGAGGGGGAGGATCCATGTTTCGCATGTTGTTCGTTCGTGCCCGGTTCATTCATCGGGCACTTTTCGTCCTGTTTGCGCTGTACGCCTCGCTTGCCTTTGCGGGCAAGCCCGTTGCGAACCCGCCGCCGACTGTTTCCATCACGTCGCCTGCGAGTGGCGCGACGTTCACCGCGCCGGCCAACATCGCTTTGACTGCCGTGGCGGCGGATGCCAATGGCACCGTGACGCAGGTGGCGTATTACAGAGGCACGACGCTGATCGGCACCGCGACGAGTGCGCCGTACAGCGTGACTTGGTCGAACGTCGCGGCCGGCAGCTACAGCCTCACCGCGAAGGCCACGGACAACGGCGGTGCGGTGACGACATCGGCGGCGGTCGCCATCACGGTCTCTGCTGGGGGCGGCGGCGGTGGCGGTGGGAACATCACCATCGCGAGCCCGGCGAATGGTGCGACGGTGTACTCGGCCAGCGTCACTGTCACCGGCACCTTTGTGGGCAGCAGCACGTCGTCCTATGTGCTCGCGGACAACGGCGCGAGCAGCCGCTTCGCGACCCTCACCGGCAACTCGTACAGCGCCACGCTGCCGGTCAACCTGGGCAGCAACACCCTCACGGTGAGCGTGGCCCGAGCGGACAAGACTTCCGACAAGGCGAGCATCACGGTCAACGGCAGTGCGCCTCCGTTGGTGGTGTTTACCTCGCCGACAAGCACCACGAACTCTGCGCCCGCGAACATCACGCTCGGCGTCGATGCGGTGAGCCCGGGCGGCAGCATCGCGAGCGTGAGCTTCGCGCGCAATGGCACGCTGCTGGGCACGGTGAACAGCCCTCCGTACAGCTACAACTGGCAGAACGTCGGCGCCGGTACCTATGCGGTGACAGCGACGGCCGTCGACAACAACGGCCAGACCGGCAATGCCGCACTCTCGCTGCAAGTCGGCCCGCCAAATTTGCTGCCGTCGGTGAGCATCACCAAGCCCACGGGCGGACAGCAGTTCACTGCGCCGGGCAGCATCGAGATCGAGGTCGGTGCGAATGATCCGGACGGCAGCGTTTCCCAAGTGGAATTCCTGCAGAACGGCGTGTCGCTCGGTGCGAGCAACGTCGCGCCGTACAAGCTCACCTGGCCGAACGTTCCGCAAGGCAGCTACGCGCTGACCGCCCGTGCCACCGACAACTCAGGCGGCGTGGCGACTTCGCCGGCCGTCAACATCAACGTGAACCCGCAGCCGCCCATTGCGATGGGCGCGGGAATCGATGGCGCGACTTTCCAGGCGCCGGCCTCCGTCGCCCTGTCGGCCAGCACGGGCGGGCCTGCGCTGGGCGTGAGCTTCTACCAGGTGGTCAACAGCACCAACACGCTCATTGGAGATTCGCCGAGCACGGGATCGCCGTACACGTATTCGTGGAACGTGCGCAGTGCCGGCACGTACACCGTGGTCGCGCGCACTTTGATGATGGTGTCGGGATTTCCGACGCCGTTCGAGTTCTGGTCGAGTCCGGCGACTTTCACTGTGGCCGCGAACCCGGCGGGCGAAATCACCTACTTGCACCACGACTTCGCGGGCAGCGTCATCGCTGCGACTGACGTGAATGGCGCGGTGATTTGGAAGGAAGACTACAAGCCGTACGGCGAGCGGGTGATGAACGCCCCGGCCGCGGTGGGAAATCGGCAGTTCTTTACGGGCAAGCCGCTGGATCTGGATACGGGGTTGTCGTACATGGGGGCGCGGTATTACGACCCGGCGGTGGGGCGGTTCATGGGGGTGGATCCTGCGGGATTCACCGAGGGGAAAGTTCAGAGCTTCAACAGGTTCGCGTATGCGAATAACAACCCGTACCGATTCGTTGATCCGGATGGTAGATCACCCTTGACGATCTTTGCGATCGAGGTCGCCAAGCAGACGGGCGCGGGCTATCTATTGGGCGTGGGTGCGGACGCAGTGAGTCAATATGCGGCTTTCGGCTCTGTGGACTGGGGTCTGGCGGCAACCTCCGACGCGGCCGTGGCCGGAGGGATGTCGGGGTTGCTATCGGGCGCGGTTTCTGGTGCGGTCAAGGGCTATGCGGCAGCCTCTGCGGCCTCGAGCGCTACAAAGGAAGCCTCAGCTATCAGCAAAGCGGCGAAAGAGAGAGTGGCGCCAGGGGGAGATGGAGCAAAATCTGTTCAGATCATCGAACGAGAAAGCGGAACGGCGATTTCTCGCACGCACGAGGTTACCAAGGATGGAAAAGTGCTCCATCAACATCAGAACCACACGGGAAAACACGGTGGGAACAGACAATTTCCGGACGAATGGACGGGAACCAAAACCATCAATGCGCCGTACGAAAACGTACCTCCAAGTTTTCCGGCTGACCGTGTGCCTGGTGGGCGCGCCTTTTAAATTCGGGAGTTTGCAATGGCATTGGATGCAATCACCTTGAAATTTTTGTGGAGTCTTCTGCAAGACGGGTTGATTCGAAATGACAGAAAGCGCGCCATTGAACGGATCTCGGAGTTTTACAACGGAGAAATGGACCTACCGACAAAGGTCGATTCGCTCGTAATCGAATACTGGTCATCGGGAGAGTTGTCAACACTATGGGCGCTGGTTTCTGCATCCGTGGACGGGTTCTATTTCGAAACAAACAAACGAACACGATTGATAGCCCTGCTATTTTCCATTGGCGAAATTGACCTTGGTCGGGCGCTAGAGCTTCTTAGTTTTGATCGAGTGATCGCGGATGGATTGGATCCTTCAATTCGCGATATCGCCGACGCACATTGGCTGTGGAAGGAAAGCTTGGCGGTGGGTTGCTCCGACCCGGCGCAGGATAAGTTACTTGCAGATGCCTTGATTAAGGTGGCCGAAGAGACCAAGGCCATGGCGAATCAACACGTCAGAGATGAGTAAGAGTTCGTTGACAACTCCGCTCTCCTCGCAGGGTCCGCATCAATTTGACGCCCAGGCTCAACAATTTGCGTTGTCCGAAAAAATGCAGGCCAGAGTCTGGATGATGCTAACGGCGTTCGCCGAGGGAATCACGTCTGTTGTCCCCACCCTGTCCAGCAAGATTGCCTTTACTGCGACCGACTCCTCCTTGCTTCGGGGATACCTGTCGCTGCAGCGGCGCGCTGATGACGATGAGATCGCGATAACTATCGACATCTGGACCAACGCGGATCAATTGAGTCTCGAAGTCGATATCTGTACGGATCACGGCGAGGTCTTGGTCGCCGGTCCCCGTACGGCGCTCCCAATGGTCGGCGACCGATCGGATATCGGAACTACGGTTGACGAATGGCTTCGTGAATTGCAGCGCCTTTTGGATGCGCACCGGCAGACGGTGTTGTCCGCCGCGACCAAGCTGGTCTAGGTGCATCCGCAAGTCGAGGTCAAATCCTCATGTCGGCACTGTCTCAAGGAATTTGTGCGGAGGCTGAACGAGGCCAACCCTTCATCAATCCATGTATGGGCGCCACGCACCATTGATTGCGGTGCTCTGCTTGCCATCGCTTGCCGTGGTCAGATTTGACTTCGGTTTTGCAATCAATGCAGACGGGATACTCGTCTTCTCGACCAGCGACGGGGGAAGACAGGCTACTAGTTGACTTTCCGTTTCGCCAACCGATGAGCAAATCATGAAGATTGAAGCCACAGGAGTGCATTGGGGAAGAGTGGACTACTGATGGACGTCGTCGAATTCTTGAAGACCATCTACCTCGGCGATCGCGGCTGCAGGTCGGTGTTGATTGATGGATGGAACGCTGAAATCAAGGTTCAGGTCACTTGTATTTCTCGCGTCCGCTCGGCCGCATGGGACTACTACACAGCCGAAGATTTGCCGAATGGCTTTCTTGTCTTCGAAGGCGTGAAGAGCGTGATGTTCGAGCCGAGCGGCCTGATCCCCAACGACTCCATCAATGACATCAAAGCGGAGCTGCTCGTGGGCGATGAAGCGAAGTATCTGATCGTCATGAGCGTAGATGCAGTCGATTCAACAGGTGGGCGAACAGAGATCGAAATCAGAATTCGCGCGGAATCAATGGCGCTAGAGGACATCAGCGAGCCGGGACGGAGGATCACTTGATGAGCAAGGCATCCCATGCGAAGACCTTGAACTCCATGAGCAAATCTTTTGTCGCCATGACGATGGGCGCTGGAAGCCGAAGCTCGATGAGTGCGTCCACGGAGCCCTGTTGCGCGGCTTCGTCGAGCACCGCGTGCTGCCAGTCCGAGGGCCGCTCATCCGACCATCCCGCGAGATGAATGCTGCGCACGTTCGGATGCTCGCGCAGGGCGACGAACGCTTCGCGATTGATGCGCGCGTTTGAAGAGGCGGGGCTTGCGGGGTCGTGCTTCAGCACCGCCATGGAGACCAGGCTGGACTGGATCGATGCGCGCGCTGCCTGCGCCTGCGTCGCCGCGGCCGGCGATTCGCGCAGATGGATGGAAGCGTCGGGCAGGAGATCGATGTCCGCATCGGATGCGCCCGTGACCACCACGTCCGCGAAACCGGTGGTGGCGAGGGCGGCTTCAATCGCTTCGAGTCGTCCGTCGTGCGCCAGGACGCGCGACCTGAGCTTGTCGGTCGGGTCGCGGGTGAAGGACTTGGCGTTGGCGCTGCGCAGCAGCGTGCTCAGACCTTGGGGCGTGACGTACATGCCCACCTGGCCGCCGTCGTTGGACCATTGGCTGGACTTCCATGCGCCTTGGCCGAGTTCCGTGCGCAGTGCGTTGGCTTTCTACTTCAGCCGGGCTTTGCTTTTGGCCACAGCATCGAGCGTGATGATGTCGTCGAGATTCACCATCACCCGCACCGCGCCGTCGCGCGCGGATTGCTCCTGGAGGGATTGGTACTCGTGTGGGTCCGCCGTGGCGGCGTGAGTGGGGGCGCCGGCGAAGATCGCAGCGGCAATGAGCGCTGCTGCGCGCGCAGCGGCAACGTGCTTGAACATCAGTTCCTCTCCTTTTCGCGTGAGTGCGTGGTCCAGCGACCTGAGGAACTGATATCTGCTCGGGGCTAGGTGACCGATGGATTAGAACTATTTGGCGTGGTTTGGCGCATAGGGAAAACGCCCAGAGGGTTTGGCAATAGTCTGGCCGCTTCTGGCCGGAAGCAGACATAGTTCGTGACAAGCACATGCTCCTCCACCGCTTTCTCAGAAGCTCATGCTTTGGATGTAAGCGGCGCCCTACTCCAGAAGGTTCGGGTACTGGGCCAGGACGTCGTCAAATCCCGTTGGCTGGTTGACGGGGATGTAGCGCAATCCTTCATATTCTCCGAATAGACGGTCGAGTAGCGCGGACTCTGAAGCATCACCCGTGAATGTGAGGCTGGCGGTTCGGCCCAAGCAGAACAACTCGGATTTGTGCAGCCTTCCGCCGACGGTCGGTGCGCGGTTGCTGGCGATTTCCTTTTTGATTTTGTTCTCCAGGTACTTGCGCTTCGATCTGTAGAGCATGGCGTTCTCGCGCTCCCTCGCCTCGCCTTCTATCGACATTGAGATCCGGTTGAGCCGCTTGCTGATTCGCCGTGCAAATCGAGTGCAGTCTTCCTCAAGACCCGGGCAGTCACCTGCTACGACCGCACTAGCCTCGTCTAGTGAGGTCAGGTGATACGCGGCACCAGTTGCTGCGTAATGAGTGACCTTGCCCGCCCACGGTGCTCCGACATTGCTGTAGCCAAAGAGAATCAGCTCAAGGTCTTGCTCCTTCGGAAACGCATGTGAGCGAAAGAACTCCGAGCACAGGTCTTGAAGAAGAACAAGCAAACGATCAGGATCCGGAACTGGCTGTCTGCCGCTCATCGACGCGTCCACAAGCCGCTCGACGCATTTAGTGAACTGAGCCACGATAGTCATAGCCTCAAGGCAATAACCAGCGAAGCACAATCCAAGGTCGGTCGCGTAGTAAGCGTCCTTGAAGGCTCCCGTTGCAGTGTCCAGGCTCCAGAGCTCGTGGCAAGCGAGCCTGACGCGGAAGTTCTTTGTCAGGTCGTCACTTATGGTGTATCGCCCGGTGCCAAGCTTCCGGGAGGCACGCGAGTCACTCAGCGCGGTAATTCGATTGCGCCCGTCAGAATTGTCCAGGAAGCAGACTATTGCAGTCATGTAAGGCGCCCGTGCGGCCCTTAATTTGGCCACCGCCCGTGCAGTGAAAAACGCCGATCTTACGATGTGGTAGCGTGCTGATCAACGTCCTGCTTTCGACCCGAAGCAGAGATTCCACGGCGTGGCTCTGCCCATCGATAGGTGGCTGCTACGACTGCATGCGGCCAACGGCGCCCGGGCCGCAGTTAGGTAGTCTCGCTCTCACCATCACCTTTCAACCACTTCATTGGTACGAGCTTGACGCCATCGCGCCACTCCTTCAGGCCGACGACTCCGGGTATGTTGCCCCAAAGGTCGCGTGACGCGTGATCCAGCACGATAACCTGGAGCTTGCCCTTGACCTGTAATACCACGTCCCCTAGGACCTCGTAAGCTTTTTGCACGGCATCAATGTCCTCGTCGCGCAGTCGCAATTCCTGCTCCTCCTCATCCGGACGTCGCACGAAGTTCTTGGGAAAGTAGACTTGACTGGGCTGATCAAGCACTAGAAACCCCGGCACCGGGCTGTTCGGCTGGGATAGATAAAACTGATGCAGCGCCAACAGCATGGCTAGGTGGTAAGAAAGCCAATTGGACCCGCTGCCGATCTCTGACAGGTAGTCCTCGCGGTCCCTGCCACGGACTTTGATCGTAAGATCGCTGATCTCCAGTGAGATGGGATCGTCTGGGTTCTCGACATCCAGCAAAGGCAAGAGCCTTCCGGCGAAGCTGTTGACGGCATTCAATGCGCGGCGTTTGCGCGACTCCACATCTTGTGCCCGCAACTCGGCCTCCAGCCCTTGCACCATCTCGCGAAGTTTACTCACCTCATCAGCTAGTCCGCTATCGCTGCCCAGACGCCGGTGCAGGTCCAGTGCAGCTTCGAGGTTTCCGACGAAGCGCTCCGCCTTCTTGGCCCCAAACTGTCTCTCACTGGCTTCCTTCGAGCGACCCGATAACGCCCGCTTGCGGATCTGGACCGAACGAAGGCGCTCCGTTGTCACGCCGACCTCCGTCATCACACGCTGCAGTTCACGATCAAAAGCTGCCGGCACCTCCTTATCTACCCCAGCCTCGGCTTCGACCTCCTGCAACCGGGCTGACAGCACTTCAAGTTTGCTGCGGGCCGATGCCGTATGGCTGCCGCACATGGGGCAATCGGCGTCACCGTTGGTGTGGCCGACCAGCCAGCTAGACAACTGTAGGCGGCCCCGCTGCAGGCCAATGGCCGCCTCGTACTGATTTCCGCCCACGCGCATGCGGTTCATTTCCTCTAGCCGGTGCCGTAACGTGGTCAGCTCGCGCGACACTTCGCGCTCCTCAGTTTCCAGGTCAGTGAGTTCGCTCAACGCTTCGGAGATCGTCGCCGTGCTGACCGTGATTGTCAGGTCCGTCCGTGCGACGACCTCTTCCAGCAATTCGATCATCTGCCCTCGGTCGGGTGGCTGCTCGGGCTTCGGGGTCAAGCCCAGTTCCTGCGCCTCGCTGAACTTGGCGGTAAGGTCCGCCTGCCAGTGTGACGATACTTCCTGGGCTTCCTTGAGTTCTCGCTCCTTACGTCGCAGTTCTGATTTTATGCGCTGCAGATCGAACTGCTTGGCCATGAGACCAGGCGTCACGGCACCCAGCACATAGGGGAAGATTTTGCGCAGCTTCTCCCTGTGCTCATAGGTATTGGTCTTAAAGAACAACACGTCGGGGTTGGCAACAATGTTCTGCGGCTGGAACGTGAAGGCTGCCAAATCTCGAAAACTGGGTCGGCCATCGAAGCCCGTCGACTCCTCCCCCCCTGTGAAATCCAGCTTGGACAGTGCGGCGAGGTCGTCGAGTAGCCGCCTCACCGCATCGGCATTAGTGTTTTTGACGACGCGCTGGGGGATGTCGACGATGGTTTCAGCCTCCATCAGGAACATGTCGTCGGTGTTGCGCTGTGCGCCGGGCTCGCGCCGCGCCAGCAGCTTGTCCCCTTGATCAGTCGCTACGATCACACCGAACCATTCGCAGTACTTGCGGATAGTGTTGACGGGGATTGAGCAGCTGCTAGCGCCCAGGCAGTAGTCAATGATGGGGATAACCGCTGACTTGCCGGTCCGCGAGGCCCCGCTGATTACGTTCACCTTGCCCAGGTCGAAACGCAACCGACGAGGCTTGAAAGCTGGATTGCGGGGCCAGAGCAGGATCGCGCGGATCTGGAAGAACATCAGAGTCTCACCTTCAGTGTTGTCGTTATCTCGTGCAAGGTCAACTGGCCACACCAGGCGCCGAGCTTTTCCGCATCGCTCATCAACTGCTTGACTTCATCGGGCAGGCCGCGCGCCTTAGTCTTGGACAGGGGTATGACCACACCGGACTCGGAAAGATGAATCAGGCTTCCGGCCGAAGCTAACTCGATCGACTCCATCGTCAGAGCACGCCAACGCAGCGACCGGTCATGTATCTGAAGCAGCAGGTCCTGCTTGGCGACCGCGCTTTCGCCAAACTTGGCCGCGAAGGCCCGCAGCCCCGAACTAGGCCGGGTGCGCCTCAACAACTCGGCGGTGGCCTGGTGCAGCACGATTGGCAGGACCACGAACAATGTAGGCAGCGCAGGCGCATCGCTCGTCGCATGGGTTGTCGTATAGGCGCAGCAGAAGCGCCAAAGGATGGCTGCGCCCAGCGCAGGGTTCTGTACGTTCTGAGCCTCCCTAGCCAGCATTTTCAAGCCGCTTTTTTAGACTTTAGCTTCCCCACGAACTCGGGATGCCAGCCAATGGACAGGTCGTCAGCCAACCGGTGCAAGCAGCCCGGGATGAAGTGATCAGGCGTTCCCTTTTGCTGCACGGCCAGATTCACGGCCATGCAGTCGGCATACAGCGCTAGGCCCTGCTCGTCAAAGGCTTTGCCGCCATGTGCCACTTTGCAAACAAGCCGCTTGTTCTTCCAAGTGCGTTTCAGGCTGGTGTCGAGCTCAACGAACGAGGTCGCATCTATGTCGCCACTGGCGGCCCACTCCGTGCGGTCCGCTGCGGCCATCAAGTAGTCGCCCACCGCCTCGAGCTTGTCTTCGAACGGCAAACCGATCAGGTCAAGTTGCTGTACAAATACTCTCGGCATATGGCCTTCGGCCTCTTTGTCGCTAGGTCGCTTGGCATGACTTCGCAGCACCATGTCTCGATCGACCTTTTGCACGTACGCGGTGTACCAGGTGTGAAACTCATCGCTTGTGATAATGGCCGGCTTGCCAGCCTCCAAGAATTCGTCGACGCGACGCTTGACGACGCCGCTCATGTGGTCCGCGATGTCGCGAATCTTGCTTTGCATGATGGGGTGCGTCTTAAGGATGGCTTCGACGTCTGCCTGGGGGCTACCCGAGGCGCACGTGAGCGTGAAGTTTTTGATGACCCGGACTACCAACGCCGGGTCGGCTGCGAAGACTCTGTCGACATAAGGTGCGATCTCCGCTGCCACCTCACCGCGCTTGGGATACTTTGGCGCCTTGCCCCACATCTCGCTGCGCGCCAGCTGGAGAGCGACCTCCGCGGCGTCCAGTGTGGTGGCGACGGAAAAGGCATCAACCAGCGGACCCGACACGGGGCGCGATACGTACATCTCGAAGACAGTGCGATCCGGATCGCATCCGCTCTCCATTGCCAGTGTGACCCAGTTCGACAAGGTCTTCCACAGCGACTTGGCCCGATCCGCCACTGGATTTGCCGTGAGCGCGCTCTTGCTCTGTCCAAGCTTGACGCCTTTGGGGCTTTCCTCTGCGACGTCGTCCAGGTACTCCATGCTGCAGGCACTGCCAGGAGGTGCCTGCAGCAACATTTGCAATAGCCGGGTGTACTGAAGCCCGATGCCCAGCGCCTGGCCCGGGACTTCGGTCTTGCGTGTTCGTGGAGAGGTGCCTCTGCCCGTCAGTGTTGTCATATTGCCCCCTGCTGGATAATAGCAACAACCACTTACAAACACTCGGTGATGTCTTCGGACAACTCACGCCTGATGGCTACCCATCACTCCTGCGCACCCGAGAATTTATCGGGTTGATTTCGCTACGGCAGCAGCGCGGAACGCGGAAAACTGATCTAGAAGGCCGGAGTTAGTTGTGTACTGGAGGCCCTCGGCGATATCGCCGACTGGATCCTGATGTAAAGCGACCTTCACCTTGACGCGCTGCAGTAGGAAGCTGCTCCGATATTTCTCGTTTACCCCGGTCGCCCCCAGTACGGATTCGTCAACGAGGTCAAGGGCTTCTTCGAGCTTCCCCAGCTCAAGTTTTACCTGCGAAAGCAAATGAGCTACCCAGATCCGGCCGCCCTCGTCTTCAATTGTCTGGAGAATTGACTCCGCCTCCGCATAGCGACCGAGCTTGTACAGCGCCTCGCCCCATTTGCGCTTCTGATACTGGTTCGGCGCTTTCAGCATCTCATAAGCTTCCAGAGCGCGGCTCAGGTGAATGGGGTCATTGCGGTCTCCCGCTGCCAACAGCATGATCTCCGCATAGCTGCCGCGGCTTTGATCATCGTCCAGCATTAACGGCGTCGGTTCGGGCAGGCGCGCCAGCAAACTCTCAACCTGACCCGGCGCATGCCACACCAGAGCGCGTACGAAGCTCGCGACCGAGTGATAGCCCTGCGGTATACCGATTGCGGCGCTGTACAGCGCTTCCGACAGAAACAACTCCTCATGTTGTTCGATGAGGTCGCCCGCCCAGGTTAGCCGCGCGCCGTTTAGCGCATCACCTAAGGCCATCCACAGTGAGGGGGACACGCTGCCGCCGCTCAGTTTCAAGGCGATGATCTCTGACGCATATCGCCTTGCCTTCTCATAGCCTTGAGTCTTCTGGCCGACAGACCGCAACAGTTGAAGCTTGGAGTCATTCAGCGAATGGCCGGCAACCACCTCGTCAAACAAGCGCTCGGCTGCTGCATGCTTCCCCAAGCTGCGGAGTGTCTTGGCATGATGGTGCTTTACTTCAGCGGCTTGGCGGGCACTGAGGCCAGACATGGCCGCGAGATCGCTATAGGCTTGCACGACCGTTTCTAGCCAGCGAACGGCAACCGCTTCCCCTGACACTTGCCGGAGATAGCGTTCCTTCGCCTCGATCGACTCGAGGACGACCAAGATGGCAACGCCGTTGTTGGCGGCGTCTAGCGACTTAAGCCGCTGCGCCTCTTCCAGCGGGTCGGGCAGCAAATGGATCTGAATCGCGCCGCCCATCCAGACCATACACAAAGCGTATAGAAAGGCCGGTCGTCGATCACCATTCGTGACGTTGCTGGCAATCTTGCCCCTCAGTTGCGAGGCGATCAGCTGCAGGCCATGTCCGTCTTCGCGGATCTGCTGGCCAATGAACATCTCAAGATGACCGTCTATTTGGCGCGCCTTCTCCTCGGTTAGCCAATTCAACGATTTCAGGGCTGTGAAGACGATATCGTGAATGCGGATCGACGCTTCGCTCTCGGGCGCGGTAAGTCCGTGACGCTCGAACGCTTTCAGGCGCAGCGGCCCGACAACGTACTTGAAAAACGCGCGATCGCAGTGGCTCTGGCCCGCCCATTGGAAGAGACATAGCTCTTCCTCCAGTGTCGGTTTCAGCCGCCCGAGAATACGGTCAGCAAGCCGCGCACCGTCAACAGGTAGTTTGGCGACATTAACGCAGTCCTGAGCGAGATCGAGCCAGGACACGCCCTCGTGCGCGGCAGCATTGAGCATCACCAGGCTGAGAGGATGACCGCCAATTGCGCTCCAGATCGTTTGAAACTCTTCCATGGACGGCTGGGAATCAAGGCCTTTGCCGAGCAATTCGCGAGCTTGCCGCTCATCCATAGTAGGCATGGCGAACGCTCCAGGCGATGGGTTTTGCCGGGTGATGATGATTCGCGAGTTCGGCCCGCAAAGTGCGGCTAGCTGTTCGACATCGAGACTCGGCTTAGCATCGTCCACGACCAGAAATGTACTGTTCCTCAGCAGCAGGGCGCTGACATTTCGTTCAGCGCCACCGCGCCGCACCGGGACTGAAGATAGCCGCTCAACACCGTCGATTTCGCGACCGCCGACCCAGAATCTGTAATGAAAGCGGTCCTCGTTGCGCAACAGGCAGGCGGCCGCCGCCTGCGACTTTCCGATGCCACCAATTCCGCCGATCTCGACACACGCCTCAGTCTCCAGCCGCCGGTCCAGTTCTGCATCAACCGCGTCGTTCTTAACATAGAGCCCGCTCAGCGGCGGCGCTTTCAATGACGCCGGGTGGTCATCGCGAATTTCGGCCAGGACGTGCAAATGCTGCGCCAAATCGTCAATCGCGTCGTCCCGCAGCATCAGCGTGTCGATGATCGCCTCAGCGATCGACCTACTGTCCATGAGATGAAGACGCCGCCCGCCCATCCGATCCTGCCGCAAGGCAGTGTTGACCATCCCTTCAATGACGCCGGCTTGAGCGCGTTGGGAACTCAGCAGATAGATGTCTTGGGCTCGCGGTGCCAAATCTATGGCGTGATCAAGATCACCCCACGGCTTGGCCATCGCACCGTAGAAATATTCCCTCGCGATCGAAGCTTCTACCACGACAAGACCATCTTCCGACACCGCATCCAGCGCGCCGCCAACAGGACTGCCGCCGACCGACGATCCTCGTTGCACCAGTCTCACGTCGCGCAGCCGCTCGACAAATACGACCGCGAACCGCTCGAAGATCGCGCCCGGTCCCAATATGCCAAGCGAGTCAATCACACGCTGGATGAGCAGATTTCGCGTCTGCGGATTCATGAAAATTTCCAGGTTTTAGATTTGGCGCGATGGGCCACGCCGGTCAGCGCGTTGGCGGCGCGTGTCACAGAAAAGGTTCGACCAAGCGCCAGATGTCTCGCGCAACCTCGCCCGGTGCCTGGTAGGCGTCGATCACATAGCAGCGTGCCGGGTTCTCGCGGGCCACTGCCACCAGAGCTTCGCGGATGGCGGCGAAGTCTCGCGTTGCTTCCGCGGGATCGAGAACGCCGTCGCGGCGCTCTCCCCGCCGGGCAGAAGCGACTTCGAGCGGCAGGTCCAGAATCATCGTCAGATCCGGGAGTGTGGGTCCCACGACGATGTCGGTGGTCGATCGGAACAGTTGAAGGAGATCGGGGCCAGACACGGCAACTTGGTACGCGTAAGTCGAGTCGATGAAACGATCGGAGACGACCCACTCGCCCTTGGCCAATGCCGGCCGGATGACACTGCGCACATGATCAAATCGAGCAGCGCTCACCAGCAGAAGCTGCTCTGTCGGGGTGAGTCGGCGGTCAGAGCGCGTGAGAATCGCCCTCACTTCCGCACCCAAATGGCCCCCATCCGGCTCTTTTGTCTGCAGCACTGTCTTGCCGGCACTTTTTAGGTGTTCGACAAGCAGGGTAACCTGCTTGGTCTTGCCGCTACCGTCGATGCCTTCAACACTCACAAATGACACGTGCACCCTTTCCAGCTCATTTCAAGCAAAAAGCAGCATTTCAGTGAAGCGATCAAATACAGTTTCTTTCGTATCCGCAGGTATGTTGTCGCCCAAGAAGCGCGATCACATGCTTGCGCGCCGGCAGCTTTATCTCAACTACGGCGCATTGTCGCTGGCAACGATCCTAGATGCCATGGGCACCGAGACCCTGCTGGTGCATGGTGAACATGGCGAACCCGCCGACGTGCTGGGAATGCTGCTGAATCAAGGCGTGTTTCCGTCTCGGTTGCCGGTGATGCTATCAATCCCCAGCTTCTACGCCCTTTCGTGGGCGCAAACCTTTTGCAGGCTGGTGCGCGGCGTTGATCCGTACGCCAAAATCATTGTCGGCGGACGCTGGGTCGTTGGGCCGGACCCTGAGTGGCTACAAGCGAAACTGCCGGAAGCAAACCTGCTGGTTCCAGGGCTAGGAGAACCGGTTGTAGCTAGCCTGCTGACGAGTGCACCGGTCTTGCGCCGGCTCCCCGCGCCGACACCTGACCTCGTCCTGAACCACCCCCTGGTCGCAGGCTTCGAGCGCTATCAGCCGAGCATTGAGGCATCGCGCGGGTGCGGCATGGGATGCGCCTTCTGCGAGGAGCGAGATATCCCGCTCGAGAAGCTGCGTGCGCCGCAACAGATTGCCAGCGCGCTTGCGGCGGTAGCCAAGCAGTATGGCGGCAGCGAGATCCGGCCCTATTTCCAGTCATCGATGTTCGCTCCCAATGTGAATTGGGGCACGAACCTAGCGAATGCGGTCCGGGGCGCTGGCCTTGATGTCCATTGGCGGACGGAGAGCCGCTTAGATGCGCTCACACCGGAAACGATTGCCTGCCTCGCCGAGGCTGGCATGAAAGTGCTTGATCTCGGGTTAGAAACGGCGTCGCCGACACAAATACTAAACATGCGCAAATCGCCCGATCCGGATCGCTACCTAGAGCGAGCGTCCACTTTACTTAGAGCATGCAGCGACCACGGCATCGCCGCCAAGGTCAATGTGTTGCTGTATGCGGGGGAGACGACCAGCACACTCGACGAGACGCGTTCGTTTCTCGATGACCACAAGGATTCAATCGCCGGAGTTTCAGTTGGCCCGGTCATAGCCTACGGCCCGCCAAAGACCGCTGACATTCTTTTAGCCGAATGGTCCATGAGCGGTGCTACGCCCGTCGACCCAAGCAGCGCGAACGACAGCGGCATATCGATGATTCACCTCAGCCATGATTTCGACGCAAAGTCTGCGGAGGCCGCGAGCTTAGAACTGTCTAGGCGCTACATGGATGCCGACGCGTATTTTCATCTGAAGAGCTTTTCCTACTACCCGCGCGAATACACGCGCGCGGACTTCGATCGCGACGTCGCGGCAAGCGAGCCGTCGCATCTGCCGTTCCGCGCCTCCACTCGGGCTCCGCATTAACTAGAAAATGCCGATGCATAGGCACCTGCGTGTCGCTGATTGTGAATAAATTGTCCCTGCCCAGCAGCACTTTGACGGACGCGCTTCTAGGGCAGCTAGCGCAGCGCTGCGGCAGCATCTGGCATCGCCTCAACTCTAAAATTCACGCGCTGTTGGATCACGACCGGCGCCGGCAAGGCCCTGCACTCCCGCCAAGACCAGCAGGGCCCATGTGGCCAGACGGGCGCCGTCTGCTTCTGGCCGAAAAAATGAGGGCCTAGTTCCCGACGGGATAGCCTAGCTGCCGAGACCCTGGATGTTCCTCGCCAGTCAGGGTCCACAGGTTGTCGATAGCACACGTGCACAACGCGATCGCCTCTGCCCTCAGGTCTAGGCGGTGAGCTTGGGCCTCGTTGCGGTCAGCGGGTCGGAGCCAATTAAATGTTTCGCGCATGATTCGGTCGCGTCCTAAGATGAGGGCGCGGGTTCCTCGGGAAACAAGTGGCGGAAAACTTTTGGGATGGCCTCGCTCAACTGCGGGCGAGACGCAGCCTACTTCGATCCGCGCTGGCTGAGGAGCCCTCCAAAAGGTCTTCCGCTGTGCCGCCGAGAATGATGGCTGATAAATAGTCTGCCGCCTGGAGCTGCACCACCGCTTGGTCTAGCAAGTGCCGCGCCGCTGAGAGCTTATCAATGACAACAGGACTCTCGTCAAATGCGGCCATGACTCCTCCGCTTGTTCCGCGTGATTGTCCGCTTCCGACCCAAAACAAACATGCACCGCGGCAGGCAGCGCGACTTAGTCGCACGCCGGTAGGATGCGAGCGCTAATAAAGTGCTGAGGGCACGAGCACGCCGTAAGCGTCGGAAAGCTTGTTCACCCGTGAGCGCACCTGCGCCTGCTCATTCCGGGCGGGCCAGCCCAGGATGCTGCTGGTCCAGCGTCCCACCATCTGATTCACCAGGTGCTTGCCGTCCTTGCCGTCGCTACTCCTGAACTGTTCTTTGAGTCCCTCGTATTCACTGAGCCACTGCGGTGACTGTTCGATGGCGTGAAGAACATCATCGATCGCGTGCTCCGTGCGCGTCAGGTCACTCTCCAACGCCTTCAGCACAAGATCACGGACGTCCCTGGTAATTGGTTCGGTCACCTATCTATCGTAGGCGACGCCGAAATCACCGCAGCTGCCCCAACCGATCCCCCGTCGCCGCCTCCACCGCCCTCTCCGCATCCCCCTGCAGCAACAACCTCTCCGCCACCATCCGCGCAGCCTCCTTCCTCACCGCCTCGACATACGCCGCGCCATCCGCATACCTCTCCCCCACAGACAACCGCGGATCCTTCGCCGCCTCCCTCTGCGCCTTCGTCATCGCAAACGGCACCACCGCCCCTTGCAGCGGAAACAACGTCCCCGCCCCATACCCTTGCGACCTCGGATTCCACCCCGTGTACGTCGCCTTCGGCACCGCCAGCGGCAGCATCCGAATCCCCGCGATCGACATCCCATCCGCATCCGCTCTCGGCACGAACACCGGATACATCCCGAGCAGCTTCGGCGGAAACACCGTCGGGTCCGTATAGCTCGCGCCCGTATAAATCGCCGTGTACGGCAACCCCGGAATCCCGCGCGTCACCGCATCGCTGGCATCCACCAACGTCCCATGCGCGCGCATCGGCACACGGCTCGCGGGCGGCTCGGTGCCCGTCGTGATCCACGCCTGCATCGCCGTGAGCAGCGCACGCATCGGCATGCCCGCATGCATCGGGTTCACCGGCAGCGACATCGTCGGCGCGCTCTTCATGCGGTCGCCCGGCGTCGCGAAGTGTGGGCTGCCGGCGATCATGTACATGCGCACGTCGGCCGGCAGGTCCAGGTGGTTGCCTTGCAGGTCCGTGACGACGAGCGACGCGCGTGACGCCCACCACTCGTGCTCGCTGTCCGTCTGGATGATGCGCGGGCAACTCGCGCTCGCGCGGCAGCGTTGCATCAACCCATCGCGCTTGCCGCTCAGCGGATCCAATAGCGTCTGGTACGCGAAGGGGAACAGGTCCGCCTGCCACGCCGGGTCCTGCGGGTGGCGCGCGTTGCGGCCGTTCTGCCCGAAGCGGTAATTGCTCGCGATGCGCCGCCCGCCCGCGATGTGCGGCATCAACCCCTCGAACACCGGGCCGCCCGCCAGGTCTTCGTTGAATCCAAGATAAAGAAAGTCGCGCAGGAATCTTCCCGATTGCGACACACCAAAACCAATGGCGCGTTGCGCATAGCCGCGCGCGGCGAGCGGGTTCGCGGATGTCGCATCGCGCTTCAGGAACGACACCACATCTCTCGTCGCCGCGAAGCCCAGGCCGAGCACGGCCGGGTCCTTCGCGAGGTACGTCACCTCGTACAACGCCGCCGCATCGAAGCCTGTTGCAGGCCGCGTGATCTCCACGGTATTCGCACCAGTCGCTCGGATCGCCAGGCCCGGCGGCGTTTCGCGCGGCGCATCCCACTTCGCGCGCACGGTCACCTTCAGCGACGCCGGGTCCGCGATCGGCCATGCGAGCGTGGACGTCGCGGGCGAGCGCAGGTGGTCATACAAGAATTCTTCGCGTGCATTGCCCGTGATGCCGGGCACCACCGGCGCTTGCAGGGCATGCTGGTTCGGCTGCGACGGGATGTCCGCCTGCCAGCCGATCCACGCCATCGTGTAGCCCTGCGAATGCAGGAAGCCGATGCCGGCATCGCCCGCCTTCTCGGCCTGCGTCGCGGCGGGGTTGGCGACGTCGTCGAAGAGTTGCGGCGCGAGCTTCGTGCCGCGGTTCGGCACGTCGATGAGCAACGTGCCGTTCGCGCGCGCCGGGTCCGCGGGGCGCAATAGCACCACATCCGCAATCGCCTCGACACGCCCTTGCGCATTGCGCGGCGCCTTGTCGATGTCGGCGATGACGGCATTGCGCCGGTCTGCGGGGTCGACCGATATGGTCGCGCGCGCCGTGACTTTCACATACGGGCCGACGTTGCCGAAACTTCGCCCCTCGAAGGCAGGCGCGCTTTGCAGCACCTCGAAGCGGATGACTTCCGCTTGCGCCGCCATGGACAGGAGGAGTGACGCGCCAAGCGCGGCGATGCGGAGGTTCGACATGGGATGCCCTTCAACAATGTCAATCATCTTATGGCAAGTGTCGACACTTTAAAAGCCGTGGTTACACCAACTTCCCGAGACACCGTCGCGCGTCGCACCCTTCCAGCGGACCCGATGAAATGTCCCATTGACAGGACATTCGTGCCGGCTCTAGGATGAAAGCGAATGCCCGCCGCCCACCTGCTGCCCAAGTACCACCGCATCTACCTGGTGCTGCGCGAGCAGTTGCAGGAGGGCCGGTTCGCGCAAGGCCTGCCCGGTGAACTGGCGCTGGTGCAGCAATTCGGCGTGGCCCGCGTGACGGTCCGGCGTGCGCTGTCCCAACTGGCGCAGGAAGGGCTGATTTCCCGGGAGCCCGGCCGCGGTACGCGCCCGATCGGGTGGCGGAGCTTTGCGACTACCCTGTTCACGAGCTGAC
>JAZKIF010000069.1:31943-64360 GCA_040385005.1 Pseudomonadota bacterium
GGCCCGCGTCGCGCGGCCAGGGCGCGTCTCATGAACCCATGCGCACTCAACTGACGGGCCTGCTCGAGAACCTGGTGAACATGGGGCTTCGCACCTCGGTCAAGGTGCTGGAGGTGGACACCGTGAGTGCAGCGCCGGCCGTTGCTGCGGCGCTCGACCTCCAGCCGGGCGCACCGGTGCAGAAGGCCGTTCGCATCCGCAGCACCCGCGAGGGGCCGCTCTCGCACATCACGACCTATGTGCCGGCCCACGTGGCCAGGCGCTTCGGGCGGCGCGAACTTTCGCGCAAGCCCATCTTGTTGCTGCTCGAAGAGGCTGGCGTGAAGGTCGGCCGCGCGGTGCAGACGATCAGCGCCGGGCTCGCGGATGCCGATGTCGCCGGGCACCTTGACCTCGCGGTCGGCTCCGCGCTGCTTGCGGTGCGCCGGCTCATCTACGACGAGCAGGACCGCCCGGTCCAGTGGTTGCAGGGCCTGTACCGCCCGGACCGCTACGAATACGAGATGCAGTTGTCGCGCGTTGGCAGCATCGATGCCAAGGTGTGGGTCAGCAAGGACACGTCCGTCCAGTTCCATTGAGCCCTCTAGGAGAAACGATGAGCACACGTCGCCATTTCATGTCGCAATCGGCCGCCGCCGCCTCGGCGCTGGCTTTTCCCCTGGTCGCCGGCGCCCAGCCCAAGACCGTGAAGATCGGTGTGCTGCACCCGGTCACCGGCGCCCTCGCCTATTCGGGGCAGCAGTGCCGCGAAGGCGCGCTGATGGCGATCGATGACATCAACAAGCGCGGCGGTATCAAGTCGATGGGCGGCGCCAAGATCGAGTCGCTGTTGGGCGACGCGCAGTCGACGCCGCAGGCCGGCACCGCCGAAGTCGAGAAGATGAACGAGGCCGGCGTGTCGGCCGTGCTGGGTGCCTACGCGTCGGCCATCTGCCTGGCCACCACGCAGGCAGCCGCCAAGTACAACTTGCCGCACGTGGTGGACGTCGGTGTCGCCGACCAGATCGTCGAGCGCGGCCTGAAGAACACATTTCGCTTCGGCCCCGGCTATCGCAAGTGCGCCGAGATCGCCGTTGCCAACCTGCACGTCCTCAACACGGCCGCCGGCAAGCCCGCCAAAACCGTGATGATCATCCACGAGGAATCGCTGTTCGGAACCGGCACGGCCAACCTGCTGGCGAAGGAGCTCCCCGGCTACGGCTACGAGGTCAAGGAAGTGGTCAAGCACGCGAACCCGACGCGCGACTTCAACAACATCGTCTTGCGGATGAAGGCGCTGAACCCGGACATCGTGATCCCGGCCAACTACTACAACGAATACGCGCTGCTGGTTCGAACGATGCAGCAGCAGAAAGTGACGCCCAAGGCGATCTACTCGGTGCTGGGCGGGGCAGCGTCGAGCTACAAGTTCGTGAAGGAATTTCCCGATGCGGCCAACGGCATCATCGATTGCAACCACTGGTTCAACCCGAAGGACAAGCGTTCCGCGGACTTGCGCAAGCGGGTCGAGGCGAAGAACCTGTTCTATACCTACGAGATCTTCAACACCTACACGGCCATGATGCTGCTGGCCGATGCGCTCGAGCGCGCGCGCAGCAGCGACCGCGCCGCGATCATGAACGCGCTGGAGACCAGCACGTTCTCGGACCATTTCATGCCGTACGGCCCGACGAAATTCGTCAACGGCCAGAACACCGGCGCGCAGCCGCTGATGACGCAGGTCCTCAAGAACGACATCAAGGTGATCGTTCCGCGCGACTACCGCGAAATCGATCCCGTGTTTCCGTTGCGAAGCTAGCGCGCGCAACGTGCTCGAGTTCGGCATCCTGTTCCCCGCCGTGCTCAACGGCCTGACCACCGGCGCGGTGTACGCGCTGGTGGCGCTGGGCCTGACGCTCATCTACGGCGTGCTGCACATCATCAACTTCGCCCATGGCGCGGCGCTGATGGTGGCGCTCTACGCCGTCTACCTGCTCAAGACGCATTTCGGGATCGACCCGTACCTCGCGCTGGTGGTGCTCGTGCCCGGCATGTTCGCCTTCGGCTACGCCTTGCAGCGGGTCGTCGTCAACCGCGCCAGCCACGGCAAGGACGAGAACATCCTGCTGGTGACACTGGGCGTCTCCATCGTGCTGGAAAACCTGGCGCTGCTGCTGTTCAAGAGCGACACGCGCACCATCGATACCGCCTACACGCTGACCACCATCGCGATCGGGCCCGCCATGATCGCGCTGCCAAAGCTCATCGCGTTCGCGGGTGCGCTGGTGGTGTCCGCGGTGATGCTGCTGATCGTGCAGCGCACCGACCTGGGCCGCGCCATCCGGGCGGTCGCCAGGGAGAAGCATGGTGCGCGGCTAATGGGAATCGATGTCGACCACGTCTATGCCATGAGCTTCGGCATCGGCATGGCATGCCTGGGCGCCGCGGCGTGCTTCCTGATGCCGGCTTACTACGTCAATCCGCAAGTGGGCAGCGGCTTCGTCCTGGTGGCTTTCACGATCGTCGTACTGGGCGGCATGGGCAGTTTTGCGGGCGCGCTGCTTGGCGGGTTGCTGGTGGGCGTCGTCGAGTCGGTCGCCGGGCTTTATCTGGGCGAGTCGCTGGGCCAGGTGGCGATCTTCGGGATCTTCATCGGCGTGTTGCTGCTGCGGCCGCAAGGCCTGTTCGGAGCCAAGGCATGAGTGGCCGCGCACGGGACCTGGCCTCGATTGCGCTCTTCGCGTTGGTGGTCGCCTGCGTGCCGCTCGTCACCCGCTCCGGGGTGCTGCTCAACTTCACGATGATGGCGCTCTACGCCTGCCTGCTGGCGCAGGCGTGGAACATCCTGGGCGGCTTCGGCGGCCAGTTTTCGTTCGGCCATGCGCTGTTCTTCGGCACCGGCGCCTACGTGCAGGCGATCGCGCAGCTGCAGGGAATCAACCCCTGGCTTGCGTTGCCGCTCGCTTTGGCAGCGAGTTCGGCCGTCGCCGTCTTCGTCGGCGCGCTGTCATTTCGCTATGGCCTGAAGGGCTCGTATTTCGCGCTGGTGACGCTGGCATTCGCGGAGGTGTTCAGGATCGGCGCGCTGTCGGTGCCATTCACCGGCGCCGGTGTGGGCCTCATGGTGCCGCTGCGCGCATCGGCGGCCAACATGCAGTTCGCATCGCGCGCGGGCTATGTGTGGCTGGTGCTGGCCATGGTGGTCGTGGCCCTGCTCGTCACGGCGTGGCTGCGCCACTCGCGCTTCGGCGCTTACCTGCAAGCGGTGCGCGACAACGAGGATGCGGCGCGCGCGGTTGGCGTCGATCCGTTCCGCATCAAACTGGCGGCCATCGCCTTGTCGGCCGCACTGATGGGCGCAGGCGGGGCCTTCTACGTGCAGGTGTTCCAGTACATCGACCCGGGCATCGCCTATGGCCCCGCAACCTCGATCGAAGCGCTGGTGGCGGCCATCGTCGGAGGCATGGGCACGTTGTGGGGGCCGGCGCTCGGCGCGCTGGCGCTGCACCTGCTGGGCGACTTCACGCGCAACCTGTTCGGCGAGATGCCCGGCATCAACCTGGTGATCTACGGCGTCGTGCTGGTGTTGATCATGATGTTCATGCCGCGTGGCGTCGCCGGCCTGGGCCTGCCCGCGCGCTGGCGGCGCTGGCGGGAAATTCACCGCGGGGAGAGGCGCGATGGCTGAAACCATCCTCGCGCTGCGCAACCTGTCCTGCGCCTTCGGTGGCTTGAAGGCGGTGGACGACGTGAGCCTGGAGGTGCCGCAAGGCGGCGTTCGCGCGCTGATCGGGCCGAACGGCGCCGGCAAGACGACGTTGTTCGCCTTGATGTCGGGGTTCCTGCGGCCCGATAGCGGCAAGGTGATTTTTCGCGGCGAAGACATCACCGGCGTCGCACCCCACCGCAACGCGTTGCAGGGGATGGCGCGCACCTTCCAGATCGTGCAGCCATTCGCCCAGCAGACCGTGCGCGAGAACATCGCGGTCGGTGCGCATTTGCGCTTGCCTGCCCGACGCGATGCGCTCGAGCGGGCCGAGCAGGTGGCGCAGCAAGTCGGCCTTGCGTCCCAGCTGGACAAGCCTGCCGCCGACCTGACGGTGGGCGGCCGCAAACGCCTCGAGCTGGCTCGCGCGCTGGCGACCCAGCCGCAGCTGTTGCTGCTGGACGAGGTGCTGGCCGGCCTCAACCCTGCCGAGATCGCCGACATGATTCCCGTGGTGCGCGGCATCGCGGCCGGCGGCGTCACCGTGCTCATGATCGAACACGTAATGCAGGCCGTGATGGATCTCGCGCAGCAGGTCTGGGTGTTGGCCCAGGGCCGGCTGATCGCGCACGGAACGCCGGCGCAAGTCACGCGCGACGACCGCGTGATCGAAGCCTATCTCGGCCACGGCACGGCCGCGCGGCTGCGCGCCGCGGAGCTGGCGCGATGAGTCCTTTGCTTGAAGTCGCGGGGCTGCACGCCGGATACGGCGCAGTGGAAGTGCTGCGCGGGATCGACCTGACCGTCGGGCCGGGCGAGGCCGTCGCCTTGCTCGGAAGCAACGGCGCCGGCAAGACCACGTTGAACAACGTGATGTGCGGCATCTATCCCGCGTGGTCGGGGCGTGTCAGCTTCGACGGCGCGGACCTGACCCGCGCACACTACCGCGATGTCGTGAAGGCCGGGCTGATCCAGGTGCCGGAAGGCCGGCGCATCTTTCCCAACCTCAGCGTGCTGGAAAACCTGGAGCTGGGCGCCTTCACCCGCGCCCGTGCCGAGCGCGCAGTCAACCTCGAGCGCGCGTTCGCGCTGTTTCCCCGTTTGCGCGAGCGGTCGAAGCAGCTCGCCGGCACTTTGTCGGGGGGCGAGCAGCAGATGCTGGCCATCGGCCGCGGACTGATGGCCCAACCGCGGCTGCTGATCCTGGACGAGCCTTCGCTGGGCCTCTCGCCCCTGCTGGTGGAAGAACTGTTCGTGCTCATTCGCAGCCTGCGCGACGGCGGGCTGGCCATCCTGCTGGTGGAACAAAACGTCGGGCAGTCGCTCGAAATCGTGGACCGTGCGTATGTCATGGAGAACGGTGCGATCCGCTTCTCCGGGCTGCCGGCGCAACTGCTGGGCAGCGACGAGCTGCGCCGCGCTTACCTTGGGATGTGATTCATGAAACGTCGTTCACTTGTCATTGGGATTCCTGCCTTGCTGGCCACTGCGTCGCGGGCGCAGGTCGCGCAGCCGGTTCGCATCCTGGTCGGCGCACCAGCCGGCGGCACCACGGACACGATGGCCCGCACGCTGTCCGTCGAACTGGGCCGGTTCCTCGGGCAGGTCGTGGTGGTGGAGAACCGGCCCGGCGCGGGCGGCAACATCGCCGCCGATGCCGTGGCCAAAGCGGCGCCCGACGGCAACACGCTTCTCATGAGTTTCACGAGCCACGCGATCAACGCCTCGCTGTATCCGAGCCTCCCGTTCGATCCCGAACGCGACTTCACGCCGCTCACCATGGTGTCGACCTCGCCCGCCATCCTGGTGGCGCATCCCGCCTTGCCCGCCAACGATCTCAAGGAGCTGATCGCGTTGGCGAAGGCGAGGCCCGGCAAGCTCAATTTCGCGATCGGTGCGCTGGGCTCTTCGGTGCACTTGGCCGGCGAAGCGTTCAAGATGATGTCGGGCGTCTACATCGTGAACATCCCATACCGCGGCACGGCGCCGGCGATCCAGGACGTGCTGGCCGGGCAGGTCGAGATGATGTTCGCCAACGTCGGCAATGCCCAGGCGTTCATCAAGGCGGGCAAGCTCAAGGCGCTGGGCGTCACCAGCCCGAAGCGGCTGGCGGCGTTTCCCGGCGTGCCCGCGATCGCCGAGGTCTTGCCGGGTTATGAATCGAGCGCGTGGTTCGGGCTGTTCGGCCCGGGCCGCATGAATCCCGAACTGGCAAAGCGCATCAGCGATGCGGCCCGCCAGGCCATTGCCACGCCGGAGGTGCAACGGCGCATCGCGAACGAGGGCGCGACGGCCGTCGGCAATTCGCCCGACGAGTTCTCGCGCTTCGTCCACGCCGAGATCCTGCGCTGGGGCAAGGTGGTGAAGTACTCGGGGGCCAAGCCGGAATGAAACCCGCGCAAACGCTCGCGCAGAAGTTGATCGCGCGTGCCGCGGGAAGGAGCGACGTCGCGCCCGGCGAGATCGTCACCTGCAAGGTGGACCTGGCGATGTTCCACGACTCGTCGGGTCCCCGGCGCCTGAAGCCGATGCTGGACATGCTGGGCGCGCCCTTGTGGGACAAGGACAAGGTGGTGCTGGTGATGGACCACTACGTGCCCGAACAGGACGATGAATCGCGGCGCATCGTGCGCATCGCGCGCGACTGGGCGCGGGACCAGGCGCTTCCGCATGTCTACGACAGCGAAGGGATCTGCCACGTGGTGGTCCCGCAGCATGGCCATATCCGGCCGGGCATGTTCTGCGTCGGCGGCGATTCGCATTCGCCCACGGGGGGCTCGTTCGGCGCCTACATGTTCGGCATCGGGAGCACGGAGATGCTCGGCGTGGTCGTGACGGGCGAGATCTGGCTACGCGTGCCGCGCACGATCCGCATGCAATGGGACGGAAAGTTGGCACCGGGCGTGGTGGCCAAGGACATGATGTTGAAGATGATCAGCCGCTTCGGCATGAACGGCGGCCAGTACCAGGCGGTGGAGTTCTGCGGCGAAGCCGTGCGTGCGCTGGGCATGGCCGAACGCATGACGCTCGCGAACATGAGCGCCGAGCTCGGCGCGCAGGCCGGCCTCATCGCACCCGACCGCACGACCCAGGACTGGCTGGCAACCACCGGCGCGCCGCCGGCCGACATCGCCGGCTTGTTCACGGATGAAGCGACGCTCGATGCGCCAGGCTGCGAGACCCACGTGTTCGATGCCGCCGCGCTGGAGCCTTTCGTGGCCGCGCCGCACAGCCCGGCCAATGCGCAAGGGGTTTCGCAGTTTGCGGGCACGGCGGTTCAAGTGGCCTACATCGGCGCATGCACCGGCGCCAAGCTGGAGGACCTGCGTGCGGCCGCGCAGGTGCTGCGCGGCCGCAAGGTGGCCTCGGGCGTACGGCTGATGATCGCGCCCGCCAGCCTGAAGGACCAGGAGGCCGCGCGCGCCGAGGGCGTGCTGCAAGTGCTGCTCGATGCGGGTGCGGAATTGTTCGCCACGGCCTGCGGCGCCTGCGCGGGTTACGGCGGCACCATGCCCGAGGACAGCACCGTCATCTCCAGCACGGCGCGCAACTTCAAGGGCCGGATGGGAGCGCCCTCGGTCAGCGTGTACCTGGCCTCGCCGTACACCGTGGCGGCGTCGGCGCTGCGCGGCGTGATCACCGACCCGCGGGAGGTGCTGCAGTGACGCGCCAGGCGCAAGCGCGTGTCTGGCGCCTCGACGCCGATGTGAACACCGACGTGCTCGCGCCGGGACACGCGATGAAGCATGGCATCGAGGTGATCGCCAGGCACTGCCTCGAATCGGTGCGGCCCGAGTTCGCGGGCGGGGTGCAACGCGGCGATGTGATCGTGGCAGGTGCCAACTTCGGTATCGGCTCTTCACGCGAACAGGCCGCGCAGGTGCTGGTGCATCTCGGCGTGGCGGCGGTGATCGCACCCTCCTACGGCGGCCTGTATTTTCGCAACGCCTTCAATGTCGGACTGATGCTGCTCACCTGCCCGCAGGCCGAACAGATCGCGGACGGCGAATGCATTTCATTCGACGCGCGGGCGCAGCGCATCCTGCGCGCGGACGGCGCGTCGCTCGCGACCGAGCCGATACCCGGCTTCCTTCTGGACATGGTGGAGGCCGGCGGCCTGCTCGCCCAGCTGCAACAACGTTTTCAACCAAGGACCCCCGCATGAGCACCAAGCCCTACGACCTGTTGATCAAGAACGTGCGCGTGGTGCGGCCGAACGGCAACACCGTGCACGAAGGCGACATCGCGATCGCCGGCGGCAAGTTCGCGAAGGTCGCTCCTGCCATCGACGTCGCGCTGGCGAAAGCCGTGCATGACGGCTGCGGCCGGCTGGCCTTTCCGGGTGTGGTGGACGCGCACATGCACAGCGGGATCTACTCTCCGCTGGACGAAGACGCCGTCAGCGAAAGCAAGGCGGCCGCGATGGGAGGCGTCACCTCCAGCCTGAACTACTTCCGCACCGGCCAGTACTACCTGAACAAGGGCGGCCCGTACAAGAAGTTCTATCCCGAAGTGCTCAAGACTTCCAAGGGGCGCTTTCACGTCGACTACGGCTTCCACCTGGCCCCGATGGACAGCGTGCACAACGGCGAGATCGAGATGCTGATCGAGAAGTTCGGCGTCGCCAGCTTCAAGATCTTCATGTTCTACGGCTCCCATGGCCTGCACGGCGCGAGCGACAGCCAGCGCGACTTCCTGATGATCGGCGAGGGCGAGCGCTACGACTACGCGCATTTCGAATTCGTGATGCGCGCCATCCAGGCGGCGCGCGAGAAGATGCCCGAGCGCGCCGCGCAGATCTCGCTGTCATTGCATTGCGAGACCGCGGAAATCATGACGGCCTATACGAAGATTGTCGAGAAAGACAAGTCCCTGAAGGGCCTGGCCGCCTACAGCGCGTCGCGGCCGCAGCATTCCGAGGGCTTGGCCGTGTTCATCGCGAGCTACCTGGCGAACGAAACCGCGCTTCCCAACATCAACCTGCTGCACCTCTCGTCACGCAAGGCCGTGCAGGCAGCGATGATGATGTCGGACATCTTTCCGCACATCGACTTCAAGCGCGAGGTCACCATCGGCCACCTGATGCTCGACATCAACAGCAAGGCGGCCGAACTCGCCAAGGTCAATCCACCGATCCGCCCGCGGGAAGATGTCGAATTCCTCTGGGATGCGCTGCTCGCCGGCGAATTGGACTGGGTGGTGAGCGACCACGCCTGCTGCCGGCACGAGATGAAGATCCCCAAGCGCTACTTCGGCAACATCTGGATGGCCAAGAGCGGCTTCGGGGGCACGGAGTACCTGCTGCCGGCGCTGGTGAGCGAAGGCACGCGGCGCGGCATGAGCTACAACCACATGGCCAAGGTGACGAGCTGGAACCCGGCGCAGCGCTACGGGTTGAACAGCAAGGGCGACATCGCCGAAGGTTTCGATGCCGACCTCGCGCTGGTCGATGCGGGCAGGACCTGGACCATCACCGCCAAGGATTCGCCGTCGACCCAGGGCTATACACCGTTCGAGGGGCTGGAGCTGTCGGCGCGGGTGGAGGAGACCTTCCTGCGCGGACAGCTGATCTACCAGGACGGCCAGGTCGTGGGCAAGCCTCGCGGCCAATACCTGTTCCGGCCGACCGCTTAAGCGATGCACGCCACCGCCGCCGTTTGCGCAGGCGTTCCGCCGGGGGATGCGCCACATGTCAGCGTGGCGATCGTCGGCGCGGGTGCGTGCGGCCTGACGGCGGCATTGCTGCTGGCCGACGCGGGCGTCGACTGTGTGCTGCTGGAGCGCGACGATTCGCCGTCGGGGTCCACCGCGCTGTCATCCGGCTTCATTCCCGCCGCCGGCACGCGCGTGCAGCGGCAGCACGGCATCGAGGATTCGCCGGCTCGATTTGCAAGTGACATCCAGGCCAAGGCGCACGGGTCGGCGGCGCCGCATCTTGTGGAAGCTTATGCGGCGGCGATCGGTCCCTTGCTCGACACGCTGCAGCAGCGACACGGCCTGGAGTTCGAACTGCTGGAAGGCTTTCTCTATCCGGGGCACAGCGCGCTGCGCATGCACGCGGTGCCGGAGAAGACTGGTGCCGCGCTGATGCAACGACTGCTGGGTGCGGCCGAACAGGCCGGCATCACGTTGCTCACCAGCGCCTTGGTGCGCGAACTCTGGGTGGATGGCGGCCGTCTGACAGGCGTCGGCTTTGTCCGGCCCGACGGCAAGGTGGAACACCTCCGGTGCGATGCGGTCCTGCTCGCATGCAACGGGTTTGGCGGCGACGCCGCGCTGGTGCGCGAACTGCTGCCGGAAATGAGCGAGGCCGTCTTCGCGGGCCACGCCGGCAACGACGGCAGTGCCATCGTGTGGGGCCGGCAGCTGGGCGCGCGGCTGGCGGATCTGGGCGGCTACCAGGGCCACGGCTCCTGGGCCGTTCCGCACGGCGTGCTGGTGTCCTGGGCGTTGATGATGCAAGGGGCCGTGCAGGTCAACCGCGACGGCAAACGCTTTCACGACGAGCAACGCGGTTATTCGGAAGCGGCCGTGGACGTGCTCGCCCAACCCGGCGGCGTCGCCTGGAACGTATTCGACACCGGGATACTGGCGTTCGCGCGCGGCTTCCCCGATTTCCTCTCGGCTGAATCCGCCGGAGCCGTGCGCCATGCCGCCGGCATCACGGAATTGGCGGCGCTGATCGGCTGCGATGCCGCGCCGCTCCAGTCGACGCTGGCGCAAACCGCACTCGCGCCGCCGTACTGCGCCGTCAAGGTCACCGGGGCGCTGTTCCACACGCAAGGCGGGCTGGACATCGACGCCGGATGCCGCGTGCTGCGCGCCGACGGCACGCCGTGGCCCAACCTGCTCGCGGCAGGCGGCGCAGCGCGCGGCGTCTCCGGCAACGCCGTGTGGGGTTACCTCTCCGGCAACGGACTGCTGAGCGCCATGGCCGGCGGCGCGATCGCCGCGGCTACGCTGGGCGACCTGATCACGAAGGACGAGTCATGACGACACTCAAGCAAAGGCTTGCGCAGCCACAGGCGCTGCTCGCGCCGGGCATCTACGACGCCCTCAGCGCCCTCGTTGCCGAGCAGTCGGGCTTCGAGGCGCTCTATCTTTCCGGGGCATCGATTGCCTACACGCGCCTGGGCCGCTCCGACATCGGCCTCACCACGGCCAGCGAGGTGGCGCAAACGCTGGCACTGGTGACGGAGCGCGTGCGCGTGCCGGTGATCGTCGATGCCGACACCGGCTTCGGCAATGCGCTCAACACGCAGCGCACGGTACGCGAGTTCGAGCGCGCCGGCGCGGCCATGATCCAGCTGGAGGACCAGGGGTTTCCCAAACGCTGCGGGCACCTGGACGGCAAGACGGTGATTCCAGTCGCCGAGATGCAAGGCAAGCTGCGGGCCGCGCTCGATGTCCGGCGCTCCAGTGAAACGCTGATCCTCGCGCGCACCGACGCGCTTGCCGTGGAGGGACTGGACGCCGCGCTCGATCGCGCCGAGCGTTATCTCGAGTGCGGTGTGGATGCCCTGTTCATCGAAGCCTTGCGAACCCCGCAGCAGATGGACGCCGCCTGCGGCCGATTCGCGGCGCGTGTTCCGTTGCTGGCGAACATCGTCGAGGGCGGCAAGACGCCATTGCAGAGCGCTGGCGAATTGGGCCAGCGGGGATTTCGCATCGTCATCTTTCCGGGTGGAACCGCGCGGGCCGTGGCGCACACGCTCCAGGGCTATTACGCGAGCCTGAGGCAGCACGGCACCACCGCGGTCTGGCGCAGCCAGATGCTCGATTTCGACGAGTTGAATCAGCTGATCGGAACGCCGGAGTTGCTGGCGGACGGCCGTCGCTACGAAGGCTGACGGCCGCGCGCGGACATGCCGTTGACTCGCGGCAAGTGTTGACACTTCGGCGATTAGTGGTGACACTAGATCCCCCAGACGCTGCGCCCGCAGTTTCCGTTTTTCAGAGATCGCCGAATGCCCCATCTCCCCGCTTCCTCCGCCCTGCAGCGGTTCCGCGTCATCGACCTCACGCAGGTGCGCGCCGGCCCGACTGCATGCCGCCAACTCGCCGACTGGGGGGCCGACGTCATCCAGGTGCAAATGCCCGAACACATGCGCGGCGACGACACGCTCGGCGGGCAGGACGGCTCCGACTACCAATACACGCACCGCAACAAGCGCTCGATCACGCTCAACCTGAAGGAGCCCGAAGGCATCGCGACGCTCAAGCGTTTGATCGCGGGCGCGGATGTGGTCGTCGAAAATTTCCGTCCGGATGTGAAGTTCCGCCTCGGCATCGATTACGAGACGCTTTCAAAAGACAACCCGAAGCTCGTCTACGCGAGCATCTCCGGCTTCGGCCAGAGCGGCCCGCTCGCCACACGCCCGGGCTTCGACCAGATTGCGCAGGGCATGGGCGGCTTGATGTCCGTCACGGGCATCCCCGGCGAAGGCCCGATGCGCGTCGGCATCCCGATCGCCGATCTGTGCGCGGGCATCTTCGCGGCGCAAGGCATCCTTGTCGCGCTGCTCGAACGCGAAGCCTCGGGCAAGGGCCAGTGGATCCACACCTCGCTGCTCGAAGCGATGGTCTACATGATGGATTTCCAGACCTCGCGCTTTCTCATCGAAGGCGAAGTCGCGACGCAGGCCGGCAACTTCCATCCGACGAGCATCCCCACCGGCGTGTACAAGGCGCGCGACGGCTACCTGAACATCGCGGTGTTCGGCTCCAAGATCTGGGAGCGCTTCTGCAACATCCTGGGCGCGCCGGAATGGATCGCGGACAACCGCTATCACGACAAGGCATCGCGCGACGTCAACCGCGATTCGCTCAACGCCGAGATCAACAAGCGCCTCGCCGCACACGACCGCAGCCACTGGATCGCGCAGTTCAACGAAGGCGGCGTCGCGTGCGGCCTCATCAGCGACATGCGCGAAGTGTTCGCGGAGCCGCAGATCGCGCACCTGGGCATGGTGAAGGAGGTGGTGTCGGCTCGCCTCGGTCCGCAGAAACTCGTCGGCCAGCCGATGCAACTGGAGCGCACGCCGAGCACCATCGCCCGCGCCGCGCCGCGCCGTGGAGAACACACGGAGGAAGTGCTGAGTGAACTCGGCATCGACAGCGAAGATCTCGCCCGCATGAAAGCAACCGGAGTCTATTGATGTCCCATCCCACCTACCAATCCATCACCGAACGCGTGCAGACGTGGCTCGATGGCAGTGCGCTGCACATCCGCTTCAACAACCCTGCGCGGCACAACGCGCTGTCGGTCGACATGTGGGAGGCAGTGCCTCCACTGCTCAAGCTCGCGAAGGACGACGACCGAGTGCGGCTCGTCGTGTTCTCCGGAGCGGGCGAGAAGGCCTTCGTCTCCGGCGCGGACATCACGCAGTTCGAGGACATGCGCGCCGCGCGCGAGGCGGTGAGCCGCTACGAGGCGATGGCCGAGGAGACGCTCACGGGCATCTACGAATTCGGCAAGCCGACGCTGGCGTGCATTCGCGGGTACTGCATCGGCGGCGGCGTGAACGTCGCGATCGCATGCGACCTGCGCATCGCGTCGATGGATTCGGTGTTCTCGATTCCGGCAGCACGCCTCGGTCTCGGCTACCGCTATTCGGCAATGAAGAATCTCGTTGATCTCGTCGGCCCCGGCGCCGCGAAGGACTTGTTCTTTTCGGCCCGTCGCATCGACGCGGTCGAAGCCAAGGCAATGGGTCTTGTGACGCGCGTCTGCGCACCGGACGGGCTCGATGCGCTGCTCGCCGAATACACCACGGCGATGGGCGACAACGCCCCGCTCACGGTGATGGCGGGCAAGGCGATCATGCGCGAGATCATGAAGCCCTCGCCCGACCTGGACATGGAGATGTGTACGTCCCTCATTCGCGGTTGCTTCGAAAGCGCCGACTACACCGAGGGCCGCAAGGCCTTCATGGAAAAACGCAAGCCGGTGTTCACCGGGCACTGAGAAGGAAAACACCATGCAGTCCTACTGGATGCAGATGACCGACACCGACACCGTGATCGAGTTGCGCGACGCTCCCGTGCCGCAGCCCGGCCCGGGCCAATTGCTGGTGCGCCTGCACGCGGCGTCCCTCAATCGCGGCGAGTTCGTGCTCGGTCACGGCTTGCAGAAAACCGGCACATGGAAGCAGATCGGCGGGGAGGGCGCGGGCGAAGTCACGGCCGTTGGTGCGGATGTCACCGGCTTCAAAGTCGGCGACCGCGTGATGGGCCGATGCGCCGGCGCGTTCTCCGAATTCGCGCTGCTCGATGTGGCCGAAGCGATTGCCGTTCCGCAGAACCTCTCGTGGGAAGAAGCCGCGAGCATTCCGCTCACCTTCCTCGTCTCGTTCGACATGCTGGTGCTGCAAGGCCGCATCCAGTCCGGCGACTGGGTGCTGATCAACGGCGTCTCGTCGGGCGTGGGCGTGTCCTCGCTGCAGCTCGCCAAGGCGCTCGGTGCGAAGGTGATCGGCACGTCGGGTTCGCAGAAGAAGCTGGACGTGATCAAGCCGCTCGGCCTCGATGTCGCCATCGCCACGCGCGCCGCGGACTTCGCGCCCAAGGTGATGGAAGTGACGGACAAGCACGGCGTGGATCTCGTCATCAACACCGTCGGCGGCACCGTGTTCGCGGAGAACATTCGCGCGATGGCGTTCGAAGGCCGGCTCGCCACGGTGGGTTATGTCGATGGCGTGCTGCATGCCGACCTCGACCTCGAAGCGCTGCATGCCAAGCGGCTCACGCTCTTTGGCGTGTCGAACAAGCTGCGCAGCAAGGCGCAGAAGTCCGCCGCCGTGCCGCGCTTCATCGCCGAGGTGATGCCGCATTTCGCGTCGGGGCGCATCAAGTCGCAGATCGACCAGGTGGTCGAGTTCTCGCAGCTCAAAGAGGCGAAGGCGCGCATGGAAGCCGGCAGCCACATCGGCAAGATCGTGCTGCGCATGCCCGCGGCGTCCTGAAGAATTCATCGAACAAGGAGACAAAGACATGAAGGCCATGAAGTACGTCCTCGCGCTCACGGTTGCAGCCGCTGCCTGCGCCGCCTGGTCACAGCCCGCCGCGTATCCCTCCAAGCCGATCCGCCTCGTGATCGGCTTCGCGCCGGGCGGCGCCGCGGACATCGTCGCGCGCTCCATGAGCGATGCGCTGGGCAAGTCGCTCGGCCAGACCGTCATCGTGGACAACAAGCCCGGCAACGGCTCGAGCATCGCGGCGGACATCGTCGCCAAGGCGCAGCCCGATGGCTACACGTTGCTCATCGCGAGCCCGAGCAGCATCTCCGTGAATCCCTCGCTCAATCCCGCGCTGGGCTACAAGCCGAGCGACCTGCTGCCCGTCACGAAGATGACGACGTCGCCGCTCGTGCTCGCCGTCAATCCCGCGACCGGCATCAAGTCCGTGCCGGACCTGATCGCCGCCGCGAAGAAAGACCCGGGCAAACTGAACTACGCCACGTCGGGCAATGGCTCCGCACCGCACCTCGGCGCCGCGCTCTTCATGCTCGTCACCGGCGCGCAGATGACGCACGTGCCGTACCGCGGCGGCGCGCTCGCGATCCAGTCGGTCATGGCCGGCGACACGCAACTTACTTTCGGCACCGCGCCCTCGGTGCTGCCGCAGGCCGCGAGCGGCGGCCGCCTGCTCGCGCTGGCCGTGAGCACGCGCGAGCGCACGCCGCTCGTGCCGGGCGTGCCGGGCATGAAGGAAGCCGGCCTGCCCGAGTACGCGATCGAGTTCTGGTACGGCATGTTCGTGCCGGTCGGCACGCCGCCCGCCATCGTGAAGAAGATCTACGAAGCGACCAACACCGCGATGCAGCAACCGTCCGTGAAAGCGGCGCTGGCGCGCGACGGCACCGACGTGGCGCTCTCCGCATCGCCCGAAGCGTTCAGCAGTTTCCTGGTCGAGGACAACAAGTTCTGGGTCAACCTGGCCAGGAGCGCGAAGTTGAAAGTCGACTGACTTTCGCCTGAAGTTACGATCCCTCCATGGCCACACAGACTTCCACCGCCCGCGGCGCCGGCCTTTCGCACGCCATCGTCGCGGAGCTGAAGCAGCTCATCTACTCGGGCGAGTTCAAGCCCGGCGAGCGCCTGAACGAGGCGGCGCTCGCGCTGCGCATGGGCACGAGCCGCGGGCCGATCCGCGAGGCGATCAAGGTGCTGGCGGGGCTGGGCATCGTCAACGCCGTTCCGAATCGCGGTGTGTACGTGCGGCAACTTTCGCTGCGCGAGATGCTGGAGGTCTACGAGTTGCGCGCGCTGGTGTTCGGCTACGCGGCCGAGCGTGCGTGCGAACATTTCACCGAGGAGCATGCGAAGAAGTTCGAGCGTCTGCTCACCGCGATGGACAAGGCTTGCGACGCCGATGACGGCACGCGCTACTACGAGCTGAACCTGCAGTTCCACGCGCTGATCCTGGAGATCTCGAACAACCGGCGCGCGCAGCAGGCGTACGACGACTACGTGAAGGAGCTGCACCTGGTGCGGCGCAAGTACTTCAACGTGCCGGGCAACATGCGCCGCTCGAACATCGAGCACCGCGCGATCTACGACGCGATCGTCGCGTCGAACCAGGCCCGCGCGCGGGTGGCCGCGGAGAAGCATGTGCGCGCGGGCCGCGCGAGGTTGCTGGCGAATTTCGAAGAGCCGATGTCTCACGACGAGGGTTGACGCACCCGGCAAGAGCCCAACGCAGAACTCATCGGCGGCGGTCGCCACTCACCTCTTTGTCTATCAACAGGGAGAGTCGACGTGAAACGTCCAGCAAGCCCCCGTTCCGGCCCGCCGCCCAAATATGTCCATACGGATGTCGGGCCGCAAGCACCTGGCCCGCGGGTGCTTGCGCCAGAAAACCAGCTGGCGTTCACCCAACCGGCTTCACGGGGCCTACGAGCCAGATCGATCAATGATCTGCCGACGGAGTTGGTGGTGCAGATCATGTCCCACCTCTCGCCGGATCACCAACTCGCGCTCTGGAATTTTTGTTCTTCCAGCAAGTTGTACTGGGACGCCTCCGCGGGCATCCGCCGAAATTTCGGCTTCGTCAGGCCATTGCACCGTCAGTGGTCCCCGCTGGATCCGCGTACGGCAAAGGCGACCTTCGATCAGACATTGGATTTGCTGCCGCAGATCCATCCGATGCACAAGGCCCCGTTGATGCTGAAGATGATTCGGGGCCTTTCCGCGCTCCCTGATGAGGCTTCGTGGTTGGCCATGTTCTCCAGGCTGGTGGCCCATATACCGGCTGCCCTGCCAGGCTCGGCCGGCCACATGGCCAATCAGCCTTTGCTGATCGAGCTTTTGAACCAGGCTGGATCGCAAATGATCGAGACAAGCATTCCTCTCGCCGTGCTGATGCAGGCGGGGCTATCCGCGGCGCATGTGCCGACGATAGCCAATGACTGGCTCAGGGCAGCCGAAGAAGCGGTCGTGGGCTTGCAGAATGGCCCTGGAAACGCAAGCACCGGCGAGTGGCGCGCCAAGGTTTTCGAGGCGGGAGAAGCTCTTGTCACCGGTCTGATGCTTCTACCCGACTCCGAGAAGCCGGACCGTGTCGCGTTGATCATGAACGCCTTGACACATCTCGAGGGAGTCCCGAAGTCCCGCAATTCGATGATTGACAGTGTCTGCTTCACAGTAGGCAAGATCCACTCGGATGCTACCCGCGCCGCATGCGCGAGGATCGTTCTGGAGAAGTTGCCGGGTATCAGAGCCATGCCCGCAGGCTTGTGGCCCGCCTTGACAAAGCTTGTGGCAGGCGCGACGCCCGAGGATCAGCGCCTGCTCTTCGACACGGCGCTTCCCATTGCGAGAGCGGGAGGGATGAATGCGCTGCTTGAATGCGAAGTGATGTTGCAGCGCATGAACCCGGCTGTCGCCGGACCCTGCGCGCAGGCGTTGGCCCATGACGCATCGGACTTGCTGGACGGCTACGCGCGCAACAAGGATGTCGCGGCCCGGATCTTCGTCGAGTGCACACGATTCCTTCCGGTGGAATTGCGCGCGGCCCACGTGAGCGCGATGCTGGAGTTTCACCAGGACTGGCGGGATGAACGCATCGATCAACACCTGTCGCTGACGCCCGTTCATGAATTGCTGGAGGCTTTGATCGGGCAAGTCCGACATCTTGATCCGGCGTCACGGACCCAATGCATGCTTGATCTGAACGAGCCCGTGATGCTGTGCGGCCCCACGCGCTCGAGGAGTTCGGCCGTATTGAAGCGGCTGTTTTTCGAGCACGTCCAGTTCGTGGGGAATGAAGAAGGGGATCGGGAGTCCCTGCTCGACGAATTGGAGAGAAATTTTCCCCTCGGCGACACGACGGACGAGAACCTGGAGTTCAGCTTTTCCAGGGCGCTCGGCGCCATGGCGCATTTCCTTGCGACGCAGGCCCCGGCATTGCGCCATTACTGGGCGGAAATTGCTTTCATCCATTCCGAACAGGTGGAACACGACGACGGATGGTTTGCCATGTGGGCGGACTTCGCCGAGGCCTTCGGCGCTACGCTTGACACCTTGCCCGAAACCGCGCTCGTCCTGTTCGGCGAGCACGACGACTTTCCCCAGTTGCAGCCGACCCATCACTACGCCTGCGTGCTGGTGAGCCTCGCGGGGTGCATGCATCTGCTGCCGGCTGACATGAGACTGGAGCAGCTTGACGTCCTGCGATTCAGGCGCGAATCCTACGAAGTGAAGTACGGGTTCAAGTGCACGCTGGATCTGTACGCCCGGCTCCTGGTTCGCAGCCCGGCCTTCACCGATGTGGAAAGCAGGATCACCACCGCCGAGGACGTGCTGGATGTACTGCTCTCAGAGCAAGGCGAAAACTATGTCGCGCTACTTGGCCTGTTCGATGGATTGCTCGCGAGTCTTCCGGGCGGTATCGCGGACAAGCTGCTGACGCAGCTTGCCACGCTCGGCGAAAGGTTCACGCCCGAGGCCGGCCCGAAGGTCGAGGAAGTGCCGCAGGATCAGCCCGGGGGCTGACGACATCCCACGTCGAACGTCGGCGCAGCATGTTCACTCCGCCGTGATACCCGTCCGCTTCGCGATCCCCGCCCATCGCGGCACCTGCTCCGCGATGAACCGGTCGAACTCCTCGGGCGTGCCGCCCACGATGTCCACGCCGCCGGCGCCCAGCGTCGCGACGACATCGGGCAGTTTCAGCGAGGCGACGATGTCGTTGCGGATGGCCTGCACGACGTCGCGCGGCGTGCCCTTGGGCACGACGAAACCCAGGAAGCTCTGCACGCTGAAGCCGGGAATCGTCTCGGCCACGGTGGGCACTTCGGGCGCCGCGGGCGTGCGCTTCGGGTCGGCGGTCGCGATCGCTGTCACGCCCCCGGCTTGCGCGCCCGCTTGTCGGGCGCGGGTTGCAACCGCGCCTCCTTCGAATAGGCCAGCCCGAGCTCCCACTTGCGTGCCATCTTCTCCAGCATCCCCACCGGGATCCGCTCATCCGACTTCGCTTCCTTCAATGCCGCGATCATGCCCTCGGCGATGCGCTCGAGGACATCCGCCGGATTCGATACGCGGCACACCTGCCTGCCGAACTTGACGAGTTCCGCAGTGTCGGGATACGTCCTTGTCTCGTGTTTGCCCTTGAACAGTTTCAGCGCCATGGTGAAGTCCTCCATTGGCGGCCCACCGTCCACGCGGCTGGATTCGTAGATGCTCGTGGTCACCACGTCGAACATCGGTGCGAGCCGTGCGTCGCCCGGGTGCGTGTACAGCACACCGAAATTCTTCAGGTGTGCGTCACCGTTGCGGACCATGATCGAGAAAGCCACCTGCTCGAAAAATTGCGGCAGGTCGCGGTCCAGGTGCAGCAGCCCCAGCAGCTCGGCGATGGCTTCGTAGCTGCCCTGGTACTTGCGGTCGCTCAGGACGTCGCGCACCTGCAGGCCCATCAGCGACGCAATGTCCTCGAAGCCGAGACGCTGCCCGTCCTCGGCAAGGTCGAATCGTTCGAGCACGAGCAACTCGCCCGTGCGCGACAGCTCGTGGTGCGAGACCCGGATGCCAGCGCGCGCGGCCGCCTGCAGGCAGACGTATTCGTTGGCGGCGAGCCCTGGGTACGTGGCCCCTGCGGCTTTGACGATGAGGTTGGGCACCGCCCAGGTCGATCGGTCGGGCACGAGGATCTTCGGCTGGAAGCCCGAGATGCCCACGCCCGTGGACAGGTAAGCGCGCACGAGTTCATCGAACAACGCTCCGTCCGCCTTGGCTTGCAGCAAGTCTTGCCTCGAGATCAATGTCGGCGGCACGGAAGGCGCCGAGTCTGGCAGCCTGAATCCGAGGTGGCCGATCCCGTTCGTGCCGATCAGTGCCAGCAGATGCATCGGCGTGATCTGCTGCTTCGGGAACTCGCGCCGCAGCCGCTCGAGCAGGAAACCCTCCGGCAGGTTCTGGTCCATCACCGGGAAGAGCGATGTATCGCGGTACTCGAGCCGGTTGGGTGGCATGAGCAGCGCCATCGGCCGCTGCTGCGGATCATCCCGCCGGTAGGAGAAGGTGTACTGGGACGTGTGCTGCAGCAAGCCTGCTTCGCCGCCTGCGATGTTCACGTCCAGCAGCCGGATCTTCTCGGGGAGCATCAGTCATCCTCCTTGAAGCGCTCGCGCATCTCTTCCAGGGTCGGAAGGCCAGGCGCTGTGACCTGCAGCGCCGAGCCGAGAACGCGAAGCACGTCGAAGAGCGCCGAGCTTGAAACATCGCGCCCGCTCTCCAATCGCCAGATGAGATCCCGGCTGCGCCCGCTGCGTTGCGCGAGTTCGGTGGCCGAAATCTTCTGCTGCATCCGCAGATCCCGGATGGCGTTTCCGAGCTCAGTAGAACTGCGAAGTTTGTCTGACATATCAGACATCTTAGCCAAACTCCCATTGATCGTCTTGTATATCAGACGATTATTCCGCGTTCACTCCGCCGTGATACCCGTCCGCTTCGCGATCCCCGCCCATCGCGGCACCTGCTCCGCGATGAACCGGTCGAACTCCTCGGGCGTGCCGCCCACGACTTCGAAGCCGCCGCTGGTGAGATTGGCAACGACTTCCGGCACCTTCAACGTCGCGACCACGTCGTTGCGAATGTTCTGGATGACGTCGCGCGGCGTGCCCTTCGGCACGACGAAACCGATGAAGCTCTGCACGCTGAAGCCGGGAAGCGTTTCGGCCACGGCGGGGATTTCCGGCGCGGCGGGGGAACGCTTCGGGTCCGTGATCGCGATGGCTTTCAGGTGGCCCGACTTGACGAACGGATAGCTCGTGCCCAGCGTGCCGATGTTGAGAGTGACGCGGCCCGTCATCACTTCCTGCCCCTGCTGCCCGCCGCCCCTGAACGGGATGTGCCGGAACTCGACACCCGCGCTCTTGGCCAGGAAGTCGCCCGCGAAATGCATCGAACTGCCGGCGCCCGGCGTCGCATAGGTGATGTCGCCGGGATGCGCCTTCGCATGCGCCAGCACGTCGGCGAGATTGTTAAAAGGCGCGTTGCCGGCCGTGGTGATGAGGATGGGCGTGAAGCCGATCAGCGTCACGCCGGAGAAATCATTGAGCGTGTCGTACGGGAGCTTGCGCAACGCCGGGTTGATCACGTGCGAGGTGACGACGAGCCCGATGGTGTGGCCGTCGGCTGGTGACTTGGCAACGAAATCCGTGCCGATCGTCTGGCCGCCGCCGCCCTTGTATTCGACCACCACGGGCTGGCCCCAGCGCTCCTGCAGACGAAGCGCGAGCAGGCGGGCCATCTGGTCGTTGGAGCCGCCGGGCGGGCTGGGCACGACGATGCGCACCGCCTTCGACGGAAACTTGTCGGCGGCGTGCGAGGGCGCGGTGATGAAGAGGCATGCAGCTGCAACGGCGGCGACCGAGGCGAAGCCCAGCTTGCGTCGAAGGAACAGGTCGTGTCGTGCTTGCATGGTGCGGCGCTCCTATTCCGGCGTGATGCCGGTCTGCTTCACGATCGCCGCCCACCGGGGCATTTGCTCGGCGAGAAAGCGGTCGAACTCCTCCGGCGTGTTGCCCACCGGCTCGAAGCCGTTGTTCGCGAGGGCCGCGACCACGTCCGGCGCCTTCAGTATGGCGGCGATGTCGTTTCGGATCGTATGGACGATCTCTCGCGGCGTACCCCTGGGCACGGTCAGGCCGAGGAAACTTGGCACGCTGAAGCCGGGGATCGTCTCCGACACCGAGGGGACGTCCGGCGCGGCCGCGGTCCGCTTCGCATCGGTGACCGCGATGCCCTTCAGTTGGCCCGATTTCACCAGCGCGTTGATCGTCCCGAGTGCGGCGATACCGAGCACGATGCGTCCGGTGATCACGTCCTGCGTGAATTGCGCGCCGCTGCGGAAGGGAACATGCCGCATGTCGACACCGGCCACCTTGCCGAGGAACTCACCCGCGAAGTGCGGGGACGTTCCCACACCCGGCGTCGCGTAGGTGAGGTCGCCGGGATGCCGCCTGGCATGCGCCAGAACTTCCGAAAGGTTGTTGAAGGGCGAATTGCCGGCCGTTGCGATGAGGATGGGCGTGTAGCCCAGAAGCGTCACACCCGAAAAGTCGTTGAGCGTGTCGTACGGCAGCTTCGCCCGCACGCTGGGGTTGATCACATGCGATGTGTAGATCAGGCCGATCGTGTAACCGTCGGCCGGCGCCTTCGCCAGGAAATCGGTGCCGATGGTCTGGCCGGCCCCGGGCTTGTAGTCGATGAGCACCGGCTGCCCCCAGCGCTCCTGGAGCTTTTGCGACAGCAGTCGCCCGACGAAATCGGAGGCGCTCCCCGGCAAGGTAGGCGCCACGATGTGCACCGGCCTTGAAGGATATTTGTCGGCGGCATGAACCGGGATGGCCGTGATAGCGAGAAAGGTGGCCGCCAGCGCGGCCGCGAGGAATGGGGTCGTTGATTTCACGCCTTGCATTTTGCCGACATGCGTGACGTCACTCGCCCGTGATGCCGGTTTTTTTCACGATCACGGACCAGTTGCGCAGCTGGTCGGCGAGGAATCGGTCGAACTCTTCCGGCCTGCTTCCGGTCACTTCGAAACCAGCCGATGCGAGCTGCGAAGCGACCTCCGGCATCTTGACCGCGGCGACGATCTCGTCGCGGATCGTCGCGAGGATTTCGCGCGGGGTGCCTTGCGGCGCGACGAAGCCATAGAAACTTTGCACGCTGAAGCCCTGAATGGTTTCCGCGACGACGGGAACGTCCGGCGCGGCAGTGGAGCGGCGCGGCTCCGTGATCGCGAGCGCCTTGAGCTGGCCCTGTTTCATCAGCTGCAGGCCCGTGGACAGCGAGCCGAAGTTGAGCGCGATACGCCCTCCGATCACGTCCTGCACCTGCTGCGGGCCGCCGCGAAACGGGATGTGGCGCAAATCCGCACCCGCGCTCTTGCCCAGGAAGTCACCCGCGAAATGCATCGCGCTGCCGACGCCCGGCGTGGCGTAGGTGACTTCGCCGGGATGAGTCCTGGCGAATGCGAGCACTTCGCCCAAGCTGGAGAACCGCGAGTTGGCAGCCGTCGTGATCACGATAGGCATGTAGCCGATGAGCGTGATGCCCGAGAAATCAGCCAGCGCGTCATAGGGCATCTTCGGCCGGAGGTTGGGATTGATCACGTGCGAGGTGACGACCATCCCGAAGGTATGCCCGTCGGCGGGCGCCTTGGCGATCGCATCCGTCCCGATGATCTGGCCGGCGCCGGGACGGTTTTCGACCACGACGCTCTGGCCCCAACGCTCCTGCAGCCGTTGGGAAATCAGGCGCGCCAGGAGGTCGTTGTACGACCCGGCGGCGCTCGGGATGATCATGTGAACCGTCTTCGACGGAAACTTGTCGGCGGCTTGCGCGGGGAACGCAGCGGCCAGGCAAGCAGTCAGCGCGACGATGCTCGCGCGGGCAATCAGCTTCATCTTCCACCTCTTGCCCCGCATTGTGAGGCAAGGCAGGAGGGGGAATTTCAGGCCTTGATCGCGCGCAGCACGGCCTGCGTCATGCTCTGCGTGTTGCCCTGGCCCTTCACATCACCGGTACGCGCCTGGGCATCGCCCAGCGCCTGCGTGATCGCGCGCGACATCGACGCAGCCATCTTCACCGCGCCTTCGTTCTTGCGGCTGTGGCCCAGCCAGTCGAACATCATGCGGGTCGATTCCATCATCGCGTACGGGTTCGCGATGCCCTTCCCCGCGATGTCCGGCGCGGAGCCATGCGTGGCTTGCGCCATCACCACGTTGCCGTCGCCGATGCACAGGCCCGGCGCCATCCCAAGGCCGCCGACGAGACCGGCCGCTTCGTCCGAGAGGATGTCGCCGAACATGTTGGTCGTCACGATCACGTCGAAGCTCTGCGGATCGCGCACGAGGCGCATCGCCATCGTGTCCACGATCACATCGTCCACCCGCACGTCGGGGAATTCCGGCGCCAGCTTCTTGCACTCTTCCACGAACATGCCGCAGCCGAGCTTGAACACCGTGTCCTTGTGGACGTACGTCAAGTGCTTGCGCCGCTGGCGCGCGAGCTCGAACGCGGCGCGCGCGACGCGGCTGCTGCCGGTGCGCGTGATGACGCGCATCGAGAGCGTCACCTCGTCGTTCGGGCGGAACTCCGCGTTGCCCACCAGCATGTTGCGGTCCGGCTGGAAGCCTTCGTTGTTCTCGCGCACGATGACGAGATCAACGTCGTCGTACAGGCAGCCGATGCCCGGGTACGAGCGCGTCGGGCGCACGTTCGCGAACAGGTTGAAATCCTTGCGCAGGATCGGGTGCGGGTTGATCGCGTTGGGCACCTTGGGATAGGCGCGGTGGCCGATCGGGCCGAGGATCCAGCCGTCGAGCGTCTTGAGCGTTGCGAGCGTCTCGGGGGGCAGCGTGCTGCCGTGCGTGTCGAGCGCGGTGCGGCCGATCGGCAGCGGATGCCAGTCGATCGCGACGCCGTGTAATTCAGCGGCCGCGCGGCTGATGGCGACCGAGGCCGGGACGATCTCCAGGCCGATGTCGTCGCCGTTCAGGATGCCGATGCGAAGCGGTGCGTTAGTAGTCACTGTTGTCATGTCGTTGTTTCTTTCAGGGACGGCACAAGGCCGTGAGGTCGCGCATGTTGGGCAGCGACGCGAGCTTCCAGCAGGCGGCGGTGATGTCGCGCGCCTTGGCTTCGCCCAGCACGGGAATCACGAGGGCGTTGAACTTGGCTTCGAGTTGCTGGTCCGACAGCGGCCGCTCGAGCGAGCCGATGGCGTGGTCCACGCGCACGTGGATGCGGCGTCCATCGGTGAGGACCGCGGTCGCATCGACGGCGGCTTCGTCGATGGAGTCATCGACCGTCGCCTGCACCTTGTTGCGCAGCGCGACAACCTTCGGATCGTTCACGACGGCATCGGAGAATTCGTCTTCACCGGCCTGGCCGTAGATGAGGCCGACGGCGCAGCCGTGGTACACGCTGAACTTGCCCTGCAGGCCGTCCTTCGGTTCCTTCTTGCCGGTGAGCTCGAGCACCAGCGAGTGCACGCGCAACTCGATGCGCTCCACCTGCTCCGGCTTCACGCCTTGCTCGCGCAGTTGGGCACAGGCGTCGATGCTCGGGTGGATCACGATGCCGCACGCGAAAGGCTTGTAGGTATTGAAGGAGATCTCGAAGCGCTCGCCGAGTTCGTCGGTCACTTCGTTCCACGCCCGCTTGTCCGATGCGACCTGCACGAAGCCGCGCGGCGCTTCGAGCGCGCGCGGGCTAGCCGTGAAGCCGTTCTTCGCGAGCAGCGCCGACATGAGTCCCGCACGCGCCGCGCCGCCCGGATGGAATGGCTTGGTCATCGTGCCGAACTGTTCGCGGAAACCGACCGGCTGCGATGACGCGATGCCGAGCGCCATCGCCGTCTGCTTCTCGTCGAACTTCATCAGGCGTGCGCAGCCCGCCGCCGCGCCGAGCATGCCGGTCGAGCCGGTGATGTGCCAGCCGCGGTCGTAGTGATCCGGGTACATCGTGTTGCCGATGCGGCACGCGACGTCGATGCCGAGCACCAGCGCGTCGACGACATCGCGGCCCGAGGCGCCGGTCTTCTCGGCGAGCGCGAGCACCGCCGATGCGACCGGGCCGGCCGGATGGATGATCGTCTTCAGGTGCGTGTCGTCGAAGTCGAACGTGTGCGACGTGATGCCGTTCACCATGGCGGCGCTCGCGATGTCGACGCGCTCGGAGCGCCCGAGCACCGTGGCCTGCGCGGCGGGCTCGAGCATCGCGACCGCCGCGAGCGCCGCGTTGCCGGCCTCATGGTGCGCCGCGCCGATGGCGCAGCCCAGCCAGTTGTAGAAGGTGCGGTGCGCTTCCTTCTCGACGGCGTCGCTCCAGCCTTTGGAGGCGTGGCCCGAAACGAATTTCGCGAGGATGGAAGTGACGGGCGGCGCGTTCGTGTCGGCCGCGACCTGGGTGTTGTGTGCCATGGCTTGTCCTTATTCTTCGAGCTGGATGTTGCGCGCCTTGGCCAGGGCCGTCCAGCGCGTGATCTCCGACTTGATGTAGTCGCCGAACTGTTCCGGCGTCATGGGCCACGGCTCCACCGCTTCGCTCGCGAGCTTCTCGGCCAGGTCCGGCGCCTTCAGCACCGCGACCTGCGTTTCGTTCAGGCGCTTCACGATGTCGCGCGACAAGCCGGCCGGGCCGACCGAGCCGTACCACTGCATGGCGTCGAAGCCCTTGAAGCCGAGCTCCACCATGGTGGGCACATCCTTCAGTTGCGGGCTGCGCGCCTTGCCGGTCACGGCGAGCGGACGCATCTTGCCCGAGCGGATGTGCGGCAGCGCGGCCGCGAGACCGGGGAACATCGCCTGCGTCTGCCCGCCGATCAGGTCGGTGATGGCCGGTGCGATGCCGCGGTACGGGATGTGCAGCATGAACGCGCCGGTCTCCTGCTTGAACAGCTCCATCGTCAGGTGCGTGAGCGAGCCCTGGCCGGCCGAGCCGTAGCTGAGCTTGCCGGGATTGCGCTTCACGTAATCGATGAACTCCTTCACGGTCTTCGCGGGCACGTTGGCGTTGATCGCCAGCACGTTGGGCGTCGCGCCGATCATGCCGATGGGCGTGAACTGCTTGATGGCGTCGTAGCTGACCTTGCGCGTGGCGGGCGTCGTGCCGTGCGTGGCCACATAGCCTTGCATGAGCGTGTAGCCGTCCGGCGCCGCGCGCGCGGTGGCGACGCTCGCCACCACGCCGCCGCCGCCGCTCTGGTTGTCGACCACGAAGGTCTGGCCGAGCAGGGCGCCCCAGCGCTCGGTGACCACGCGGGCGATCATGTCGTTGCCGCCGCCGGCTGCGACCGGCACGATGTAGCGGATGGGCTTGGAGGGATAGCTTTGCGCGATCGCGAAGCCGGGAAGAAGGGCGGCGGCAGAGCTTGCCTGCAGCAATAGGCGGCGTTTCATGGGTGCGGTTGTCTCCGAAAGGAACCGGGTATGTTGGCCGTCGGCAGGCTGGCTGTAAAGTGCAAGTTTGCTCGCCTTTGTTGCAGTTCGTGCAACCGCTGCCATGCCGTCAACTACTCCTCCAGCCAAACCTTCCACCCCCGCCGGCACGCCCGGCCTGGCCGACCTGCGCGCCTTCATCACCGCGGCCGAGCTGCGAAGTTTCGCCGCGGCGGCGAAGGTGCTGCACCTCTCTCTGCCCGCCTTCTCGCGGCGCATCTCGAACCTCGAAGCGCGCCTCAACGTGCGGCTCTTCGACCGCACCACGCGCAGCATGGAGCTGACGCTGCTGGGCGCGCGGTTCCTGCGGGAGATCACGCCGGTGGTGGAGGACCTGGACCGCTCGGTGGTCGGCCTGCGCGATGCCGCGCAGCTGGAAGCCGGCGACGTGACGATCGGCTGCGTCTTCTCGGCGGTGCACCACTTCCTGCCGGCGGTGATCGACACCTATCGCGGCGAACATCCCAACGTGCTGGTGCGCATCGTCGAGGATGGCGCGGACGGCGTCTTCGCGTCGGTGAAGCACGGCGAAGTCGACTTCGGCATCAACTACATCGGCATGCAGGAGCCGGAGGTCGAGTTCACGCCACTGATCCAGGATGCCTATGTGCTTGCGTGCCGCGCGGACCATGAGCTCGCGCGCCGCCGTTCGGTGCGCTGGGACGAGCTGGCCGCGTGGGACCAGGTGCGCGTTTCGCAGGCGAGTCGCAACCGCGTCTTCATCGACCACGCCCTTTCCGCCGCGCCTTCCCAGCCGCGGCCGGTGTGCGAAGTGCGGCACGTGTCGACCCTCATCGGGCTGGTGGAGGCGGGGCTCGGCATCGCGATCGTTCCGCAGCTCACCGTGCCGCGCAAGCCCGCGGGCGTGGTGGGGGTCCCTTTGACGCCGGTGGTGACGCGGTCGATGGGACTGATACAGCGCGCCGGTCGCACGCTGTCCCCGGCCGCCACTGCGTTCGCGACACTGTTGCTGCAGACCAGCAAGGCGCGTGCAAGGACTCGCAGCCGCTGAGCCGCCACAACGAAAAAAGCGCCGGGATCGTGAGACCCCGGCGCCAAGTGAGCGGTCGGACTGGGCCGCCCAGCGAATCAGGAATCCGCGGGAACCACGTCGCCCATCGGGTGCGCGTCCGGGATCGGCTTGCGCTTGCGCGCCGCCAGATAGAACGCGATGACCTGCCACACGATGAAGATCGCGATGAGGCCCATCAAGGTGCCGCTGATCGGGCGGTTCACGAACACGCTGAAACTGCCGCGGCTGAGCAGCATCGCGCGGCGGAAGTTCTCCTCCAGCATCGGGCCCAGGATGAAGCCGAGCATCAGCGGCGCGGCGTCGAGTTCCAGGCGCACGAACATGTAGCCGAGCAAGCCGAAGGCGGCCGTGATGAACACGTCGTCCAGGTTGTTGTTGACGCTGTAGGTGCCGATGCAGCAGAAGAACAGGATCGAGGGGAACAGGACCGCGTACGGAATCTTGAACACCGACAGCCAGTAGCGCACCAGCGGCACGTTTAGCGTGATCAGGAACACATTGCCGACCCACATCGACGCGACCAGGCCCCAGAAGAGGTCCGGGTGGCCGGCGATCATGTTCGGGCCGGGCTGGATGCCCTTGATGATGAACGCGGCCATCATGAGCGCCATCACCGCATTCTCGGGGATGCCGATGGACATCAGCGGGATGAAGCTGGTGCGCGCGGCGGCTTCGTCGGCGGCGGCCTGGCCAGCCACGCCTTCGATGCAGCCGGTGCCGATCTCGTGCTTGTATTTGCTGACCTTCTTGTCCACGGCGTAGGCAGCGAACTGGGCGATGGTCGGGCCGCCGCCGGGCAGGATGCCCAGGAACGAGCCGATCATGCCGCCGCGCAATGCGCTCGGAATGATGCGCTTGAACTCGGGCCACGTCGGCATGAGCTTGATCTTGCCGTTGAAGGGCGTGCGCTCGTTCTTCTCGTCGAGGTTCTTGGTGATCTCGGCGATGCCGAAGCAGCCGAGCGCGATGCTCACGAGGCCGACGCCGTCGGCCAGGAACGGCATGTCCATCGTGAAGCGCTGCATGCCGCTGTTCACGTCGGTGCCGATCTGCCCGAGCAGCACGCCGATGATGCACATCGCCAGGCCGTTGAGCAGGCTGCCGGTGGTGACGAAGCTCACGCACACGAAGCCCACGAGCATCAGCGCGCAGTAATCGGCGGGCCCGAAGAGGAACGCGACTTCACCGAGCGCCGGCGCGAAGAACGACAGCACCACGATGGCGATGGTGCCGCCGATGAAGCTGGAGACGCCCGCGGTGAAGAGCGCGAGGCCCGTCTGCCCCTTGAGCGTCATCTGGTAGCCGTCGATACACGCCACGATCGAGCTCGCGTGCGGGATCTTCATCGTGATCGCGCTCACGCTGTCGCCGTACTGCGCGCCGTAGTAGATGCCGGCAAGCATGATGAGCGCGCCGCCCGTGGGAATCGAGTAGGTGAGCGGCAGCAGGATGCTGATGGTGGCCAGCGGACCGAGGCCGGGCAGCAGCCCGACGAGCGTGCCCACCGTGCACCCGATGGCGCAGTACATCAGGTTCTGCCAGGTCAGCGCGATCTCGAAACCGAGACCGAGGTTGTGAATGACTTCCATCATGATGATCAATACAGGGGTAGGTTGAAGCCGAGGAGTTTCACGAACGCCAGGCCGATGAGGCACAGGCCGGTCGCGATCATGAGATTGCGCTTGATCGAGTACTTCGCGGTGCCCGCGAACGAAGCGATGAACACGAGGGTGATGATCCCCGCGGTCATGTTGACGTAGAGCGAGACCAGCGCGAAGCCGCACAGGCTGCCCAGGATGATGGAGATGTTCTTCGGGTTGAAGCCCAGCGGCACGTGCTCGACGAAGCGCGAGCGGATGATGGTCGCGACCGCGATCACCATCAGCAGCGACGCCATCATCAGCGGGAAGAGGCCGGGGCCCGCCCGGCTGAAGTCGCCGAGCGGATAGCGCAGTGCCGGCAGCCCGAAGGCCAGGGAGATCGCGGCGAGGAACAGGCCCCGGGCGAGATTGCGGTCATTCATGGAACACCAACGAGCAAGAGTGTGGGTGGCCGATCTTGCTGTCCGCAGGCTGACCAGCGCCCGACGCGAAGGGTGGTGGAAACTACTTAGCGCTTGCCATGCCGCGCGACAGGGCGAAGACCTGCCATCAACCCCAGGCCGCAAGCGCCACGCGCGTCTCTTCCCAGAGTTCGCGCAGCTTCGCGACGCGCTGCTGCGCATCGCCGGGCAGCTCTTCCTTCGACGCCGATTCCAGCGCATCCGCGTGCTGCTGGATCGCCTTCGCGCCGATGTTGCTCGCGCCGCCCTTGAGTGCATGGGCCGCTTGGGAGAGCGCGACAGCGTCGCCGGCTGCGAGCGCGGCGTCCATCGCCTCCAGGCGCGGCGGCGTGTCGGCCAGGAACAGGCCGATCACCTCGCGCGTCATCGTCGATTCGTCGTCGTCGAATTCCTTGAATTCCTCCAGGCGGCTGAAGTCCATCAGCGGTGCTTCGGGGGCGGCTAGGGCTGTCGGCGAGTTGCTGGCCGCACCGGTCGTTGCCTGAGGCTGCGGACGCGATTCGAGCGACGAGCCTTGCGCGATCCAGCGCTCCAGCGCCTGCGCGAGCGCGGCGACGTGCAGCGGCTTCGTGAGGTAGTCGTCCATGCCCGCTTCCTGGCAGCGCACGCGGTCTTCGGCGGATGCGGCGGCGGTGAGCGCGATGATCGGCGGGGACTGCGCGCCCCATGCCGCCTGGATCTGCCGCGTGGCCTCCAGGCCATCGACCTCCGGCATGTTCACGTCCATCAGCACCGCGCCGATCTTCTCGCCCTTGGCTGCGGCGTGGGCGACGGCTTCCACGGCTTCGCGGCCATCCGTCGCGGTGAGGATGTCGTAGCCGAGCTTCGCGAGCATCGCACAGGCCACCTTGAGGTTCACCGCGTTGTCGTCGGCAACCAGCACGGTGACGTGCTTGCGCGTGTCCACCACCATCGGGGCGGGACGCACGCCCGCGCTGGACTGCGGCACGGCACAGCGAACCAGCGTTTCGAAGAGCTGGTTCTGCCGCGCGGGCTTCAGGAGGCGCGCGGCAAAGAGCTGCGCACTCTGGTCGGCGGCGGGCATGAAGCCAGAACTCAGCAACACGATCGGCATTGCGCGCCAAGCGTCGCGCGCCTTCATCGCGCGCGCGAACGCGACGCCGTCCATCTCCGGCATGTGCATGTCGGTGACGACGATGTCCGGCGCGCTCGCGGCCGACTCCAGCCACTCGAGCGCCTGCGCGCCCGAATGCGCGCTCGCGACGTCAACGCCCCATAACTGCAGTTGCCGCGTGAGGATGCGCACGTTGGTGACGTGGTCGTCCACCACCAGCACGCGCTTGCCTTCGAGCACGCCCGCGTCGGTCACGTCCAGGCTCTGAGCAAGTTCGGTGGCGGGCGCTGCGATGGTGAACCAGAACGTGGAGCCCTTGCCCGGCTCGCTCTCCACGCCCAGCTTCCCGCCCATCAATTCGACAAGGCGCTTGCAGATCGCGAGGCCGAGACCGGTGCCGCCGTACTTGCGCGTGGTCGATGCATCGACCTGCGTGAACGCTTCGAACAGCGCGCCGACGCGCTCTGGCGGAATGCCGATGCCGGTATCCGTCACGCGGAATTCGAGCACACGGTTGCCGTGTCCATCGTCCGCTTCAAGTTGTCGCACGTGCACCGCGATCTCGCCGGAGGGCGTGAACTTCACCGCGTTGTTGATCAGGTTGATGAGCACTTGCCGCAGCCGCGTCACGTCGCCCTTGATCGCGACGGGTGCGGCGTGTTCGCCTTCGTGCGTGACGTCGATGATCAGCTCGAGGCCCTTCTCGCGCGCGCGGGGCGCGGCGATGTCGCAAGCCTCTTCCACCGCGCCGCGCACGCTCACCGGCTCGACCTCCAGGTCCAGCTTGCCCGACTCGATCTTGGAGAAATCCAGCACGTCGTTGATCACGGACAGCAGCTGGTCGCTGGAGAGGCGGATGGTCTGGAGGTAATCGCGCTGTTCGGCGTCGAGGTGGGTTTCCGCGAGCAGCGTACTCATGCCGACCACGCCGTTAAGCGGCGTGCGGATCTCGTGGCTCATGGTCGCGAGGAAAGCGGCCTTGGCGCGTGCAGCGGCCAGCGCTTCCTCGCGCGAGGCGGCGAGCTGCTCGGTGCGGCGCTCGACGCGCGCTTCCAGCGTTTCGTTCGCTTCCTGCAATGCTTGCGCATCGGCCGCGACGCGCTCGCGGTATTC
>JAZKIF010000069.1:64370-77156 GCA_040385005.1 Pseudomonadota bacterium
GCACGCGCGACAAGCCGTGCACTTCGCGGATGCGCGTGCGGCTCTCGATCACGGGCACCTCGCCGCGCCCGAGCTGCTCGGCCGCGATACTGAGACCGCGCAAGCGTCCGCCGATGCCGCGCGCGACGAGGAAAGCCACCGCCGCTGCAAGCACGACCAGCGCCGCGATCACCATCAGCGAGATGCGCCAGGCTTCGCGGATCTCGCCGGTGAAGTCGCTCTCCGGCGCGGCCACCACCAGCGTCCAGTGCAGGCCGAGCGATTCGCCGAACGGCTGGCGCATCATCACCAGCGAGTCGCCATCCATCGGCAGGCGCTGCAGGCCCGCGCCGTGGCCGACCGAATCGGATTGCTTCTGCGCCCACTCGGCCTGCAGGGCCTGGAAGCCGCGGCGGATCACGGCGTTGGCGCTTTCCGCGGGCGTGCGGCGCACGGCCTGCCCATTCACTTGACGAAACAGCGGATCGCCGGCCGATCCCGCCACGAGCATGCCGCGCTCATCGACAACGAACGCCGCGCCGCGCGCGCTGATGCTTTGCGTTTGCAGGAGATCGGCGAGCTGCTGCAGATAGAGATCGACACCGAACACGCCCGCGACACCGCCGTCATCGTCGTAGACCGGCTGCGAGAGCGTGACGTACAACTGCGGCTTGCCCGGCACCGGCAACACGCGCGAGAAGACGCGGCCCTTCGCCTCCACCGCCCCGAAATACCACGGGCTCGTGCGCGGCTCGAAGTTGACGATCTCGCTGGGCTGCGGATTTTCGCGGTCGCCGGGCCGCGCGGCGAGGTACGCGCGCCGTCCGCTGCCATCCGGCTCGCGGATGCGGACGATGGCACCGGCGCCCTGGTGCTCGACGCCAAAATATTCACCGCGCTTGTTCCCGAAATAGATCGCGGGAACGTCCGTCGACTGGCGCGCAAGGGCGAAGCCCATCGCCTCGAACGCCGACGGATCGCCGAGCCAGCGCCGCGCATTGATGCGGTCCTGCGCTCCCATGCTTTCGGGGAAGAGGCCGTTGAGCGCGTCGTGCGCCTGGCGCATGTGCGTCTCGGTGCCCGACTGCACGCGCGAAGCGACATTGAAGAGGATCTTGCCCGCGAGTTCTTCCGCCGCCTGCGTGCTGCCGCGCGCCATCACCCACGCGACCAGCAATGCGGGAACGAGTGCGAGCAGCAGGAGCGCAACGCTGAGGATCTGCCTCAGCGAGAACATCCTCTTCACAGCGGGCATCAGAGCGCGAGCCCGACGAGTTCGACCGCGTCCATGGCTTGCGAGCGCCCCGGCAGCTCCACCAGCGAGCGGGCGCCGGTGCGCACCGCACCCGTGATGCTGCGCAGCGCGGCGACGCTCGCGACGATGTTCCAGCCCAGCGAGCGCGCCTGCTTTTGCAACTGGATCGTCGCGCTCACCGCGTCGCCCACGGGCAAGGTCTGCGCGGGGCCGCCGTGCAGCGGGTCCTGCAGGACTGTGAGTTCGACCGGGCCGGTGTGCAGCGCCACGTTCACCTCGAAGGGCGGCAAGTTGCGGCCGGGATAGCGTGCCTGCAGGTATTCGCGGATGCCGCGCGTGGAATCGACCAGGCCGAGCGCGGCCTTGGCGGCGCGCAGGCCGTGGCTCACGGTGCGCGTGTCGGTGTCCGACGCGAAGATCGCGAGCAAGCCTTCGCCGACGAAGCGCATGTGCCGCGCGCCGAAGAGGTTGACAGTGTCGTTGGCGCTGCCGTAGAACTTCTTCACCAGCTCGGAGAGTTCCTGCGCGTCGAGGCGCTCGGCCACCGTCGCGTAATTCGGGATGTCGACGAACAGCACCGTGGCGCTCGCCAGCAATTCATCGCCCGCAGTGCCGTCGCCCTCCGGCCAGCGCTCGCTCAATTCGGCGGCAAGGCGCTCTTCGTAGAGTTTGGCGAGCTTGTGTTTCTGGTCGGCCAGCGCCTGCTCCACGGCGGCGTCGATCATGAGCGCCTGCAGGTTCGCCTGCACGGAGCGCTTGTTGAGCTGCGCCGCGACGGCTTCGCGCAGTTCCGCAGGCCGGAATGGCTTCGTGATGTAGTCGTCCGCGCCGGTGGTCATGCCCAGGCGCATGTGGCCGCGCTCCTGCAGGGAGGTGAGCAGGATGACGGGAATCGACGCGTGCTCGGGGTTCGCGCGCAGGGCGGCGAGCATCTGGAAGCCGTTCATGCCGGGCATCTGCACGTCGCTGATGATCAGGTCGGGAATGCGCGGGCCGATGAGCGCCAGCCCTTTCGCGCCGTCTTCCGCGGTGAGGACTTCGTGGCCGTCCTTCTTCAGAACGGAGGCCACGAGCATCCGCGTGCTGGCATCGTCTTCCATGACGATGGTCAAGGCCATGGGGGGTACCTCCGTGAGACGCTCATTTTACAAGCGCCACGGCCGGGCTGGGCGCTTTACGGACGAGCGTTCGATTCGAGGTAATCGCAGGTGAGATGCGCCAGCGCGCGCACGCCGATCGCGAGGCCCTGCTCATCCGCGAAGAATTTGGGCGAATGGTTCGAATATGCCTTGGCGGGATCGATCCCCTCGGGCGTGACGCCGACGAAAAAGAAGAGGCCGGGAATGATCTGCTGGAAGAACGAGAAGTCCTCCGCGCCGGTCACTTTAGGTATCAGTTGCAGGCGGCCCTCGCCGGCCACGCGCTGCAGCGTCGGCACCATCGCCTCGGTGAGTGCGGGGTCGTTCACCGTCACCGGATAGTTCTTGTTGATGCACACGGTGCAGCCCGCGCGCGAGCCGCGCGAGATCGACTCGGCCAGCGTGGTGACGCGCTCGTGGATCTCGTCGCGCATGCCTTCCTCGAACGTGCGGATCGTGCCGCGCATCTCGACTTCGTTCGGGATGATGTTCTCGCGGTTGCCGCCGCGGATCATGCCGACGGTGACCACGGCCGGCTCGCGCGTGATGTCGGTGCCGCGGCTGACCACGGTCTGCAGGCCGAGGATCACTTGCGCGGCGGTGACGATCGGGTCGACCCCGAGCCAAGGCGCGGCGCCGTGCGTCTGCTTGCCGTGCACGGTGATGCGAAAGCGGTCGGAACTCGCCATCGTCGGCCCGGGCCGGTAGCCCACCATGCCGACGTTCAGACGCGAGGTGACGTGCAATCCGAAGATCGCCTGCGGCACGGGTTTTTCGAGCGCGCCCTCGGCGATCATCAATCGGGCGCCGCCTTCCTCGCCTTCGGGCGGCATCTCTTCGGCGGGCTGGAAGATGAACTTGACGCTGCCGCGCAGTTGCGAGCGAACGCCGGCGAGCACTTCCGCGACGCCCATGAGGATGGCGACGTGGCAATCGTGGCCGCACGCGTGCATCACGCCGACTTCCTCGCCGTTCCATTGCGTGCGGACTTTGGAGGCGAAGGGGACGTCGGCTTCTTCGGTGACGGGCAGGCCGTCCATGTCGGCGCGCAGGGCCACGACGGGGCCGGGGAGCGCGCCTTTGAGAAGGCCCACGACACCGGTGTAGGCGACGCCGGTGCGGACCTCGTCGAGGCCGAGTTTTTGAAGGTGCTCGGCGACGATGCCGGAGGTGCGGAATTCGCGGTTGCCGAGTTCGGGGTTGGCGTGCAGGTCGCGCCGCCACGCGAGGACGCGGGCTTCGGCGGATTTGGCGGCGGCGTCGATGGCGTCGGTGAGGGAACTGGGGATTACGTCGCGTGCGGACATCTGCAGGGCTCCTGGAATCCGGGGAATGCCGCATTACAGCATTTGCCCTGGATCGCGTCGATCCCAAAACGCCACGCTCCTAATGACTCCCCAGAAATGGTGCAACAAGTCGAAAAGCGCCCATCAAAGCGGCTCGCTTTGCGAAGAAGAGATAGTTGACCCGTGCGCCATGGTCACGCAGCAATGTTGCAGTATCGGAGTCTGCTGTGTCGAGGGCGATCTGCAATGGCCTAAGCCCAGCAAGATCCTGCTCAGACGCCTCGGCATTCACGTCGGCACCGCTATCCACGAGAATTCGAGTCAAGCTGCCGAATTTTCGGGAAACCGCATCGTGCAAAGGCGTCTTGCCTTCCGCGTCTCTTAACGAAACGTTGGCTTTCGCGGCGACCAGCAGACGTGCTGAAGCCAACTGCGCTTGATGTTCGGCTCCTCCGTACCGGGCCAGCACGTGCAGCGGAGTAAGGCCCTGGCGATCGCGAGCGTCCGGGTTTGAACCGGCTGCCAAGAGCAACCGTACTGCCTCTGCATTGGTGGATCGAACCGCCGCCATGAGGGGCGTGTCCCCCGACGGGTCGATCCCTTTAAGCGGTGCACCGCGTGCGATGAAGTCCTTCAGTTGCGCGATTCGGTTGTCGGCGCGCGCCCATCGCGAAAAATTCGTCGGATTGATCTCGGCTGCGGCGCGCTCCTCCTTCTCGCGCTCGTCCAGCATGTTCTGGACTTGGACTCTCAATTTGGGGTTGAATTCCGCCATCACTTCCGATGTGAATCGGCTCCGGTCCAGCTTGTTGGCCGGCGATGCTACTCGCATCGCACCCACCAATGACGAGAGATCGTCGTTCGCCTCGCGTAGCCCCACACCTGCGAGGGGGTCTGCGCCGTTGAGTGGGGGGGACGCCGGCGTCCCCCGCAATTCGAGCAGGCGGGTCGTGAGCGCATCGAGACTGGTCTGCGTTTCAAAACCAGAGACGAGCCACGCCGTGTCACCAAGTTCGTGGCCCGGTAGCGCCCGGCGCAGCCAGTCGACGATGGCCGCTTCGGCTGGCAGGTAGTGCCGCTTCACCAGCAATTTCGCGATCGCGCGCGCGAGGATCGGGTGGGAGACCTGCGACAGCAGGGTGGCAAGCTCCGCTTCGATGCCCGGAAGCTCGGTGCGGGCAATGGCATAGAGCTCTGGCATCTGATTCGGGTACAAACCCGGCCGTCCGGCGCGCGTCGATTCAATGCCCAATCTGATGTCCGCAAGCAAGGCATCGAACAACGCTCGCGAACGGTAGTTCCGGACCAGCCCCAATACTTGCCGGCCAATTTCCCGATCGCCGCAAAAACGAATTGCATATTGCTCGATCGCCGGCGTGGCGGATTTTGTGAATCCGAGAGAAAACTGGCCCAGCAGTGCGGGGTCCTTCAGGTCTATCAGAAACGGAATCGCGTCGTCATTGTTTTCGCGCCCAAGCCGCGCCGCCAAGTCAGCGGCGGCGGGCGATCGTTCGCGTAACAGTGCCATCTCGACATTGGAAAGCGGACGCGCGAAGCATGGCAGGGCGACAAGCACCATCGTCGCAACCGCCACTCGCCCCCAAATTTTCACCCACCTTTTCTCTAGGTGCTGAATGGAGGATCTTGGGCAAGGTGCCGCGCGGACGATATCAAAGATCAGCAGTTTTTTCATATTCGTTAGTCTCGTGGCTGGGGATTCGCAGTCTTCAGTTAGGACGCGATCAAGGGACCGATACGGAGCGAGCATGCTCTGGCGCGCATCGCACTCGACTTAGAACGGGTTGTTACTGCCGCGGATGGCGGATTGCGGCTTCAACGCGCCAACGTTGGAAGGCGATCCAATCAGTTGCGCATCCGACGGGTTCACGTAGATGCCGCGTGCCGGCGCCCACTTTTGCGTCGGCGTCAGCGTCTTGGTGGAAGGATCCATCTGGTTTTTGGCGGACGGCAGCACGCCAGTCACCCACGAGAATAGATGCATCGTGCCGTTCCAATCGTCAACCAGCAACGCCTTGTTCGTCGCAACGGCGTCCGTGAGATAGGCTACTCGTGAGTAGCTCCCCACTGGCGAGTCAAGCGTGAACAGCGGGTTGAATGTCGGAAGCTGCGCGTTGGTCCATTCGCCCATGGGGACCGCCGCGCTTGAAGGATCCCAGCCGGGGACGTAGTCGTTCGTCGCACTGAACTGGTAGGCGCGTTGGGCTGGCCACAAGCGTGCGTTGCATTCGGCTTGGGTTTGCATGATGCCGTCGCTGATCGCCTGTCCGCACCACTGGGTCCACGTATAGATCTGCCCACCACCGTTGATGGACAGCGCCGGATAGCGCGCGTACATGAACTGGTCGTGGGTGTCGTATTTGTACTGGTAGGTGGGTTCGGAGATGTCTTTGGTAACCACGGCGACCGCGTCGGGTTCGTCACCCAAAGGACCTCGGTAGACGACCTGCAGGAATAAGTCGGTTGCGTTGATCGGAATGGGAGGATCAAACTCAAAGGACACAGGCTGTGCCATGCCGCTCAGTCCAGTCGGCGCAGCAATCTCACGCGACACGACGCTGAATTCAAGATCGCTCCGACACGTAAGCCAGTCCTTGCCCGCTGCCCCATATTCGCCAGACAGGTCCGGGGCATAGCAACCGTTGCGATGATATTTGACAACCGCCCGGAGCTTCCCATTCGTGGACATCGGTTCAATATCTGCACCACGAGGAGTCGTGTTCTTCAACTTCAGCCTGATCTTGCGAAAACCATCTATGTCGAGCTTCTTTTCTACGGTATGGTCGATTGCGCCGTAAACGCCCTCGTCAGGCAGCGAGATTTCCATTTTTCCGCGAAAAAAGTAGTTGATGAGGCCAGCTGAATATGAGACCGCACGAGGAATCAATGTCTGGTGCGCAACATCATGATTGAAGCGATTGAGCGTGAAGACCCGGTCGATGTTGTAAGTGAACGCGCCTCGAATCATCCGAGCGGGGCGAAGTTGGATGTGCTGATCAAATATTGACAGGGTCGCAGCTCGCTGACGCCCGGCGGTTGTGCCGTAGAACGACATCGTGCAATCCACTCGTTCCGCGGCACACTGGGTCAATATCTGTTGCGATAGCGCCGGTAAAAGATTTTTTGCAAGTACTGTTTCGGACGCTCCTGGACTAGGGGAAAAAAAGCCGGTGGTATTGATCTGCTGGCCACCAAACATTTCGAAGTTTGTTCCCGCACTCACAAAGTTGAAATTCGTGAAATCAGCCAGGCCGCTGCTGTGGGCATTTGACCAAAAATCGCGGGGGACTTTGAACAGATTTGGATTCTCAGGCGTGTAGACGGCTGCGGCAGACGGCAGGGACATCAGCGGCGCTACAGTGGCCGCGCGGCTTTCGCGGGTATACGTTTCATAGCCGCTTGGCTGATAGATGCTTGGAATCGGGATGTCCATATGCTGATCGTTTCTCACATGCTGCGGCTGCGCCATGTCCTGCACATGATGAACGACTTGACCGATGCTTTGAAATAGCTTGCCCCACGCCGCGTCGCGCGCCGGAGGAAGGCCCGGGGTCGTAAGAGCGTCGAAGAAGTAGTTGCGCGCGTCCTTATAGGAGTACGCTTGTGATGATTCTTCGTTGTTGTCTTCCAGCGACCAATCCGGCGAGGTCATACCGAGCCGGACAGTGCCTATAGTCAATGGTCTGTTGGCGATAGGCTCGAAGAAGTGATTGAGCGAACGTGATTTCGGGATGTCCTCGAACTGACCGCCGCAACCCACGAGGTTAATTATCGTAAGCTGAACACCGCGTTTGCACCCATTCGTGAACTCCGATGAATTCAGCCCGGGGCTGGAGAGAAACTTCTGTTTCAGATCACTCAATCCCAAATTCAATAGCGCTTGTGGATTGGTAGCAAGGACCGATTTTCCTAACGCCTCTGTGGACAAGTCATAGTGATTGGGAATGTCGTACCCCATCACGCGTGGGGACGTCAGCGTAGCGACTGCCAAAGTTGTGCATGCAATGGAAAATCGCTTCATTTCTGATATTCCTCAAAGAACTTTTTTACGGATCCACAGTTAGATCGTTCATCGAATCCTTCGATGTCGCTGATGGTTGGAGGCCAGCTCAAGATTTTTAACTCGCTCAAACGCTTGCTCTCGGCTTCCAAGCTGACGATCATTCGAGGAATTTTTTTCCATTTGCAGTCGCCATAGCTAACGCCTGTCAACACGGTCCCCAGCATCGAGCCGTAACGGTCTAGCTTGTCGTCAAATTTTCTGAGCTCAATACTCTTGCCGTTCCAATCCGAAGTTCGGACCAAGGGGCCTGGGCCAGGCTGCGGTCCTTTTGTCTCGTTGGACCTCGCGTCGGGCCAGTAGTCGGGCTTGAAGAAAATCAGCTCTGGCGACTGGCTCTTCATCCGTGCCTCCCACGGCAAGCTCATGGGCACGCTGACGGGTCCCCACTTCGGAAATGCGTATCGTCCGTTCTTGTCTGTCACCGTCTCCATCAGCATCAGGTCAGTGCCGCCGCCGCCTTCCAGCCCGAACTGCACCACCCAATGCGCCACCACATTGACGCCCTCCAAGGGCTTCTTCGTGGCTGCGTCTACTACCCATCCCTCAATCGGCTTAGCCGAGTACGCAACGCCGCATGCTTGCAGCGGAAGCACGAGCGCGACCATCAACAGCAGCGAGTATCGGGAAAGAATTTTCATGTTCCGGGTCCTCACATCGATTCCAGACGCCATACACCGTCGGCGCCCCGGATGAAGTTGATCAGGAAGAGTTGGCGTGCGCCGTCGCTACTGGTTGTGATCACGCCATACTCACCAATGCTTCCAGAAAGGGTGCCGGTGATCGGTGCGGACCAGGTCGAGATGACTTGCTCGTATACAGGTTGGAGCGCGTCAAACACGGGTCCGTACTTTTCTTGAGCGGCAGGACTTAGGTAGTTCAAAGCCGTCGCCTTATCCCCCGCCACCAGCGCCGCATTCATCCCGCTCCACAGCGCCTTCAACTTCGCATCCAGAACCGCCGCGTCCTGCACCACGATCACGAAGTCCTTCACCACCGTGCTCCCGGCCGCATCCACAGCCGTCCCTTGCACCGTGTACTTCCCCGGTTGAGAGAAGTTGAGCACCAACGCATCGCCACTCTGCGCGAACGTCACGCCCGAACCGCTCCAGCTGATGTTGCTCATGCTCGCCCCATCGCCGCCACTCGCGGTGAACGTGACCGTCAACGTCTGCACACCCTCGCTCTGGTCCGCAGTGATGGTGATGGCCGGGGCCACCCCGTCGCTCGTGACGTTGATCGTCTGCGTCGCTGTCTGCCCTGTCGGCGCCGTCAACGTCGCGGTGATCGCATTGGCCCCCGCCGTCAGCGGCACCGCCGCATAGAACTTGTTGCTCGCATCCACCATCGCCGCCGCGCCATTCACCGTGACGCCGTAATTCGCCGGCCCCTGCACCGTGCCTTGCACCAGCACTTCGGTGCCGCTCACCGCCGTGCCCTCCGCAGGCGACATGAACGCGATCGACAAACTGCCCACGGTGACCGTGACGGCCGGCGTGCTGGCTTGCACGCCCACGCTATCGGTGGCGACCGCTGTCACGGCGTAGGTTCCCGCGGGTACACCCGTCCAGGTGTATAGATACGGCGCGGCGCTTGCCGTGCCCAGAAGCGCCGCGCCTTGGTAGAAGTCCACCTTGCTGATCGACCCGCCCGAAGCCGCTGCGGCAGCCGATGCCGACAAAGTGATGCTGGCCGGCGCGGTGTAAGTCGATCCTGCCACCGGACTGCCAAGCGTGACGCTCGGCGGCGGACTGGCCACCACATTGATCGTAACAACCGCGCTCGTCCCCTGCATGCCCGCTGTGTCGGTGACTCGCGCGGTCACGGTGTAGCTGCCCACCGAGGGCGCTGGCCACAACAGCGTGTAGGGCGCGGTGGTCGAGTTGCCGATGAAGTTGCTTCCCACGAAGTAGGCCACTTGCGCAATCGCCGCGCCACCCTCCGCAGGCACCGCATTGGCCGTGAACGTGACAGTCCCAGGCGTCGCGTAGACCGCACCCGCCGCAGGCGCCACCAAACTCACCGTCGGCGGCGGACTCGCGCTCACCACCACATTCATCGGGGCCGACACCGTGCTCGCGCCAAGACTGTCCGTCGCCTTGGCGGTGATCGCATAGCTGCCTGCGACCGACGGCGTCCAGCTGCCCGCATACGGCGCAGCCGTCGCGGTGCCCACGAGCGTGACCCCCGCATAGAACTCCACCTTCACGACGCTTGCCCCGCTCGCGGACGCACTCGCCGCCAATGGCACGCTCTGACCCACCACGAACGTCGCACTGCTCAGCGGCGACGTCAGGCTCACCACCGGCGGCGGGTTCGCGCTCACGTTCACGATGATCTGCTGCGAGTTCGTGCTGAACCCCGCGGTGTCCGTCGCCCGCACGAACACGGGGACGCTACCCGCGCTCGTCGGCCTCCACGTCACGCTGTATGGCGCAGTGCTCGATGTACCGACCAGCTGACCTCCCGCGAAAAATTCCACCTTCGCGATCGATCCGCCACCGCTACCCACCGTCGCGGACGCAACCAGCACCACGTTCGCGCCTATCGACGTATTCGCACCGTACGCAGGCGAAGTGAGGCTGACCACGGGCGGATCAACCAGCGTCACCGTCACCGGCGCGGATGTAGTACTCGCGCCCTTGTTGTCATACGCCTTGGCGGTCACCGTGTACGTGCCCGCGCGCGGCGCCCACGCCATGTTGAACGCGTTGCGCGTGTCGGCGTAGATGTTGGCGTTGCCCACGGCGCCGAGCAAGGTCGCGCCTTCGTAGAACTCCACACGGCTCACCGTGCCGTCCGGGTCGACCGCGTCCGCGCTCAGTTGAATGGAGAACTGCGAGGTGACAGGGACGCAATCGATCGGCGAGGTGATCGCCAGCAGCGGCGGCTGGTTCACAGCGGCCACGCTCACCGTGACGGGTGATGACGTGGTTTGCGCGCCGGCGTTGTCCGTGGCGCGGGCGGTGAGCGTGTAGGCGCCTGCGCCCACGTTCGACCAAGTGGCGGAGAACGGAGCCGTCGTGGACGTTGCGACGAGGCTGGACCCGGCGTAATAGTCCACACGCTGAACCGTGCCATCAGGATCGGCGGCGTTGGCCGCAAGACTGATGCTCGCGGGCGCGGAGTACGCCGCGCCGCTGGCAGGCGACGTGAGAAAAACGGTCGGCGGCTGCGTCTTCACCGTGATCGTCACCGCAGCGGATGTGGTGGACGCACCCGCGCTGCTCGTCGCCTTCGCGGTGAGCGTGTGGCTGCCGGCTGGCGCGCCCGACCAGGTGATGGTGTACGGCGCGGCGGTGGCGCTGCCGATCAGCGTGGTGCCGGCGCGGTAGAAATCGACGCGCGCGATCGTCGCGCCGGATACCGCGGCAGTCGCGGTGAGCGTGATGTTCGCGGGCACGTTGAAGCTCGCGCCGTTCGCGGGGGCGGTGAGGCTCACGGTGGGCGCCTTCGCCGCCGCCGCCCACGCGGGCAGCGCGGCAAGGCCACTCAGTACGCCGGCCGACACGCAGGCCAGCCAGAGGAAGCAGGTTCGCAGGATATGCACGATGAGTTTCCGGTCAGTGGCAAACGAGGGACGGGTTGACGACCTGGTACAGCAGCGCCGTATCGGTCGCCACGTCGGGCGCGCGGAGGACCGCCGTGAGGCGGCGCACGCCGGGCCACAGCGGCGTCGTGAACGCGGCCGTTCCGGAGGCCAGCTGCGCGGAGCCGAGCAGCATGTGCCCGTCGAAGAAAAGCACCGTGCCGTTGAGGCCCGTGTCCGCCACGCGGGCCGTGAGCGTCACCGGCGCCTGCGAGGTCGAGGGGTTCAACGACGCGGTGAGCGTCATCGACGGCGCCCCCGACGCGAGCTTGTAGACCAATGCCGATGTGGGATTTCCGGGCTTGGGTGTGGGCGAGAACGATCCCGGCGCCACGAGATCGATCGAGCCGCCGAGACCCGGCCGCATCGCGGTGCCCGCGCCATAAGCGTTGCCGGCCGGATCGACCGCGACCGCGAAGACCTGCTGGTCCGCATCCGTCGTGGTGATCGTGTTGTACAAAACCGAGTTGCCGGCGCTGCCGATCTTCGCGACGAACGCGGAGTTCTGCAGCTCCTGGTCGCGGCCCTGGTTCTGGATCAGCGAGTTGAGCAGCGGGAACGTGTAGCTGCGCGCCAGCCCTGTGATGTAGGCATGTGCCGTCGCATCGACGGCAATGCCCATCCCGGAGTCGGCCGCGTACTCCTGCAGCCCGAAGGAGGACTGGCAATGCACGCAGACTTCGCCGCCCAGGAACGACGCATAGGCCAGCGCGTCCCCGCCCGGCTGCAGCTTGGCGACGAACACATTGCCCAGGCTGGAGTTCACCAGGTTGCGGCCGGACTTGACCGGCTGGAACGCGTTCCTGATCGGGAGGTTCGCCGAGTAGGTCGAGCCGACGACGTAGACCGCGCCGCTCAAGTCCATGGCGACGCCCGTGATGCGGTCGGTGAGCGCGCCGCCGAAGTAGGTGGAGAACAAGAGCCCGGTGCCGGTGGCGTTCATCTTCGTGACGAACCCGTCGGTCTTGCCGCCGATCGTGGGTTGGTAGGCCTGCGCCGTCCGCGGAAAGTCAGTTGAGGTCGTGTCGCCGCCCACCACGGCGTTGCCGCTCGCGTCCACGGCAATGCCGTTGCCGGCGTCGCTCGAGCTGCCGCCGAGGAACGTGGCATAGCGCATCCCGGTGCCGGTTGCATTGAGACTGGCCACCAGCGCGTTGGTGCCGCCCGGCTCGCCCTTGTAGGTCGGCTGGAATGCGCCCGGCGTCGTGGCGAAAGTCGAGAAAGCGATGCCCGTCAAGTAAGCGTTGCCCGCGCCATCGACGGCCAGCGCCGTGGGCGTGGCATTGAGAACATACGTCGAATACGCCAGGGACGAGCCGCCCGGCGCGAGCTTCGCGACGAACGAGCCGCCGCCGGTCACGCCGGCCTGGTACGCGCCGGCCGTCGTCGGGAAGGAAGCCGAGTTGGTCGTGCCCGTCACGTACGCGCTGCCCGCGGCATCCACCGCGATCGCCGAGATT
>JAZKIF010000069.1:77166-115775 GCA_040385005.1 Pseudomonadota bacterium
AGGTACGTGGAGTACACGAGCTGCGATCCCGCCGGATTGAACTTCGTGACGAAGGCATCCGTGCTTCCCGCGCCGGAGATCGTGCTCTTGTACGCGGACACCACGGGGAAATCGGCCGAGGTAGTGAACCCCGCGACATAGGCGCTGCCCGATGCATCCACCGCGATGCTCAATGCCTGGTTGAAAGTGCCGCCGCCCAGATAGGTGCCGTACGACAGGACGGGATCGATGACGAGTTCGCTGCCATGGTCGTAGTCCGCGAGCGCGATGCGGTACGCGCCTGAAGCGTCACGCGCATAGCGCGCGGCGACATGGCGCTTTTCTCCGTGGATGGTCTGGTAGACGACCGGGCGATGCAGCGTCACGTCGCCGGCGGCCGTCCGCGCGACGAGGTTGCCATCGCGATCGAGCGACGTGCGCGCTGCGCCCTCCACCGCGAAGCGAATCCGCTTTGGGTCGGCGCCGGGCGCCACGATCAGGTCGTATTCAAGCTGTCCTTGTCTGGCGTAGTACACGAGGTCTACACCGGGATACATGCCGGAGTAGCCCACCCGCTCATAGGTCGCGATGTCCGCGATGGAGGCGGACGCGTCGGCGCCGCGGAGGTAGTGGCTTCGCCCGGTGAGCTCCCCCATGCCGGCGGCGGTTCTCCCCGGCTGCACGCCCAGCCATCGCACGCGCATCGCCGCCGTGTTGGCAAGGTCGGCGCTGCCCTTGCCCGCCGATCCGCGGCGCGTGAGCTTGACGGTGGCGTCGGGTCCGGCGAGGAACAATTGGTAGTTCGCGCCGCGCGCGAGGAAGTCGACACGCGCATCGGTCTGGCCCACATTGCGCTCGAACACCAGCGGTGAAGCCTGGTACTGCATGAGCACGCCTTGCGTATCGGCGATCGCCTTGGCCTCTCCCGTTTGCGCCGCCGATGCGGTCGCTTCAAGTGTCACGCCGCCAAGAAGCAGCGCCGCGATGGCGCAGGCGTAGCCGAGCTTGCGGCGGCCGTTCGGATTCGACATTGGATTCCCTCTCCCTCGGGTGGACTGAACGCTGGATCGCGGTCTTTGGTTTTCTTGAAGTGAGCGATTGTCACCAGAAATGCCGCGTTGTCGCATCGCGCGTAGAAACAGGTGAAAAGTTCGCAGGCAAATGTTGGCGGCTCGCAACAGGCGAACTTAACAATTCGTGCAACAACTGAATTCGATACCGATGAGCTACACTCGCGCGCTCATCGAAGACCGTCCCGTGCAACGACCTCCCTCACCCCCCATCGCCCCGCTAGCGCGCGGCTTCACCTTGCTCGAACTGCTGGTCGTCGTCGCGATCATTGGCCTGCTCGCGGCCTATGTCGGCCCCAAGTACTTCGGCCAGATCGGCAAGTCGGAGCAGGCGCTGGCCAAGGCGCAGATCGAAAGCTTCCACAAGGCGATCGGCAGCTACCGCCTGGACGTCGGCGGCTTTCCGACGACGGAAGAAGGCCTCGATGCGCTGCTCACCAAACCCGCTTCCGCCGCCAAATGGGCGGGCCCCTACCTGACCAAGGCGGTGCCCGCCGACCCCTGGGGCAAGCCGTATGTCTACCGCTCGCCGGGCAATAAGGGCGACTACGAATTGCTCTCCTACGGCAAGGACGGCCAGCCCGGCGGCAGCGGAGAAGCCGCCGACATCGGCGAGTAGCGCCGCTCGCCATGCGATACGTCGTCAGGGCGGTCGATCCCGCGCAGCAGATCCACACGCTGCTGCTGGAGGCCCTTGACGAAGCCGATGCGCACGCGCAGGCACGCGCGCAACTCCTGAATCCGCTCTCCGTGTCGCTTTCGCGCGCCGCGGCATGGCGGCGCGAGGACAAGTTCCCGCTGCTGCTGTTCGCCCAGGAACTGCACGCCCTGCTGGCCGCGGGCTTGAGCGTCATCGAGTCGCTCGACGCCCTGATCGAAAAAGACACGCAGGCCTCCCGTCGCGCCGTGCTGTCGCGCGTTGCCGAACAACTGCGCCAGGGCCAGCGCCTCTCGTCGGCGCTGCGCAACCAGCCGGGGATTTTTCCGGCACTGTTCGTGGGCGTGATCGAGGCGGCCGAGGGCACCAGCGATTTGCCGCAAGCGCTCGCACGCTTCCTCGACTACGAAACGCGCGTGCAGTCCGTGCGCCATCAAGTGACCAGCGCGGCGATCTATCCGGCGATCCTGCTGGTGGTGGGCCTTGCCGTGAGCCTGTTCCTTCTCGGGTACGTGGTGCCACGGTTTTCGGCGGTGTACCAGGGCAGCGGGCGCAGCCTGCCATGGGCGTCGCAGATGCTGATGAACTGGGGCCAGTTCGCGGGCCAGCACGCCGGCGAGATGCTGGCGGGCCTGGTTGCGTGCTTCTCGTTCGTCGCGTGGTGGCTGCGCCGCGCGGTGGCGCAGGGCGGCTGGTGGCGCTTCCTGCGGCGGCTGCCCGGCGCGCGGCCTCGGCTGCACATCCTGCAACTCTCGCGCCTCTACCTCACGCTGGGCATGTTGCTTGAAGGCGGTATTCCGGTGCAGCACGCGTTGAAGCTGTGCACGGCGGTGGTCGATATCGCCGCGCGCGTGCAGCTCGATGCTGTCCGTGGTGACGTGGAGTCGGGGCTGAGCCTTTCCGAATCGCTGCAACTGCACGGCCTCAGTACACCGGTGGCGCTGCGGCTGCTTCGCGTGGGCGAGCAGTCCGGCCAGATGGGGTTGATGCTCGGGCGCACCGCCACGTTCTACGACCAGGAGACCACGCGATGGGTCGAGCGCTTCAGCAAGGCGTTCGAGCCGATGCTGATGGCCGCCATTGGCCTCGTGATCGGGCTCATCGTGATTCTTTTGTACATGCCGATCTTCGATCTGGCCGGGAGCCTGCAATGAGCGCGTCGCCGCGCGAGGCCGCGCAAAAGCTCGCCCACGCGCTGGACCTGGAATGCTGGGAGACATCCGACATGGCGAAGCGCGCGGCCGCGTTCGACCGGCTGCCGCTGGCGCGCGCGCAGAGCCTGCGGGCCGTGCTGCTGCATGACGGAGCGGGCGGCTTCGTCGCGGTGGTGCACGACCCGCTCGATCGCGACTTGTGGACGCAGCTGTCGCACTGGGCGCGGGCGCCGGTGCGCTTCGTGCTCGCCAGCCCCGACGACATCCACGCGTACCTCAATCAGCAAGAGGATCGCTCGCGCGCCGTGGACAGCCTGGACCACGCCGCGAACGAGGGCGCGGTGCGTCGCGACGACATCGAGGAGTTGTCGCTCGCGCGCCTGTCCGATGCCGGCAGCCCAGCGGTCAAGCTCGTCAACTCCACGCTGTACGACGCGCTGCGCGCGGGCGCGAGCGATGTTCACCTGGAGAGCACGCCGCAGGGCTTGTCCGTGAGGTACCGAATCGATGGCGTGCTCGACGCCATCACCGATGCATCCGGCGCCGCGCTCGCCGAGCAGGCCATCTCGCGGCTGAAGGTGCTGGCCGAACTGGACATCGCCGAGCGGCGCGTGCCGCAGGACGGCAGCTTTCGCGTGAGCGCGCAGGGCCGCGAGATCGATTTGCGCGTGTCCATCATCCCCGGCATCCACGGCGAAGACGCGGTGATCCGCATCCTGGACAAGCGCGCGATGGTCGAGGCGCACGGCAAGCTCAGCCTGGACTCGCTCGGCTTCGAGGCCGCGTCCGTCGCGACGCTGCGCGAGTTGATGGAAGCGGCTTACGGCATGCTGCTGGTGACCGGTCCCACCGGGTCGGGCAAGACCACCACGCTCTACGCGGCGCTGTCGGAGACGCACACCGGCCGAGACAAGATCATCACCATCGAAGACCCGGTGGAGTACCAGCTGCCCGGCGTGCTGCAGATCCCGGTGAACGAGAAGAAGGGCCTGACGTTCGCGCGCGGCCTGCGCTCCATCCTGCGCCACGACCCGGACAAGATCATGGTCGGCGAAATCCGCGACCGCGAGACCGCCGAGATCGCGGTGCAGTCCGCGCTCACCGGCCACCTGGTCCTCACCACCGTCCACGCCAACAACGTGTTCGATGTGTTCGGCCGCTTCACGCACATGGGGCTGGATCCGTACTCGCTGGTGTCCGCGCTCAACGGCATCTGGGCGCAGCGACTGCTGCGGCTGAACTGCCCGCACTGCAGCCGCGCGTGCCGTCCCGACGCGCATGAACTCGCGCGGCTCGGGTTGACGCTTGCCGACGTCGCGGACTTCGATTTCCGCGCCGGCGAAGGATGCGGCGATTGCCGCGGCACCGGCTACAAGGGGCGCCAGGCGGTAGCCGAGATCCTGCGGCTGGACGACGAGTTGCGCGAGATGATCGTCGCGCGCCAGCCGGTGCGGCAGGTGAAGGAAGCGGCGCGCCGCAAGGGCACGCGCAGCCTCACGCAGGCTGCGCTGCAATTGGTGCGCGCGGGTGCAACCACGCTGGAGGAGGTGCGTCGTGTCACCGTGGCGGCCTAGCCTCCTGTGGCGTCCCACGCACGCGGCCTGGGGGCTGGACGCGCGCGACCTGGCGTGGCGGCCCGCCCAGGAGGCTGCGGGCGAAGTGCGGCGCGCCCCCCATGCCGTGGCTTGGCCCCAGGCGCTGGCGCAACTCGACCCGGGCGCGACCGTGGCCGTGATCGCCGCGAACGACATCGCGGTGCACTGGCTGCAGACGCCGCCGGCATCGGTGAGCTCGCTGGACGAATTGCGTCTGGTGGCCGCGGCACGCTGCGCGCATCTCCATGGCGGCGCGCCGGGGGATTGGTGGATCGCGGCGGACTGGAACGCGACCCTGCCCTTCGTGTGCGCGGCGCTACCCTATTCGGCGGTGACGCCGTGGCAACGAAAGCTGGCGACCGCCGGCATCTCGGCGCACTGGCACACGGCTTGGGGCGTCGCATGCGGCAGCGTCGCGAATACGTTTCCGGACGACGGCTGGAGCGCGCTGCGCGGCCCCACGCGCTTTCTGCTGTGGCATTGCCGCGCGGGCCGCGTCGACTGCCTGGGCATGCAAAGCATGTCGCCCGGCACGAGCGACGAGGACGCGAACGCGCAGGCGCTGCGGCAGATCCGTATCGAAGCGATGCGTGATCCGTCGCTGTCGGGCGAGCCGCCGCATTGGGTGAACATCACCGCCGGCGGCACGGACGCGGATGACAGCGAGGCCATCGCGGCACTCGGCCTCGCCGCATTGCTGCAAGGCGGTGCGTCATGAAGCCGGTGCGCCTGCGCTTCGAGCATCCGCCGGCGACCTGGCGGCAGCGGCTGCTCGGCCACGCATCGAAGCCGTCCGCGGCGCTCGCACTTCTCGGGCTGCTCGGCGCCATGGCCTGCGGCGCGGCAGTGGCATGGCAGTCGTGGAAAGCCGACGACGAACTCGCGCAAGCTCGCGTGTCGCTCGCAGCCTTGCACGCGCGCAAGGGCCGGCGCGCCGACGCTGCAGCGACCACACCGCAGATGACCGCACCACAGCGCCAGGCCTGGGAGCAGGTCGCTCGGCAGCTCGGCACGCCGTGGGCGGCCTTGCTCGACGCGCTGGAAGCAGGCACGCCTGCCGACGTCGCGCTGGTTGCGATCGAGCCCGACGCCCGCACGGGCAGCGTGCGGCTGCAGGCCGAGGCCAGGACCCTGGACACGCTGCTGGCCTACGCCGGCACCTTGGGCGCATCGCCACTCTTCGAGGGTGCGAGCTTGGTCAAGCACGAGACCAACGAGCAGGACGGCAACAAGCCGATGCGCCTGGGGTTCGAGCTGCGGCTTAAGGCGCGGCGCGGGCCGCAGGCCGGTGCGGAGGCGGCGCGATGACGATCGATTCCGCCACGGTTTCGCTGTGGCGCGCGCGGGTGCAGATCGCGCTGTGGCGTCGCGGCTGGGCATGGACGTCAGCGCTGGTGCTGCTGGCCGCGGCGTGTGCATCCCACTTGCTCGTGCTGCAGCCTTTGCGCCATGCGCTCGCCGCCACCAAGGCCGAAATCGTGCGTGAAAGATCGGCGGCTGGCGCCCGCCCCGGACCGGTGGCGCCGACAGCGCAAGCGCAGGACCTCGCCACGCTGCAAGCAGTGCTGAGCACGTCGCCCGAGCCCGCAGAATTGGTGCGAACGATGGCTTCACTGGCGCAGGCCGAACAGATCGCCTGGCAGCAAGGGGACTACCAGCAGCAGCCGCAGGCCGCCACGCGGCTGGTACAGGTGCAAGTGACCCAGCCGGTGCACGCGAGCTATCCGCAGCTGCGCCGCTATGTCGAAGCGGTACTTCGTGCGCTGCCCAATGCCTCGCTCGACCAGGTCACCGCGCGCCGCGAAAACGTCGGGCAGGCGCAGATCGAAGCGCGCCTGCGCTGGACGCTCTGGCTGCGGAAGGATTCGCCGGATGTCGTCTTCACGAAACCCGGCGAGGCCGCGAGCGCGGACAAACCCGCCCCGCGCGACCTGTTCGGCATGCACAGCTGGAACCCGCCCCCGCCACCCCCACTACCGCCGCAACCCGCACCGCCACCCACCGCGCCACCCGTGCCCTACACCTTCCTGGGCAAGAAGCAGGAGGGCGACGCGTGGGAAGTCTTTCTCGCGAAGGGCGAGCAGACGTTCGTCGTGCGCGCGGGCGGCGTGATCGAGAGCGACTGGCGCATCGACGGCATCGACCCGCCCACGCTCGCGCTCACGTACCTGCCCCTGGGCCTGCCGCAAACGATTTCCATTGGAGACGCCCGTTGATCCGCCATCCCTTGTTCTTCCGTCTTTCGGTCGTTGTGGCCGCGCTCCTGCTGGCGGGCTGCGCGGCCAGCATGGCCTATCGGGATGGAAAGGACCTGGTGGAGCAGGGCCGCGTCACGGAAGGACTCGCCAGGTTCGAGGAGGCCAGCCGCCTGGACCCCGGCGTCGCGCAATACCGCGTCGCGGTGCTGCGCACCCGAGAGCAGTACATCGCCGCGCAGATCGAGCGCGCTGAAGCACTGCGCAGGCAGGGACGACTGGACGACGCGGAGCAGGTGTTCCGCCTGGTGCTCGGCGTGCATGGCGGCAACGATCGCGCGTTGGCCGGGTTGCGCGCGGCGGACCAGCAACGGCGCATTTCGAGTTGGATGAAGGACGCCGAAAGCGCCGCGGCGAACAAGGATGGGGATACGGCGCGCACCAAGCTCAAAGCCATCCTGCTGGATGAGCCCTCGCACGAAGGCGCGCGCGCGTTGCTGCAAAAGCTCGACGATCAGATCGCCCGACCCGCGCCTGAAAACGTGCTGGCCGCCGCCTACCGCAAACCCATCAGCATCGAGTTCAAGGACGTTCCGCTGAAGGTGGTGTTCGAGGTGATCTCGCGCACCTCGGGCATGAACTTCCTCTTCGACAAGGATGTGCACACCGACCAGAAGACCTCGATCTTCCTGAAGAACTCGACCATCGAGAACGCCGTGAGCCTCACCCTGCTCACGAACCAGTTGGAGCAGCGCGTGCTGGACGGCAACACCGTGCTGGTCTATCCCAACACGCAGGCCAAGCAGAAGGACTACCAGCTGCTCACGGTGCGGAGTTTCTACCTCGCCAACGCCGAAGCGAAAACCGTCGCGGCCACGCTCAAGGCGCTCTTGAAAACGCGCGACGTGGTGGTGGACGACAAGCTGAATCTGCTCATCGTGCGTGATACGCCGGAAGCCATCCGCCTCGCGGAGAAACTGGTCGCGCTGCACGACGTGCCCGAGCCCGAGGTGATGCTCGAAGTGGAAATTCTCGAAGTCAAGCGCACGCGATTGCTGGACCTGGGCATCCGCTGGCCCGACCAGCTCGTGCTGACGCCGCTGGCAAGCGGCGCGGCTTCGCTCACGCTGGCCGACCTGCGCGGCCTCAACAGCGCGAGCATCGGCGCCGGCATCGGAGCGGTCGGCATCAATGCGAAGAAGACGGACACCGACGCGAACATCCTCGCCAACCCGCGCATTCGCGTGCGCAACCGCGAGAAGGCCAAGATCCTGATCGGCGAGCGGGTGCCGAACATCACGTCGACGTCGACATCCACCGGCTTCGTCGCGGAGTCGATCAACTACGTGGACGTGGGCCTGAAGCTCGATGTCGAACCAACGATCTATCTCGACGGCGAGGTGGCGATCAAAGTTGCGCTGGAGGTGAGCAACATCATCAGCCAGGTGCAAACCAAGTCCGGCTCCATCGCCTACCAGATCGGCACGCGCACGGCGCAGACCGTGCTGCGCCTGAAGGACGGAGAGAACCAGGTGCTGGCCGGGCTGATCAACGACGAGGACCGGCGCTCCGCGTACAAGGTGCCGGGGCTCGGCGAAGTGCCGGTGGTCGGGCGCCTGTTCGGCAGCCAGTCGGACGATGCGAGCAAGACGGAGATCGTGCTGTCGATCACGCCGAGGATCGTGCGCAATGTGCGGCGGCCCGATGCGGCGTTGATCGAATTCGAATCGGGGACCGAGAACAGCTTCGGCGTACGGTCCGTGGCCGCCGGGGCGGCGAGTGCGGCGCCGGTGAATGCGGGACCGGCGCCGGCAACGTCCGCACCTGCGCTCGCACCCGCGCTTTCACCGTCCATCGCGCCCCCGCCCTCGCAGCCGACGTCCGGCACCCCCACCGTGAGCGCGACGCCCGCTGCGCCGGGCGCCTTGGCGAGTACCGTCACGCCGGCGCCCCCGGGCGGCGCCATCTTGCGCTGGCAGGGCCCCGCCGAAGTGAAGGTGGGCGACATCTTCGCGGTGCAATTGCTCATGCAATCCGATCAGCCGCTCATGAGCGTGCCGCTGGCCGTGGGCTTCGATGCGCGCATGCTGCAGGCGACCTCCGTGAGCGAAGGCGAATTCCTGCGGCAGGACGGCGCGCAGACCAGCTTCGCGAGCCGCGTGGACCCGAGCGGCCAGGTGCTGGTGACCGCCACGCGAACGGGCGACACGGGCGCGACGGCGCTGGGTGTGCTCGCCACCATCAACTTCCGCGCGACGGCCGCGGTGGCGCCCGAGGCGCGCGTTCAACTCCTCACGGCCGCGCCCGTCGGCGTGGGCGGGCGATCCGTCGCGGCCTCCCCGGCGCCGTCGCACGTGGTGCGCATCGCGAATTGACGATGCATCGCGGCTTCACGCTGATCGAGCTGCTGGTGACGCTGGCGATCCTGGCCGTGCTCGGGGCGCTGGTCGTGCCGGTCGCGCAGGTGCAGGCGCAGCGCGGCAAGGAGCAGGAGTTGCGCGCGGCATTGCGCGAAGTCCGCACCGCGATCGATGCGTACAAGCGCGCATCGGACGAGGGACGGATCCGCAAGGAGATTGGCGCGACGGGCTATCCGAAGACATTGGAGTTGCTGGTGGAAGGCACGGACGACCAGCGCGACCCGAAGCGCCGCAAGCTGTTCTTCCTGCGCCGGATTCCGCGCGATCCGTTCCACGGCGAGCCGTCCACGGACGATGCCGGTACATGGGGCAAGCGCTCGTATGCGAGCGAGGCGATCGACCCGCAGGAGGGCGACGATGTGTATGACGTGTATAGCCGCTCGTCGCTCACCGGGTTGAACGGCGTGGCGATCAAGCGGTGGTGAGCGCAAATGTCATGACGCATCACCGATCCTCGCGCCGCGGCTTCACGCTGATCGAATTGCTGGTGGTCCTGGCCATCGTCGCGACGCTGCTGATGCTCGTCGCGCCGCGGTACTTTCACAAGGTCGATGCGTCCAAGGAAGCCGTGCTGCGCGACAACCTGCGCAGCGTGCGCGACATGATCGACAAGTTCTATGGCGACAACGGGCGTTATCCGGAAACGCTGGAAGAGCTGGTCGAGAAGAAATACCTGCGCGGATTGCCGGTCGACCCGATCACGGAGTCCACCGGCACGTGGCAGCTGGTGCCTGTACCGGAGGGGTACAAGGGTGCGGTGTACGACTTGCGCAGCGGCGCGCAAGGGGCGGACCGCGAGGGGAAGAAGTATGCGGAGTGGTGAGCGGTTGTCGCGGCGCGATGCGGGGTTTGCCTACTTGCTTCTCTTGCTCGCGGTCGCGTTGATCTCCATCGCCGCGACGGCCGCCGTGAGTTTGGGCGGCACGATGGCGCGGCGTGATGCGGAGCTGCAGTTGCTGGCGGTTGGGGCGGAGTTTCAACGGGCATTGAGCAGCTATGCGGGTATGCCGCCAGGAGCGAATGCGGAACCGATGCCCGGTCGCGGGCCGAGGTCTCTCGAGGACTTGTTGAAGGACCCGAGGGCGCCGGGCATTCGCAGGCACTTGCGGCAGGTGTACGCGGATCCGCTCACGGGCAAGCGTGAATGGGGACTGGTGAGGGACAGCCTGGGGACGATCACGGGGGTGCATAGCCTGGCGCAAGGGACACCCATCAAGCGCTCGGGGTTCGAGGCGCAGTGGGCGCGCTTCGAGGAGGCTGCGGATTACGGGCAGTGGGTGTTTGGATCGATGCCGGCCAAGGGAGCAACGCGATGAAAACTGCCGTTTCGACCACGCCGGTGATCGAGAGCATTTCGCTGAATATCGCCTCGTTGCGAGGCCAGCGGGTGATTCTGGATGCCGATCTCGCTGCGCTTTACGGTGTGGAGACCAGGCGCTTCAACGAACAGGTCAAGCGCAACCTGGATCGGTTTCCGGCTGATTTCATGTTCCAGCTCGACGCCGATGAGCACCAATCTTTAAGGTCGCAATTTGCGACCTTAAAGCCCGGCCGTGGCCAGCATCGCAAATATCTTCCCTACGCCTTCACCGAACACGGCGCGATCATGGCCGCGATGATCCTGAACAGTCCAAGAGCAGTGGAGGTGTCGGTGTTCGTCGTGCGTGCGTTCGTACGGCTGCGCGAGGCCGCCGTACTGCACAAGGACCTGGCCGAGCGACTAGCCTCTCTTGAAGAGAGGACCGAGGTGCTGGCCATGCAGCACGACACCTTCAGTCGCAATACGCGCGCCCAACTGCGCCAGGTGTTTGAGGCGCTGCGCGAACTCATGACTCCGCCCGAGCCAAGCAAGCGGCCCATCGGATTTGTGACGCCCGAAAAAGAGGAGAAGGCGGAGAAGCCGCGGGGGGCCAAGGCATTGGCGCGCAAAAAGGCTTGACGCGGCCGATCCCTGTTGCGGCGTAACTCTTTGATGACAGTCGTGGGCCTCCTCGTTGCCGTGCTCCTACGGCCTCTGGCGGTACCTCGCCGTGAAAATGCCGAACGTACAAACTCACCGACCAGCGCTTGGTCATCACCGGCGGCGTGCTCAATCGCAAGAACGAGCACATCGAGCTGTTCCGCGTGAGACGATGTGAAACGAGGAAGCGACGCGGCGACAAGGCTGATTTAGCGTTGGAGCCGAAATGCCCCGTTAGTGAAACACGGCACCCCGTGTTGACCCGATAGTATCCACTCGGATACACTATCTCAAATGAATCTTCTCCAGAGGACTGCTGCCTTTGCCGCGTGGCTCGACGCTCTGGCCGATTTGAAGGCGAAGTTCCGAATCCTGGCCCGCATTGCTGCTGCCGGAGCTGGCAACTTTGGGGATTGCGCGCCAGTGGGCGAAGGCGTCAGCGAGATGCGCATCGACTTCGGTCCCGGATATCGCGTGTATTTGATGCGCGACGGAACCGCGGTATATCTGCTTCTTTGCGGAGGCGACAAGTCGACGCAGAAGCGGACATCGCACTTGCGTTGAAGATGGCCAGGCAGGTCAGGGCCGAACGAGCCGCCCTGAATCAAGCCAGTGAGGCAACGAGAAGCGGACCGGCGAAGTCCAGACCGGCAGTCAAGGCAAGACGAAGTAAGGATGACTGATGACCAAACCAAAACCTCTCGGTATCGCCCCGTTTGATCCCGCCGAGTACTTGAAGGATGAGGAGAGCGTTGCAGAATTCCTGAATGCCTCCATGGAGATGAATGACCCGACGGTGCTGCTCAATGCAGTCGGTACCGTCGCACGCGCACGCAGCATGACCCAGCTGGCGGAAGCGTCGGGCCTGGGGCGCGAGAGCCTGTACAAGGCCCTTAAGCCGGGCTCACTGCCGCGCTACGACACCGTGATGAAAGTCTTGGGCGCGCTGGGTGTGGAAATGGTTTTCCGAGCTCCCGCGAAGACTGCAGCCAAAGCATCGAAGCCTGGTCGCAAACCAGTCTCCCGGCCAATGACAACGAAACTGGGCGCCACTGCGCGGGCGAAGAGCGAAGAGACGTCAGCAAAACCGCGGGTCACTCGTCGCTCCACGCCCTGACATCAACCGGTTGATCAACGTTGCAACCGCAGCACCGGCCAATGGCGATCGATCGCGATCGCGGCCAGGCGCGGGTCGGGGTCGACCGCAACCGGCTGGTTCACCGCTTCGAGTAGCGGGAGGTCGTTGATCGAGTCGCTGTACGCGGTGCTGTCGAGAGCGTCCAACGACAGTCCTCGCTCGCGCAACCACGCGTGCAAGCGCTGAACCTTCCCCGCGCGCATGTTCAGCGTGCCGGCGGTGCGTCCGGTGAAGCGGCCGTTCGCCATCGCCGTCTCCGTGGCCAGCAGGTGCTCGATGCCGAAATGCGCAGCGGTGAGTTCGGTGATGTAGCGGTTAGTGGCCGTGGTCATCACCAGGAGATCCCCTTCGCCGCGATGCTGCTGCACGAGCTCGATGGCGGCGGCGGGAATGCGCGGCATCACTTCTTCCGTTAAAAACTCGCGCCGAAGTTGCTCCCATTCTTCAGGCGTGCGTCCCTCCAGCGTGCCCACGTAGAAATCCGCGAACTCCTGCACGCCCACGGTGCCGGCCTTGTAGCGCGTCTCCATATCAGCATTGCGCGCGCTGAAACTCTCGCGATCCAGCAATCCGCGCGCGATCAGAAAATCGCACCACAACACGTCGCTGTCGCCCGACAGCAGCGTGTGGTCCAGGTCGAACAACGCGAGCCGCGGCTTCACGGCGTGCGAAGGTGCCAGGCCCGCGGCCGCGTGAACGCTTCGATGCCGTAGGTGGAGAGGGTGAGGCCCACGCCCGAGTCGCCGAAGCCGCTCCAGGGCAGGCGCGGGCTCACGCGATCGCAGCAGTTCCAGTAGAGGCTGCCCGCATTGACTTGCGAGAGGATCTTCTGCGCGCGCGCGCCGTCGGGTGTGTACACGCCCGCCGTGAGGCCGTAGCGTGTGTCGTTCATCAGCTTCACGGCTTCTTCGTCGCTCGCGACTTTCTGGATGCCGATGATGGGTCCGAAGCTTTCTTCCTTCATCAGCTCCATCTGGTGGTTCACGTTGCTGAACACCGTTGCGGCGTACGCGTTGCCGGGACCGGGCCGGCGCTGTCCGCCGGTGTGCAGCGTCGCGCCTTTGGCCTTCGCATCGGCGACTTGCGCATCGAGCACGTCGAGCTGCGGGGCGCGGGTGATCGCGCCGATGTAGGTGTCCTCGCTCATCGGGTCGCCGGCCTTGAAGCCCTTCACGGTGTCGACGAAGGCCGCGACGAAGGCGTCGTGAATCCTCTCGTGTACATAGATCCGCTCGACCGAGCAGCAGCTCTGGCCGGTGTTGTACATCGCGCCGTCGGCAAGCGATTCGGCGGCGGTTTTCGCATCGGCGTCGTCGCACACATAGGTCGGGTCCTTGCCGCCCAACTCTAGTTGCAGCTTCATGAAGCGCGATCCGGCTGCTTGCGCGATGCGTGCGCCCGTCGCGTAGGAGCCGGTGAAAAAGAGACCGTCGATCTTCTGCTCCAACAGCGCCGCACCCACCGCGCCGCCGCCGACCAGCGTGACGAAGACTTCCTGCGGCACGCCCGCTTCATGCAGCAGGCGCGCGATTTCCAGCCCCGTGAGCGTTGCGTACTCGGATGGCTTGTACAGCACTGCATTGCCGGTGAGCAGCGCGGGAACGATCACGTTGCAGCCGACGAACCACGGGTAGTTCCACGCCGAGATGTTGCCGACCACGCCCAGCGGCAGGTGCTCGATGCGCTCCGTCATGCCGCCTTCTTCGTACACCGTCTCGATGGCAGTGACCGGCTCCACCATGCCGATGAAGAAGTCGAGCCGGGCCAGGAGGCCGTTCAACTCGTTGCGCGACATCCTGATCGGCTTGCCGGTTTCGCGCGTCATGGTGACAGCGAGTGCTTCGAGATCGCGCACGACGCCTTCGCGAAATCGCGCGATGCATTTCTGGCGCCGCGCGAGGGGCAGAGCAGCCCACGCGGGCTGCGCGGCGCGCGCGCGCTGCGCCTTGTCCGCCACGGAGGCCGCGTCGTCGGCGGGCAATTCGGCGATGCCCTCGCCGGTGGCGGGATTGACGATGGATAAGGTGTTCATGCGTTCTGCAATGCCTTGCGTGTACTGTCCGCGGCGGAAAGAAAGTCGTCGAGCAGGGCGGCGTCGTCGAGCGTGTCGGAATCGGTGCGGTGGAATTCGGGGTGCCATTGCACCGCCGCGAGATAAGGCCGCGCGGCGTCCGTGCGCCGGATCGCCTCGATGATCCCGTCCTCGAAACTCACGGCCTCGACGGCGAAGCCCGCCGCGAGTTCCTTGATCGCCTGGTGGTGGATGCTGTTGACCTTGACGCGCGTGCCTTGCGGGTAGAGAGACGCGAGTCGCGATCCCGGCGCGATCTCCACGCCATGGAAGTTATTGTCGTAAGTCGTCGCGTCCCGATGCGTGAGCGCTTTCGGGATCTGCGTGGCGATGTCCTGGTACAGCGTGCCTCCGTACGCGACGTTGATCAGCTGCAGGCCCCGGCACACGCCGAACACCGGCTTGCCCTCACGCTCGAACGCGGCGACGAGGTCGATCTCGTACTCGTCGCGGATCTTGTCGCCGGCCCATTTCTCCTGCAGCGGCTGCTCGCCGTAACTGAGGGGCGACACGTCCGCGCCCCCGTGCAGAACCAGACCGTCGAGCCATTGCGCGTAGTGGTCGAGCGTGACGTCGCCGCGCTGTGTCGCGCCGGTGGGGCTGGGGATCATCACCGCGAGCGCGCCGGTGGACATGACCCAGTGTGCAATGGATTGCTCGACGTACTGCAATGTCTTGCCCGTGAACAGCGCGCGCGAGGGGTCGGCGTGCATGAAGCACGCGGAGATGCCGATCTTGAGCCGGTCGCCCTGGGCTGTCACATGGCCCCCTCGAACAATCTCTTGAAATCCTCCGCTTTCACCGGACGCGGATTCGTCTGGTGGCACATGTCCGCCGTCGCGATTTCCACCAGCCGCGGCAGGTGCTCCGGTTTCACGCCGTGCGCCGACAACTTGCCGCTGATGCCGATGCGCGCCTTCAGAGCACGCAGCCAGGGCACGAAGTTCTCGCCACCGCCCGACACCTTGCAGACATGCGCGAGCTCGTCGAATTTTTCCTTCGCCGACTCGTAGTTCCACTCCATCACCGTGTCGATCATCAGCGCGTTGGCGAGGCCATGGTGCAGGTCGCACACGGCGCCGAGCGCATGCGCGCAGGAGTGCACCGCGCCCAGGTCTTTCTGGAATGCGATCGCGCCCATCATCGACGCCATCATCATGTCGCTACGGGCTTGCAGGTTACCCGGCTGGTTCACCGCCGTCTCCAACGCGGCCGCCGCGATGCGCGTGCCCTCCAATGCGATGCCATCGCACAGCGGGTGGTACGCCGGCGAGAGATAGCTTTCGATGTTGTGCGTGAGGGCGTCCATCCCGGTGGCGGCCGTGACGTGTGCGGGCAGCGCGAGCGTCAATTCGGGGTCCGCGAACACGACCTTCGCAAGGATCTTCGGGCTGAACACCACGCGCTTCAAGTGCGTGTCGTTTTCGCTGACGACCGACGAGCGCCCGACTTCCGAGCCGGTACCGGATGTCGTGGGCAGCGCGACGAAGTACGGCAACTCCCTGTCGATGGGCCGCACCTTCGGGTGGTCCCACACGTATTCGAGGATGTCGCCTTCGTGCGTCGCTGCGACGCCGACAACCTTCGCGACATCCAGCGCCGCGCCGCCGCCGAAACCGATCACGCAGTCCGCCTTGTGCGCCTTGTATGCGGCCGCGCCGTCCATCACCTGGCTGCACGTCGGATTGCCGAACACGCCGCCGAAGACCGCGACGTCCAGGCCCTCGAGATGAGACTTGAATTCCGCGAGCACGGGCAATTGCGCGAGCGCCTTGTCGGTGACGATCAGCGGCCGCTTCAAGCCCTGCGACTTCAGGTGCGCGGCGACTTCCTTGCGCGCGCCGGCGCCGAAGCGGATGGAGGTGGGAAAGGAAAATCCGGAGATGGTCATGATGCGGTGAAGTCCAGGTACATATGGTTCTTGGCGTAAGGCCGGCCGTCGACCTTGATCGCGCGCGGCTCGATGCCGAAGGAGCGGAAGCCCGCGGCTTCGTAGAAATTGGTGGCCACCGTGTTGCCTTCGGTCACCGTGAGCACGAGCAGCTCGAGGCCGGCCTCGCGCGCATGCGCGAGCAGGGCGTCGATCAGCGCGCGGCCCATGCCGGTGCCGAAGTACTCCTGCGAGACGTACATGCCGACGACGGTGCCTTTGTGGCGATTCTTCGCTCGGGTCTCGCGCTCCAGGCCCACCATGCCGCAGAGTTGTTCGCCCTCGAACGCGCCCCAGAACATGGTGTGTTCGCTGTCGAGGCGGACTTCCCATTTCTGCATCGGCTGCTTTTCGTCCTCCTCGAAGCTGGAGGTGAAGGCCTCGGGAAATTCCCACAGGGCACGGATGCGCAGTGCCCGGTATTTAGTGGCGTCGGCGGAAGAAAGGCGGCGGATCTGCATGGCGCGCTCAGGGCCTCGTGAGGCGGTAGATGAACAGCGCCGCACGGATCGCACCGCGCTCGATCGAGGCGATCTCGAGATCTTCATCGTCAGTGTGCGAGCCGCGCCCAGCCGCGCCGAGCCCGTCGATGCCGATGGTGTAAGGCGCGGCGAACTGCACATCGCCCGCGCCTCGCATGGAAGGGTCGAGCGTGCCGATGGGGCCGAGACCCGCGTCGTCGCTCGTCTTCGAATACACGTCGATGAGGCGACGGCCCGCATCCGTGGGCGGCATGGGTGGGTAGCCGTCGCGGAAGGCGATGGTGGAGGTCGCGCCGGGCAGGCTCGCGCCGACGATCTCGCGCATGCGGCGCTTGATCCGGTCGCCCTGCTCGGGCGTGAGATAGCGCAGGTCGCCGATGATGCGCAGCTCGCGCGCGATCACGTTGCTCTTGCCGAAGGACGTGCCGGTCGCGGTCTCGTCCGAATAGCCGATGTTCGTGCCGCCGAGGATCACGCCCGGATTGAAGGTGAGGCTGGGCTCGATCAGCTGCTCCCGGAAGGCGTTGAGGATGCGCGCGCCTTCGTAGATCGCGCCGTAGCCGGCGTTTTGCGAGAACACACCGGCCGAATGTCCCGGCCGGCCTTTCACGGTGAGCGTCCAGCCGCCGGAGGAGCGGCGCGAGATGCTCGCCATGTCGATGCCGCGTTCGCGCGAGCTGCCTTCGAAGGACAGTGCGTAGTCGGCACGCTTCGCGAGTTCGATCAGGTCCGCGCGGCCGATTTCGCGGGGCGAGCCGGTGCGCTCTTCATCGCCGGTGAGGATCACGTCCACGCGTGCCTTGTCGAGCGCGCCAACCGATTGCAGGGCACGCAGCGCCTCGATGAGGATGACGTCGCCGCCCTTCATGTCGTTCACGCCCTGGCCGCGCACGCGGTCGCCGCGCCGCTCCCACAGGGCCACGGCGCTGTCCTTCTCGAACACCGTGTCCATGTGGCCCATTAGCAGCACGCGCTTGCCCTGCCCGCCATCGCGCGAGGCGATGAGGTGGCCGCCGCGCTTCATCTCGGGCGGCATCTCGGCCCAGCGCGTCGTGAAGCCTATGCCGTCGAGTTCGGCGCGGAAGATGCGCCCGACTTCACGCACGCCTTCCGCGTTGAGCGTGCCGCTGTTGACGCGCACGCTTTTTTCCAGAAGCTCCAGGGCTTGCGGCATGCGCTGCTTGACGGCGGCGGCGATGCGCTGTTCGGTGTCGGACAGTTGGGCGTGTGCGCAAGTGGCAATAAGAAGGGCGAGCGCAGCGAGCCAACGCGGGGCCGCCGCGGAACCGGCTTTGCCGGGCCGCTGGTGGCGCCCCCTTGGGGGGGAGGCGCCGAAGGCGTTTCGGGGGGGATTCATATCACCTCGAAATAGCGTTTCAGCTCCCAGTCCGTCACTCCGTCGAGCCACTGCCGGTACTCCCATTCACGCGTCGCCGCGAAGTGCTCGACGAAGGTATCGCCCAGCATCTCCCGCGCGATCTTCGAGTTGGAGAAGTTGCGTGTGGTCTCGATCAGCGTGCGCGGTGCGCGCGGGATGTTCTCAGCCCCCTGATTGGTGCCGGTGATCGGGGGGGCCGTGAGCTTCAGGCCCTTCTCGACGCCGTAAATGCCGGCAGCGATGACGGCCGCCATCGCGAGGTAGGGATTGACGTCCGCGCCGGGGCAACGCGTCTCCAGCCGCGTACTCTTCACGCCGCCCGCGATCACGCGGAAACTCGCCGTGCGGTTGTCGATGCCCCAGGTCGGCTTGACCGGCGCCCAGAAGCCGTCGACCAGCCGCTTGTAGCTGTTGATCGTCGGCCAGAACATCGGCGCGAATTCCATCAGGCACAGCACCTGGCCGGCGAGGTAGCTCTCGAAGAGCTTGCTCATCTTGCGCGGACTTTTCGCGTCGTAGAACTGGTTCGTTTTGCCGTCCGACAGGCTCTGGTGGATGTGGCCGCTGCATCCCGGCAGGTGCTGGTTCCACTTCGCCATGAAGCTGGGCATGATGCCGAAACGTGCGCCGATTTCCTTCGCGCCGCTCTTGAAGAGGATCGCGCGGTCCGCCTGCTCCAATGCTTCACTGAAACCGAGCGCGGCTTCGTAGACACCGGGACCGGTCTCGGTGTGGAGGCCCTCGATCGGCACGCGGAACGCGAGCATCTCGTCCATCAGCGCGTTGAAGAATTCCCGGTTCTGGTTCACGCGCAGCAGCGAGTAGCCGAACATGCCCGGCGTAAGCGTTTCGGGTTCGACGCCCTTCTTCGCGGCCCATGTCTGCGGCGTCTCGCGGAAGTTGAACCACTCGTATTCCATGCCGGTCATGACCTGGAAGCCGAGTTTCTCCGCGCGCTTCAGGACGCGCTTGAGCGTCTGGCGCGGACACACCTCATACGGCGAGCCGTCGGCGTTGATGAACTCGCCAAGCACGAAATCGATGCCGCCGTCCCATGGCACGTTGCGGTGCGTATCGAGGTCGAGACGCGCGAGCGCGTCCGGAAAGCCGTGCTGCCAGCCGGTGACGGTGGCGTTGTCGTAGCACTGGTCGCTGGAATCCCAGCCGAACACCACGTCGCAGAACCCGAAGCCAGAGTCGACGGCGCCTTCGAATTTGTCCTTGTGCAGGTACTTGCCGCGCAGGACGCCGTCGATGTCGCTGCAGGCGACCTTGATCTTGTTGGCGCCGGATTTGCGGATTTTCGTTAACGCCGGGTGGACTTTTGCAGTGGCCATTCGTTGTTGCCTTCCGTTGATTTTTTTCAAGCGCCGCGATTTCTCAAATAGCAGGCTCTCCGGAAGCGATCCCCATGTCTTCCAGCGTCAGCGCAACCGCCGCGACAGCCTGCTCCATCTCGTTCGGCCCGATGGCGCCGATACAGCCTACGCGAAAAGTTTCGACCTGTGTGAGCTTGCCGGGATACAGGATGAAACCCCGTTGCCGCGCCGACGCGTAGAACGTCTTGAAGTCGTAGCGCGCATCGCCCGGCGCGTTGAAGGTAACGATGATCGGCGCCTGGATCTTCGGGTCCAGGAACGGCATGAACCCGAGGCGCGACATGCCATGGATGAGCGTCTGGTAGTTGCTGGTGTAGCGCGCCAGGCGAGCCGGCTGGCCGCCCTCGTCCTCGAACTGCTGGATCGCCTCGGCTAGCGCGACGACCACGTGTGTGGGCGGCGTGAAGCGCCATTGGCCGGTCTTCTCCATGTACACGTACTGGTCGTGCAGGTCCATCGCGAGCGACTGGCTACGCCCCGCGCAACCGTCGATCACGGCCTTGCGGATGAAGACGAAGCCCATGCCCGGAACGCCCTCCAGGCACTTGCCGCTCGCGGCGATGAGCGCATCGAAGCGCGTTTCGCGCGCGTCGATCGGCAGGGCGCCGAAAGAACTCATCGCGTCCACGATCAGGCCCTTGTCGTGCTTCGCGCAGACATCGGCGACTTCCTGCAGCGGGTTCCACACCCCCGCGCCGGTCTCGCAATGGATGAGCACCACGTGCGTGATCGTCTTGTCGGCGTTGAGCTTGTCTTCGAGCGCCGCGGGGGAAACCTGCTGCGCCTCGTCGAAAGCCATGATCGTGCAGGTACGTCCCATGAGCGTCGTGAGGCGTGCCGCGCGCTTGCAGTACGCGCCGTTGTCCAGCACCAGGACGTGGCCGTCGCGCGGCACGAGCGTCGCGACCGCGGCCTCGACGCTGAACGTGCCGCTGCCTTGCAACGGCACGACGACGTGCGTGCCCTCGCCATGGATCACCTTCAGCAGGCTGCGCCGCACGCGCGCCGTCACGTCGTTGAAGTCGCTGTCCCACGAGCCCCAGTCGCGCAGCATGGCCAACTTCGTGCGCAGCGTGGTGGTCAAGGGGCCGGGGGTGAGGAGAATCTTGTCGCGGTCCATGGTGTCTCTCTCCGTGTTATCTGGATGTCGTGCGCCATGCCTGGGTGCGGCGATTCACCCACCACGCAAGCGCCATGAAGATCAACGTGGCGATGGTCGATGCGACGCCGATCAGCACTGCCATCGCCGCCGCCGCGCCCATCTCGCCGGCTTCGTCGAGGTTGAGGATGGCGATCGACGCGACCTTTGTCTCGGGCGAATAGAGGAATACCACGGCCGATATCGTCGTCATCGCATTGATGAAGAAGTAGCGCGCGATGTCCACCAGCGCCGGCGTGCAGATCGGCAGCGTCACGCGCCAGAAGGTCTTGAAGAACGGCACCTTGAGCGATGCGCTCACCGCCTCGAACTCGCCGTCCAGCGATTTGAGCGCCGTCACCGCCGTGAGATGGCCGGTCGTGTAGAAGTGGACGATGGTGCACAGCGTGAGCAGCGCCAGCGTGTGGTACAGGCCGTTGAGCGGATTGCCCGGCTCGTTGAAGAAGAAGATATAGCCGAGACCAAGCACCAGGCCCGGCACCGCCATCGGCAGCATCGCGAGCAGCCGCACGATCCCGCGCAGCCCCGGCGCACCTTGCGTCTTCTCCATGAGATACGCGCCGCAGAACACCAGCGCGGTGCCGAAGAACGCGGTGCCGGCGGCCATCTTCAGGCTGTTGACGAAGCCCGCACCGACTTCCGCATCCACCAGGCCCATCACGTAGTGGCGCAGGCTGGGCGTGAGGTTGTACGGCCAGAAACTCGCGAACGACGCGAAGATCGCCATGCCCAGCATCGCGAGCACGAGGAACGCGATGAACGAGCAATAGAGCGTCATCGCCGCGTCGTACTTCGGCACGGGCTTGGGCCGGTAGGGCACGGCGCGCGCGGTGAGCATCGCGGTCTGCCTGCGGCTCACGTAGCCATCAACGGCGAAGGTGATGATCGCGGGCGCGAGCAGCAGGATCGCCACGACCGCGCCCTTGGAAAAATCCTGCTGGCCAATCACCAGTTTGAACACGTCGGTGGCGAGCACGTTGAAGCTTCCGCCGATCACTTTCGGGATGCCGAAGTCCGTGATGACGAGCGTGAACGTGACGAGTGCGGCGGAGATGAGGCCGTATTTCGCGCCGGGCAGCGTGATGGTGAAGAACTTGCGCGCGGCGCTGGTCCCCATCGCGTCCGCGGCTTCGTACAGGCGCGCGTCCGACAAGCTGAGCGCGGTGACCAGGATCATCAGCGCATGCGGAAACACCGCGAAGCATTCCGCGATGACGATGCCCGGCGCGCCGTAGATTTCGCGCCAACCCAGGTCGACCATCCATGTCTTCAGCACACCCTGGTTGCCGAACCAGTAGATCAGCGAGATGGCGGCAAGCAGCGAGGGTGCGAGCAGCGGGATCAGCGTGATGCCGCGAAACAGCGGCTTGAACGGCATGCACGAACGCGTGAGCGCGTACGCGAATCCGAAGGCGATCGGCACGGCGACCGTCGTCACCACGGCGGAGACCCACAAGCTGTTCCACAGGCTCGCGAGCAGCGACGGCGTCTTGGCGTATTCGATGAAGTTGTCCAGCGCGACGAACTCGCCCTGCTTGCCTTGCAAGGACTGCAAGAGGATCGTGAGCAGCGGTAGCGCGAGGAACGCGACGAGCGCGAGCGCCACGACCGCCAGCGCGACGTGGGCGATGCGATCGGTCCAGTGCGCCGATTGCCTGACGGGTGCGGCGGTCACTGCTGGCAGCACTGCGGACATCGCGGCCGCCCCTAGAAGACCTTGATCCGCTCGGGCAGCAACTTCAGGCGCAGGAGCGAGCCTTCGGCCAGCGATTGTTCCGAGAGATAGTTGAGCGACAGGTACACGGTGAGCTTGTTGGCGTCGAGTGCCGGCGAGCTCACCCGCACGTGGCAGTACGAACCGAGGAACTCGATCTTCTCGATGCTCGCGTCGAACACATGCGGGTCGTTGGCCCCGATGGGCCGCGCCAGCACATCCTCCGGCCGCAGGTACACGCGCGCGTCGCGGTCCGCGCCTTCGCACGGGATGCACAGGCTGCCGAAACGCAGTTCGCCGCCCGCGACCTTCGCGGGAAGCACATTCACCTTGCCGACGAAATCGGCAACGAAGGGCGAGGCAGGTTCGCGGTAGATGTCCAGCGGCGTGCCGACCTGCTCGATCGTGCCGTTGTTCATCACCACGATGCGGTCGGCGACCGACAGCGCCTCTTCCTGGTCGTGCGTCACCATGATGGTGGTCACGCCGACCTTCTGTTGCAGCGCGCGGATCTCCTGGCGCAGGCGCACGCGCTCGAGCGCATCCAGCGCGGAGAGCGGCTCGTCCAGCAGCAGCAAGCCCGGCGACGTCGCCAGCGCGCGCGCCAAGGCGATGCGTTGCTGCTGGCCGCCGGAGAGTTGCGAGGGGTACTTGCCTTCGCTGCCGGGCAGGCCCACCAGCTTCACCAGCTCGGTGACGCGCTTGTGGATGTCCGCGCGCGGCGTCTTGCGGTTGACGAGGCCGTAGCCTACGTTGTCCGCGACGCTCAGGTTCGGGAACAGCGCGTAGCTCTGGAAGACGATGCCGTAGTCGCGCTCGGCGGGCGGCAGGCGCGAGATATCACGCAACCCCTCGCGCCCGCTTTGCCAGACTTCGCCCGCGGTCTGCACTTCAAGTCCCGCGATGATCCGCAACAACGTCGTCTTGCCGCAGCCCGACGGGCCGAGGAAGCAGACGAACTCGCCCTTGCGGATGTCCAGGTTGATGTCCTGCAGCGCGGTGAAGCCACCGAACTCCTTGCGGATGTGGCGCAGTTCGAGGAAGTTCGATGGTGTCACGGGTTCACTGCGCTGGCCGACATCACTTCTTTTCGGATTTCGCGTCGTACCGTTTCATCCACTCTGCCAGGATGCGCTCCCGGTTTTCCGCGGCCCAGCTGAAATCCATCTTCACGAGGCGCGCCTCGTAGTCCTTCGGCACGTTCGGCAGCGGCGGCGCGAGGCCCGGCTGCGCGGTGATCGCGAAGTTCTTGCCGTACAGCATCATCGCGTCCTTGCTCGAAGCCCAGTCGGCTAGCTTCTTCGCGGCGTCGAGTTTCTTCGTGCCCTTGTGGATGCCGAACGCTTCGAGGTCCCAGCCCAAACCTTCCTTCGGGAAGACGAGGTCGATTGGCGCCCCCTTGGCCTTGTTGGTGTTGCCGCGGTACTCGAACGAGATGCCCATCACGTATTCGCCGGCGGCTGCCATGTTGCAAGGCTTGGAGCCCGAGTGCGTGTACTGCGCGATGTTGTCGTGCAGCGCGTCCATGTACTTCCAGCCGCCGCCCTTGCCCTTGTCGTCGCCGAAGAGCGTGAGCCAGGCGGTGACGTCGAAGTAGCCGGTGCCACTCGATGCCGGGTTGGGCATCACGATCTGGCCCTTGTAGATCGGCTTGGTGAGGTCCTTCCAGGTTTCGGGCTTGGGCATGTTCTTCTTGCCGGCCTCCACCGTGTTGAAGCACACCGTGGCGCCCCACACGTCCATGCCGAACCACGCGGGCACCTTCTTCTTGTCCTTGTACTGGCTCATGATGCCGTCGAGGTTCAGCGGCGCGTAGGGCTCGAGCATGCCTTGCTTGTCCAGCAGCGCGAGGCTCGAGGCAGCGACGCCCATCACGGCGTCGGCCTGCGGGTTGTTCTTCTCGGCGAGCAGCTTGGCGGTGATGACGCCCGTGGAGTCGCGCACCCACTTGATCTCGATGTCCGGCCAGGCTTTGTTGAAGCCCTCCTGGTAGGCCTTGAGCTGGTCGGTCTCCAGCGCGGTGTAGACCAGCAGCTGGGTTTTCTGGGCGAAGGCCCCGGCGCCGGCCGCGGCGAGAGCCGCGAGCAGGAGGGATTTGATGACGAGAGACGCACGCATGGAGAACTCCTCGAAAGACAAAAGGTTTTGACTCTGCCCAACAGCGGTGACGGCGCGATGACAACCCTGATTCCCGTCCCTGTCTCGCGCTCGGCCTCGAAAAATCATTGGACGCCCGGCCTGAAATGTTGTCAATTGTTTTTTGCCAATTGTTGACAATCCTTGCTGCGCTGCCCTCTAATGGGCGCCATGAACGCCATTGCCAACGCGACGATCGCACTGTTGCAAAGCAGTTCGCTCACGAACGTGGTGCAGCAGGAGATCGAGCGCGCGATCCTCCAGGGTGAATACGCGCCGGGCAGCAAGCTGATCGAGGCGACGCTTGCCGAGAAGATGGGCGTGTCGCGCGGCCCCGTGCGCGAAGCCTTCCGTATGCTCGAGGAAGCGGGCCTCGTTCGCACCGAAAAGAACCGCGGCGTTTTCGTGCGCGACATCCCGATCGACGAAGCCGTGGAGATCTTCGACCTGCGCGCCGCGATGGACGAGCTCGTCGGCCGGCGTCTCGCGGTCCACATCACGCCCGCCCAGATGAAGGAACTCAAAGGCCTCGTCGACGCGATGGAGAAGGCCGTGAAGATCGAGGACGCCTACAACTACCACCTGCTGAACCTCAAGTTCCACGACCGCCTGGTGGAAATGGCGGGCAACGGCAAGCTCACCTCCATCTATCGCAAGCTGATCAAGGAGCTGTCGCTTTTTCGCCGACTCAATCTCGCCGACGGCTGGCTGCTGCCGATCTCGGCCAGCGAGCACCGGCAGATCATCAAGGCCATCGGCTCCGGCGACGCCGATGCCGCGGGCAAGGCGATGTACGCCCACGTCATGGACAGCAAGGAGCGAACCATCGAGAACGATTTGCGCAGGCAGGACCGCGCCCGCGAACGCCACAGCGGCAGCGTCAGCGCCGCGAAGAACGGAAAGGCCGGCCGTGCTCAACGTCAATGACCGCCGCTACAAGCTGCCCACCTCGCCCACCGTCGTCGTCTGCGTCGATGGCTGCGAGCCCGACTATCTCGCGCAGGCGGTCGCCACGGGGCACATGCCCTGGCTCCGGCGCACGCTCGCCGAGGGTACCGGGCTCATCGCCGATTGCGTGGTGCCGAGCTTCACCAACCCGAACAACCTCTCGATCGTGACCGGCGCGCCGCCCAGCGTGCACGGCATCTGCGGCAACTACCTGTACGACACGGCGAGCGGCGCCGAGGTCATGATGAACGACCCGAAGTGGCTGCGCGCGCCGACGATACTCGCCGCGCTCTCCGACGCGGGGAAATCGGTGGCCGTCATCACCGCCAAGGACAAGCTGCGCCGCCTGCTCGGCCACAAGATGAAAGGCATCTGCTTTTCGTCCGAGAAGTCAGACGAGGCGACGGTGGAGGAGAACGGCATCACCGGCGTGCCGGCGATGGTCGGCATGCCGGTGCCGAGCGTGTATAGCGCGGAGCTGTCGGAGTTCGTCTTCGCGGCCGGCGTGAAGCTGATGGAGCAGCGCCGGCCCGATGTGATGTACCTCTCCACCACTGACTACGTGCAGCACAAGCACGCGCCGGGAACGGATGGCGCGAACGCGTTCAACGCGATGATGGACGGATACCTGGGGCGTCTCGACGACATGGGTTGCGTGATCGCGCTCACGGCCGATCACGGCATGAACTCGAAAGTCGCGCTCGACGGCATGCCCGACGTGATCTACCTGCAGGATTGGTGCGACAAGCGCCTGGGCCCGGGCGTGGCGCGCGTCATCCTGCCGATCACCGATCCGTACGTGGTGCATCACGGCGCGTTGGGTTCGTTCGCGACGATCTATCTGCCCGCCGGTGTGGAGGCGCGCACGGTCGTGAGCGATCTGCAAAACGAGAAGCGCATGGAAGGCGTGTACACCCGCGAGGAAGCAGCGCAGCGTTTCGAGTTGCCCCCCGACCGCATCGGCGACATCGTGTGCGTGTCGGAGCGCTTCACGGTGATCGGCACTTCGGCGAGCCGGCATGACCTCTCGGGCCTGGATGCACCGCTGCGTTCGCACGGCGGCATCAGCGAGCAGCGCGTGCCGCTGATCCTCAATCGCAAGTTGCCGGGACTGGACACGTCGAGGCGCCTGCGTAATTTCGACGCATTCGATCTGGCGCTCAACCACGCGCAATGATGGACAAGCCTGCTCAATTCATCCGCGACCACCAGCTGGGTGCCATGCGCATTGGCGGCGCGAAAGTCGGCGCGGGGCGCGAACGCGCGATCGACGTGTTCAACCCGTTCACGAGCGAGCGCATCGGCACGGTGCCGAAGGCGACGCTGGAGGAAGTGCGGCAGGCCTTCGAGACCGCGCATGCGTTCAGGCCGACACTGACACGCTACGAACGCGCCGCCATCCTGAACAAGGCGGCGGCCATCGTTCGCGAGCGTCTCGATGACATCGCCGGCCTCATCACTGCGGAAGCCGGCCTCTGCCTGAAGGATTCGATCTACGAAGCCGGACGTGTCAGCGATGTGCTGCTCTTCGGCGCGAACGAGGTACTCAAGGATGATGGCCAGATATTCAGCTGCGACCTGACGCCGCACGGCAAGAAGCGGCGCGTCTACACGCAGCGCTCGCCGCTGCTGGGCGTGATCACGGCGATCACGCCGTTCAACCACCCGATGAACCAGGTCGCGCACAAGGTGGTGCCGAGCATCGCGACGAACAACCGGATGGTGCTCAAGCCGTCGGAGAAGGTGCCGTTCTCGGCGATCTTCTTCGCGGACATCCTGTACGAAGCCGGCTTGCCGCCGCAGATGCTGCAGGTCGTCACCGGCGATCCGCGCGAGATCGCGGACGAGCTGATCACCAACGAGCGCGTCGATCTCGTCACGTTCACCGGCGGCGTTTCCATCGGCAAGTACATCGCGCAGACAGCGGGATACCGTCGCGTGGTGCTGGAGCTCGGCGGCAACGACCCGATCATCGTGATGGAGGACGCCGACATCGACGAGGCGTCCACGTTGGCGACGCAAGGCTCGTACAAGAATTCCGGCCAGCGCTGCACGGCAGTGAAACGGATGCTCGTGCACGAATCGGTGGCGGCGCGCTTCACCGAACAGGTGGTGGAAAAGACACGCGCCTGGAAGCACGGCGATCCGATGGACAAGTCCAGCGACATGGGGACGGTGATCGATGCCGCGGCAGCGGAAGCATTCCAGTCGCGCGTGAACGACGCGGTGTCGCAAGGCGCGCGCCTGCTGGTCGGCAACGAACGCGAAGGCGCGATGTACTCGCCCACCGTGGTGGACAACGTGCGTCCCGAGATGACGCTGGTGCGCGAGGAAACGTTCGGGCCGGTGTCTCCGATCATCCGCTTCAAGACCATCGAGGAAGCCATCGCGATTTCCAACGGCACGGCTTACGGCCTGTCGAGCTCGGTGTGCACCAACCGCCTCGACTACATCACGCGCTTCGTGAACGAGTTGCAGGTGGGCAGCGTGAACGTGCGCGAGGTTCCGGGCTATCGCCTGGAACTCACGCCTTTCGGCGGCATCAAGGACTCGGGTCTGGGCTACAAGGAAGGCGTGCAGGAAGCGATGAAGAGCTTCACGAACCTCAAGACCTATTCGCTGCCCTGGGTGTGAGTCGCGCGGCCCCATGATTTCCCTCGCCGACATCGAGAAGCTGTTCGCCGATCGCGGAGGCGAGCAGTATTCGGGCGAGCCCGTGACGCAACTCGAACACGCGCTGCAGTGCGCACTGCTCGGGGAACAGGAAGGCGCCCATGATGAGCTCGTCACGGCAGCGCTGCTGCACGACCTCGGCCACCTGCTCCATGACCTGGGCGACACGCCGACCGAGCGCGGCATCGACGACATCCACCAGTACCGCGCGCTGCCGTTCCTGCGCGGGCTCTTCGGCAATGGGGTGATCGACCCCATCAAGCTGCACGTCGATGCGAAGCGCTACCTGTGCGCCATGCGGCCCGGCTACTTCGAGGCGCTGTCGGATGACTCGAAACGATCGCTCGCGTTGCAAGGCGGGATCTTCAACGCGGCGCAGGCCGAGGCCTTCATCGCGCAATCCGGCGCGTCCGACGCCGTGCGGCTGCGCGTCTGGGACGATCTCGCCAAGACTGCGGGGCTCGCGACACCGACGCTCGAACACTATCTCTCGCGCGCCCGACGTTGCGCCGTGAACCTCCGCGAGCGCGCCGCATGATCCTCACCTGGCCCGTGGTGGCCGCGGTGCTGTTCGGCGCGCTGCTTCACGCGAGCTGGAACGCTATGGTCAAGTCCAGCAGCGACAAGGCGCTCGACACGGCGGTGATCCATCTCGTCGGCTCGCTGGTGGCGCTGCCGTTGCTGGCGCTGGTGGGGCTGCCGGCGCGCGAGTCATGGCCCTACATCTTCGCCTCGTGCGTTATTCACATCGGTTACTACTTCGCGCTCACGGGCGCGTACAAACACGGCGATCTCGGCCTCACCTATCCGCTCATGCGCGGCACGGCGCCGCTGCTAGTGGCGCTGTCGGCGTCCGCGACGTTGGGCGAAACATTGACGCCCATGGCGTGGGCTGGCGTGCTGGGCGTGAGCTGCGGCGTGCTCGCGCTGGGTTTGTCGCGGCATGCATTCGATTCGCCGCGCGCGGTGGGCTTCGCGCTCTCCAATTCGGTCGTGATCGCGCTCTATACGATCGTCGATGCGCACGGCGCGCGCGCGAGCGGCAACCCGATCCAGTACGTCGTCATGCTGTTCGTGCTCGACGGCTGGCCGTTCGCGCTGATGGTGCTATGGCGCCGCGGCATGGCGACCGCGTGGCCCTATGCGCGGGCGCGCGCGCCGGTTGCGCTGCTGGGGGCGGCAGCCTCGCTCGGTTCGTACGGCATCGCGCTGTGGGCGATGACTCGCGCGCCGGTTGCTACGGTTGCCGCATTGCGTGAGACGTCGGTGCTGTTCGCGGCGCTGCTGGGGACCTGGTTCCTGAAGGAAACATTCAACGTGCGCCGCGCGATCGGCACCGCCACCATCGTGGCCGGGGTCATGGCCTTGCGCATGGGCTGACGACGAGGAGAAGTGGCATGCAACTACCTTCGCAAGCGCAGATCGTGATCGTCGGCGGCGGCATCGCCGGCTGTTCCACCGCGTACCACCTCGCGAAGGCGGGCCGCACCGAAGTGCTGCTGCTGGAGCAAGGCAAGCTCACGAGCGGCACCACTTGGCACGCCGCGGGGCTGGTCGGCCAGATGCGGCCCAACCGCACGATGACGCAGATGAGCAAGTACGGCATCGAGCTGTATGCCTCGCTGGAGGCGGAGACGGGTCTGGCCACCGGCTGGAAGCAGTGCGGCAGCGTGAACGTGGCAAAGACGCCCGAGCGCATGAAGGTGCTGCGGAAGCAGCTCGCGATGGCGCGCAGCTTCGGCGTGGAGTGCCAAGAAATTTCGCCGGGCGAAGCCGGCGAGCGATATCCCGTCATGCGCACCGACGACCTTCAGGGCGCGCTGTGGTTGCCCGGCGACGGCAAGGCGAACCCGGCGGACTTGTGCATGTCGCTTGCCAAGGGCGCGCGCAACCGCGGCGTGAAGATCGTGGAGGACATCGAGGTCACCGGCGTGCTCACGGACAATGGCCGCGTGACGGGAGTGCGTACGGCGCAAGGCGACGTGCGATGCGAGGTCGTGGTGAATTGCGGTGGCCAATGGGCGCGGCAGTTCGGCGCGCTCGCCGGCGTGAACGTGCCGCTGTATTCCGCGGAACATTTCTACATCGTCACGGGAAAGATCGAGGGGGTGCATCCGATGCTGCCGGTGATGCGCGATCCCGATGGGTTCATCTACTACAAGGAAGAAGTCGGCGGGCTGGTGATGGGCGGCTTCGAGCCGCAGGCCAAGCCGTGGAAGATGGACCCCATCCCGAGCACCTTCCAGTTCCAGCTGCTCGACGAGGACTGGGACCAGTTCGAGATCCTGATGACGAATGCGATGCATCGCACGCCGTGCCTCGAAACGGCGGAGATCAAGATGCTGCTGAACGGGCCGGAGAGTTTCACGCCGGATGGCAACTTCATCCTCGGCGAGGCGCCGGAGCTGCGCAATTACTTCGTCTGCGCGGGGTTCAATTCCGCGGGCATCGCGAACAGCGGCGGGGCCGGAAGGCTGATCTCCGAATGGATCTTGGGCGGCGAGCCGAGCATTGACTTGTGGGAAGTGGATATCAGGCGCTTCGGCTCCTTCACCGGAAACCGCAAGGCGCTGGCGGAGCGCACCGGCGAGACGCTCGGATTGCATTACGCTATGCGCTGGCCGAGGCAGGAACTGGAGACCGCGCGGCCGCTGCGTACCTCGCCGCTGTACGACCTGCTCGCCGCGAAGGGCGCGGAATTCGGCAGCAAGAATGGCTGGGAGCGCGCGAATTACTTTCGCCGCTCCGGTGCACAGCGGCCCGAGTACACGCTCGGCACGCCAGGCTGGCTGCCATGGATGATCGAGGAGCAGAAGGCGACGAGAGAAGCTGTCGCCCTCTACGACCAGACATCGTTCTCCAAACTTCTGCTGCAAGGCCGTGACGCGCTCGCGGTGTTGCAACGGTTGTGCGCTAACGAGATGGATGTGCCGGTCGGCAAGATGGTCTACACGCCGATGCTTAACGCGCGCGGCGGCATCGAGAGCGACCTCACCGTGATGCGGCAGGCAACGGATCGCTTCCTGATCGTCACCGGCTCCGCGCAGGCCACGCGCGACGCGGACTGGATCGGCCGGCACATCGCACCCGATGAGCACGCCGTGCTGACCGATGTATCGGCGATGACCAGCGTTCTCTCCGTCATGGGACCGAAGGCGCGGGAACTGCTCGCGCGCGTCAGCCCCGACGATCTCTCGCCCGAGGCGCTGAAGTTCTCGTGGACGAAAGAGATCGACCTCGGTTTCGCGCGCGTGCGCGCGGCGCGGATGAGTTATGTCGGCGGCCCGGGCTTCGAGCTCTACGTGCCGGTCGAGATGGCGCGGCACGTGTACCTCGCGTTGCACGAGGCGGGTCGCGACCTCGGCCTGCGCGATGCGGGCTACTACGCGCTCGACGCGCTGCGCATCGAGCAGGGCCGCCGGGCGTGGGGAGCTGAGCTCGGACCGGATGAGTCTCCCTGGGAGGCGGGCCTCGGGTTCAGCGTGAAGCCGGACAAGGCTTGCGCATTCATCGGACAGGAAGCGCTGCGCGCATCGCGCAACAAGCCCTTGCGCAAGAAGCTGGTGACGCTGGTGCTGCAGTCGAGCACGCCATATGTATGGGGCGGGGAAACGCTGTTGTGCGACGGTGAGGCGGCCGGAGAGATTTCCTCCGCCGGGTTCAGCCCGCTCGCTGGCGCGTGCGTGGCCCTTGGCTATATGCGAGGCGATGCAGCGCAACAGGTCCACGATGGATCGCCCGCGCAGATCCTGCTGTGGGGAGAAACGGTGGACGTGAAGCTCTACGACCGCTGGCCGACAGCGGCACGCTGACGGCGGTTCAACCCGCGCGGTCTTCCCGCGGCGGTGTCATCGGGGCTTCGGTGTCCTCGCCATGGCTCGCGGCACGCGCGGGCCCGTGCGCGAAATCGTCCAGCCGGCCCTGCAGCATCTTGCGCTGCAAGTCCCGCCCCAGTTCTTTCGTGTAATAGGCAACTTCGATCTCGTCGCTGTTGCGCACGGCTCGCGGCTTGTCGCCGGCGCTCGTGCCCGCGTTCTTTTCCCTTGCGCTGTCTCTTGGCATGCCCATGGAACGAGCATACGCGGCACCCGCCCAGCCACTGTAGGACAAGGTCGGCGCGGGGCTACGGCCGAACACCGACGCCGCACTTCTCAACTGATCAGCAGACGCGCAAGCACTTGCCAAGGGGGCGGGGTGGTGGCTTAACATGTTGGCTCCCTGCGTGAGGAGACCCTCGATGCCGACACCTGTGGAAATCGCCGCGTTGCGTACGCTGGCCCTCGTGGGGCCGGCGACGGCCGGCAAGACCAGCCTGGTGGAGGCGCTGCTGTGGAAAGCGGGCGCGCTCGGCACACCCGGCAGCGTGGAGCGCGGCTCCACCGTCAGCGACCACGATCCTCTCGAGAAGAAGGCACAGCGCTCGCTCAATTCGAGCGTCGTGCATTTCGACCACGCCGGCGTTCACGTCCACCTGATCGACACGCCCGGCGCGCCCGATTTGCTGGGGCAGTCGCTGCCCGCGCTGGAAGCCGTCGAGACCGCCGCCGTGGTGATCGGCGCGACAACCGGCCTGGAGCCGATGGCCGATCGCATGATGCAGTGGGCGGCGCAGCGCGAGCGCGACCGGCTCATCATCGTGAACAAGATCGACGCGCAGGGCGTCGATCTGGAAGCGCTGGTGTCGCGGATCCAGGCCGCGTTCGGCAAGGAGTGCCTGCCGGTGAACCTGCCCGCCGAACGCGGCGCGAAGGTCGTCGATTGCTTCTACAACATGGCCGAAGATGGGCCGGCGACCGATTTCTCGTCGGTCGCGCAGGCGCATCGCGCGCTCGTCGAGCAGGTGGTGGAAGTCGATGCGGCGTTCGTCGAGCGCTACCTGAACGATGGCGACGTCGATCCGAAAGAGTTGCACGCACCGCTGGAGCAGGCGCTGCGCGAAGGGCATCTCATCCCGATCTGTTTCGTCTCGGCGCGGACCGGCGCGGGCGTGCCGGAGTTGCTGGATGTGATTGCCAAGCTGCTGCCCGATCCGACCGAGGCCAATCCGCCTGCGTTCCTGAATGGCGAGGGTGCGGAGGCCAAGCCGCTCAAGGCCCTGCCCGATCCGAAACTGCACGTGCTCGCGCACGTGTTCAAGGTCACGCAGGACCCTTACGTGGGCAAGATGGGCGTGTTGCGCGTGCACCAGGGCACGCTCACGCGCGACAGCCAGCTGTATGTCGGCGATGCGCGCCGGCCTTTCAAGGTGGGGCATCTCTTCACGCTGCAGGGCAAGGAGTTCAAGGAAGTGCCGCGCGCCTTTCCCGGTGACATCTGCGCGATCGCGAAGGTGGAGGAACTGCACTTCGACGCCGTGCTGCACGACGCGGCGGAGGACGACCACATCCACCTGAAGCCGCTGGATTTTCCGGTGCCGGTGCACGGCCTCGCGATCGAGCCCAAGCGCCGCGGCGACGAGCAGCGCCTGCACGACATCCTGCAAAAGCTGGTGAGCGAGGACCCGTGCCTGCGGCTGGATCATGTGGCCGCGACGAACGAGAGCGTCGTGTACGGCCTGGGCGAGCTGCACCTGCGCACGCTGCTCGAACGCCTGACCGATGTGCACAACTGCCAGGTGAGCACGCGGCCGCCACGCATCGCGTATCGCGAGACGATCACCGCGCCCGCCGAGGGCCATCACCGCCACAAGAAACAGACCGGCGGCGCGGGCCAGTTCGGCGAGGTGTTCCTGCGCGTCGAGCCGCTGCCGCGCGGCACGGGCTTCGAGTTCGTCGACCAGGTGAAGGGCGGCGCGATCCCCTACAACTTCATGCCCGCCGTGGAGAAAGGCGTGCGGCAGGCGCTGGAGGCGGGCGTGGTCGCGGGCTACCCGGTGGTGGACCTGAAGGTCGTCGTGTACGACGGCAAGCACCACACGGTGGACAGCAAGGAGATCGCGTTCATCCAGGCCGCGAAGCGCGCCGTGCAAGCCGCCGTGCAGGCGGCGCGCCCCAGCGTGCTGGAGCCGTTCGTGAACGTCGAGATCTCCGCGCCGGAACACAACATCGGCGACATCACGGGCGACCTCGCGTCACGGCGCGGGCAAGTGAGCGGCACGACATCGGCCACAGGCGGCTTGGCGGTGGTGGCTACCGCGCCGCTCTCGGAACTCTCGAGTTACCAGTCGCGCCTGAACGCGCTCACCGGTGGCCAGGGTCGCTACACGCTGGAGTTCAGCCACTACGAGCCGGTGCCGCCGGCGGTGCAGACGCAGCTGGCGTCGCAGTACCGGATCAAGGACGAGGGCTGAGGGACTCGCGATCCTTCTTCTTCGTCGATTACAGGAAATTATATGGAGCGTCGATGTAATTCACTATAAATCCAGCCCGGCATGATGCCCCGGACGCAGGCTAGAGCGAATGGCGCTTAGCTAGGCACAAAAGCCGATCGGTCCACCGCCCCTGCTTTGCGCGACGCCTTCTGTGCGAGACCGCGCCCTCGCGGAGGAAGGCGCAAGAATGTCGGCAAGCGAATCCGGATTCAAGGCCGTGACGACGAGTTTCTTTAGTATTCGCGGCTTGATTGCCTGCCATTCCACCTATAGCCGCTTCAGCGGCTCGACGTCGTAGACCAAACTGCTCTTCACGAGCGCGCCCGAAAAGCTGGTCTGCGACCTGAACGTGAGCCGGATGGTGAAGGGCTCCCCCTTGGACGCCGACGCCTTCATGCCGCCGGAAACCTGCGCGTACAGATCCCGGCGGAAAGCCTCGTCGGTCATCGGGTGCCCTGCCGCCATCAGGTCCCATTTGGCCCGGCAATAAACGAAGTTGATCGTGCTGCTGAGATAGCCGGACTTCAGCGCGTAGTGCTGCACCCGCAAGTCGTTGCGGTGCAGGATCATGGTCACCAGGTGCCGGGGCGCTCGGCGCCGCTCCAGCCCGGCGAGTTCCAGCCGCGTGTACAGGTCCTTGTCTTCCATGCCCCAGCCCTGGAGCACCGGGTCGTATCCCTGCACGCGCGTGAAGTCCGCGCGGCTGCACACGCAAAAACCCATCGAGCTGCCGTCTTCGCCGAGCGTGTAGAAGCCGCCCGGCGCCAGCAGCGGCTCAAGCGCCGCACTGAACCCCGCATCCAGCAGCGTGTCCGCGTCGGTGAAGCAAAGCCAGGGCGTCGTGGCCGCCTCCGCGCCCAGGTTGCGCGCGCGCGCCGCCTCGAAATGCTCGCGTGGTCCGGATCTCACCACAGCGACTTCCGGGTGATGCTCCTCGACCCAAGTACCCGCGCCTTGCGGGCAGTCGTAGTCGACGATGACGATGGCGGCGCCCTTCTGCGCAACCAGCTTGGGAAGCGACTGCTGCAGGTGCTCCAGCCTTCCCCTGCACGTCGTGATGAACGTCAGGAATGCATCGCTCATCGCGGGCGGCTTCGCGTCGCGGGATCGCTGCGCCCAGGCGGGATTTCACCGAGTTCGTACATCAGGCTCGCGCTGAGCACCGCGCCCGAGACGCTCGCTTTGGTGGAAGTCGGGATGCGCAGCCGGAAAGGCACGCCGCCTTCGGCCGCGCTCTTGAGGCCGTTGCCGATCAGTTCATAAAGCTCGCGTCGGCGCGCCTCGTCCTCCATCTGGCGGCCCAGGCTCATCAGGTCCCACTTCGCGCGGCAATAGACGAAGTTGAGCGAGCTGCTCAATTGCAGGCGCTTGAGGTCGTAGTGACGCACGCGCATGTCGTCGCCATGCGGGATCATCCGCACCCCGTCGACCGGGAAGCGCTGCAGGCGCACGCCTGCGAGTTCCAGCCGCCGGTAGAGGTCCTTGTCCTCCATGCCCCAGCCTTGCAGGACGACGTCGTAGCCGCCGACAGAGGCGAAGTCCGCGGACGTACAAAAGCACATGCCGCTGATGCTTCCGGAAGAGTCGGCGGCAATGTAGAAATGGCCGGGCCGGAGCGAGGGCGCGATCGCTTCCACGAACCCGGGCGCGAGCACCGCGTCGGCGTCGACAAAGCACAACCAGGGCGCCTGCGTGGCCTTTGCGGCCTGCGCGCCCAGATTCCTCGCGCGCGCCAGCTCGAAGTATCCGGCGGGCCCGGACCTCACGACCTGCACTTGCGGATATGCCTCTTCGACCCAGTCGCCGGCCTTCTCCGGACAGTCGTAATCGACGACCACCACACTGGCGCCGGGTTGCTTCACCAGCAGCGGCAGTGTTTGCTTGAGGTGCGCCAGCCGGCCCCTGCAAGTGGTGACGAAGCAGATCGTGTCGGTCGGCATGGCGCCAAGTCTAAGGCGCGGGCTCGATGCGTGGCATCACGGCGGGGTCGCCGTCCGTGCGATACGCCAACGAGATGCCCAGCTCTCCAAGGTAGTAGGCGGGGCGCCGCCCGATCGGGATATTGAAATCCACGGGCTTGCGCAGGCGGTGCGCCTCCACCACCGAGCCGGAAATCGCCCGGTAGAGATCCAGGCGGGCTGCCAGCGGCATGTTCGCGCGGCGCATCCGCATGAGGTCCCACTTCGCGGCGCAATACGTCTGGTTGATCGCGATGCTCAGCCGGCGGTCTTTCAACGTGAAATTCGCCATCCGCGTCTCGTGATCATGCGCGATCATCCGGATCAGCTCGCCGGGGAAACTACTGCTTTTCACGCCTTCTTCGCCCAGGCGGTGGTAGAAATCCATGTCGTCCATGCCGTAGTTCTGCAGCGCCGAGTCGTAACCCTCGATCCGCACGAAGTCATCGCGGTGGCAAATGCAAAAACCGGTCGCTTCAGTTTCGCGGGGAAAGGGGCGCAAGTAGTGGCCGCGCTCGAGCAGCGGCAGCACGGCGGCCGCGAAGCCGGGCTCCAGCAACGTGTCCGCGTCAACGAAGCACAGCCACTGGGCGCGCGTGGCTCCCGCGCCCAGGTTGCGCGAGCGGCCCATCTCGAAGTTGGGGCGATTGGTCTCGCGCACCACGTAGACCTGCGGATGGTTTGCCGCGACCCAGCCGGCCGTATCCTGCGGGCAGTCGTAGTCCACCACCACGCAGCTCGTGCCGGGCTGGTTCACGAACGTGGGCAGGGACTGCTTCAGGTGCTCCAGCCGCCCCCGGCACGTCGTGATGAAGCAAAGCTGGGCGACGTGTCCGGTCAAACGGCGGCGACTCCCTCGGGTTCGAGATCCTTGCGGATCGCATCGACATCCATGCCGTACATCTCGGCGAATTCCTCCACGCTCTTGCCGCTGGAGGCGAACGCGCGGCGCAGCGCCTCGCGCCTGGCGGCTTGCCCGCCGAGCTGGGCGAAAGCCTCGTCGATCGCCGCGAGGGCCGTCTCGTCACGGGTGTTGACCCGCTCCAGGTAGGCATCGCGCGCCAGCCCCGAGGCCTCGATGGCGGCGACGATGCGCGCGATCAGCCACGGCCTCGGGTCCTGCTTGCCGCGGCGCTGCCGGCGGCGAAAGAGCTCCATGATCGCGTGCAGCACGTGCTCCGGCGCGACCGGCTCGACCGGCATGGCCTTGAGGTCATGCCGCTGCGCGCCGGACGCCACGCTTTCCAGGTAGCGGCCGGAGCGGGCATGGGCGGCCAGGGCGGCCTTGAGCTCTTCCTTCGTGAACTCCCCGGGATGGGCCTCCAGGAGTTCCTGGAAGACGCCGAGCTTGAGCGGCAGGAAGCGGGCGCCGAACATGTCGGGGTACAGCTGGAACAGGCGCTCCAGGACTTGCAAAAGTGGGCGCGTTGGGGTCTCGGTCATTCGGGTCAGGCGGCAATCAGCAAAGCTTCCGACTGTACGCAATTTCGCGGGCAGAATCTGGCGCATGAAAATCGAAAAAGACACCGTGGTTTCGCTGCAATACAAGGTCGCCGAGGCGAACGGCAAGCTCATCGAGGAGAGCAAGGACCCGATGGTCTACCTCCACGGGGGCTACGACAACACGCTGCCGAAGATCGAGGCCGCGCTGGAAGGCCAGGAGGCCGGCTTCCAGGCCATCCTGCAGCTGCAGCCCGAGGACGCGTTCGGCGTGCGCGACGAGGGGCTGGTGCGCACCATCCCGAAGAAGGAGTTTCCGCCCGGCGTGAAGGTCGGCGGGCAGCTCGAGGGCCGCACCGACGAGGGCACGCCGCATGTCTTCCACGTCATGAAGATCCGGGGCGACACCGTGCACCTGGACGGCAACCATCCGCTCGCGGGGCGCGAATTGCGCTTCACGATCAAGGTGACCGGGGTGCGCGCGGCGACGGCCGAGGAGATCTCGCATCGCCATGTCCATGGCGAGCATGGGCATCACCACTGAGCTGAAACCCTCCGGCCGGCTGTCCTGCTGGTGGGCCGCTGCGTTGCGCGGCGGGCCCCTTTGCGCTGCGTCGGGCGGCCCCATCTGGGGGTGAGTCCATTCAATTCACCTGGAGTACGCCCATGAGCAACAGCCCCGTCCTGAACATCAAGCCCCTCGGCTTTCCCTGGGTCACGGCGGACCCGTTCCTCTTTTGCGCGTACCACGACGATGCCTACCCGAAGGGCGACGAGCGCATGGCGCCGCAGGCGTCGCTCGCGGGGCGCGACATCGGCCAGGACTTCAGCCGCAAGGACGGCTGGAGCATGTACCACGGCG
>JAZKIF010000070.1:0-11063 GCA_040385005.1 Pseudomonadota bacterium
CTGGACCGCGCGGTCTCCGGAGAACGACCCACCCCAGTCGCCGGCCGACCGCCACTCGGATTGAGCTACTCGTTCACGGCCCTGCGATAAGACTCCGGCGTCGTCCCCGTCCAGCGGCGAAACGACCGGTAGAACGAGTTCGAGTCTTCGAAGCCGAGCAGGTACGCAAGCTCGATGACGTTGCGCTTGCCCGCGGCGAGCGAGCGCTGCGCGACGTCGCGGCGCATGTCGTCGAGCACACGGCGAAAAGTCTGCCCTTCGGCGGACAGGCGGCGCTGCAAGGTGCGCTCGCTCAAGCAGAGTCCGGACGCGACCGCGGCGAGAGTCGGCTCGTCGCCCTGCAGCATGCGCTCGAGCTGTGCGCGTACGCGCGTGGTGACGCCGCTGTCGTCCATGCGTTCGAGCGCGGCCCGCGCGCCGAACTCCAGCCACTCGGCGGCGCGGTGATCGGCCGAGATCAGGGGGCGCTGCGCATCCGCTTGCGAGAAGCGAAGGCTGTTCACCGGCTTGCCGAAAACGACCGGGCAACAAAAGATTTCCGAATACAGCGCGACGAAGGCCGGCTCGGGCTTGGGTCGACGCAACTCGAGGCGTAGCGGCGTGACTTCGGGCGACGCGAAGCGCCGGCCGAACGTGACGAGCGAGGCGAACTCCATGTCGACCTTCGAGTGGCCCCACGGCCGGGATTCGTCCGGCGCTTCCGTCGACACCGTCAACGAAGTGGCGTCCTCGTGGATCCGGTAGCTGTCGCCCCACACGAGACGGTTGTAGCGGGACTTGCGCAGCAGCGCGGCGCCGAACGTCGCGCTCGCCATCGCCGTGAGACCCGAGATGCCGTAGCGCTCGGGGCGCAGTACACAACCCGCGCGCAGCCCGAAGGCGGGATCGTCGAGCCGCCGCCACGCAACGGAGATGAACCGCTCCGCTTCCGCGGACGTCACGCCCGATTCGAGCGCGGCAGGGTCCACCCGTGCGTCACGCGCGGCGCCCGCGAGATCGACGCCTGCATCGGCGATCGCGTCGAGCAGGTTCTTCGGCAAGGGGGTGATGAGCGGCTGGGCCACGGCGCGATGATATTCCCCGGGCGCTTGCGGCGCCATGCCACCGGTGGCGCGTGCGGCATGTGGATTGGCATGCGCGGCAACTGCCGCCGCGCTGGCCCGGGCTCACCATGCCTGCGTCACCCACAAGCCCCCAAGGAAACGCCGATGCCCGTCACGCTCACCCTCAACGACCGACCGACGACCCTCGACGCCGACCCGCGGATGCCGCTGCTGTGGGCGATCCGCGAGAACGCCGGGCTCACCGGCACGAAATTCGGCTGCGGCATTGCCGCATGCGGGGCATGCACGGTCCACATCAACGGCGCGGCCGTGCGCTCGTGCGTCTACCCACTGGAGGCCGCTGCCGGCGCGCGCGTGACGACCATCGAAGGTCTTGGCCCCAGTGCGGGTTTGCCCGAGGGCGAACACCCGGTGCAGAAGGCGTGGATCGCGGCGCAAGTGCCGCAGTGCGGTTACTGCCAGTCGGGAATGATCATGGCGGCCACCGCCTTGCTCGCGCAGAAGCCAGACCCGACCGACGCGGACATCGATGCCGCCATGACGAACATCTGCCGCTGCGGCACCTACCCGCGCGTGCGGCAGGCGATCCACGCCGCCGCGAAGGTGCGGACATGAAGCGCCGCACCTGGCTGATCGGCACGGGCGTCGCGGTGGGTGGCGTGCTCACCGTGGGCGTCGTCGGCTTGATCGGGCGCGACATGCATTTCGACAAACGCGCGCGTGGTCTCGCGAAGTCGCCATTGCTCGCGGGCTGGATCGGCATCTCGCCCGACGACCTCGTCACCGTCTACATCCCTCACTCCGACATGGGGCAAGGCACGCACACCGCGCTCGCGATGATGGCGGCGGAAGAACTCGATGCGCAATGGAGCCAGATGCGGCCCGTGCAGGCGCCGGCGGACCCGGCGTTCGCGAACCGCCATTTCATCGAGGGCTTCCTGCTCAAGGGCAAGCAGGCGCCGGAGTTCGCGCGGTCGGGCGCGAAGATGGCGTTCGGCGAGATCGGGCGGCTCGCGAACATGCAGGTGACGGGCGGTTCGGCGTCCGTGCGCTTCACGGGGCAGATGGGGATTCGCGCTTCGGCGGCGGCGGCGCGCGAGATGCTCGTGGCGGCGGCGGCGACGCAGTTGAACGTGCCCCGCTCGGAGTTGGCCACGCGGGATGGCAAAGTGAACCACGCGGCCAGCGGGCGATCGCTGCGCTACGGCGAACTCGTGCAGCGCGCGGCGGAGATGGATGCGCCATCGAACGTGACGCTCAAGAAGAAAAGCGAATTCCGCGTGATCGGCACCGCGCCGCCGCGCCTGGACATTCCCGCGAAGGTGACCGGCCGCACGAAGTACGGCATCGACGTCGCGCTGCCCGGCATGCTGGTCGCGACAGTGATGGCGTCGCCGGTGCATGGCGAGAAGTTATTGCGCGTCGATGAAGCGCCCGCACTCGCCGTGCGCGGCGTGCGCAAGGTCGTGAAGCTGCCGAACGCGGTCGCCGTGGTGGCCGATGGCTACTGGGCGGCACGCACTGGACTCACGGCATTGAAGCCGGAGTTCTCCTCGAGCCCGAGCGCGACCAGCACCAGCGACATGATCGCTTCGCGCTTCGTCGCGGCGCTGGACAGCGGCGCAGCGAAGAAGGTCTCCGCGGAGGGCGACGTCGCGAAAGCGACTGGCACGCGCTTCGCCGCCACGTACACCGTGCCATTCCTGCATCACGCGACGATGGAGCCGATCAACGTCACGGCCGTATGGGACGCGGGCAAGCTCAAGGTATGGGGCAGCGAGCAGGACGCTCTCGGCGCGCGCGCGAATCTCGTGGATGTGAGCGGGCTGGCGCTCGATGATGTGGAATTCACGACGATGTCGCTGGGTGGCGGGTTCGGGCGGCGCTCCGCGCCGAAGAAGGATCACCTTGCGCAGGTCGTCGCGATCGCGAAGGCCGTGTCGCCCGCGCCGGTGAAACTGATCTGGTCGCGCGAAGAGGATTTTGCGCAAGGCGCGTACCGGCCGGCGGTCGCGACACGCATCGAAGCGACCCTCGACGGAAAGGGAAAGGTGCAGGCGTGGCAACAGCGGTTCACGGACACGCCGGAGTTGATCAACGAGGGCTTCCCCCTGCCCTACGCGATCGCGAACCAGCGCATCGACACTGTCGCTTCGCCGACGCACATTCGCTACGGCGCGTGGCGAAGCGTGGCGCACAGCCTGCACGGGTTTTTCACGGAGTCGTTCATCGACGAATTGGCTGCATTGGCGAAGCAGGATCCGCTGGAGTTCAGGCGCATCAATCTTGCGCCGGAATCGAGGCATCGCCGCGTGCTGGACGAAGCGGCGCGCCGTGCGGGTTGGGGAACGCCGTTACCGGCCGGGCACGCGCGCGGCATCGCGTTGGTGGAAAGTTTCGGCAGCGTGGTCGCGGAAGTGATCGAAGCGACCCTCGACGCGAACGGCGCGCCGAAGGTGCATCGCGTCACGGCCGTTGTCGACTGCGGCTTCGTGGTTCATAGCGACACCGGGAAGCAGCAGGTCGAGGGCGGGATCATCATGGGCTTGAGCGCGGCGCTCGGCGAAGCCATCACCATCGATCGCGGGGCGGTGGTGCAGAAGAGCTTTCCGGACTATCCGATCCTGCGGATGGACCAGGTGCCGGTGATCGACATCACCTTTGTCGAGAGCGACGGGCCGCTGGGTGGGCTGGGTGAAGTTGGATTGCCGCCGGTGGCGCCGGCGCTGGCGAATGCAATATTCGCGGCTTCGGGGAAGCGAGTGCGGTCGTTGCCGTTGAGGACGGGGCTCGCGAGAGACTTGACGCCGGCGTAGGAGATCGTGATCGGCGAGAGCAACGGGATCAGCGCTTCGCCACTTTCTCCGCCAGCACCGTCACGGACAAGCCAGCCATCACCAGGGCGGCCGCGATGCTGAATCCCAGCGGCCCCTCCGGCACCAGCCAGGTGGGGTACTGCGGATAAGCCTCGGCGAGGAAGTGAAGCGAAGGCAGCTTCGCTTGCGCCCGCTCGGCATTCACGTTGATCAAGCCAACACGTGCGAAAACAGCGCCCACCACCAGGATGCTACCGGCCAGGAGCACTGCCTTTCCGAATACCAACGCGTGCCAGGGATGCCGCATGATGCGAGAGCGAAGCCAATTCATCTCCAGACTGTAGCGCACGCTGTAGTCCGTGGGCTGCCCTCTATCCCACGAACTCGATCACGGCGCCGAATGCCTGCGAAGCCCCCACGATCACGGAACCCGCGGAAGAGATTCCGTCGCAAAGCCCTGCCCGCATTCGCGCACGGATTGAAAAGTCAGATCCCGAGCCGATTTCTCGCGGCGGCAAAGCGCCATCTCCGACCTCCACTTTCTTTGGAAAAATTAAGGGAAAACACCTTCTTCTCGTCTGCAAGAGTCCTTTTATATTAAGAAACATGTGTGGTTTCAAGGGCGCGCATTCTGCGACACGGCGCCGGCTGCACGAGGGAGATCCAAACAAATGGATTCGAAATGGTCCCGTCTACGGTCAGGTGCGCGCACGCCCTTGCGGTCGATGGCGATGCACGCAGGCATTGCTGCCGCCGCCACATTCGCAATTGGCCCAGTGCACGCCGCGACATTGGACACGGTGACGCTTGCCACTGTCGTGATCATCGGGTCTCCGAGCTTCCGCAACATCTACGCGGAAGGAAATGTCCCCGCACTCGATGCCGTGATTGCCAGCGCCTGGTATGGCACGCGAACTCTGACTTGGGAGTACTACTTCGAGTACAAGGAGTTTGTCGCTCAAGCCAGGATCAATCCCGCAACAACACCGGATGCCAGATGCAACATTGGCGCAACCGCACAAACGAAGAACACAACCTCCCGCGCCGGCGTAACTGACAGATTCCTCGCCGCGCAACAGATCTTTGCATTCATCCGCGGCTACGACAACGCAGCAAGCTTGCGCGGGCTGCTCAGAAGCAACTCCTCGTACTTCTACAATGGTGCGAAGCAGTTCACGTTTCAGGTCACATACGCAGACGGCGGGAAAGAAGGTTGGATCGTAGCTTCGGTTCTCACAGGGGCCCTGGTAAATGAGGGGAACGTTCCAGGCTCGCTATCCCTGGGTGATGGCACGGTCAAAAGCTGCACGACTACGGGGTGAACCAATGAAACTTGCACAATTTCTTATTGCAGCTGCGTTGTCGCTCCTGTCGGTGACCGTGAACGCCCAGTCCTCTGCATCAGTCTCCAATGGCGCCTCTTCTCAGCGCTTGCTGCGGGAGTACGCGACCGCGGATAACTTCAGGGCATTCGCGTTGCAGGCCAAGGCTCGTCCAGGCGAAGGCGGCATTTTCTATGCGAATTACGTGGCGAATTTGTGCGGCCGTGAATATTCGGTCATTGCGCAAAGAGGCAATGCGGCGATTGCGAAGCATATCGACGCCACGGGCACGATCCCGAGCTGGCAACTCGCGAAGATCGAATATTTGCCCCGCCGCTGCTCAGGATTCCTCGCCGGGGAAGCGCATGCGCTGGTGAATGAGCTCAAGAGAGTTTCGGTCACCAGCGATCCTTTGTTGGCCGCAGAGAAGGATTTGCGAACAGCTGCCAGGAGCGGCGGCCGCGATCAGATTCGATCTGCCATGGCTCGCGCGATGGAAATCGATGATCCGCTGTTGTGGACAAGTCAACGTCTTTGGGACGTCGTTGCCCAGTCTGATACAGAGGCTAAAAAGTCCTTGGGGTTTTATCTTGGCGGTGTCGTCTATTCCGAGAAGGACGGGCTCAAGCATCTCGAGGCTTACACCGCCCTCGAACTGGGATTCTGCAAGCCAGACCTCCCCTGCGCCCTTGACGACGAACTCAGCATCATCTGTGCAATCGGCGGCGCCTGCGCACAGGATCGCGATGCAAAGGCCAAGAGCCTCTATCTGGACAATGGCGGATCGGAAGAGGGTTGGAAGAAGGTGTTGACATTGGTTGCCCAAGTGCGCACCGCGCTCGCGACCAGGAATGTCGCGTTCTTCGTTCGCTGAAGGTCGGCAAACGGGCGACCGGCTTCTGCACGATTCCGGGTTACCCCTGTCCATCGCGCGGCGCGGGTGGACTCAAGATCGCGCATGCCCGCATTCGTAACCCCTTCCCGCTTCTCCGAAGCATTCGGCCTCACCGCACCCATCGCACAAGCGCCGATGGCCTATGCCGCCGGCGGCGCGCTCGCCGCGGCATGCGCACGTGCCGGCGCCCTCGGACTTCTCGGCGGTGGCTACGGCGAGTTGCCCTGGCTCCAGCGCGAACATGAACTCGCGCTCTCGCTAGGCCCGCGCGAGCGCATCGGCTGCGGCTTCATCACCTGGAAGCTCGATGAGGACGCGTCGGCCCTCGACTGGGTGCTTCAGCATCGCCCACGCGCGGTGATGCTCTCCTTCGGCGACCCCAGGCCGTACGGCCGGCGCATCGTCGATGCGGGCAGCGCCCTCCTCTGCCAGGTCCAGCGCATGGACCAGATTCCGCTCGCGATCGAAGCCGGCGCGAGCGTCGTGATCGCGCAAGGCGGCGAAGCGGGTGGGCATGGAATGGACGCGCACAACGGACGCGCCGTGATCAGCTTCGTGCCCGAGGCGGCGGACTGGCTCGCCCTCAATTCGCCCGGTACGCTGCTGCTGGCGGCGGGCGGTATCGCGAACGGCCGCGGACTTGCTGCCGTGCGCGTGCTCGGCGCGGACGGCGTGCTGATGGGCTCGCGGTTATGGGCGACGCAGGAATGCCTCGCCCCGCTTGTGGCCAAGCAGCACGCCCTCGGGCTGGACGGTGACGCCACGGCCCGCAGCGCGGTGTTCGACATCCTGAGGCGCAAGGACTGGCCCGCGCCGTATGACTTCCGCGCGGTGCGCAACGCGCTGCATCGCGAATGGGAGTCACGTATCGAGACGCTCAAGGATTCACCGGAAGCCGCGCGCGCTTCGTTCGATGAAGGCGTGGCGCAAGCGGACTTTGCGCGAGCCAACGTGACTGTCGGCGAAGCGGTTGGGTTGATCGGCGACATACCCTGCGCAGCCGATGTCATCGAGCGGATGATGGCGCAGGCGCGCGCGGCGCTTTCGGCCTGAACCGTCTCCCCGGGGCAGTATTCCCTTTTGGGATCAACCATTCCCAACGCCTATTTGCTTTGGCTTGGTCACTGGCTAGCATGCCTGCAGCACCCGATCGAAGATCCCCGTGAATCCCACCCTGTTGACGCGCCGCCGCCTGACGACGGCAGCCGCTTCCGCTTTCATTTCGCAGCTCGCGTTCTCGCGTGACGTCCTCGCGCAAGCGCCCGCGCGCCCGGCGAACATGCGCGTGATTTCGCCCTATCCCGCGGGAGGCGGCACCGACGGCTTCGCGCGCGCCATCAGCCTCAAACTGGCGGACCACTTCAAGGCGCCGGTCATCGTCGAGAACCGCGGCGGCGCGAACGGCACGCTCGGCGCCGCCGTGGCCGCGAGGGCTGCGCCCGACGGAGGCACGCTGCTGATCGTCGCGGCCGGCTACGCGGCGGGCGTCGGCCTGTACAGGAACCTGCCTTACGACCAGGACAAGGACCTCGCGGGCGTCGGCCTGCTCGCTTCCGGACCGCTCGTGCTCGTGGTGCATCCGTCGCTGCCGGTGAAGAACGTCAGGGAGTTCATCGAGTATGCGAAGGCCCGGCCCGACACGATCGCCTATGCCTCCTCCGGCATCGGCTCGCTGCCGCACCTGAGCGCGGAGCAGTTCAGCGCGATGAGCGGCATCAGGATGACGCACGTCCCGTACAAAGGCCCCGCCGTGGCCGTGCCCGATGTGCTCAGCGGCCGCGTGCCGGTGTACTTCAATGCCATCTTCGCCAGCCTGCCGCACATCAAGGCCGGCAAGTTGCGCGCCCTCGGCGTCACCACCGTCAGCCGCTCGCCGCTTGCGCCGGAGATCCCGACGATCGCGGAAAGCGGCTTGCCGAATTTCGACATGACCAACTGGTACGGCCTGCTCGTCCCCGCGCAGACGCCCGCCGCGATGGTCGCCGAACTCAACAAGGTGGTGAACCAGGCGATGGCCTCGCCGGAGCTTCAGGAACTCGCGGCCACGGGCGGGATGAGCATCACCACGGGCACGCCGAAGCAGTTCGACGATTACCTGAGGCAGGAGACCCGGAAATTCGACAAGCTCTCCAGGAGCCTGGGCCTCAAGGAGCAATGAATGAACGCTTCAGGGCTTGGGCTGCGAGGCCGTCACGCTCGCCCTGATCGCGCGCTCCAGCACCTTCGGCGCGTTGATGCGTTCGGCGAATGCCGCAAACCTCTGCGTCGGGCCCTGCCATCGTAATTGCCCGACATCCTTGAACAGCTTCGCGTCGGTTCGCAACGTCGCGAGGCGCTTGAACAACATCGCGGCTTCGAGCTGATCGCCCAGCACGTTCGCGGGGAAGCCTTCGATCGGTCCATGCGTGTTCAACAATCTCGCCGCGCCCACCGCGCCGATCCCCTTGATGCCGGGATACCCGTCCGCCGCATCGCCCACCAGCGCCAGAAAATCCGGGATCAGCGCCGGCTCCACGCCGAACTTCTGGCGGACTTCGCCGGCGCCGCGAATCGCCTTGCTCTTGCGGTCCACCTGCAGCACGCGCTCGGCGCGAACGCACTGCGCGAGGTCCTTGTCCGGCGTCCAGATGCGCACGAGTTCGACACGCTTGTCTTCATCCGCCAGCCGTGCAGCCGTGGCGAGCGCGTCGTCCGCTTCCAGGTCGGTCATCGGCCACACGGCGACGCCCATCGCGGCGAGGCCCTCTTCCAGCGGATGGAACTGCGCGAGCAGCGCGGGCTCGATGCCCGCGCCCGTCTTGTAGCCGGCCCACAGCTTGTTGCGAAAGGACTCGATGACGTGATCGGTCGCGACGCCGACATGCGTCACGTCGTGCTCGATCATCTCCAGTACGCCATTGAGCACGCCCGTCACCGCGCCGTACGGCTTGTCCTCGCCCTTGTTGAATCGGCGCAATCCGTAGAAATGCCGGAACAGCTCGTAGGTGCCGTCGATGAGGTCGATGATCATGCGAGCTCGAACTTTTCTCGAAACGCGTCGCAGAAAGCCGGCGAGCCGCTGATCGTGAGCGTCAACGTGGTGCGCGCTGGCGTGCCCGGCTCGATGGTCTGCTGCACGTCGTGGTCCCAGTCGCCTTCGTCGCCCGGCGCCGCGGCTGGCCCGAATTCGCGAACGGCCCACTGCAGCACGGCATCGACTTCGGCACGCAAAGCGGGCAGGCGATCGGCAAGCACTGACGCCATCGCATCGAAGCTGCCGCGTCCGGAGTCTTCATCGCTGTAATCGAAGTCGAGGTAATGCAGTTGCATACGGATGGCGGATCGCGGATGGTGGATTGCGTGCTCGCTACTTCCGCAAGATCTTGTCCATCGCCTTGCCCTTCGCGAGCTCGTCGACCAGCTTGTCCAGCCAGCGGATCTTTCGCATCAGTGGGTCTTCGACTTCCTCCACGCGGACACCGCAGACCAGGCCCTTGATGAGGGAGACGTTCGGATGCAGGGCGGGCGCCTGGTTGAAGAAGGTCGCGAAATCATTGTGCTCGTCGATCTGCTGCTGCAACCCGGCGTGGTCGTAGCCCGTGAGCCAGCAGATGATCTGGTCGACCTCTTCCCTCGTGCGGTTCTTGCGCTCCGCCTTTTTCACGTACAGCGGATAGACCTTTGAAAAGGCGGTCGTGAAAATTCGGTGCGGCGGCATCTCATTCCTCCTGAGACTGCCATGGTAGCCGCAGGGCTATCGATAGACCGGCACCGTCCCCGCGCCCGTGCGCCGATCGCCCGCCACCAGCAGCTTCTTGTGCAGCTCCGCGATCCGCCGCTCGCCGGTCTCCAACGCTTGCGCAGTGGTGTGCACCGAGTAATTTCCCAGATGCAAGTCGTGGCGATGCGGGACGGCCGAGCCAAGAACGAACACCGCATCCTCGTCACCTGAGTTGCTCAGAACGACCGGCACCTCGGCTTCGTCGAATACCGCCATCTCACCGGCGGTAACGGACTGTCCCGCGTCCACCGCGCCCGAAGCAACAGCCATCCACCCGACCGTGTGTCCGGCCGGCGGCTGATACGTCCATGACTCACCCGCCCGCAGCGTGACCAGCAGATAGTTGACGCCGCCCCACGCAGGCACCGGACTGCGCACGCCGTCGTATTCACCGACGATCACATGCGCCGGTCCCGCGCGATGCATGGCCGAAGCTTCGATATACCGACTCTGCGGCTGCGCGTTCTCCAGCTCGGGCGGCAATGCGAGCCACAGTTGGAAGCCCTGCACGCGCGGCACGTCGGCCGGCGACATTTCCTGCCCGTGCCAGACGCCTCCGCCCGCGCGCATCCATTCGACGCCGCCATAACCCAGCGTGCCCGAGCCGGCCTCGGCGTCTTCGAAATTCATTCCGCCTTGAGTCAACACGGTGACCGTGGCGATGCCCGAATGCGGATGGATCGGCATCCTGGGTCCAGGTCCGCCCCGCAAGTCCATGTCGAAGATATCGAGGAAGACGAAGGGCTTGAGGTGCTCGCCCAGGTCCGAGGGGCTCATGAGCCGGGTGATCGGGCCGTGGCCGTAGCCACGCGTGCGGTGCACGATACGGCGTTGCGAAACAGTGGTGTTCATGCAAGCAATATTGGGGCCGACGGCAGGTTTGCACTAGCCCCCGAAATCCCGCCAGACTGTTGTCGTTCGTGGGACAGTGTTCGGGGGTCCCGGCACCGCTGCGGTCCGGAACAGGCTGCTGGCGGATCGTGCCGCATTGCTTGCGACAACCTCTTGGCCGCGACCGGGAGCTCGCGGAGGAAGGCACACCGTCCACGGCCCCACTTCGAGGCCCCGCTTCGCGTGGCTGCCCTCGATGCTACGCCGCCCGGGATTCGATTTCGAACCTGCGTCAGCCGCACAAGGCGGCCGCGCGGTTCGAAATCGAATCCCTCAGCGCGGCTCGCACTCGGCTCTTCAGAGGGGCCGCGGCCG
>JAZKIF010000071.1:0-53028 GCA_040385005.1 Pseudomonadota bacterium
GCTCTGCGCCCCCGCCCTGCATGGGCCAGGTCGCGGGGGACCCGTTCGGTCGGCTCGTTAATTATTTAGGACCGGGTGCCGGTCCAGCCCGCCATACCATCCCACCAATTAACCGTATGGCAATAATTAATTTCCTACATACGGATAAACCATGCGCCCGTATGGTCGGACCCCTGCTAATTACCTGCGACCAATACCCCGCCATACGGATAATTATTTTCCCGTATGGCCGCACCCCCGATCACCCGCACCCCCGATCACCTGCACCCCTGCCCGCACCCCGTATTAACCGATCGTTTAATTAGTGGCCGCATGGTCAATTGGATTATGTGAAGTACTACCCGTGAGGCGCACACAACAAAACCCCCGCAGGTGCGGGGGTATGGTCCATCGAGCTTGAGGCGCAGCGGGTAGGCGCTAGCTGGTATCGGACGGCCGGCCAGGACTAGGCGCCCCGCATGCGACCCAGGCGACTAGCAGGATAAGGGCGCCGATCACTGCACCCGGTACGTTATCCGTCGTCCATGCGTGAGCTATGGCCGGGCTCCACGTGGCCAGTAGTAGCAGGCGCGCGAGTAGGGATATCACTGGCCTACCCCTGCAGGTGCGCCCGCTGCAGGCGTCCGCTCAGGCTCGCACGTGGCCGGTACTGCTAGATACTCGAACACCCGCACGCAATCGCCTAGGCTGTCATACGCTGCAATCGGCCCTTCTGCCACGCTCAAGACGTACAAGGGCGCATCGGATGGAATCATCGCCCGCACCCCGTAGGCGAGCCCGCATGCGACCGCTGCAGCGGCTACGTACTGCAACGCGATAGTCGCGCATGCGCTGGTCGGGCTCACGAGCTTGCGCCCGTGGCCGCTGCGATGGCGGCGCGGCATGTTTCAATGAGCCATCCCGAATCCATAACGCTGCGATCGTCACTGGCGTACGGCGTAGCATGCGCGGCGATGCTTTTCAGCGCTTCGAGCATGGCCGGCGCCGCTGCGATTAGCAGAGCATCCCCCATGCCGTCCGCTCGCGCGCCTGCATTCGGGTACGTCAAAACAGCCAAAAGCGAAACAGTCGGCGCGTCAATGCGCCATGTGTGATTGCCGCGAGTATCGCTATCCCGGTTCGCGCGCCACGGTCCCGGCGTGTGATTCGTTTTCATGACTGCACCCCGCGCAGCGCACGCAACCGGCCGATAATTGCGCGAGCCTCGCGCCTGCTAGCGTCCATCGCATAGTGCAGCGCATCGGCCGTCCCTAGGTCCAGCGTGCGGCGCGCATGGTCGACATGGACGCCACGCGCGAGCCCGCGGCGCGCATCGATCCAGACATCGCGGCAATGCGCTAACGCATCGGCTAGGCGCTCGCGTTCAGCGTGTAGCGACGTGGCGTAAAACTCTAGTTGTGCGTTCATGGCTAGGCCGTCCGAATCGGGTAAGAAAGGGCGCGCGGCTGCGACTCGAGCGAGGGGTAAAACAGGCGCGTACCGGCGCAGAGCTTGTACGCGTCATATTGCTTCCAGTGTTCCATGCGTTGCGCGCGGCGCAGCGCATCGCGATGCATGGTCTCTTGATTGTTGCGACCGTCCAGAATGAAAACCGCGGAATCGCCGCACGCGTCAATTAGCGGGGACGTGTGGTTATTCCACGGGCCAGGGACGGCGCGTTGCATGTATTGAATCCAGTAGCGCATTGGTTATCCCCTCAACCGTTAGTGGATTCGACGGGCAAAGCTTCGCCCGCGTTTACATATCCAAGCTGCGCCGCGATGCGTTCGAATTCGGCCGCGGGTATGTCGTGACACCCGATAACGCAAGATCCATCGGCGCGCACGGTTCGCAGTTCAAAATGGCCGATGCGCTGATCGGACCGCAGACCCAACGCGGCCGGCCCTAGGTCGCGATTCAGGCGACGCGCCGCACCGATTGCCCGCCACATAATCGGCGCCACACTGAGCGGGACGGACGCACCGTGTGAAGTCTGGATTGTGTCGCCGACGATGCGAAGCATAGGTGTCGGGCTCAGGTGATATTGCGACTGCATCCCCTCACCGCGGCGCCATGCGGCCACGCGTGCGAATTGTTCCGCAAGCTCTAGCCGATACCAATCCTCCAGCGTGGCCGAACTAATCAATTCAAACGATACCGGCACGTCTGGCCATTGTGCGCGGGCTTGTTCCAAGCATGAGCGGGCGCGGTTCGCGTGCGATATCGCGTTGTCATATCGCAAGCGCAATTCCGATTCCCGCGCGTTGCGGATGAGCCCGCGCGCCTCTTCTACTTTGTCGATTGCAACGCTGCGCCGGTTCGCCTCGCGGACACGCTGCAAGCATCCGTCCATCCGGTTAAGCAAATCGGACGCGGCCGCGTAGGCGTCGCCGGTCAGGTGCGGCAATGCTTCCGTTACCGTACGGACGCGCCCTTGCAAGCTCTGCGCGTTTACCTTGCCTTCATTCTCCGCGGTCACGGTCGACCATTGCCGCGCACACTCCGCGACCGCGTTGCTGGCGCGTTGTTCGGCGCCGGCGTCAATCGCTGCGCGCATGGCCGATACCGCGGCGCCGTGAGACTTCGCGAGCTTGGCCGTGATAGGCGAGCGCTTGCCCGATAGCCGGACAAGGCGCGCGGTATTTTTGCGGCGCGTGTCTAGGTCTGCGAGGCTTCGCTCCGCGTCCGCGATGCGGTAGTCCGTAGGCGTCGCGTCCATGCTCAGCGCGTGCGCCTCATTGGCCAACCATTCGATACGCTGCGCGTAGGCTTTGAACGCGTCCGCAAGCTGCGCCGCGTAAACATCCGCGGCAATGCGCGACCATGCGGCCGCATCGTCCATGCCAGGAACCGGCGCGAGGCGTCGCAATTCTTTACGCAACGCGGCGCGATGCGCGCGCAGCGTGGCCGCGTCACTGCTAGTCGGGTATGCGGGGAGAATGTCGACCAGTGCACGCGCAGAGTCTGCCCATGCCCTTGCGGACGATTCGAGCCCGCTGCGCTTCATCGTTCCGGCACGCGTCACGCTGGCATCATTGCGCGCCGTGGTTGACGCGTTCACGCAAGCCGCGACGATGCCCGCGGGATTGCGCAAGGCGCCGTCATTCAGACTCGGGACGCGGACCTGCACAGCGTAGGACGGGATAGCGCGCCGCGCGTGCGGTTTATGCTTGCTTTCCGTCGTCATGGTCGACTGTTCGCCATTGACGATATAGCCGATGGAACCGTCAGGCATCGGGACGCGCAACGCGATGATGTAGTGCGACCCGTAGCTATACAGGCGCGAGCCCGTGAAAAACATCGAGCCCGCTTTATCGCGTCCCGAATCCTGCAGTCCGTGCGCCCATGCGTGGCACAGTGCGTCACGGTCAAAAACGTTTTTCTGTCTCATTGTCATTCCCTCAGTTAGCGAAAAAGAAAGGCGCGACCAGTGCCGCGAGGGTTAACCCCGCGGCGCCGACAATCGCGCAGTCGATAAAGAAAGCCCGCAGGGTGTAGCGTGCGAACGCGCAGCGGGTGCAGGTGCAGGGGTTGGCGTAGTCGCGCATTACAGGTCCGCCAGCGCAGCGTGGTAGGACGCGACCGCATCACTAGCGGGCGCAGCGGAATCGCGAGCCGTCGAGTAACCGATGGCCGCGAGGATCAAAACGAGGATTGCGTATCGCATTTAAATTTCTCCGGGTGACACGACAAACAATGCAGCCGGCGTGCCATCGGTTGCAGACTCCACAAGTAGTTGAATGTATGCGGAAACTGAAATTACCGCAATAGTTTCCCCTGACAAAATTGTCACATTCGGACATTGCGTGGCCGGAAAGTGACGGGCCGCGTCACTTGGCCAGGGTCGCAAGCTCCGCGAGCCCGACTCCACCGCGAGCCCGACTCCACCGCGAGCCCGACTCCACCGCGAGCCCGACCTGCCTGCCTGCCTGCCTGCCTGCCTGCCTGCCTGCCTGCCTGCCTGCCTGCCGACCCAATAGAACCGCACACCCGCGATCGCGCAGCGCGCGACGCACGACGCGCCTGGCCGCGCACACCACGCGACGCGCACCGCCCGAGCCCGCGCACCCGCTACGCGTAGATCGCTTTGCCAGGTCAGCCCGTTCCAAAAATCGGCGCGCGAGAATTCGCCTGGCCACGCATCGCCGACCTGGCCCGTTCCAAAAATTAATCGCGGGAAAATCAACCCGCTAGGGGAGATTGTCACGACTTACCGTTGACACTCGCAACCGTTAGTTGCAGAGTCGCTTCACCAACAACGCCGGGCCGATTCGGAACGTCATCGAGTTCCAGAACGGACAAACACTCAGGACCATTCGTGACCATCCAAATCAAGCAAGGCGGCGCCCCGATCAGTATCGACCCGGCCCGGCGTGAGCCCTCGAAGACGATCCTGATGCGCGGCAATCCGATCGCCCACAAGCCCGACCAGGGCGTAGCCGTGGCCGAGATCAAAGCGGAGCGGGTGAACCTCGGCGGCAGACCGCAGGGTGCGTTCGGCGAAGATTCAGTAGCTGACCGGATCTCGAAGCTCGACGTGGAGCAGTCCGTGAGCGCGGCTGTGCGCTTCGAGAAGAAGCCGAGCAACGACGTGGCCGAGAAGACCTATCGCGGAATGGCGGCCACGCTGCACGCTGGAGCGACCCGAGTCGGCAAGGCAGTGGTCGGGTTCGAGTTCAAGATCGAGCGTGGCTGCTTCGAGACGAGGGACAAAGCCGTCATCTACGTCGTGGCCATCACGCGGACGGCGTGAGGATGTTTGGCTGAAAATGTTTGAGCTAAATCGCGTGGATGTTTTGCAGACGCGTACCACCCCTAATTGAAAACCCGACCACCCTCCAATGACTCGATACTTCGCCCTCGACGAAATCCCCGTGACGCCGGCCACGTGTCCTGGCCGCATCACTTTCCGTGAGTTCGAGGGGCGGCCGGCAGTGGCGGTGACGTTCGGGCTGTACGGCGACACCGAGGTCGTGCTGCGCATCCCGGCGAATGAACTGCAGAGCTTGATCGGTTGGCGAGGCTTCTGGAACGGGATCGCGTCCGCGATCTACCTGTCGACCATCGAGGTCGTGGCGATGCAGCAGCGGAAGAGCCTGCTGGCCGAGGGGATGGTGCGTCAGGAGTCTCTGTTCGAGGAACTGCAGGCCGTGGTCGGGGATACGACGCTCGACGATGGCGAAAATGTTGAGCCGAATTCGTGTGGCGATAAACCGCCCGCGTACCACCCCGGCATGAGCTTGGGAGAGATCGTGTCCGCGTTCGACGATGAAGGCTGCAACTGCTGGCCGTGCGTGGACGCGATGCTCGACGTGCTGAAGCGCAAGGCGGCGAACTGATGAACTGCCACGCACCCCGCTGCGGCAAGCCCGTGCCGCCGTCACTCCTGTTCTGCTCGGCTCACTGGTCGAAGCTGCCACGCGACGTGCGTAAGAAACTCAGCGGCAACAAAACCCCGGCGCAGTTGGACAAGGCACTGGCCGAAGCAAAGACAGCACTCACCCCGTAACCCGACAACCCGAAGTAAAAACGAACCGGAGCTCCCATGTCTGCCTTCTCACAGTTTTCCAAACTGATCCACGCCCGCTTCGAGGAATTGTCGAAGCACGAACTGTTCGTCACGGCTGCAGGTGACGACGTGTGGGCCGCGTACCTCGCCGCCTTCCCGGCTGGCACCAACGAGATTTACCGCGAGCGCACCGAGCACGACTGCTCGTGCTGCCGCAACTTCATTCGCAATCTCGGCAACGTCGCCGCCATCGTCGACGGCCGGGTGGTTTCCGTGTGGGGCGGCGTGGTCGCAGAGTATCCGTACAACGTCGTCCAGGCTCGACTCAACACGCTGGTCGTCGAGTCCGCCATCAGCGGCGTGTTTCGCACCAAGGAACGCCAGTACGGCGCCGAGAAGACGTTCGAGCAGCGGGACGATGGGGTCCACACCTGGCACCACTTCCACGGCCGCGTCGCGCCCAAGCACTTCTCCGCTACGCCGGCCGAGGCCCGCGGCGAGATCAACACGACCTTCGCTGTGTTCCAGCGCGGCGTGGCCGAGATCAGCGTCGAGGCGATCGACACCGTGCTCGACCTGATCGCGTCGAAGGCGCTGTACCGCGGCGAGGAATTCGAGAAGCAGGTTCAGCAGTTCCGGCCGTTCGTGTCGAAGCCCGCGCTACATCTGTGGGCCAACATCGAGAGCCGTGTCGCTCGCCTGAAGAACACCGTCATCGGCACGCTACTGGTCGACATCACGTCCGGCGTCGACATCGAGACGGCGGTCAAGTCGTTCGAGCAGAAGGTCGCACCGACGAATTACAAGCGCCCGACCGCGCTCATCACGAAGGGCATGGTCGACCAGGCGTTGAAGACGATCGCCGAACTGGATCTCGAAGGTGCGCTCAAGCGGCGCTTCGCCAAGATCGGCGACATCAGCGTGAACAACGTGCTGTGGGTCGACAACTCGGTCAAGGGCAAGATGCGTGACGGCGTGGCCGGACTGCTGATGGGCGAGGTAGCCGGCAAGGCGGGTGACGCCAAGGCGCAAGCCATCACGATCGACGACTTCATGAACGAGATCGTCCCGCGTGCGACCGGCATGGAGTTGTTCATCAAGAACACGCAGCAGAGCAACTTCGTGAGCCTGACGGCGCCCGAAGTGGCCGACTCCGGCCGGTTGTTCAAGTGGAGCAACGACTTCGGCTGGAGCTACGACGGCAACATCACGGACTCGATCAAAGAGAAGGTGAAGCGTGCGGGCGGCAACGTCACCAACGCGAAGCTGCGTGTGAGCCTCGCCTGGTACAACCACGACGACCTCGACATCCACTGCGTCACGCCGAGCGGCGATCACATCTACTATTTCAACAAGTGCGGCGTGCTCGACGTGGACATGAACGCCGGCCGAGGCACCACCCGTGAGCCGGTCGAGAACCTTAGCTGGGGGACACTGCAGGATGGCGTCTACCAAATCCACGTGAACCAGTATTCCCGCCGCGAAACCACCAACGTCGGCTTCGAACTTGAGGTCGAGAACGCAGGCGCGGCCCACCAGTACACGTACCGCAATGCGGTCACGGGCACGGTGAGGGCGCTCAGCCTCACGATCAAGAACGGACTGATTGCCGACATCAAGACCGGACCGGATCTCGTCGGCGGTGGGTTCAGCACCGAGAAGTGGGGCGTGAAGACCGAGCAATTCGTGAAGGTCAACACGCTGATGAAGAGCCCGAATCATTGGGACGGCAACAGCGTCGGCAACAAGCACTGGTTCTTCATCCTGAAGGACTGCGCTAACCCGGAACCGACGCGCGGCATCTACAACGAGTTCCTGAACTCGAACCTGGAGAAGCACCGCAAGGTCTTCGAGGTTCTTGGCAACAAAACGAAGTGCCCGGTCGTCGATGAGCAGTTGAGCGGCGTGGGTTTCTCGTCAACCAGGCAAGACGAGGTACTGGTGCGGGTTGCCAGCGCAGCGTCGAGCCGTCTCTACAACGTCAAGTTTTGAACTAGGAGAAATACCATGAGCAACATCTTTGAATCTGCCACGCGCAGCAAGCTGCGCTTCACGTCCGTCCGCGGCCAGTTGTCGGTCGAAGACCTGTGGGACTTGCCGCTCACGTCCAAGACCGGCTTCGACTTGGACACCGTTGCCAAGACGGTCAACGCGACGCTCAAGGCGCAGGCCGAAGAGAGCTTCGTCGCCACGTCGACCAACCCGGCCAAGGCGGTTGACGAGCAGAAGCTGGAGATCGTCAAGCACGTCATCGCGATGCGCATCGCGGAGAACGAGACCCGTCGCTCTGCCGCTGCGCGCAAAGAACAGCGCGAGAAGCTGCAGGCCGTGCTTGCCGACAAACTGGACGGCAAGATGCGCGAGCAGTCGGTCGAAGAACTCCAGGCGCAGCTTGCCGCGCTTAGCGACGCCTAGCGCCCGCGTCTACAACCACGGAAGGACAAGGACAAGAACAATGAGCAAGACCCGCACCCGCAGCCCCAACAACACGACCAGCAAGATCCGGCCACGGCTGGTCCACGACGTTCGCAGGGACGGCGCCGTGAACTTCGGCCACAACAAGGCCAAGCGAGAGCGTCGGGCTCGTGCGGCTGCCAGCCGTGCGCGTGCTGTCGCTGGCCGGGCACGCGTGTCGTGACGCACCGTCGCTCCAGCTTCGGCCCCCTCTGGTTCGCGCTCATGGTCCTCGTCGTGCTGTCGGCGATCGGCGCGATGGCGGCCTGACCCATGACCAAGTTCTGCATCGACTGCGCGCACTTCCAAGCCAGTAAACGACCCGCGGCTCGCTACCACCGCTGCGCGGCCGTCACGCCGCATAAACCGCGCAACTTGGTTACCGGGCAGCGTCCGCACGCCTACGCGGAACTTGAGCGCCAGGGTTTCGACTCGCGAGACTGCGGCCCCGACGCGAAGTTCTTCCAGTCGCGGCCAGTGTCGGCCTTGTCCTTCGCGCCCTTCATGCGTGCTTGCCGGTTGTGGCTTCTTTTGGCTGTCCTCGCCGCGGCAGCGGCCGGCGTAGTCGTGGCGAGGTTCTTGTGAGCTACCACGGCTGCTCCGAACAGTGGGATCTCGACGACAACGACGAGGACGACTTCGTTACGTGCAACCGCTGCGGCGCCGACGACCTGCATTGGGAGCGCACCTGGTCGAAGGCCGCTCGCTGCGACAAGTGGTTGCTGCACAACGATGACGACACGCTGCACGTTTGCAGCGGGCCGGACGTGAACGACGTATTCGACGATTTGACGGAGACCGACAGTGAAGGCTGACGACAACCAGGTGGGCGGTGACCACTACAAGAAACTCGACATCCAGCCGTGGACGGCAATGGAGGCGTGGATGCCTCGCGAGCAGTTCATCGGGTTCCTGCGCGGCAACGCGATCAAGTACCTCGCGCGTGCCGGCCACAAGGACTCGCTGCTCGAAGCCGTGAAGAAAGCGCGCCACTATCTCGACAAGCTGGTCGAGATCGAAGAGGCCGCTGTCGCACCGCCTTCGCAGCAGGATCTGCCGCTCAACTACGGGGGCGTGCCCGCAGTGGACGGCGACCTCGACCTCCCGGCGTTCCTGCGCAAGACGTACCCGAAGGCGGCGGATCTCAACGTGCCGCCCGCCGCCATGTACGCGACCGTGGCCGAGAACCTGGTCAACGGCGTTCCCTTCGAGATCACCGTCCCCGGCCAGTACCGTCGTCGCAACAGGCAGATCGTCACGCTGCGCAAACTTCCAAGCGGCCGATGGGCGACAGGCGAAGGGGTGCGCGAATTTCATTACGCCGACAACAGCGGGCGCGTGTGGAATGACGAGCCGGACGCTCTCGACATCGTGGAGCGCATCTCGTGAGCACCACACCCACCACGTCGTCCACGGCCGACCACCTGCGGAACACCGCATGGCTCCCGATCGACCCGCGCCAGGCTCATCTCGCGTGCAACGAGGACGGCGGCCTGCGGGTCTGCTTCGCGAAGCCGCTCGTTAGCAAGCCGTACCTCGGGTTCTGGCTGGCGGTTGAAAGGACGGTGATGCGATGAGCGAACTCGAATGCCCGCAGGTCATCGCCGGGCACATGCCGTGGATTCTCGGCGCGTTGGGTGTGCTCATCGGCCAGGGGATTTTCAAGTGACCGACAACCGCAAGCCCCTCTCCGAATGGGTCGCCGTCCCGCGCTGGCTGGTCGACCAGTTCACCGGCAGTGGTCTATGCACCGACCTGAACATCAAGACGTGGCAATGCGACGGCCCGGTGTTGGCGTGGCCGACAAAGGTCGACGAGACGCAACCGACCGAACTCGAAATGCACCGCGCAGATTACGAGGACGTTCGCGCAGCCGGCTTCGATTGTCCGGGCGAATTGCTCGCGGCATACAAGCGCCTCGTTGCCGCCCTGGCCGCAACGGAATACCCGGAGCAGCACTACAACGACAGCACCACGCTAGTCGCTGACGCAGGCCCCACACCGTTCCAGGGCCGCACCACGTGGAGAGACGTGTGAAGGTCTACGCCATACGCCATACGCCGACCGGCAAATACCTGCCGGCTGCACAGCGCAAGCTCGGGCTCGACTCGTCGCGGGTGCTCCCCGACAGCGATCGGCCACTGCTTTTTTGGCAAACCAAACACGCTTCGGCGGCACTCTCCACGTGGCTGAAAGGCACGCGTGAAGGAACGCGGCGGAACCCGACGTACGCCCCGCAGCCGAACCGTAAGCGGTCGGACATGGAGATCGTCGAGTTCGATCTCGCCCATGTCGCCGGGCGCAAACCGACGCGCAAACCGCGCGAAGAGAAGCTGCTAGGGACGATGGAGCGCTTCTTGCGCGAGTTCGAGCAGGTCTCGGCCGTTGGCGCGGCAGTGTTCTTAGGCTGCGACCCGGCATACGCTACGAAGACCCTGAAGACACTCGTCGAACAGGGCATCGCGCGCCGCGAGCGGAACAGCCTCGGCGCGTTCATCTACAGTTACACCGGAGAGAGTCATGAGCAACGACAACGAGAAGGACAACCCGTCACAGTGGGCGGAAACGCACGGCGATGTTCGCCAAGCGTTCGGCCTGCCGAGGCAGCCCCTGCGAGTGGGTAACGTCCTGCCGCTGCCGCCACGAGACAAGCTCGTCTCGCGCGACATCATGGCGAAGGCCCTGGCCGACCACGAAGGGCTCAGTGTCGGCTGGCAGTGCTACATGGGTGCCGTCGACGCGGTGGTGTCCGCGCTCCGGCAGGAAGGGTTTTCTGTGGTCCGGGACTCCACCGGCAGTTGAACTAACAATAAGGGGTATGGGGATATGGCTATCGGATTCGGTTTAGCGAGCTTGGGGTTCTTCACCCTGCTCTGTCTGTTCTTCCTGTCCGCAGTGTTCGGGCTGTTCGACCCCGGCCTTCGCGGGATCGCCTTCATGTTCCTGCTGTCCGGCCTGACCTCGGTCTTCGGGGTGATGTCGGCACTGCACTGGATCATCGGGATGCTGACGCCATGAGCCGACCTCTGCCCGCGTGGCTGCATTCGTTCAAGGGCGACGGGCGATGGGACGACGAGCACTACGGCCAGGCGCCCGGCCATCGTTACTGCTGTTTCCCCGACTGCGCGTGGCTGATGACGGGCAAGGCCGTCGCGTGCGTAGCGCACACGGACCTCGTAGGACCGGAGCGCGTGCGCGCCGTGGAGTCCACCACTGACGAGTTCGATCGCGAGATGGCGGTCGACCTGCTGCGGCAGGAGATGGTCGAGGCGCAGGACGCGAGGATGTTCGGGTGAAACTCTCGGGGGAGTCGAGCGCGCCGGGCTCGGGCTCGGGCCGCCTCCGAGGCTATGGCGATATGCGAGAGCGCATCGTCGCCAACAGCGTCACCAGCGAAGCGCCTGCCGCGTGCGGCGGGTTCTGCTGGCTGTGGATGGGTGCCGTCGACAGAAGCGGCTACCCGACGATGGGCGTGCGCTGGAAGACGGGACCGCGTAAGGGCAAGGTCCGCACGCTACGCGCCCACCGCGAGAGCGTCCGCGCCTTCACCGGCCGCACCGTGCGCAAAGACTACGTGGTGCGCCATCTCTGCGGCTGCCGGTGGTGCGTGAACCCGGAACACCTGCAGGGCGGCACGCAGAGCCAGAACGTGCGCGACTCGATCCAGCACGGGACGCACTGGTCGCCCTTCTACGGGAAGCCTAGCCCGCGGGAGAGCCCGTCCCCGGCGTGACCGTCTAGCCCGCGGCAGATCCCGTCCCCGGCGTGATCGTGAGCCCCGTGGGCGGCAACGTGAGGGGCACAGGCGCTACGGGCGCAGCGACCAGGGCTGCGTTGTACTGCCGCTGGTCGAGTTGGTTCAGTTTGCGCTCCGTGTCTTCGAGCTTGCGGGCGCATTCCGCGTGCTGCTTCTCGTTCTGGTCAACGCGCTCATGCAGCCGGCGCTGGCTCTCCGTGAAATGGTCGCGCGTCTTGGCCAGTTCCTCGGAGTGGATCTTGTTCTGAGCCGTCACGTGCTCGATGAACTGCTTCATCAAGGTCTCGCGCTCGTCCATTGCACGGTCGGCGCGGGCCTCGGCCTTGTCGATCATCGTCGCCTGCGTGTGATTGAGCTTCTGCCAGCCCTCGGTCACGTTCTGGAGAATCAGCGGCAGGCGCTGGTCGAGATCCCCTTCGGCCTTGCTGCGGCGGTTGAACCGCTGGATGGTGAAGATGAAGAACCAGCCGCAGGCCACCAGGACGACGCCGAGCAGCGTCTTGCCCTCGGTGGTCTTGGGGATTAGCTGTTCTTCGTCGTGATGAACGGCCCGCGGCCGGGACGGGGCGGTCGTTGTCGTCGTGGTGGTTGTCGTGGGCGTCGCGGGGGGCTCCACGGCCTCCGCAGGAGCCGCAGGCGCCACGATCGCCGTGTCCTGCGCCTGGACAGCCTGCAGCGCCTCGAACGCGCCAGGAGCGACGATTCCGCCGCCGAGCATCGAGCCTGCGACCAGGAGGGACTTCACATAATTCATGGTCGCTTGCCTGCCGTCGCTGGCCGCGCCGTCGCTGGCCGCGCCGTCATGGCTTTGATGTAGGTCTGCAAGCCTCGTATCGTGTCGTCGCACCTGCGGGACTCTCGAACAAGAAATTCAGCGTCTGCAGGCAGTAGGCCGGCGCCGCCATCAGTTCGGCCGGGGGCGGCGGGACTACCGGGCAGTCCGCCACCCGGAGTGACGACGGCGCCCGGACAGGTGAACCGGCCCCGCAGCCGCACACGAGCAGCGTCAAGATCAGCACGGAGAGTCGCAGCAGCCTGGTCCGCATGTTCCTTCTCCAATTGAAACTGCCGTGACATCTCGGCCACGGCATCGAGGCGACCGAGTTCAATCTGTCGCACCTGGTTCTTGAAATCGGCCTCGGCGCGTTGGGCGTCGATCGTCAGTTGAGCGGCGGCCGTCTTGTGCTGCTCGATCTCCAGCTTCAGGCGGCCAATCTGCCGCTGCTGGCTGAAGAGCGCGGCGGCCACGAGCAGAGCGGCGAGGATCTTGAGGGCGAGCCAGATGCGGGCCGGGGTGATGACGGCGAGCGCCGGCTTGGCCAGTGCCAGGACAGGCGCGAGTAGCGGGATCACGACGCGGCCCCGAGCTTCATGCGTTGACTCCCGGTTCGACAAGGAACTCCATGCACCGCTTCATCCAGCCTTCGAGGAACCGAAGCTGCGACGGGTCTTCCTTCACGATGCGGACGTAGTACAGCGACCGCTCGACGATGAGCTTGTCGCCGAGGATGAACTTGTTGGCCATGCGGTACACCGCCATCGACCTCGCGCCGAACGCGCCGTCAGCGGTGATGCCGAGAGCCCGCTGCAGCAACTTGGTGGCGCCGCCGACCCCGTGGTTGATGGCGCAGTCGACTAGGTGCGCGAACAGCTTCGGGTCGTCCAGGGCGAACAGCAGTGGCCGGACGTACTCGGCGCGGTAGATGTCCTCGGCCTCGCTTCGGAGCATGGTGCGAACGTCCTCGCGACTGACCGGGTGACCGCGCCACCGGGCGAGGGTCTTCTGCGTGACGCCGAAGTTCGTGGCACCGCCTCGATCGAGTACGTCATCGACGTACCCGCCTTCCCTTCGGAGAATGTCGTCGATGACTTTCTCGGTCACGTCCATGTTCGGAGGTCCGGCGCTAGGTGCTCCCGTATGGTACTCCACTATCTGTTGCGGCCACAACCGTACGTCGCTAGGACGTAGGGAACGGCCCCGTGGCCGGCGTGTAGCTCGACCCGTTGTACCGCCCCACGCCGTTCGTGAGGCGGTATTCCTGGATGTGGCCGTGCAGGTCTCGGCCACTGTTGAAGCCGTCGCGGCCGACGTACAGCGGCGCCGTGTTGGTGCTCGCCGACCCGGCCGACGTGTCGCTGTCTTCAAGCACGCCGTTTATGTGGATGTACCAGTTCGACCCGACGCGCGATGCCGACACGACGTACCAGGTGTCGATCGAGAACGCGTTCGCTGCGGTGAGCGTGATGAACGGCGAACCGCCCGAGAACGCGCTGTAGGTGAGCAGGTTGCCCGCGCTGACGTGGAACGAGTGTTCTTCCGCGCCCGCGCCGTCGCGTTTGTTGGAGATCGTCTGCACTCGACCGACCTCGGCCAGTCGGATGCGCGCCTCGATCGTGTGGTCCGCGCCGCCGATACGCAGCGCGGCAGCGTCAACCGTGCTGATGTAGTCGCCCGTGCCGTCGAGCAGAAGAGACGAACCGTTGAAGACGTACTGCGCCGTGTCTAGCTGCGCGTTCCCGCTGGCCGACCAGCTTCGGCCAGTGGTGTCGACGATGGACGTGCTTCCATCGCTGCCGTTGAGATGCAGATGCGCGACGACGGACGCGCGGTGCGGGTCGACGCTGCTCGCGCCGAACCGGAACGGGTTGAGCAGGATGCCGTGGTTGCGCTTCAGGCTCGGGTAGCCGCTTCGGCTTTTCACTGTGGTCTCCGTTGGTTTGGGGCCGTTGCTGACTGCTTCACCCGCCCCAAGGATCGAATCCGCTCGGCGGGCTGTAGGTAAAGGCGGCTGTACTAAAGCGAGCGCCGATTCTGTCGGCCGGGCTGAATCGGAAAAGAGCGAAGCAAGGGAACACGCTGCCCGTCAGCCCGCTAAACGCCTCCCCCGTCCCGGCCGCTGGATTCCCGCTGGCTTGCCATGTGTTGTTTTTGGCAAACCATATCTTGCCGTTTTTGACGGCCACGCCAATGACATCGTTGGTCGTGAAGGTGGCCCCGTAAGTCGCGGGGGTATTGTTGTTGTACTTCTGGCCCGTGTCTTGGTAGTAGCCCCAAGAGGTTGAAGTCGCGCCAGGAAAGCTGGTCAAGGACAAACCAGAAGGAGCGACACCGACGATCAGATAGCTCGGGTGAGCCGCCACCGAGACGAACATCTCGAAGTAACCGTTTTCCGTTGCGGCGTTGATGCTCCTGGTCGCGCGGACCGAGCCATAGGCATCGGGGGAGCCTTTTGTAGCAACCAGGTTGCCAGACGAAAGCGTAATGGTTGAGGCTTTGTCGCTGGGGTTCAACGTGACAGTCGGAAGCCCGCCAGCGACTACCGAAAAGAATGCAGGCCCTGCGGTGCTCATGCCATCGCCTTCGCAATCGCGCAGAACAGCGTGTCGTCTGTCACGTCGTACTGGCACGAAATGAAATCCTTCGCGCTTGCCGTCGTAGTGAGCGTCGGCGCGCCGCCGGGGAACTTGAACTTGGAGCCGTATGCCAGCGTCCGACTTCCGGTGCCGTCCTGAATGACGCGCCAGTTGTAGACCCTGCCGTCTTGCAGGTTGGTCGGGTTGGCAAGCGTTCTGTTGCCGCCGAGCGTCACGCGGAAGTTGTCAGCGACATTGCAATCTGTGTTGATGGTCGCGCCGTCGGTCAGCGTGGTCACTCGCTGCGGCGTGAGGATGGTGCGTCGGATGTTGTTGCCGCCATTGACCAGGAAGGTCACGTCGGGACCAGTTCCCCCGAGAACCACATGCCACGCGACATGCCCGCGCCCGTAATGCGAGGCATCGTCGATGTCGTACACCGGCGTCCACGTTCCCGATGATGCGTGCTCAATGTTGAACTCTTGGATGCTGGTGTAGTGCGCCCCACCTGTGAACACCAGCCCGCGCTGACAGTGGACGGCCATTGGCCGAACAAACGCAGAAGAATGGTTCGCGGCCACGAATACGAATGCCTGCTTGCACGCCCACGCCACCGGGTACTGGCCGAAACAGTGCTCTCCGATCTCGTAGCCTTTGTAGAAGCCGACCACGTTGACGATCCCCAGCCTCGTCATCGCTCCGTTTTGATTCCCTGGAGTGCGTAGCCCGAAGCTGGTCGCGGTCGTAGCCTCTGTGACTGCCGTGACATCAAATGTCCCGGTGTGGATCACCAGGCCGTCCACGTCGAGCTGCGCCACGCGCGAGAAGTCCAGAGCCGTCAGCGTCGGGTTGCTTGGCATCTGAACTGTGAGATCACGCATCTTCACCAGCACATTCGAGAAGTCGTCGAACGTACCGGACGGACCGTGCGCGCCCATCAGTGCGCCCGTCCCGCTGTTCAGCGTTCCCTTGATGATCGACAGATTGTTCTGGATCGGCGTCGCTCCGATAACGCTCACGACTGCGCTCGGCCCCGTCTCGCCCACCATCGAGATCGTGATCGCCTCGGTGTCCGCGTAGTCTCGAATCGGGAGAAGAATCTGCGCATTCGACCGGCTGGTGTCTTGCAGCGCCCCGTTCACCACGTAGGTTCCGCGCGGGAAGTAGACCGTACCGCCGCCCGCCGCCTCGGCTGCATCGATGGCGTCCTGGATGGCATCGCGGTCGTCCGTCGATCCGTCGCCGGTCGCACCGTAGGCCGTCACGTCGAACCAGGCGGCGTCGTAGATGTTGGTGCCACCGCTTCCGGCCAGCGCCGTTCCGTCCTTCCGCTGGTAGCTGACGCAGACCCAATTGCCAGAGCCGAGCGACCGGAACCGAGCGAAGTCACCCGCTGCCGTCGTGATGTTGGCCGCAGTCGGCAGGATCAGAGACGTGCCGTTGTGCGTCAGCGTCAGGATGCCGGTGAACCGGACCAAGCGCTCGACGCCGACTGTCACGGTTCCAAGCGCCGTGATCGTCGTCGTGCCGGTGATGTCGACCCAATCGCCCGTCGCCGTGGCGAGGTCTGCGGTCGAGGCGCTGGCGATGTCCGCGCCCTTCACGCCGATGTAGCCGCCGTTGATGCTGTTCTGCGCCGCAATCGTGCCGGTGATGTAGACCTTCAGCCCCGCACCGGCAATCGTCGAACCCACCTGGTCGATGTCGATCGTGATCTCGGAATCGTTCGCGAGGCTCGCGTCACTCACCACCGGAGGCGCAGCCGCCGTGGTCGAGGTCTTCTCACCGGCATCGATCGACAGCTTGGTTGACAAGATCGAGGTCGCACCGCCGCCCGTGTTCTCGTTGATGTCGACCACGAGGTTCGCGCCCGTTGGCGCCGTGGTGACACTGGCTCGCACCGTCACGTTCGACATCGCGTACGGCACGCGGAACGTGACCTTCGCGGTTCCGGTCGTCAGCGCCGTTGTCTCGTCGCCCACGGCCACCGGGAACGTCACGTAAGCCGACACGTTGCCGGTCGCGAGTTCCACGTCGCTGACGCGTGCGGCAAGCTGGTCGAGGGCTTCGGCTGCGTCGTCGGGGTCCGGGGTCCAGTCTCCCCCGACGCCTGGCGTGTACTCCACGTCGGCTGCGTCGCTCACGCCGACGCCGTACGCTCCGCGCTTCGAGTCCCACTTCGTGATCGTGACGGACTCGCCCGCCGCGTCGTCCACGATCACGTCGCCATCGGTTCCGCCGATGGTCATTTTGCCCGTCGTGAGCGCAGTGATCTTGGCGGAGTAGATGTTGTTGGCGACGTTGCCGGTGAACCCGGTGACGCGCACCGTCTGCCCGACCGCGAATCCCGCGGTTACGAACCCGGCGCCGCTGTCGTTGAACGAGTTGTCGGACGCCAACGCACTGATCGTCGCGGCCGTGACCGTGACCGTGGTCGAAAGCTGCGTGACCTCGACCTGCTCGGCTCCCGTGAGAGTACCGGCTGCGGCGAGTTTGCTGATGCGGGTTGCCATGTCTTACTCCTGGATATTCGTCGAGGCCGCAGTGTCAGAGTGCAGGGCCATGTTCAAAACTCGATCTCACGCTCGTCGCCGTCTTCCGTCTCGCGGAAGTCCCCGTCTTCAGTTTCGCGCAGGCCGCTCAACGCGACGATATGGATGAAACGCTGGTAGCTCTCTCGTCCGTCAAGCTCGGAGAAGAACTCCAGTTTGAGAAGCGATGAGCCGTACGAGGTCGGGTCGACCACGGTGTACGGACTGTCTCCGAGCACGAGCCCGTCGATCGTGTCGAGCAGCACGTCCGTCTCGCCGTCCTTCAGCAACAGGGTGTAGGTCGCGCCGACCTCGGGCGTGATACTGCCCTCCGTCCACCCGATCGCACCGGCTTCGCCTTCGGTCGTCTGCTGGAGCTTGTTGCGGCCAACCCACGAGAGTTCGAGGTCGCCTTCGACCAGGGTCGGGAAGTAGCTGTCGTTGATCTTCACGTCCGCAGGCGGCCAAGGCGTGTTCCAGCGTGCGACGCCTGTGTAGTCCGTGTGCGCTTCGTCGGCCAGGGCTTCCACGTCGCCGAGCGACTTACCCGGCAGGAAGACGAAGACCTGCTCGCCTTCCACCTGGCCGCCAACGAAGTTGAGGACGCCGTTCTCCCCGGTGTCGCCATTCCAGAACCAGAAGACGGCGCCTGCAGTGTGCGTCACCGGCACGGTGTCGTGGATACCACGCCGCACCGTCATGGTCTCGGCGTCGGGGTCGATGTCCTCGATCCAGATGAGTTCGTCGTCGAGATACGCGTGGCCCGGAATGACCTCTTCGATGATGGCGCCGGTCAGGGCCGAGTACGACAGCAAGGTCTCAAGCTGCAGAACGTCAGCGGCGAGCACGGCGGTCGGCGTGTTGAAGCTGGCGCCGTACAGCGCCGCCGTATCCGGGTCATCTGCGGGCGCCAGCCAAGCGGTGAAGCCGCTGTTCGCACCGGCCTTCTTCGCCATCGCCACGACGAACGTCTCGTTGCCTGCCAGTACATCGAGATCGGGCTCGCTCAACTGGTTGACGACCTCGTGATAGCTCGCTTCCGTGACCTTGAACTGCGTGATCGTCGCGGCCGGTTGCGCGGGATCGACCCACATCGGCGGCTGCGCTTCGCCGTAGCTGCTGACCGGCAGGCCGAACACATCTTCCACGCAGTCGATCGTGATCGTGCGATCCGTGACGCTGCCGTAGTCGATACCCGTAACACGGAAGACCACGCTCTCAATGGCGTATTCCGCCCACGACAACTTGAACACGCCACCGGGGGGAATCGTCCACGCGGATCGGTTCGCGATGAGCTTCACCGCCGCGAGCGGTGTGCTGCCGGTCTTCAGGTCGCGCTGCGCCACGCGGTACGCCAGCGGCGCGCAACGAATGCCCGCGTAGCTTCGCTTGCTTGTAACGACGCCGCCCTGCAACTGGATGTTCGCGAGGTTCTGGACCGAGACCGTCGACTCTTTTTCATTCGCCGGGTTCGTGTAGCCGACGACGACCTCGTTGACCGTCTCGCCCCACCCGACGCGGCCGAAAGACTGGATCTCGACCAGGTTGCTCTCGTCGAACGTCTGCAGGTCTTCGATGTCGTAATCGTCGCGGATCAACTTCAGGCGGAACTTGCCGTCCGTGCGGTCTTGGTACAGCGCCGCGCTGATGTGCTCGATGACGATGTTGATGAAGTTCTCGACCGGCTCCTGCCGCAGCCAGATGAACGACAGCCCAAATTCTTCTTCCTTCAACTGCAGCGCCGCCGCGCGGAAGCTGTCATCGTCGATGAACGCTGCCGGGAGGCCGATGCCGAAGTCCGGCTCCGTGAGGCACTGGTAGATGATGTGCGCCGGATTCATATCCGGGTAGTCGGGCTGATAGATGTCGACCTTCAGCGAGAGGCCGCCCGTGTTGTCCATGATCGGCGTGTCGCTGATGTAGAAGAGATACGAACTCGCGCCGCTGAGTTCGATCGGTTCTATGGCTTGCATCGCGGTGCGTGCAGCAGCGTAGCCGTCGTGCGATCCGGACGGCCCATACGTGGTCGTTCCGCCCGTGACGCCATCTTCGATGACGTTGAACAGATAGACCGAGCCTTGATGAAACGCTACGGGCGATGGAACGCCCCAAGGCGAGTACGCGACGTACGGACCGTCCGGGTTCGCGGTGACCTCGACGCGGTGGCCGGGCTCCACATCTTCGAGCAGAACGCCCACGGCCGCGGCGCCTGCGCCGCTGGACGATGCGTTCGTGACCGCATCGAGGTCGATGTACTCGGTACGCAGCAGGGTGCCCTTGCACTCAATGGCCGCGACTTCTGGATACCAGACCTCCCCCACCACGATCGAGCCGCCGTCGCGCGTGTACGCGGCTGCGAGGACGACGGGATAGTCAACGCCGTAGTCGAGCCCGCTTGCGACGCTACCCGCGTCGACCGCGGCGTCGTAAGCAGCCGTCCAGTAGTCCTCGTCGTCGTAGCTCGCGTGACCGCTCGGCAGCACCGGGTTCAGCGGGTACTGCGTTACTTCAGACGGGCTGCCACTGGTCGCGTAGATCGCCAGCGCCTTGTAACTGCCAGCGGTCAGCGACCACGGGCCACGCTTGACCGCGGCCTCGTCAATGACGCAGTAACTGCTGTCGAGTTCGTAATCGGGGTACGGATCATCGCAGCGCGGCAGACAAGGCTCATCGGGCGCGCGAACCTTGCGACGGACTTCGATCAGTTCATCGACTACGACCCAAGCATTCGGCGCAGCATCGCCTGGCGGCGGACCGTTGCCTGTGCAGTTGTTGCTAAAGTCAAGGCCGGGCAAACGGACCGGATCGAAAATGTCTCCCGTGTATCGGATGGAGTGCCCGAATACTCCAGAAATTGTCGCGGTGTTAAAGGCGGTTGGAGGAATCCCGCTTGTAAGTTGGTACTGCCACCAGAAGTAACCATCGCCTGGGCTAATGCCGCTAGCGGGGAAAGCCCCGCAGACATCGCCGCCGCCTGGCGACAAGGTTGCAAAGAACCGAGCAGGGTCGATTAGGTCCGTATGTCGATTGAAGTGCAGGTAAAGCGATTCTCTTTCTTCCGGGTCTAGCTCGGTATAAGGAGAAACCAACCTGAGTCCTGCAGTTGTAAAATCCTTGCTCCATCCGATTAGGATGGGGCTGAGAGACGCCCCCAAGGCTGTCTCGGCGTCATCTATGGCTGCTTCAAGAGTGCTGCGCCATGAGCCGCTTGCATATCGATATTCGTGATCGTTCTCGCATGCGCGCGGGTCGTTCGTGCCTTCGAGCCACGGATATAGAACCGAGTTGCTGTACTCGGTCCCGTCCGTGATCGTCTGCCCGCTCCAGCCGCCCATGATGCGGGACAGCGTGACGGCGACGGGCTTGATGTAGGGGTTCATCGCCGTCCAGTAGAACGAGCGTCCGCCAGGCGCTCCCCGGAACGTCATCGAGACCTTGCCGCGATACGCGGGGATGGGGCTGCCGACCTGCGCCTGCACGTACTCGTTAGGCAATTGCGAAGATCCGCCGAACTCGATGTCGACGTAGCCGCCGACGCCGCCCTGCGCGGAGCTTCCTTCCGTGCCGCCGAACAGATCGGGCTTGTCGATCAGGATTGTTTGGTTCGGGACGGCAGTGCCCTCCCACGCGATGCGGTCGCCGATGATGATGCGACGCACGGCGTCAGCGGCTTTGCAGACGACGATCTGCGCGCCGAGGTAATACTTGTAGCCGATTGTGACTTTCTTACTTCCCATCGCCGGCTCGCCTGCGTGCTGCGCTGACCGCCCTCATCGCCATCGGATCGCCGGTTGCCTCCAGCAATCGAACGTCAATGCCCTGTTGGATAAACAACTGCCAGTCGAGATTATGCGCAAGAAAAAACTTCCTTGCTCCGCGGTTGCAGTACCTGCATACACGAAGGTCGACGGGCCGCAGCAGGACGACCGCGGGCAGCCGAGCAGCACGCGGCGCGGTCTTGTCGGCGCAGTCCGCACAGCCACAGTTGCAATCGCTCACGACGCTGACCCTGGCCGGCTCACTTGCTGCTCTTCTTGATGCTCTTCGACGACAGGTCGCCGTACCAAATCACGTTCGGTCCCGTCACCGTCACGGTGCCGAACACGACCGGGATCGGGCGGCCTTCCTCGGCAGTCGGGATGTCGAAGTCGGTGACGCTCGCCGGCTTCGGGCGAGGCGGCTTCGGCGCGAGCGCGTACCCGATGGCTGCGACGACGATTGCGATTGCAAGCTGGACCCACATGGTCGTTCTCTCAGAAGATGTCGGTGCCGCCGAACGGGTTCAATGTCGGCAACGTCGGCACGCCGCCGTAGTTGTTGAGGTTGTCGAACTTGGCGATGCACACTGCCACGGTGCGTGCGCAGCCGGCATAAGCCTTGCCCGTGGCCGCGAGGTTCACGACGGGGAGCATCAGCACCAGGTTCCCGCCGCTCGAACTGTCGATCGGGCGGTATTCAAGAACACCGTTGTCCGTGTTCACGTACTCCAAGTAGCCGCCCGCGAACCAGTTCGTATCCATCGCTTCGGCGCCGGCCAGCGTGACCGTGGTCGCGTCGACCAGTGTCAGCGCGCCCTCGACCACGAACAGATCCTTGTCGACGTTGCAGCCAGGGCGGTACAGCGTGCGCGTGCATGACTTCTGGAAGTTCTCGGCCAGGCCCGTGCGCTTCAGCGAGACCGTCAGCGGCTCGCAGTTGAGTTCGACCTCGTTGCGCTTGCGCGTGACCTCCAGCAGTCGGCCCGTCCACGACACCGCGAACTGCTCATCAGGATCTTCCCGGTGCTTCGAGCGGATGGTGAGGTACACGATTCCAGACGGCGGCTGGATGCGATAGAGCGCGGCGATGCCGATGCTGCCGGCTGCGGTGATTCGCATCGTCGTGTTGTCGAACGACGTGCGCGAGTCGATGTTGCCGCGCGTGATCGGGATCGGGTCGAACGTCTCACCGTCGTACGCCTGCGGCACCGCGACGTTCGTGTAGCGGTAGTGCAGCGTGCCGAAGAAAAAGTCGTATAGCTCGACCGGGCTTCCGTCCTGGCGGCTGACCTCGTAAGTGGCGAATGTCATGGCTTAGGGCTTCACCAGCGCAAACGGCGTATCGACAACCACGGTCGACGGCGTGTACCACTGCAGCGCGATGGCGTCGGTCGCCAGGCGCCACAACGGAACGAAGTGGATGGACTGTACGGCGTCGATCGTGACGTTCGCCCCGAGAGCCGAACTGATCCCGATGGTGACCGCCAAGCCTGCCGGCGTGACGCTGGTGATCTCGCGCAGGTACGTGACGCCCGACCGCAGGCGGATGTAGAGGTGCTTGCGTGACGGGTCGAGCCCGACAAGCTCGCCGAACAGTTCCTCGCGGCACGAGATCGTCGTGGCGACCGAACTGATGTTGCTGACCAGCGTGAGGTCATCCGTCCATGTCGGCGCGTAGAACGCCTTCTGGCGGCCCACACGGCGGCCGAGGAAGCCGCGGAAGTCTTTCACCGCAGCGCGCGACTTGTGCAGCCAGCGGAACGGCCGCTGGATGAGCGGCGCCGTCGCGGTGCGAGTGTACTCGAAGGTGCCGACGCCGTAGTCCGCCTTGTCGCGATCGTAGGCAACCGCGTTCTCGATGCCGCCTTGCCAGTCGGGCTTGGTCAGCAGGATCTCGTAGCCGTTGTAGGTGTTCGGCGCCGCGATCACCGGGATGAACGGATCAGCCGTGGCCGGGTCGGACACCAGCCGCACGGCGCCGGTCGTGGCGCGGTCCGTCTCGCGGCGAGTGGCCACGTCGCTCTCGATGTAGCCGAAGTGCAGGGGGTATGCCTTCGTGCCTGCCGGCCAGGTGCTTACCAGCGGCTCGACCAGCGTCACGTTCGTCTCGCCCACTTCGTCGATCTGCGCGGCCTCGAACGTCTCGGCGTCGGTCATCAGCAGAAGCCAGCCGCCCGGCACGAGGCCGTTGAGCGTCGTGTCGAGCACGATCACGTCGGCCGTTGCAGCCGCCTCGGCATCGATCGGTGTGACGAACTGCCACTGCGGGATCGCAAGGCGACGGTTCTGCCTGGCCCACAGCAAGTTGTCCAGCCGCTTCGCCATGCGCGTCTGGAACAGGAACTGATAGTCGGTGGTGACGCGCGCCCGAGGACGCAATGACGTGCGCTGTTCGTCGCCGTTGTAGGAGGTCACGACGGACGTGTTCCACTCCAGCGTCTCGACCAGGGGCGAGGACCAGTTCGGCTTGAAGGGCCACAGCGTCGCGGTGGTGTCGACCGTATAGCTCATGCGAGCGCCTGCTTGAACGACCCACGCTCGGCGCGGACGATGTTGAGGATCGTCTTGCGGAACGTCTGCGAGGTCGCCGCGGACTGGTAGATCGACTCGGTGTCGATGGTGTTGAGCACCTGGATGTCCTGCGCCCGGCTGCCGCCTCCGCCGTTAAGCGGGTTACGTGCATCGCCCTTCGACATCACGTACTCGCCCTTCTGCAGCACGGCCGGGATCTCGTCCGGCTTGAGCCCGACCACGCCGCCGCTGTGATACCGGACTGCGTTGTTGAAGATGCGCGGGTCGACGATGCGAGACTTCCCGCCCGTGGCCGGACCGCCGTCGTGCAGCAGGCCGGCGATGGCGCCGATGATCGTGCCGCCCGCCCCGCCGCCCTTGGCCGCGTTGAGCAGCGCGTTGAGGATGACCTGGCGCGCGATGGCGAGCCCGATGTCGATCAGCAACTGGCTGAAGAACTGACGCGTGATCTGCCCGAGAGATTTGAAGAAGTCGCCGAAGCTCTGCACGCCACGGATGAGATCGCCCACGGACTGCGCGGTCGCCTCGAACGCGTTCGTGAGGTTGCCCGCGATAAGCTGGACGGCCTGCTGCTCTGCCTGCGTGAGCGCGACGGCGAGCAGTTCCATCTCCGTCTTCATCGCCTGAATGCGCTGCACCGCAGCTTCGCCTTCCGGCCCGCCGAGCGCGTACGCGAGATCGAGCGCTTTGTTCAGCGCCTGCTCGATGATCGGGTCGAGCCGCGAGACCTGCTCCGCGATGTTGTCGGCCGCCTCACGGCTCGTCCGCAGCCCGGCTTCGCGCAGCGCGTTCTCCGACGAGATGATGTCGGCACGCTGCGTCATCAGCTTGTTGACGGTCGACTCGGCGGCAGCGAAGTCCTTAGCCGCGAACTCGTCGCGCGCTGTTTCCTTCGCGCGGTCGCGCGCCTCGTTGACCTTGCCGATGAGCGCGTCGATCTGCGACGTGAACTCCGGCAGGCGGGCGTTCACCATCTCGTCGCGCAAGCGCCGCAACTCGCGAATCTTCTCATCGGACTGCGCGTCGATCAGCGCAGTGGCACGCTCGAAGCTCTTGGCCTCGGCCTCGGCGAGATCCTGGCCGATGGCCGCAGCCTGCTCGTTGAACTGTTCCTTCAGCCGAAGCTGCAACGCGGCCAGGCGCTTCGCCGCCGTCTCGGCTTTCTTCGCCGCTTTGTCGGCGTCCTTGTCCGGGATCGTCAGCGCCTTGGCGGCTTTCTCCAAGGCGTCGAACTGAGCCTGCAGGCCGTTCGTCAGTGCATCGTTGCCGGCAATGGCCTTGTCGATGCCCTCGGCCGCGATCTCGGGAAGCTGCGCCATCTTGCGCTCGGCGCCCGCGATGCTCGCGACCAGGGCTTCCCGGCGTGCTTCGAGGTCCGCGATGCGCTTGCGCGTGACGCCGAACGACGCCTCTTCTTTCTTGCGGATGGTCTCCGGGTTCGTGAACTCGGCTTGTCGGCCGCCGAAGAACGACGCCTGCTCGCGGGTCAGCGCACGCTTGGCATCGGCCAGGGCCTTGTCGATGGCACCGACCTGCGTTTTCGCGTCATCCAGTAGCGGGCGAAGTTCGGCCTGCGTCTTGGCCGACAGCACGTCGACCGAAGCCTTGTTCGCCGCTTTGACCGCCTCGTCCACGCCCTTGCCGAGCGCCTTGGCGTCGTCGACCTTGAACTTCAGCGCGATGACGATGCCCGTGGCCGCGAGCCCCACGAGGATGCCGATGGGGCCGCTGATGAGCGCGCCTAGCCCGAGAGCCGCTGCGCGGGCCGCTCCGAGCAGTCCGCCGAGGCCAAGCGCCGCAGACAGCGCCGCAGCGCCCTTGGCTGCTGTGACCAGCACGCCGCCGAACTGAGCGATCGCCACGAGCGTCTTGGCACCGAACACGATGCCGATGGTGATGCCGATCAGCTTGATGTTCTCGGCCAGGAAAAGAATGACCTTGCCGGCAGTCGCGAACGCCGTGCTCAAGCCCCTGGCGAACTCGGCGCCGTCTTCGCTGCGCACGAACGCGGTGAAGCGGGCGATCAGCTTCTCCAATTCCTCGCGGAACGGGCCTTCGAGAAACGCGACGCGAAGATCGAACAGACCGTTGCCGAGGCGCTGGATGTTGGCGTCGAGCGTTTTGGTCGCCGCGGGAAGCTGCTCGGCGACGATGTTCTTGTACTCGCGCGCGAAGAGCAGCAGGAAGTCCGACGAGACCTTGCCGCTCTCCAGCAATTTGTCGAGTTCGGCCGGCGTCTTGCCGATGGCCTTCGCCAGCACGTTGAACGCGCCGCTCAGGCGGTCGCCCAACTGACCTCGCAATTCTTCAGCCTGAATCTTTGCTTTCGAGAGGATCTGTTCGAGCGCGCGGAACACGCCGGCCGTCTCGTCGGTGCTGAGTCGGAAGACCTTCGAGGTCTCTGCAAACGACTCGAAGATGAAGCGGGTCTCTTCCGCGCCCAGGTTCGCGCCCTTGGCCGCGATGGCGAATTTCGAGTAGCCGTTGGCGAGGGAAACGAAATTCGTGCCCAGGCGCTCCGACTCTTTGCGCAGGTACTCGTACTCTTTCGCCGCTGCCGCTGCGTCGTTTCCGGTCACGACCAGCAGCCGGTTTTGCACGGCAGCCTTCGTGTTCACGTCGTCGATCGACTTCTGGACGAGGTTGATCGCGCCGAACAGCCCCACGTACGCCCCGGCCACGGACAGAAGCTGGCCGCGGATGCGCTGGTAGAGACTCAGGGCGGTGCGCTGTAGCTCGAAGCCGTTCTGCAGCGCCTTGTTCTGCCGGTTCTGCGCAGCGGTCACCCGGTCGATCGCAGAGGCCGTCTGGCCTGCCTGGCTGGTGCCGCGGGCTTGCGCAGTGGCCTGGCGCTCGGTCAGCGCCGCACCGCGCTCCTGGACGCCCGCAAGGCGGCGCAGCGCGTCGGCCAGTCGGCCCGTGACGCCTACGGTCTCCTGCTGGCGCTGCCGCAGCCTGGCCTCGACCGCATCGGCACGCCGGTTCACGTCGAGGACGCGCTGCGCAGCCGCTACGCGAAGCTCCTGAGCGCGGACCTCGCGGCGAGCGGCGTCTTCGGCCAGGGCAGCGCGCACGTCGGCCTCGCGGCCTCGCGCTCGGTCCGGGTCGGCGTCGCGGACGTTGAGCAGCGTGTTGATGCGCTTCTGAGCGGCCTCCTGGCGGCGCAGCGAGGCTTCCTGCTCGGCGCTGCGCTTGGCGAGTTCGGACTCGGCCGCCTGCTGCTGGCGCAGGCTCGCTTCGATCTTCTCCTGGCGCTCCAGTTCGGCGCCGAGCGTGTCGACCGCATCGCCGAGGCGATCCCGGCCCGCCTGGCCGCCAGGCAGGCTGACGCGAGCTAGGTCGTTGTATCGGCGCTGTGCTTCGAGACGGCGCTTCATCGCCGCCTCTTCCTCGGCGACGCGACGCTTGACCTCGTTCGCGGTATCGGTGGCCTGCTGCTGGCGGCGCTTCTCGGCCGTGGCCAGTTCGGTCTGCGCGCCGGTCAGGCGGTCGACGGCCTTGCTGGTAGTGTCCAGCGCGGCCGTGACGCGGTTCTGCTGCTCGGCCAGTCGCCGCTCGGACCCGGCGATGTCGTCCGTCGACACGCCGAGTTCGGCGAGTTCCGCGCCGAGTTTGCCGATGCGCTCGACGCCGCGCGTGATGTCGCGCTCCGTGGACGCGACCGCCTTGCCGAGATCCCGCAGCGACTTCTCTTGCGCCTTGGTCGGCTTCTGCAGCTTCTCGAACTCGACCCTGGCCGAAGCGAGCGCCTGCTTCTGCTTCTCCAATTGCACGTTGAGATCGGCCAGGGCGGCCTGCTGTTTCTTGTAGCCGTCGATCCGGCCCGTCGTCTTGTTGAGCGCGTCGGTGACGGCGAGCAGTTGCCGCGCCTGGTCGACGAGTTCCTTCTGCGACTTCTGAGCAAGCTGCGTGGAGTCGGCCAGTGCCTTCTGGCTGTCAACGAGATCGTCGAGTTCCTTCGCCAGACGGTCGAGCGTCTTGCCCGCTTCATTGCGGGCTTTAATTAGCAGTTCGACTTCATTCGGCGTCGGCACTTAGATTCTCCAGTTCCTTCTTCAACGCGCTGCCTGATTTCTTGCTCAGCACCGAACCCATCGCCAGTTGCATCAGCGAAATCTCACTGGCCAGCTTGCCGTTCTCGCGCTTACGTGCGATGTCGACTTCTGTTGCCAGCATCCCGATCGGGTAGAACCTCGCCTCGGGGTGCCCCTGCGCCATCAGGAACGAGACCTGGTTGCGCAAAGACGAGATCCACTTCTCTATCGCGTTCCTGTCATCTGCAGCGGCAGTCCGGCCTTTTTTACGCTCGCGACTGCCGCCTTGACGTTTCCCATGAATCGCTCGAAGCCGGCCTTGTCGTTGAACGTGAGCCGCGCGATCTCGATCAGCGCTTCGGTCTGCACGGGCAGCGGCAGCTTGGCTGCGTTCTCGTACTCATCCGGCTCGTCCGACGCGTGCGCGATGATCGACGCCACCACGTAGGGCGCGCGGATCGCGATGTTGCCGATGAACGTCTTCAGCTTCTCGTCGTCGAGATTGCTCGCGGTGAGGTTGGCATCCTCGAACACCGAGAACACGTCTTCGACCACGCTCTTGTTCTCGAAGATGATGGCCGTTACATCGTTGGCAGACAGGCCGCGAACATTCAGGTCGTTGTCGCCGAACTGAATCACGTGCCTGGCCTGCGCGAAATTTTTGAGACCCATGTTTTAGTTTCCTTGGTCTGTGTTGTCGTGGGAAACGGCGCCGGCTGTCACCCCGGCGCCGTGTTGCTGCTTACGCCGGGCGACCGTCGATGTAGACCGCCGCGGTGCTGTCGTCGTACTTCAGGACTTCGCAGGTGAACGGCAGCGTCTGCCACTCGTCGCCCTTGAACGTGTAGTCGCCGTTGGGCGTCAACTGCACGTACGGGAAGTAGTAGTCGCGCTGGTTGCCCTTCGGGTTCGCCGAGATGTAGCGCAGCGCACCGTCGATCGTCACGCTGTCGGCGGTGATGATGCGAGCACGCTCGGTGGCCGTGCAGGTGTACGTCACCACGAGATCGTCGCCGTCCGTGATGCCGCCGCCCGGCACGATGTAGATGCGGCCAAGGGCAGCATCCAGCGTGTAGTCGTCGGTGAGCGTCGCGCCCGCGATCGACACCGTGGTCACGCCACGCACGCCCTGCGGGTTGCCCGCCGTCTGACCGATCTGGTAGTAGCGACCCTGGAGCGCGTCGGTGATGTTGTACGTGCCGCCCGTGGCCGAAGCCTGGGTGAACGTCGAGACATCGCCGAGGAACAGCAGGCCGAGGTTTTCGTCGTCGATGTTGTCGCACGTCAGCGTCAGCGTGCGGACGATTTCCAGGATGACCTGATCGTCCTTCACGCGGATGCCGCCGTCCGCATCGAAGTGCTCCAACAGTTCCGCCTCGGTGCTGAAGCTGATCTCCGGCGTGTTGCCGATGTATCGCTCGCCCGTGCGAACCTTGTTGATGTTGTCGGTGAATCGGTCGAAGTAAACTTTGCCTCGGCCGAGGGTATAAGTTCCGCTCATGGTTGTTGCTCCGGTTGGGTTGAAGTGCTAGTCCAGCCGATACGGCTCGGCCGTGTACTCGGTCATCACCAGCGAAATCTTCCGCCAGAAAAACGCGAGTTCTGATGCCTGATCTGGCGGCCGGACCGTACCGGCCTCCATTCGGAGTTCGTCGATCAGGTTGCTGCTCGCTTCGCCGGGCGTTGCGGGCAGCAGGTAGTTTGCGTTGGTGTCATCCGTGAGCTTCGAGAGGGCCTTGCCCACGTCGGCCAGCAGGTTGTAGACGGCATCAGTCGGGTGATCCTTGTCGTCTTTCGCCCACCCCTGGATGAGCAAGCGCATCTCGAACTTCTCGACCTTGCGCATGTAGCCGGCAGGCTGTGGCGCGCGATCCGGGTCCACGTCTTCGAGGATCGAGATGCACGGCATGGGGTCGCCGCTGCCGATGATGCGTCGACCGCGGATCACGGCGCCGGCCACGTCGAGGTCGTGCTCGTAGCCGTTGTCCACCGTGACCTCGGCTGCGAGATACGTGGAGAGCTTCTTCAGGACGGTGAGTCGCTTCGAGTCGGCCATTACGCTGCCTTCAGGAGTCGGTTGAACTGCCGAACGAACTCGCTCTCCAGCTTCGCCCCGACGCGGCCTGTCACGTCCTTGCTGACCGTGTTGAAGACCTGCGCGACGCTCGGGCCGTACAGCAGGAACACGTTCGGGAAAATCTCCGGCAGGCCATCCACGCCGAGCCTGCGACGCTGGCTGAGCGTCGCGCCCTTCGGCAGTCGGATGGCGAGGCCCTGGTTGAAGTTGTCCTCGGTGAGCGTCTTGCCGCGACGCAGCTTCACGAGGAACGCGCGCTGCAGCGTGCGCTGCCGGCCGGGCTTGACCTGCACGCGTACCGGCGCGCCCTTCGCCGGGTTGCCCTGCACGAAGCGGGCGAGCGAGGTCGGGCGGTCTCGGCCGAGGATGCGGACGATCGCTCGACCGCCACGCGTGCCGCGCTGGATCTTCAGCCGGTTGCCGCCAGCGGCCTCGCCGCCGATGTACGACGCGGAGAAGTTCGCCTGCTCGCGGATTTCCTTGCTCGACTCGCGGAACGCGAAGCGGCCCGACTCGCTCACGGCGAGATCCGCAGCCTGGTCGGCCACGGCCTCGGCGCCGCGAATCAATTTCGCGAAGCGGTCGAACCCGACGAAGTTGACTTCAACGGTCATACGCACTCACCGGGCACCGCACGAAGCGGCCGTCATCGCTGTGCTCGATGTGATCGATCCGCCACTGGCTGCTGTCGGACGCGAACGTGATGACCGCGCCGTTGACTGGCGTGACCTCGGTGAGATCGAGGATCACCGCGTTCACGTCTTGCGCGACCGCGGCGTAGCCCTCGCGGTCGAGGTCGCCGATCACCATCTGTTTCGTGTGGCGACGCGCCGTGATGTCCGTGGACGACATGGCTGCGGGTGAACTTCGGTAAAGCGCCGTCCGCGCGAATTGACGGTGAACCGTCACGCGCATCGAGAGCTTTACCGAATCCCACTCTGCCATCTTCCTTCTCCTGAGAAAGCCCCTGGTCGATTGCTCGACCAGGGGTTGATCTACATGCCAGCCGAACTTCTTACGCGTCGTTGATGACTCGGGCGCGCAGCGAGGCGTTCGGGCGCATCGGCACCATCAGCGGTGCGCTCTGCGTCATCAGGTACACCACGGACGGGTCTTCCTGCTCCCACATCTTCGGGAACATCTCGACCGGCTGGTAGCCGTTGCGGGCGTCCATGATCGCGCCGAAGCAGCGAACACCTTCAAGACCAGCCGGGTTCACCAGAATCACGTCACGCGGGTCCATCATCGCGACGTTGGTACCGGAGTCGTTCTCGTAGATGTCGTTGTAGACCCAGATTTCGAGACCGTTGGTGAGCGTGCCCTTGTACTGCGCCGGCAGGCCGTTGCCCGGACCGATGTCGAACGTGGTCGAGGTCACTCGACGGATGTCGAGGTAGTTCGAGAACTGCGTCTTCGCGGCCATCGCGGCGTAGGCGGAAGTGCCCATCACTGCGACCGTGGCCGGGTAGCCCGCGGTCTGGAACAGTTCGGTCATCCAGGCGTCGAGATCGGCGAACGGATCGCTGTCCGCGTGGCTGATGCTCCAGCGATCGTTGCCGGTGAGGTTCTTGTCGGTGATGGTGCGACCGAAGTCGACCGTCTGCGACGGGTAGTCGTCGCCCGACACCGTGACCTCACCGAACTGCACGGCCTGCGAAGCCATCCACTCCAGCCGGCGCGTCACCATCTCGCGCTGCGTCTGGAGCAGGTCGGCCACGTTGGCGTCGAAGCGCTCGCCCGGCGACATATCACCCCCGATGGCTTCACCGGCCATGCGGGTCAGCGTGCGGGTCGGGTCGAGGACGTGCTTCGGCTTGATGTACGCCGGCTTGAACTTCTTCGTGGTGTAGCCCTGCTCCTGCATGACGCGGCCCGAGACGTTCGGCGCGACGAACGGGGCCATGCGGCGGCCACGGATCACGTCGTCGAAGTCGATGTACTCGGTGCCGAACGTCTTGACTCGCTTGAAGCAGAGGTCGAGCCAGAACGTGACCGGGGGCCGCAGGGTGCGGACCACGCCCATCAGTTCGTGCGTGCTGTAAAGGTTGATGCTCATGTCGTATTCCTCGGAAGTTGGTTGGTTCGGTCAGACGACTGATTAGGTCGAGTAACGCGGGTTGGTCATGACGATCGTCTTGTTGTCGTTGAACGCAGCCAGCTTCAGCGCGTCCGTGCTGAACGACGCGTGCCAGACCAGTGCGTCGATGTTGAAGTTGCCCGAGAAATACACGGGGGCAACCGCATCGGCGTTGGCGGCAGCAGAGCCGACCGCGTACGCCAGGACGCCGACCGGGACTTCCGAACCGTCTTCCGCGGCGAGATCGCAAATCTGGAGCTTGCCGCTCGCCGAGATGCGGCCGAGGACCGTGTACTGCAGGACGGCCGCGTTGGCGTCCAGGATCGTCTCGGACTTGCTCGCCAGGGCGGGAACGTCGCCGCCGACGAGGGTAAAGGGGACGTAGGCTTCCGTGAGGTCGCCCTGCGCGATGTGGATGGTGTTGCTCATGTCTGTTTACCTCGATGTGGAATTGAAGGTGCTACAGGGACGACTCAGTGACGCTTGGTCGAAGACGGCGGCTCGATCTTCACGCCCGTCGCCTTGGAGTAGGCAGCGAGCAGACGATTCGTGGCCGACTCGGGCTTGCCCGCGTCTGCGCCGGTCGGCGAGCCCTCGGCGGGGATCTCCGGGTTGCCGGTCGCCATCGCCGCCTCGAAAGGCGAGGTCGTCGAAGCAGGGGCAGCGGCAGGCGAAGCAGCCGTGAGCGTCACTCGTGCGTCGTCGACCGACATCGAAGTCTTGAGCGCGAGATGCTGCGCCAGGGCCTCGCGGCCTTTGGCCTCGGTGCAGGTCAGGATGCCGGCCACGCGGTCGCGTTCAGCGGCCACGGCGTCGACAGCAGCGGGGGCGGCCGAGGCCGGGGCGGGGGTGTTGGCAGCCGTGGCCGAGGCAATGTTCTCGGGCTCGGCCGCAGGAGGCGTTGCGGTGCTCATGTTGCGGGTTCTCCATGTGGCGGAAATCGAGCCCGAAAGCTCGGAACGAAACGAAGTGATGGCGTCGGTTGGCGTCATCACCGCGTCAACTAAACCGAGCTTCTTCGCCTCGCTCGATCCGTAGATTCGAGCTTCGGTGTCGCGCACGGCTTTCTCGGACATGCCCCTGTTCTGAACAACCAGGGACACGAATTCTTGGTACGACTCATCGACGCCGGCCTGCATGTCGGCGCGCACGTCATCGGTCAGCGGCTCGTACGGATTGCCGTCGACCTTGTGCTTGCCGGCGTAGATCATCGTGACCTTCACGCCCCAATCTTTGAGCGCCTTGGACTGGTCGACGTGCATCATCACCACGCCGATGCTGCCCACGTCGCCGGACGGCGAGACGACCATCGAGCCCGCGGCGCTGGCCAGCGAGTAGCCGCCCGAGAACGCCATCGCGTCCACGAGCGCCATCGACGGTTTCTTGTCGCGGTTGGCCCGGATGTGATTCGCCAACTCGAAATTGCCGTACACCTGGCCGCCGTACGAGTTCACGTCGAACACGATGCCCTTCACTTCAGGATCGTTGACCGCCGCGTCGAACTGATTGCGTATGAACTGGTAGCCGGTGTAGCCGTAGCCCGTGCCGGCGTAGCGGTTGATGAGCGCACCGTGGATCGGGATGAACGCCATGCCCTCGGCGAACAGGAACGGCTTGTCGCGGTTGATCTCGCGCATGCCGAACGCCGCCGCGCAGAGTTCCACGAAGCCCATCCCGTCTTCATCACTTTCCGCCGTGATGCCGGCCAGCGTGATCTGGTCAGCGCACGGCGCGTACACCAGCGCAGGCCGGGAGTGGAAGCCCGAGGCGATCGCGGTGCGAAGCTCGTCGATTTTCATTCGTCGTTCCCTGCGTTGCCGCGGCCATTGCCGCGTTCGTTCACGTCGTTGGCCTGCCCGCCGTTCTGCTGCATCGTTCCCGACTTCTGCGGGTCCGTGGCGAGTTCGAGGCCGAGGTCTCTGATGATGGTCTGCTCGCGCTTGCGCTGAGCAAACACTTCCCGCCAGTCGTTGCCGAAGCGTGCGATCTCGTCCTCCCACGTCGACAGCCCTGCGTTGATGCGCAGCACGGCAGCCTGCGTTTCCTTGAGTTCGTCGATCTGCCCCTTCGAGGCGCCGATCCACGAGCAGCGGGAATACGCTTCCTTGTTCAGCCCTTCGTAGAAGTGGTCGAGGCCCTTGGGCATCGGAAGCTCGCCCGCGTTGATCGCCTCTTCGAGCCAGAGTTCGTACACCATGCTGGCGAAGCGATCAGCGATGATCTTCTTCTTCGCCTGCATGTACTTGTGGGTGTTGTTGTTCGCAGCACGCGCCGACGAGTAGTTCGTCTGCGTGTAGTCGCGAGCGAATTCTTCGTAGGACAACCCGAGACCGGCTGCTACATGCCGCAGGAGGCTTTGCTCGTATTCAGTGCCGACGCCCCCCGGCTGACCAGCCGGTCTCAGGTTGAGCTTGGTCCCCGGATACAAATGGGGAATTTTTGCTCCGTCGATCGCGATAGCGTTTGTGGCGCCAACGTAGTCGGTGAGGCCAGCGAGATACGAAGCCATGTAGGTGTCGAGCGAGCCTTCGCCCAACTGAGCGAACGCGATGTCGCGCGGCAGTTCGCTTTCGATCGTGGCCGCGTACGTCGCATTGACGACGGCGTTCTGCAGCACGATCTCGTTGTACCGCTTGGTCATCCGCATGTCTTTCAACACGGAGACCATCTCGGCCACGCCGCGGTGCTGGTCGGGGCGAATCGCTTCGATGACGTGGATGACCTGCGCGCGGCCCCACGGCTTACGCGCAGCGACGCGGCGCCACTCGTACATGCGACCGTCCGGGTACGAGTCGTTCGGGTGCGTGAGGCGGATGTGATACGCAACCGGCGCACCGTAGAAGTCCGTCTCGATGCCGCGACGCATGAACTGCGTGTCGTCTCGGTCCTGCGGATTCGTCAGCCGATCCGGGTCGATCATCTGGATCGCGGTCTTGTACGGACGGCGCGTGCTGCGCAGCCACTCGACTGTCGCCAGCGGCTCGCCGGCCAGGAACTGCTGCGCGAGCGCGAGGCGCACGAGGCCGGTGAACGTGGCGCGGCCCGACGCGTCGAGCCAGCAGTTCGTGGACTCGGCCACGAGGCGGAAGCGGCTCTCGGCGACAAGCTGGAACTCTTCCGCCCACGCCTCGGTCATCCCGAGGATTTTCCAGTCGGGCTTGGCGTTGAGCATGTACTGCCCGCCAACGATAGAGTCCCGGTTGATGTTGAGCGCGCCGAGCATGTAGCCGTCGTTGCGCACGAGGTCGCGCGTACGGCCATCGAGTTGCTGCTTCGATCGACTGATCTCGCGGTCCGGCGAAACGATCGGCGGCGCCCACGAGGCGAGTTCGCGGTTGGCCCGTTCAGCGCCCTCGTAAGCTCCACCGATGGCGGTCTTCTCGACCGGGGGTGGAGTCGTGACGCTGATTGATTTCTTGCGGGCCATGTCCGGTCTCAGAAGAAGGGACGGAGCGGGCCGTAGGATTGGGCGAGAGACTTGCCGCCGCACTGCGTCGCGATCGTTGCGCGCAGGTCTGCCACGTACTGTCGGAGCGCGCCTACGTTCGCGCGGGAGTAAGTGAGTTTTTCTAGGTTCTGGTCCTGGATCTCAACGATCTTGCCGCCGACAGTTACGTCGTGAAGCGCTTGTTCCGCTTCGGACAACCAGGTCGCAAGTTGCAGGCAAGATGCCACGGCGAGTTCCAATGTTTCAGTGCGACATACTCTGAGGCAGCGCGTATGTGCTTGTAAAGCCAGCCTTTTCGCATACAGTTATTTTGCAACTCTCGATCGTGCGTCATGCCAGGGCCTGCGCAAACTTCGCCATGCTGATTCGCGCAGGCTTCTCGTGCGTCTTCGGGGTCTCTTCCTTCTTGCGCACGAGCGCGTTCTTTGACCACTCGGCTGCCCACGCTGGCGGCTTCTTCCAGTCGATGCGCTCGATGCCGAGATGCAGGCACGCGGCGAGGCAATACGTAATCAGGTCTAACTGTTCGTTGCGGACTTTGCTGCTGATCTTCTCCCACCCCTTCGGCCCGCGACGCTCACTGCATAGCTGCGTGAAGAACGTGTCTGGCAGCCAGTCCGGCCACGTCGCGCGCGTCGAATCGAGGATGCCGTTGAGGTAGTCCTTGAGGACGTTCGTGTTGAGGAACAACACCGGGATCTCACCGCGCGCGTTCGCATACTTTCCCTTCTGGCCGGTGTCGGGGTAGTCGACCACTGCGCGCGGTGCGCCCGGTCGTCCTTCGCCCTTCGTCAGCAGGAAACGGCCGTCGCGTCCTCGCTTGCGCAGCGCACGCCAGAAGTTGTACGCGTTGCCCGTCACGCCGTCGCGGCCACCCGAGTCGCAGGTCGTGAGCTTGACGCCCATGAACCCGCTGCCATCGGCCAGTGCGTACTCGCGGTCCATGATCTGAGTCTCAAGCAAATTCCAGTCTTCGAGATACGTAGCCGGCTTCACCCACAGTTTGTCGCCGTCCTCGTCAACGCGTTCCGACTTCTGGATCACGAACGTATCGACGACCGTGATGGTGTACTCGCCCGGCTCCCCGGTACCTGGCCCGATGCCGTAGACCGTCGTTTCGAAATTTGATTTTTGCACGTCGGTAGTCGCGACCAGGAACCGCACGCCCTCCGGCACCGTCTGCGGCTCCCACGTCAGCGAGCGCGTCTTGAGGTCTTCCGGCAGACGCTGCACGTCATCGCCGCGCGGCACGTACGGCTCGCCGTGCTTCGTGTTGACGACGGTCTTCAGCGTCTCTTGAGATCCGGTCTGCTGCCATTCCTTCTCGGCTTCGATCGTGGCCGAGACGAGGTTCGACCACGACGCGAACGCAGCGGCCGGACCCTTGAGCCAGAACGACGCCCGCGGGTTGTGCGGTACGTCGCCTCGCAGATTGCCCGCCTTCGTGATGCGCTGGCCGTCTTTCACCCACCGACCTGCCGCGTTGAGTTCCCGCTTGAGCCCGGCGTCCGTCAATGCGCCGCAGTGCGGGCACGCCATCTTCGCGCTCTCGCCGGCCTCGGTCGAGTTCGTGATGCGCGCGTCCCATGTGAGCAGCTTGAACGCGGGCTCGTAATACTCGTGGCAGTGCGGACACGGCCAGTACCAGCGACGGCGATCGCCACCGTTGTAGAGCGACAGGATGCCTTCGCAGGGTGGCGCTTCGTGCGGAGTCTGCTGCAGGTACTTCGGATCGACGACCTCGTGGCCGGGGCTGGACTCTGCGAACGTCATTGCGAACGAGCCGAACGTCGTGGTGCGCGCAGACGCCAACGCGAAGGGTGTGCCTTCGCCGCCGACGTTTAAGCTCATGCGGTCGTAATCGGTAAGTGCGACGCGGCCGATCGGCTTGCTCGATAGTTCGTTCACGCTAGGCCAAGAGAGCGACACCATCATGCCGTTGCGGTACCGCGTGTCGAACACGTTGTCTTCGCTAGTCGGCCCGAGCATCGCACCTACGTCCTTCGAGTCGCGGTGCAGACGATCGACTCGACGCATCGAGAAGTCGCGGGCCTGCGCGAGACTCATCTGGACGATAAGCATGTCCGCTGGATCGCACACGACGGTATAGGCGAGCCAGTTCAGGATGCACTCCGACTTCGCCGACTGGCTCGGCCCAACGAAGATGCACTCGCGGTACTCACGCGAGCCGAGGATGTCCATGACCTCGACGATATACGGCACCCGCTCGTTCTTCCAGTCCCCGATATAGCTGCCGGGGTTGTTCAACTTGCGGTACTTCTGCGCCGCCTGCGAGACGGTCAGGCGCTCGGGCGGCCGAAGCATCTTGTCGGCGGCATCGCAAACGATGTCGCCGAGAGTCATGTAGATCATGTGGGTCTATTCGTCGATGGTGCTTAGCTGGCTAAGCTGCGCGTTCAATTCAAACTGATCGATCAACGCCGCCCGCACATCGTTGAGCAACTGGTCGGCCATCTGCCGGATTATTTTGCGCTGGGCTTCATTGACGCCGATCGCAGACTCTACGGTGTCATCGAACATGACCATCGTCGAGCGGACACGTTTGAAGACATCGACGAACACATCCATGACCTTCTCGGTGCGCCAGAGTTGCCCCGCGATTTCCTCGTATTTTTGACGCGCAAGTTTTCCGTCCCAAAAAGCGCGCTGCAGTGGCACCGGGAGGTCAGCCGGCTTCAGCGACTTGATGTACGCCTCCATGTCGATGATGGGGTCGACCAGGTGCCGAGCGGCTTCGGCCAGGTCGTACGTCGGGTGGCCGTCGCGTTCGCCTGACGACTTCAGGTTGACGATGCGCCGCGCGACCTCGCGGTTGTCCATCCCGAAGACCTGCCCGAGCATCGAGACCGAGCAGCCGTTGAACAGCGATGCGAGTTCCGCGCGATCGCGGGGAGCTTCAGGCACGGGTCACCCCCATCCGTCGCGCGGTGATGTGCTCAGGCACTGGCGCGCTCCGCGATCAGTTCCTTCCGCTTCGCCTTTGGCAGAAGCTCCAGCACTTCCATGTGCATCGTCACCCACCGCGGCAGCGGTCGTGCCTCGCAGCGGAATTTCAGGTAGGTGGACGACGAGACGCCGAGAACTGCGGCGGCGTCGGTGGGGCGCAAGGCTAGGTTCGACTCGAAGTCGAGAACGCGGGATCGCATGGCGGTGGTACCTGTGGAGTTACCACGCATTTGTATCCGAAATGGAACTTACAAATCAAGGGGTTGCGACGCGATTTTCCAGTCCGTGTACGCCATCATCGGCGCAACAGAGATAAGTCTCTGTCCTATTGGGAAATTTCCCATCTGGAATCATCCGGTTAAAACACTTGAAAACCAGTCTCGACCATCGGGTACGATTGTGGCCGTGTTACCAATCGCGTACCACGAGAGGGCGAGACGTGGGAACAGTTGTACGGCGCGGCGAGTCATGGCGCGCAATCATACGCAAGCGCGGTCACAAGACGCGCACCAAGACGTTCACTCGGATGGCCACGGCGAAGGCGTGGATCGCGGCCACGGAAGCGCAGATGGAGCGCACCGAGATCACGAACGAGCACTTCGACGTGGGACTGCTCATCCGGCGATACCACGACGAGATCGGCGCCATCAAGTCGTGGGATCGTCCGTACCGCGCCGGCTTGCTGCGGCTCGCGAAGGACTACACCGGCACGACGCTGCGGGACCTCACCGCGGCGCGCATCGTCGATTGGGGCAAGGACCGCGGCGTCAGCCCGGCCACGGTGGCGATGGAGTTGCAGTGTCTCAGCGCGACGCTGCACACCGCAGAGACGCTGTGGCGCGTCAACGTGAACTGGCCGGAGTTCCGCCGAGGCCGTGCGATGCTCAAGCACACGGGCCTGCATGGGCGCGCGAAGAAGCGAGATCGGCGACCCGAGCCTGGCGAACTCGACCGCATCAAGGCGCACCTGCGCTCAACGATGCCGATGGCCGATCTCATCGACTTCGCCGTCGCGTCGTGCATGCGCGTGGCCGAGATCACCCGCATCCGTTGGGACGACATAGACGAAGAGCGGCGCACCGTCATCATCCCGCAGCGCAAACATCCTTCGCACAAGCTCACGAACGATCAGACGGTGCCGCTGCTGGCCGAAGCCTGGGAGATCATCCAGCGGCAGCCGCGCGCCGACGATCGCATCTTCCCGTACAAGTCGCACTCGGTCGCGACGATGTTCCAGCGGGCGCGCAATGCGGCTGGCGTGAAAGACTTGCGGTTCCACGATATGCGCCATCACGGGATCTCGCTGCTGTTCGAGCGCAACCTGGACATCCCTCGCGTGGCGATGATCTCAGGCCACGCAGATTGGGCGCAGTTGAAGCGGTACACCAACCTGAAACCGTCCGACGTTCATCGGCGCATCGCAGAACTAGGAAACGAAAAAGCCCGCCTAGTGGGGGACTAGGCGGGCTCAGGTTTGGTCTTCGCTTCCGTAGTCGAGAAACACTACTTCATGGAGACCTCCGGGGATGTGGCCGGCAGGGAGACCGCCCACGTCACGAACGCTACTCTCGGTCGGTGGAGTCGTCAACCCTTGGTTGATTTGGCGAGCGCAGCAAGGCCCTCCTGCCGGCGCGCATCGAACCACGCGTCGACCACGGCCCTGTCGACGACGATGCGCCGGCCGAGCTTGTAGGTCTTCACCGGGAAAGATCCTTCCGCGATCTTGTTCTTCGCACTGTTAGGCTTGTAGCCGAACATGGGCGCGAACTCAGCTAGCTCCAAGTACGGCCGCGTCACGCGAGTTCTCCGAAGCTTTCGATTCTCGGCCACGGGTCAGCGCCGGTCGCGTACTCCGTGCCCTTGCGGCTCACGGTGAGCGCCCAGGCGCCGGCCTTCTTCTGCTTGTGGGCCTCGATGCCCTTCGGCGTCAGGTGCAGCAGGTGGAAGCGTGTGTGGCTCATGGGCACCACGCCGACGCACCGGACCTCGGGGTATTCCTTCGGCACGATGAACTCGTAGACGTTCTTGCTGATCTCGCGCCCGACGCAGACATGCACGGGGTACTGCACGCCGTTCATAATGAAATAGAAGTCGATGTACGCGGATCTCGGGTCGTCCTTGCTGGCGAACGCTGCAGTCGCCCCCGCCATCGTCGCCAGGCCGAACAGGAAGAACACCGCGCCCTCGGTCTGCGTGCCGAGCGACCGCTTTTCTTTGCGATCGATCTCCGGCTTCACGCCCAGCGCCAGCCACGCCTCGTCGGCTTCGAGCAGGTGGGCGAGCTTCTGCATGATCGCGGGCTTCGGCCGCGACGCGCCAGAGAACCACTTCCTGACGGCCTCCTGCGTCACCTTGAGCCGCTTGGCGATGAACGCCTGTCGCCCAAGGCCGTAGGGAGGAATCAACTGGCTGTCGTGACATGCCTGAGCCAGTCGTTTCGAGAAATCATCCGGCATAACGCAACCTCGCCGAGCATTTCTGAGTATTACGGCTGCGAGCGTAACATCCAGCAACAGCGCCGGCAAAAGTATTTTCACCATCATCAGTTGAGCCCTCTACAACAGCCTGCCGGGGCTGTTCGGCGACAATTCCTATTTATGTAAAACGCGCTCGATTCGCCGCTTCATCGCATCCATCAATCTGTTCTGCACCGCAGCCTTCGCCGGCAGAGCCTGCATAACGTCCTCGTCGATAGTGCCTGCGCACACGAGATGGTGAATGATGACGGGCTTGGTCTGCCCCTGACGGTGTAGTCGCGCGTCGAACTGCTGCTTCAGTTCTAAGTTCCATGTAAGGGCGAACCAAACTATCACTCTGCCGCCCGCCTGAAGATTTAACCCAAGCCCGGCCGATTGTGGATGAGCAAACGCAATATCTAATTTGCCTTCATTCCAGAGCGTGATGGACTCGTCAGTGTCGATTTGCATGCCGCCCGGAAACGCCTTCTTAAGCCGCGCCAAATCAGATTTGTAGTTGTAAGCGACGAGCACGGGTTCACCGTTTGCTTCGTCGATGATGTCGCGCAGAGCCTCGATCTTCGCGTCGTGAAACACGGTGTAGTTTTTGTCGGCGTCGTAGACGGCGCCGCTGGAAAATTGTAGGCATTTTGCGGCCAGGGCTCCCGCGCTGAAGGCCGTGATCTCGCCCGCGTCCATTTCAAGAACCGCGTCACGCTCCAGCTTTTCGTATTGCGCTTGCTGTTCGGGCGTGAGTTCGGTCATGACGTTGCGATCGATTCTCGCGGGGAGGTCGAGATAGTCTTCGGCCTTGAGGGTGAAACAGATGTCCCTCAGTCGCTCGTGTATGACTTTCTCCGCGTGCGGTTTCGCGGTGAGCTTCTGCGTGAACGGGTTGTAGTCCAGCCAGCGATCCTTGAACGACGTGTAGGTGTGCCCGAGGCGAGCCCCGTGGTCGAGCAAGTGGATTTGCGCCCACGCCTGGTGCAGCCCGTTCGGCGTCGGCGTGCCCGTCAGTTCGATGATCCGTTTTACGCGCGTACTGGCGACCAGTGCGGCCCTCCAGCGCTGTGACGACTGGCTGCGGAACGACGACGCCTCGTCGAGCACGAGCACGTCGTACGGCAGCGCGCCGCGCCAGAACTCGACCAGCCACTTCAGGCTGTCGCGGGAGATCAGGTGGATCATCGTGTCGCTACAGGCCAGCTTTTTCTTCTGGTTCTGCTGTCCGTCGATGACGGTGTAGCTCATGCCGTGCGTGTGTTCCCAGGCGGCAATCTCGTTCGGCCAGCTTGTGCGGATGACGCGGAGCGGCGCCACGATGAGAACGCGGTAAATCTCGAAATCGTCGAAGAGATCGCGCAGGAGTGTGAGTGTTATGGGGGTCTTCCCGAGCCCCATTTCCGCCCATATCGCGCACTTCTCGTTCTTTCTCCCGAACTCGACAGCGGCGTCCTGATAGTGGTGCAACGCGGAGCGAGGTCTCATTTAGATTCGTATCAGGTGGACGGCGAGGCCGCGCTTGCGCGCCTCCCCAATCATGTGTCGGGTGCCGGGGCTGTTGAAGTCCCACAGCGCTAGGAGTGCGTCGGCCTTAGCCGCCATCAGTGAATTCCGGCGATGGCCTGCGCCCTTGTCGGTGCTGCCGTCTGCGCGCCGCCACTGCGCCGGATAGCGTTCAAGCGGCACGCTGAACTGCTTGGCCCATCGTTCGCCAAGCTGATCCGCGCCGCGAGCCGCACCGCTGATGACGGTCGTGACCGGCCACGGCAGGTCGAACCTCATCATGTCGATGAACAAGTCGTAGCGCTCGTACCAACGCGAGCCGGCGATGATGGTTCGCATCAGTCGAAAATCATGGAGAGCAGTGCGGGGTGTGCGTCGTCTAGGAGATAGACAGCCATGCCAGCGCGTCGCAGGCGGTTGTGCTGCATCTCCTGCCGCTTCTTCGCTTTCGGGTTTTTACTCGGCCTCTTCCACTCCACGAGGACGCACTTGCCCTCGCGGAAATAGACGCGATCGGGGACGCCCGCGTTTCCGGGACTCACGAATTTGTAGACAAGCCAGCCTTTCGACTGCGCGTACGCGGTGCCGGTCTTCTCGACGGGCTTCTCTTTCGTCTTGAAGATCGGCGATTGCTTCGTGTCTTCGACTGGCGGTTTCATCAGTTCTTCCGGTAGATCGTGTCGGTATATCCGTCCGCCCCGAGCAACATCCCCGGCGCCCACGGCGGGCACACACTCATGCAGCGCTCAAGTTCGTGATGGTCGAGCACGTCGTCTTCGTCCTGCTCCGCGATAATTTCATCGTGAATCGTAGCGACGGTCCAGAAGCCGACATCGCGCGCTTCGAGCATGCCGTACGCCAGGAAGTCTCTCGCGATGCCTTGCGTCGCCTGCTCGGTATAGCGGCCTCCGTGCGTTGCGATGCGGCACCAGACCTTCTTCGAGTTGTGCCCCTCGTAGACGACCTGCATCTTCTCCATCACGTCGCCGCTCGGGAGCTTGGTCTTAACCTTCTCGATCTTCGCGCGCAGGTAGTGGATGAAACGACCGCTCGGCAATCGCATGCGAAGGAACGGCGGCTTCACGTCGAACTGCAGGAAGCCGACCTGCTGCGGTTGCTTCGTGCGTAGCGCCGTCATCGCCGCGTTCTCCAGGTCGTACCAGAACTGCTGGATTTCGGGATACGTCGACCGGAAGAGAAACACCGCGTTGCGTGCTTCCTGCGGCGTCATCTTCACGCCGTAGATTTCAGCGTAGCCGAGCAAGCCCGTCTTCACCGTGTCCGGGTACTCGCCGATTTCGGACCCGCCGCCGAGGCGGTAGCCACATCCCAAAACCGGGGGTTTAGCAATCTGTCGCTCGCCCTTGGTCACTTCTTCGTAGAGCTTGTCGAAGAGCAACGTCGCAAATTGTTTATAGGCGCATTTGCCCTGGCGGAAGACTTCCATCAACGCGTCGCACTTCGCTTCCCACCCGAGCGTGCGCGACTCGATGCTCGCAAGATCGGCCACGCAGAACTTCTTCCCCTTCGGCGTCACGATCGCGGAGCGGATGCTGCCGACCAGGCACAGCATCACGTTGCCGAACAGCGTGTCGAGCGTTTCGAGATCGCGCGCGAGGATGAGTTCGCGAATCAGCTTGAGATAGCTCTCGATCGCCTTGTCTGGTCGTGCGAGATTCTGCAACTGCACACCGCGGCCAGCCCATCGCGCGGTGCGACCGGCACCGCAGAACTGGAACTGGAAATACAGACGGCCCTCGAACTCCATGTCGAGAATGGACTGATATTTCTTCCACGATGTCTTGCTGGACTGCTGGTGAATTCGCAGAACGACTTTGGCTTCGTCATCGAGTGGTCGGAAGTTGAGATGCCGATCGCGTTGCTTTTCGTACGCCTCCCACTTCTCTTTGCTGTCAACCTTCTGCGGCTCAGTCGGCAACGGCGGCTGTTGCTCCCACCGATCAAAATCCTCCAGTGCCTTCGCAACGCGATCCTTCTTCATGTCGGAGAACGGGTACCCCCGTGCGCGCAGCCACGGGAGGATCTGCGCCGTCGAGCCTGGGTTCGCGAGCCCCGTAAGCTCCTTCAGCTTGTCAACGAGTCGCTTCTTCTCCGCATTCGCAACGTCGATCGCCGCGCGACAGAACTCCACGTCGACCGGAATACCGCGAAGGTTGATCTCCTGGTCGTAATGCCACAGCGCCCACTCGCTCTCAGGCACGTAGAACTTCGAGAGCATCTTCCACAGCCGGCGCTCGGTCTCGGTGTCCTGCACGCAGTAGTCGCAGAAAAGTTGCCAGTCCTCCGGCTCGTTGAAAGGCGAAGACCAGCGCCACGGCTTCTGCTGCGTGGGTTCGCGCGGCATGCAGAAGCGGCGGATCAGCGTCGCGCCAGTCTTGAGCTTCTGCTGCTCTTCGGGCAGGCCGACGACCTTGCCGCATTCCTTCAGCGACCCCGGCAGCGAGAGAAGCAGCGCTAAGACCATCGCGCATCGCCACTGCTCGACGGGCGTGCGGATGTCGAGCACGAACTCGAAGATCGCGCGCTCGAACTGCGCGTTCCACGCGATCTTGATGATGTTGGGATCGTCCAGGGCTGCGCGCAGGTCGGCCGGCATCTTCGGCTCAAGGTGCGGCTGCCAGAGACGCACGGGCTCGTCGTTGAAAGCGAAACTCAACATGAGCGCACGCGTCGAGATGTCGCGCGCGTAGCGCATGAGCCCGTGCTTGCGCAGGTCTACGTCCGACGCCGATTCGAAATCGAGATGTAGCGTCTTCACAGGGAGAGCGGGATGGTCTGCCACGGCCGGGCGATGAACAGCGCGCAGTCGATGAGCCCGCTCTTGCGCACGTACAACGGTGGAGGCAGGTCGGGGAAGAACTGGTGGAAAATCGCGTACGGCAGGATCAAGTCGTACGTTTCGGGCGGATGCCCTTGCTCGCGCATCCACTGGCCGATGGGCTCAGGGCCGATCGCCTCGATCGCCGCAACGGCAGCGAGGATGTCTTCCAGCGTTGCCGGCTTCGCTGCGCCGATCGTACAGGTCATGTTGTTCACGGTTTACTCGGGTTAAAAGAGCCCGCTGCCGGCAGGGCAGAAACCGGCAGCGGACAAGTCCCACGACGGGACCGCAGGCGGGGGAGAACCGCCTGCAACCCCTATAGCGTCGTGGACATACGGTTGCAGCGTCAACTCGCGGTTGATCTTCAGTCGAACGAAAACTCGCCCGAGCCCGATCCCGCGCCCGCAGCGGCGTGGCCGGTCGCGTCGTCGAGCGCACCCGACTCGTCGTCGAACACCTGATCCACGTCGGGCCGGCTCACGCCGCTGAAACGCTCCCCGTCCTTGGCGAACTGCACGGCCAGAAGGTTCGCGTTGATGCGCTTGCCGAACGAGTTGGCTTGCGACCAGGGGCGAATCAGCACGTGGACGTAACAGCCCGAATACACCACGTCGTCCTCTTCGGCCAGGGGCGTTTTGTCGCGGTTGATGACGTTCGGTTTCTTGTCCTCGCTGGCGGACACGATGAAGTGCCCCTCCTGCTCGGGCTTTCCGCTGGCGTCGCCGTCACGCAGGAACAGCTTGTCGGCGGGCAGCTTCGACTTGAACTTCTCCTGGCACATCTTCATCAGGTGGCTGCCGAGGGCCTGGATCTCGGCCTTGTGCGTCGTCTTCGGCATCAGAAACTTGCCGCTGTACTTCTGCTTCTCGCCGGGGTTCATCGACCACGGCTTGAAGACGTGCTCGTAGCTGAGACGCACGTTCTTGATGAGGATCGTGTCGTCCGGTCTGAAAACAATCTGGCTGCTCATTACGTTTGCTCCGATTTACGGGGTTGGGGTTGGTGCTACGGGTACAACGTCAATCATCCGCGTCCGACTCGTCTTCCTTGTCGAACGCATCGAGTGATGCGGGTTTGTAGGCAGGCCGTTTGTCCTTGGCGTCGGCCAGGGTCGGCCTGCCTGTCGGCTTCATCCAGAACTGCTCAAGCTGCATCTTCACCGGCAGCGGCATGCGCTTCTCGATCTGCGCCGGGCTCACGAGCTTGCGCGGTGCGATCGCGTCGATGTCGAGTTGCATCTTGTTCGTGAGGAAGGCTCGCGCCTCGTCCTCGCTCTTCCACTTCCGGCGCGTCTTGCCTTCGACCGTCTTGAGTCCGGGCAGCGGCTCATCGCGCATCATCTTGCCAATCAGGATGCGCTCGATCTCTTTAATGCGGCCGTTGTAGAGACCGCGCAGCCGCCACGCCTGCACAAGCTCGGGATCGGTCAGCACGTTGGGGTCGTACTCGAACTCGCCCTCGATGTCGTCGAAGGCTAAGGCTGTGATCGCGTTCAGGTGGTCCTGCTGTGCACGACAGGTGCCATTCAACTTACAAAACTTGCACGCCTTTTCCGTTGGCCCGAAGGGCGCATCGGGCAACATCGCGAGCGTGAACTTTTCCTTGATGTACTCACCAAACGCCAGCAAATCGGCCTTCGACACGATCCAGGTGTCGATCCAATCAAGACGCGGCTGCACGATCTCGATCTCGATCTTCTGGAAGTCGTACAACCAATCCCACTCGTTGAGGAATCCGAGCGCGTAGAGCGCCATCTGCGGGTTCCTCTCCGCGTAGACCTGGACGCCCTTGCCGAATTTCCAATCTTTCATGCGGAGCCAACCGGGCGCGCAGGCAGCAAAGTCAGTCGTGCCGAACTGTGCCTCCAGGGGCTTGCCTTCTGGATCGGTCGGCGGACACCAGCGCGAGATGTCGACGCGCGTCTCGATGTAGTGCTCGCCCGGCGTGAGCGCAGCCAGTGCAACGCAGCGCGTCACGGCCTCCGCCATCTCGTCATCGACGGTGATTTGAAACCCGTCGTGCTCGATCACTTCCCCGACATGCATCGAGGCGACGCCTCCGAGCGTACAGACGCGCTCGGTCAACTCGTGGGCGACAGAGCCCCACGCCGCGTCGATGCGCGTCGTGTCGGGGAGATGGTTGGTGTGCCGCAAGCTCGCGGCGCAGTCGATGATCTGTGCGGCCATGCTCGGGCGGAACCACTTGGCGTGGGCGGCCATCAGCGCGCCGCGTTCGACCAGCGCGCCGTCTCGACCAGGGACGCGACCGCGACAAAACCATTCTCGCAGGCGGCCTTCGTCACGTAGCCTTCTGCGGAATCGGCGACCACGCGACCGTTGCTCGCGATCAGCCGCCAGCGATGCTGGCCTTTACGGTCCTTGTAGAACTCGACTTTTCCTTTTCTCAACTTGCTCATCCGCGTCTCCGGTTTACCGCGTTGCTGTTTCTGAAGAGGGCAGGACTCGAACCTGCAAGTGAACTGCGGGAGCGACCCGCCGCGTCTTCCAATTCCGCCACCTCTTCAGAAACAGCCCTCGGATCTCTCCGAGGGCCGCACTGCTACACCTTGACGCCAGCCGCCTCGATCTCGCCCGCGACACCTGCGTAGTCGGTTTCGCGAATCTCGCCGACGCCCTTGTAGCCGCGCTTCGAGAGGATCGCGATGGCCGCAGGCTTGTTGCCCTGCGACAGCGACTTCAGACCGTTGCGGATCTCTTCGATCGTGTACGTGCGGGAGGCAGTTTCCTCGACACCGAAGTCGAAGTCGTCGGCCGGTGCAGCGGCAGCCGGTGCTTCCTGCGGTGCGGGCGCGGCTTCCTTCTTCGGACGACCCGGACCTTTCTTGCCCTCGGTGGCTGCGGGGGCTTCGGTGGTAGTCTGCGCGCCCGTGACGCTCGTGTTGGTGATGGTGGGACGCTCGACGCCGTGAACCTTCTGATTCTCGATCAGGACGCGCAGCGTCATGTCGAGGCCCTTCACTGCAGCGGTGAGTTCGGTGATCTGTGCTTCAAGAGACATCGGGTTACTCCGGGTTGCGTGGGATGGTCGTGGTGAGGCTTGGTGCTGCTGTGTGCCACTGTAAGGGATCAACTGCTGGTTGCGCAAGCCACCAGTGGTCGTTACGCTAGAGCCTCCCCTGTCCTCCTGTCAACTCCCATGCCGAAACTTTCTCGATCTCTCGCACAGCGCAAGGCGCGCATGCGCTACATCTTCAACCGATGCGCGTTGGAGCTTGACCCGACCGGCACTCGCCCTGCGCGAACGCTGGCCGCTGAGTTCGGCTGGCATCGATCGACATTGTGGAAATGGGCCGAGGCCGGCGCGATGCCAGAACGCAAAGCCGCGGTGTTGTTCAACCGCTACGGCGACGCGCTCGCCTTCACGGTGAGCGATCTCGTGGGAGCGGCGAAGTGAAGACGAAACTCATCCAGTGGCTGCATCTCGCCCACGTTGAACTCCACTTCCGCCGCTTCAACGTCCAGGTCGGTACGTGGGCGGACATCTGGAACGAAACGAAGCTGACGTGCATCGAGCACGCGCTGAAGCGCCTGGAGAAAAAGTAATGGCTTTCAAACTCGGCGCGCTCCCGTCGCAAGAGATCAGCTTCGAGATGAAGCGCAACGATCTCGTCGAATTCGATGACGGCCTCTTCGGCATCGTGAACTCGGTGGTCGTGAAGAACTCCCCGAAGGTTTGTCTCGTGATTCACACGATCAAGATGAATGACGGCAAGTGGCGCGCTGCCGTGAAAGTTACTCCGCGTCACTGACGATGCGCTGCCCACGACGCTACACCCCGAATACTCCATGACATTCGCAACCCGCGGTCCCCAACTGTACGACCTCGGCTACGAGGTCATCCCCATTCCTGCAGGAGAGAAGAGCCCGGCCATCAAGGGCTGGCAAAGCATCGAGATCACGAAGGCGCGCGTAGCGGCATGGGCGCGCGAGTACCCGACCGCGAACGTCGGCGTGCGCACGAAGAGCGCACCCGCGATCGACATCGACGTGACGGACGAGGCGCTGTCCGATGAGATCGAGCGCATCGCGACGCGCCTCGGGCTTGCACAAGTCGTGCGTGTCGGCGCAGCGCCCAAGCGATTGATCGTCTGCCGCGCCCCGCGAAGCGAAGACGGCGTGGCACAACCGTTCCGCAAGACCGTGCTGAAACTCGCGCCTCTCGGCGTCGATATCAACACGCGCGACAAGGACGCGCAGAAGCGCATCCAGAAAGTCGAAGTGCTTGGCCTCGGGCAGCAGTTCGTCGCCTACGGGCGTCACCCGAAGGGCCACGACTACACCTGGACCTCGCTCGACGAGTTGCACGAGGTCGCGCTCGACGCTCTCCCGGAACTGACGCCTGATGGAATTGAACGCCTGTTTAATTCAATCTCCGCAGTCGCTGCGGGGATGGGCTGGACCGCGCAGAAGGTTGGCTCTGCATCGCACGCCACCGTCTCGGACGACGCGCTGCTCACGTACTCGGCCAGGGCCGATGACATCGACGCCGAGAAGGCTGCCGAGGCGCTGGCGCTCGTCGGCGACGCGCACGACTACGACCATTGGGTCAAGGTCGGCATGGCGTTGCATCACCAGTTCGCGGGCGCGCTCGACGGCCTGCAGATGTGGCACGAGTGGTCGGCCAGGGCGGACAACTACGACCCGAAGACCCTCGACGACAAGTGGGAGTCGTTCCACCAACAGCCCGCCTCGCAGACCCCGATCACCTTCCGCTACGTGCTCAAGTACGCGGCCGAGGGGAAGCAGGCGAAGAAGCGCGAGCGCATGGATGACATCCGCTCGGAGATCACGAAGTGCGTCTCGACCGATGTGTTGTATAGCCGGGTGTCCGCGTTCGTGGGCAAGCTGCTGGAGAACGAGATCGAGGTCGACCTGATCGTCGACGCGATCCTGCGGCGCGGGAAGGAACTGGATGGTGGCTCGGTGCCGGCCAGGGCGACGATCCGTAAGTCGGTGAAGCTGGCGTACCTCTCGACCCGCGTGAACACCAACTGCCCCGACTGGCTCAAGCCGTGGGCGTACATCGAACAGACCGAACAGTTCTATAACCTGGAGACCGGCCACGCGTTGAGCGAGCGCGCCTTCAACAACGTCCACAACCGGCTGATGCTGTCTCCGGCCGAACGCACATCCGGCCAGTTCGCTCCCGAGTACCAGGCGTCCGTCGTCGCGCTCAACAAATTCGAGATCAAGACGCTGCAGAACTTCCGCTACATGCCTGGCGCGGACTGCGTGTTCGAGATCGAAGGCGTGCGTTACGCCAACACCTACACGAGCCGCGCAGTGCCTTCAGTGCCCGACGAGTATTCCGATGGCGACCTTGAGGCCATTGCGGCGTTCAAGGCGCATCTCGGTCTGCTGTTCGAGAACAAGAGCTACGGCCGAATCATGCTCGACTGGCTCGCGTTCAAGGTGCAGAACCTCGGCGACCACCCGAATTGGGCCGTCATCATCAAAGGCGTCGAGGGCGGCGGCAAAACCTTCTTCTCCGAGGCGATGGCCGGTGTGCTCGGCGTCGAGAACGTCGGCAACGTGAGCCCGACCGCGATCAAGGGCGACTTCACGGGATGGGGCGAGGGACGCGTCCTCAATATCATCGAAGAGATCCGGCTAAGCGGCGAGAACCGTCGCGGCATTCTCGACAAGCTCAATCCCTACATCACGAACTCGATCGTGCCGATTCGCCGCATGCGCACCGACGAGTACGGCATCGCGAACGTGACGGCGTACCTGCTGTTCACCAACCACGAGGACTCTCTGCCGCTGGCGGATTCCGATCGCCGGTACTGTGTGTTGCGGACCATCTGGCAGACCAAGAACAGCATCGAAGCGTTCATGGCGCAGAACCCGGACTACTTCAAGAACCTCTTCACGTTGATCCGCACGCACAAGGGCGCACTGCGGAAATTCCTGCTGGAGCACCCGATCTCGGAAGACTTCGAGCCGTACGGCCGTGCGCCGCACACCGACGCAAAGCAGTTGATGATGGACGCCGCTCGCGGTGACGACGGCGACGACCTCGAAGCGCTGATCGAGAAGTCGACTGACCCGATGGTGAACTGCTATGTGCTCAACATCTCGAAGCTGCGCGACCTCGCGGCCCAAACGATGACGCACATCCCGGACGGGCATCGTCTCGCGTCGGCCCTGACCCACCTGGGCTACGAGTTCGTCGGCCGCGCTCGGGATCTCGAAGGCAACCAGGCTCGCTACTGGACCAAGCACGGCCAGACCGTGAAGGTGCCGAGCTTCCAGCAGTGGCTGCGGTTCTACATGACGGACCCGTTCGCATGACCGCGGCGGCGCTCCGGCTGTGGCTCGACCCGTCCAGCGATCTCTACCAGTGGGCTAGCGCCTCGCCGGCCTGCTGGTGGGCCGACGTGACGGATTACGTCGAGCACCGCGCTGCGGCCTCGCTGGACGGCCTGGACGAGCCTGCGGGTGTGCCGGTGCCCGTGAAGCGCTCGACGTACTACGACGCCGCCTAGCCCGACGAGAACAACCCCGCCGAGTGGCGGGGTTGCGCCGCTGCCCGCTTACCCGCGCAGCACAACGCCTCCTGTGACCTCTGCGATGGCCCACAGCGCCAGCCCGAGCCATCCGAGCGATACCCGCGTGCTCGGGACGCCGAACGCGGCGCAGAGCAGCAGGACGATGGCCACAATCATGAACAGCAGTGCGAGAGTCATGCGGGTTCTCCGGTTGGGTCTAGGGCGCAGCAGGATGCGTGCCTGGAGTTGCCTGGCCGGGCACGTCTCCTGCTGACGGTCTGTCGCCCACGGTCTGTGGGCGCCCCTAGCTAGGAGATGGTCATGAACGAAGCGAAAGACATGAAGGACTGGAAAATCGTGGTCTCGGGCACGTCGAAGTCGGCGGAAGGTACGGAAGAGACGGCGCGGGCGATCGTGCGGGAAGCACGCATTGCCGGCTTGCAGGTTGACGAAGCGCTGGTCACCTATGCGGGCAACACGTCCTCGATCGGCGTGGACGAGCCCGGCATGTCGCGTGAGGCTGCGCTCGGCGCTGCCAACCACCCGGACCCCTTCGGCGTTGAGCGGACTGCGCAGCAGCGCCGCGAGATCGAAGCGGCCGAGGCTGCGGAGCGCTTGGAGACGACTCAGCGCGACGTGCAGGGTCGCGAGGTTGGCGAGGTCACGCACAGCCGTAGCGCGCTGTCCGGCGACACGACGAAGGCTGACGTGTCGAAGGCTGCCATGTCGGCCAAGGGCTCGAAGAAGTAGGTTGGTGCGGTGGTAGGGAGACCCCGCTTCGGCGGGGTTTCTTTTTGGGCGGGGTATTTCTTCCAGGGCTAAATACCCTCGGTGTGACGGCAATTCGGAACAGGAAACCGTCACGATAAGTGTCACCACAACCTAAGTGGCTGATTCTTATTATTTATATATTGTTGTGACATCTGTGACACATAAATAATCCGTGTACGTGATGTGCTCATATGGGTTACCGCATACACACTCGTTACGCGCCTGTACGGCTTAATGTCAAAAGTGCCGTCACGCACAGCACAGGCGTCACAGCGTCACAGATAATTAGCGGCGGGGCGCAGGTCCGTTGCATGGCAAAACCGTATGGCGGGTTTCCGAATAGGCATTGCTCCGATGTCTGCTCACGAGCCGCGAAAACCCGGCTAAGTTATTGATTCGCATAGGGTAGCGGCGGGACGCGTCCGAAAATCCAATCCCCTGCAGACAATCGCGGCTCTGCGCCCC
>JAZKIF010000072.1:0-50030 GCA_040385005.1 Pseudomonadota bacterium
GGCTGCGTCGCTTCGCTCCTGCGCCGAATCCCCTGCGCCGGGCGACTCGGGGGCCGCAAGACCGTCCAGCGCGGGGACTCCGGCGTCAGGCGCGCTAGCGCCGGAGCCGGACGCCGTAGCCGCGCCGCGACCCGGCCATGCACGGCGTTGCTGTCCGGATCAAGGAGTGAGAGGGCCGCGTGCGCCCACCCAATCTCATGGCATTCACAGTGTGAACAGGCCTTAACCGCGCGTTGGTCGCTCGGCGAACGCCTTCGCTAGATGCGCGCGAAACTGCCGCATCGACGCCGAAGCGTACGCGCCGCGCCGCCAGCACAGCGCGACCTGCTGCGTGCAATGCCCGGCCGGCGGCGGCAATGCCTTCAGTCCCACGCCCCCCCGGCTCGCCAGGGAATCCGCGGTCATGACGGTGAGGGCGTCACTGTTGGCGATCAATGAAGCGAGCGCGATCGACGATGAATCGGTCTTGATGAATGCCTCGGGCAGCGGCAACCCGAGGCTTTCGAAGACCATCCCCGCCCAGTTGTGCGGCGAAGCCGCCGATGAAGGCAGGATCCACGGATAGCCCATGAGTTCGAGCGGCTCGAACCTGCGCTTGCGCAAGGGATGGTCGGCGCGGCCGACGACGTGCGCGCGCTGCTCGCCGAGCACGGCATAGGTGAGCTCGGGCGGGACGTTCTCCGGCAACGATGTCAGCGCGAAGTCCAGGTGCCCCGCGCCAAGTTCGCGCAGCAGCGCGCCGGTGAGCTGGATGTGTACGGAGAAGTTCGAGGGAACGCCGGTGCGCATGGATTCGGCCAGCGCGGGGCAGAGGACGTGGTCCACGAGGCCGGGCACCGTCCCCACGCGCAACTGGTCCGCCTTGCCCGTCTTGAGGTCGTTCAGTTCGCGCGGGATCTCGTCGGCAACCTGGAGCAGGCCCGCGTTGCGCGCGTAGAGCACCTTGCCGATGCTGGTGAGCGCCACGCCGCGCGCGGTTCGCTCGAAGAGGCGCACGCCCAGGCTGGTCTCCAGGCGCCGCAGGGACTTCGAGAGCGCGGGCTGGGTGAGGTCCAGGCTTTCGGCCGCGCTGTGCAGGCTGCCCAGGTCGGCGATGCGCTGGAAGATGCGCAAGTCCCTGAGGTCCATGTGATTCCAGATCGTTATCGCAAAAGACGAGTTTATGCCGTTGGCGTTCTCAGGTGCGGCAACACAATCGGGCATGGACATATTGACTGCGGCGCAGGCGGCCCGATTGATTGCGAGCGGCGACACCGTCATCGTGGGCGGCGTGGTTTCGATGGTCGCGCCCGAGGCCGTCATGCGCGCCCTGGGCGAGCGCTTCGCGCAGGAGGGCGAGCCCGCGAACCTCACGATCATCTGCCCGAATCGCACGGGCTGGATCGCGGGCGACGAGCCCCACGGTATCGAGCACTTCGCGCATCCCGGCATGGTGCGCCACATCATCACGTCCACATTCAACGCGCCGGTGTCACCGAAATTCACGCGCCTGGTGATGGAGCGGCGCATCGAAGCCAGCGTGGTGCCGATGGGCGTGCTGTTCCGCTGGCTGCGCGAATGCACCGCGCAGTCACCGGGGCTGCTGACGAAGGTCGGTCTCGGCACCTACTTCGATCCGGCCACCGCGAGGCCGCCGGCTGGGGACACCGGCCGCGTCACGGCGCAAGCGGATCGCCTCGTGCAGCGCGTGACGCTCGGCGGGAGCGATTGCCTCTTCATGCCGAGCATGAAGATCGATGCCGCGCTCATCCGCGGCTCGGTCGCCGACATGGAGGGGAACATCACGCTCGACGACGAGCCCGTCAATGGCGGCGCGCTGCAGATGGCGATGGCGACGCGCACCAGCGGCGGCAAGGTGATCGCGGTGGTCAAGGCGCTCACCGAGACGGGCACCTTGCATCCGCGCAGGGTTCAGGTGCCGGGCATCTTCGTGGACGCCGTCGTCGTCGACCCGGCCGCGATCCAGTCGCAGCAGCCGCACGAGCCCGCGTTCACCGGGCAGCTGAGGACGCCGTCGGCGCCGATCGCGCCGCTGGAGATGGATTGCGACAAGGCGATCCTGCGGCGCGCCGCGATGGAACTGCAGCGCAGCGACATCGTCAATCTGGGATACGGCATGGGCACGCGCCTGCCGTCGATCGCGATGGAAGAGGGCTTCACGCACGACCTTCGATTCAGCGTGGAACATGGCGCGATCGGCGGCGTGCCCTGCACCGGCGGCGCATTCGGCGCGCACTACAACCCGAGCGCGATCATCGATCCCACGGACCTGTTCGATTTCTATCACGGCGGCGGGCTGGACGCCGCGATCCTCGGGTTCGCGCAGGTCGACGCGCTCGGCAACGTGAACGTCGGCGGCACATACACCGGCTCCATGCGCGGGCCGGGCGGATTCATCGACATCGTGCACGGCACGCGCAAGGTCCTCATCTGCGGCACCTTGACCAGCGGCGGGTTGAAGGCGCGTTTTCCGGAGCCCGGGGCCGTGGAAATCGTGGACGAGGGCCGCCACCGCAAGTTCATGCAGCAGGTCGACCACATCGACCTGTGCGGGCCCGCGGCGGTCCAGCGCGGCCAGCGCGTCCTCGTCATCACGGAGCGCTGCGTGTTCGAGGTCAGGCGGGAAGGCCTCACGCTGGTGGAGGTCGCGCCCGGCATCGACATCGCGAAACACATCGCGCCCTTCCTGGATTTCGAGCTTCGTTGCGCGGAGCAAGTGCGCCTCATGCCGGCCGCCATCTTCGCGAGCAAGCCCATGGGCCTGCGCCTGTCCGCCGCGACTGGAGGCCAGTGATGGGACGCGGACCGCTCGAGGGCGTGAGGATCGTCGAGTTCGCGGGTGTCGGGCCGTGCCCGATGGCCGCGATGGTGCTGGCCGACCTGGGCGCGAACATCGTTCGCATCGACCGGCCGACGCCGAGTGGCCTGGGCGTTGCGCGACCGGATCGCTTCAACCTCCTCAATCGCAATCGCCGGTCGATGGTCATCGACCTGAAGAATCCGGAAGGCGTCGCGCTCGCGCTCGATCTCGTGGCGAAAGCGGACGCCTTGCTCGAAGGATTCCGGCCGCGGACGATGGAGCGCATCGGCCTCGGGCCCGATGTGTGCCTCGCGCGCAACCCGCGTCTCGTCTACGGGCGCATGACGGGATGGGGGCAGACGGGGCCGCTCGCGATGACCGCGGCGCACGACATCAACTACGTGGCACTCACGGGCGCATTGGCGGCGCTGGGGCGCAAAGGCGAGGCGCCTGCGTTGCCGCTCAACCTGCTCGGCGATTTCGCGGGCGGCGCGATGTACCTGGCGGTCGGTGTCCTGAGCGGCATTCTTTCCGCGCGAAGTTCCGGTGCCGGGCAGGTGGTGGATGCGGCGATCGTGGACGGTGTCGGATCGCTCATGACCTTGTTCCACGGTTCGATCGCGTGCGGCGTGCAGAACATCGAGCGCGGCACGAACATCACGGATGGCGGTGCGTACTTCTGGGACACGTACCTGTGCGCGGACGGCAAGTACGTGACGGTCGCGCCGATCGAGGCCAAGTTCCGCCTGCAACTACTCGAACTGATTGGGCTGGACGAGCTCGTGCCCTCATTGGATGAAAGGCCGGTCTCGCAAGCGCGCGAAATCATGCGCGCAACGTTCGCCACGCGCACCCGGGCCGAGTGGTGCGCGATTCTCGAAGGCACGGACGCCTGCTTCGCGCCGGTGTTGACGATGAAGGAAGCGCCCGCTCATCCGCACAACGCGGCCAGGAATGCATTCCTTGAAATCGACGGCATCGTGCAGCCCGCGCCGGCGCCGCGCTTCGACCGCACGCCGACCGGCATTCCCACGCCACCGCAGGCGCCCGGCGAAGGCTCGCGCGCGGCTCTGGCGGATTGGGGATGGGATAAGGCGGCCATCGACGCGCTGTGCGAAGCCGGGGTCGTTACGCAAAAGTCGAACTAAGTTTTCGGCGAATCGCCTGTCGGTCAGCGGCGGGCCGGTCTCGCATGGGACCGATGGAATCCATCGAATCGGTCATCTCCCCCATCGGCAGCGAAACCGTCAAGCCGACCTCCACGGCGCCGCGCCTGGACACGCTCAACGGCAAGACGATCTGCGAGCTGTGGAACGAGGACTTCAAGGGCGACATCATGTTCCCGATCTACCGGGAACTCCTGAAAGAGCGCTTCCCCGACGTGAAGGTCGTGCCGTATACGGACTTTCCCGTGGCCGTGCTCAAAGGCACGCCAAAGTACCAGCGCGAAATTCTCGAGCAGATCATGGCGCTCGCGAAGGAAAAGGGGTGCGACGCCTTCATTACCGGCAACGGGGGCTGAGGCACCTGCACACCGGCCGCGGTGCGGCCGGCAGCGGAAGCGGAGAAAGTCCTGGGTATCCCCTCGGTCGTCGTCACGCTGCCCGGGTTCAACACGGTGGGCAAGCTTACGGCGAAGGCATCGGGCGTCCCCGACCTGCCGCTCGTCGAGTACCCGGGCGCCGTCGGGCTCGACCATCATGAAATCCGCGGGAAGATCAAGGACGTGCTCTTCGATCGCATCGTCGACGCGTTGACGAAGCCGGTGAAGTCGACCGAGATTCCGAAAGCCGACGTGTGGAACTCGAAGGCGATCGTCGCGACCGGAACGTACGACGAGATCAACGAGGCGTTCTTCGAGAAGGAGTGGACCGACGGCCTGCCGATCACGCCGCCGACGCTCAAGCGTGTCGAAGCTTTCCTGAAGTTCACCGACCGCGCGCCCGATGAAGTGATCGCGGTGTTGCCGCAGGCGAACCTGCGGGCCACCGTGTGGAACATCGCGGCCAATGGCGTGATGGCGGGCTGCAAGCCGCAGCACATGCCGCTGCTCGTCGCGATGGCCGAGGCGCTTCAGGAAGACAAGTTCAACCTCAACAACATCGGCACGACCTGGGGCCTGATGCCCTACGTGATCATCAACGGCCCGCTGGTGAAGCAGCTCGGGATCAACAGTGGCGCCGGCCTGATCTCGCGCGGCGCGAACCCGGTGCTGGGCCGCGCGCTGGGCCTCATCATCCGCAACATCGGCGGCTATCGGCCGGCGCTCAACCAGATGGGCTCGTACGGCTACCCGATCAGTTACTGCCTTGCCGAGAACGAGGATCTGTCGCCGTGGGAGCCGCTGCACGTCGAGCGCGGGTTCGACCGGAATGCGAGCACGGTGTCGATCGGCACGACATTGAACTGGGGCTACTCGCCGTCGCCGTATGCGCGCGAAGACAAGACCGGCGCCGAGTGCGCGCTGGAGGTGATCTGCCGCGACGTGGTGCGCAAGCCCTGCCTGGGCCTCTTCGCCGAAGTCGGCCCCACCGGGTTCGTGAACGACGTCGTGTTCGCGATCACGCCGCCCGTCGCGAAATCGCTGGCCGACGCCGGCTACTCCAAGAACGACATCAAGGAGTACGTCGCGAAGAATGCGCGGGTGACGCTGGGCTACATGAAGTACGAGCTCGCGTACACGATGGCAATGACCACCACGGTGGAAGAGAAGCTCGCGCTCGGCATGTTCCCGAAGGACTACGAGTGCGGCGACAACGACCTCGTGCCGATCGTTCCCGGCGCGGACCACGTCGAAATCATCGTGTCGGGCGACCCGGGCCGCAACCGCATCAAGACGATGGACTCCGGCTACACGCGGCTCACGACGCGCGAAGTGAAGCTGCCGAAGGATTGGGACGAGTTGATGAGGAAATCCGGGTAATGCTTCAGGGCGTCCGGGTGCGCTTCTAGGTGCTGCCCCGGCGGATCACCTCGAAGCCCAGGTCTTCGCGCACTGGCTCGCGAACCTTGCCGGCCAGCCGGGCGACGATCAGCTCGGCGCTGCGGGCGCCGATCCGGTAGCGAGGGAAACGCACCGTCGTCAATGCCGGGCTCGTGTGCTGCATGAGGTCGTTGTCGTCGGAGGCCGCGACCGCGATTCTCGACGGAACGCTCAGGCCCAGCCGCTGGCACTCGAGCACCGCGCCCGCGGCGAGCACGTCGCCCGCGAAGAACACGGCCCGCACGCCGGGATCGGTCTTCACGAGTTGGGCGAGCGCCAGGCGCCCGCTCTCCAGGCCTTCGCCCACCTCCAGGATCATCGAGGGCGGCACGACCACGCCGGCCTTTCTCAAACCGGCGAGAAAGCCCTTGCGACGCTCCCGCAGGCGGTCGCTGAATTTCACGGGCAGGCTCGCGAACCCGAACCGGCGGTAGCCGAGGCCCAGCAGGTGCCCGGCCATGGCCTTGCCCGCCTCGAAGTTCGAGTAGCTCACGAGCATGTCGATCGGGTCGCCGCGCAGGTTGCCGGTCTCCACGCAGGGGATCCCCGCCCCGCGCAGCATCTCCTCGGCCCGCCCGGTGTGGGCGGTGTTGTGCAGGATGATGCCGCAGGCCCGCTGGGCGACGTGCGCGGCGATGAGCTCCTCCTCCTGCTGGAGCGAGTAGCCGCTGTCGGAAATCATCAACTGCAGGTTGTGCTTGCGCAGGACGTCCGAGATGCCTTGTATCGTTTCCGCGTACAGGGCATTGCGCAGGCTCGGCACGATCAGCGCGACGAGGTTCGTCCGGTTGGACGACAGGCTGCCCGCGACGCGGTTCGGCACATACCCGATCGCATCGATGACGCTGCGCACGCGCGCCAGTGTCTCCGGCGAAAGCCGCTCCGGCGAGTTGAGCGCGCGCGACACCGTCATCGTGGCGACGCCGGCGAGTTTGGCGACATCCTTCATGGAGATGTCGGAATCGGTGAGTTTTCGGCCCAATGGGTGTACGGGGTGCGTCGAGTGGAGCGGGTACGCGCCCGCAGCGCGATTCTATGTTGGCGGCCAGTTCGACGGCCAGTTTGACGGACATTCATGTTATCGATACCATCGGACCGATCATCCGGAGGATCCATGCGATTTCCCAAGACGTTCATCCTGTCCCTTGCCCTGGTGGTCACCGGCTTTTCCGCCGCCGCGCAGGAGTTCCCCACCAGGCCGATCCGCCTGGTGATTCCCTCCACGCCTGGAGGAGGCACCGACTTCATTGGACGAACGCTCAGCTTGAAGCTTTCCGAGGCCACGGGATGGAAAGTCGTGCCGGACAACCGCCCGGGCGCGGCGGGTACGCTGGGCCTGGGCGAGGCCGCGCGCGCCAAGGCGGATGGGCACGACCTGGTGATCGGCCAGACCGCGAATGTTTCGCTGGCGCCGTGGCTGATGAAGCTGAACTTCGACCCGGTGAAGGATCTTTCTCCGATCGCCATCGCGGTCGAAGCGCCCATGGTCCTGCTGGTGGCGGAGAACTCGCCGTTCAGGAACTGGGCGGAATTCCTGCAGGCCGCCAGGGCCACGCCGGGCAAGCCGGTGAGTTTCGGCACCTCCGGTACCGGCAGCGTGGCGCAAGTGGCCGGCGAGTTGCTGCAGGACCTGGGCGGCTTCAAGTTGCAGCATGTGCCGTACAAAGGCTCCGCCCCCGCCATTGCCGATTTGCTGGGCGGCCACGTACAGCTTGCGGGCACGTCCGTGGCTTCCGCGTTGAGCCTGGTGCAAGCCGGGAAGATCCGTGCGCTGGCCGTGACCTCGGCCAACCGCAGCGCCGCGATGCCCAACGTGCCGACGCTCGCGGAGCTCGGCTACCCGAAGTTCCACCTCGTCGAGTGGTACGGCGTGTTCGGGCCGGGCGGGTTGCCGCCGGCCGTCGCCGACCGACTGAACGCCGAGATCAACAAGGTGCTGTCCCGCCCCGACGTTCGCGCGGCCATCCAGGCGCAAGGCCAGGAGCCGCGTATCGAATCCCGCGCTGCGTTCGCGGCGCTGGTGAAGGCCGACAACCAGGCCTCGCGCGACGTGATCGCCAAGGCCGGCATCAAGCTCGAATGAGCGTCCAGGTTCTTCCGAACGCCTTCCTCGTCTTTCAGGGAGTTTCATCTTGACGACACGCAACCAGCGCTTTCGCGCGCTTTTCCAGCCCGGCAGGCCCTTCGTGTGCATGGGCGCCTACGACGCCATCACGGCCAAGCTCGCCGAGGCGGCCGGCGCGCCCGCCATCTTCGTCAGCGGCTTCGTCGCCTGCGGCATCGAAGCCGGCGAGCCGGACATGGGCGCCTTGTCGCAGCGCGACATGTTCGAGCACATCCGCCGCGTCTGCCGCGCCACGACGCTGCCGGTTTTCGCGGATGCCGACACCGGCTATGGCGGCGTGCTGGACGCGCGGCGCACCATCCAGCTGTGGGAGGAAGCAGGCGCCTCCTGCCTGCACCTGGAAGACCAGGTGCTGCCCAAGAAATGCGGCCACTTCGCGGGCAAGCAGCTGGTGCCTTCCCATGAGATGGTGCAGAAGCTGCGCGCGATGGTGGACGCGCGCCGCGACCCGGATTTCTTCATCGTCGGGCGTACCGATGCGATCGCGGTGACCGGGCTCGACGACGCCGTCGCTCGCCTCGCGGCCTATGCCGCGGCGGGAGCGGACGGCCTGTACGCGGACGCGGTGGAGAGCGTGGAGCAGATGAAGGAGCTTCACCGGCGCCTGGCGCCATGGGGCAAGCCCCTGCTGTTCAACATGGTGACTTCGGGCAAGAGTCCCACGCTCTCGCTCAAGGAGCTTGGCGAGCTCGGCTTCGATTTCGCCTTGTGTCCAGTGGAGCCGTTGCTGGCCATGCACAAGGCGGTGAAGGAGATGATGGAAACATTCATGCGTTCGGGTTGCGACACCCGCGCCATCGCCGACCGGCTGACTTCCTTCGAGGAATACAACGAGTTCGTGGGCATGCCGCAGGCCCTGGCGCTCGAAGCGCGGTACGGCGCCTCATCCTGATCGGCGGGCCGCCCGGGGAGGGCATGGACAGGGTCGTACGTTAGCGCTATCATTTGTGGCCATGTCCACCGACCAAGCCCCATCTACCCTCTCGGCGCTGCGCAGCGAAGTGCGCGACCTCAACGACGATTACGCCTGCGCGCTGGACGACGTCGACCTGGACCGCTGGGCCGGCTTCTTCACCGAAGACTGCCATTACCGCGTCGTGTCGCAGGAGAATTTCAAACAGGACTTGCCGCTCTCGACGCTGGAGTGCAGCGGCATCGGTATGGTGCGCGACCGCATCGCGGCCATCCGCCAGACGGCGGTGTTCGAGCCGCGCACCGTCCGCCACATCGTGAGTTCGGTGCGCGTGGCCGAGGAGGGCGGCGAGATTTCCGCGCAGTCGAGCTTCGTGCTGTTCGAATCCCTCTCCGACCGCGAGCCGCACCTGCTGATGGTCGGCCGCTATGCGGACAAGCTCGTGCGGCGCGAAGGCCGCCTGCTGTTTCGCGAACGCCTGTGCGTTTACGACAACTACCGCGTGCGCACCTCGCTGATCTACCCCGTGTGAACCAAGCAAGCCTGCAAGCCATGACCACCACAAGCACCGTTTCGACCTGGCAGATGCGCCGCTGGCCCGAAGACCGCAACTCCAGCATCCCGGCGTGGATCTATTCCGACCCGTCGCTCTTCACGCGCGAGATGGAAGTGTTCCAGACCGGCGCCACCTGGAATTTCATCGGCCTGGAATGCGAGATCCCGAATGCCGGCGATTTCAAGCGCAGCTGGGTCGGCCCGAAATCCGTCGTGATGGTTCGCGATGAAGACGGAACGATCAACGTGCTGGAGAACCGCTGCGCGCACCGCGGCTCCATGCTGTGCTGGGAGAACAAGGGCAACGCGAAGGATTTCACCTGCCCTTACCACCATTGGAACTACGACTTGAAGGGCAACCTGCTCGGGCTGCCGTTCTTCCGTGGCGCGATGGGCAAGGGCGGCATGCCGCGCGATTTCAAGAAACCCGACCATGGCCTGCGCAAGCTGAAAGTGGAAGTGCTCGGCGGCCTGGTGTGGGGCTCGTTCGATGAAGCCACCGTGCCGCTCGAGGAATTCCTCGGCCCGGAAATCCTCGCGCTCATCCTTCGCGCGACCGGCAACGGCCGCAAGCTGAGCCTGCTCGGCTACAACCGCCAGATGCTGCCGTGCAACTGGAAGCTGTACCTGGAGAACAGCCGCGACCCGTACCACGCGACGCTGCTGCACAGCTTCTTCCTCACGTTCGGTTTGCTGCGCACGGACACTGCGTTCAAGGCGGTGCCCACACTCGGCGGCCGGCACGCGATCATGGCGTCGACTTATTCGGCCGCCACGGCGACGCAGCAGAACGAAGTGACGAAAGAACTCGCTTCACTCAAGAGCGACTTCATGCTCGAGGACATGTCGGTGGTGAAACCTGTCGACGAGTTCGGCGACAGCTCGATGATCAACTTCTCGGTGCTGCCGTCGGTGTTCTTCCAGCAGCACGGCAACTCGCTCGCGCTGCGGCACATCATCCCGAAGTCGGAGTCGCAGACCGAGTTGTCGTGGACGCACTACGGCTTCGCGGACGACGACGAGGCGATGCGCAATCGGCGCCTCAAGCAGGCCAACCTGATGGGGCCCGCAGGCTATGTGGCGATCGACGACAGCGAGGTGCTCGCGCAGATGCAGCCGGTGGCGCAGAGCGCGCCGGAATCGGTGCAGACGGTGCAGATGAGCGGCAAGGATCTCGCGCCGCAGGAGACGATGCTGACCGAGACGCTGATCCGCGGGTTCTACACTTACTACCGCGAGAAGATGGGGCTGTAGGCTGTCATGCCGGACCTGATCCGGCATCCATCGTAGCGGGCTGCTACTCCGCCTTGATGTTCGCGCCCTGCACCACTTCACGCCACTTCGCGGTCTCGCTCGCGATGAACTTCGCGAAGTAATCCGGGCCCATCGGCGGAACGTAGGACGCCATCTCGGTCACGAGCCGCTTCATCTCCGGCGTCTGCATCACGTAGGTCGTCTCGCTGACCAGGCGGGTCATGATGGGCGTCGGCGTTCCCGCGGCGGCCAGCAGGCCGATCCAGCCGGTCACCTCGAAGCCGGGCAATCCCGCCTCCGACACCGTTGGCACATCGGGCAGTTGCTCGGAACGCTGTGGGCCTGTCACGGCCAGTGCGCGCACCTTGCCGGCCTTGATCTGCGGGATCGGCGAGGCGATCGGCGAGATGTTCATCGGGACCGAGCCGCCCATCACGTCGGTGAGGCCCGGCACGTCGCCTTTGTACGGGATGTGGGTCAGCTTGATGCCGGCCTTGCGCGCAAACATCTCGCCGGTGAGGTGCAGCGACGTGCCGACGCCATTGCCGGCATACGAGATGTCGTGCGTTTTCGCGTACGCGATCAGCTCCTTCAGGTTCTTCGGCGCGAAGTCGTTGTTGACCAGGATGATGTTCGGGTAAGCGAGCAGCAGGCTGATCGGCGCGAGATCCTTCTGCGCGTCGTACGGCATGGTCTTGTACATGCTCGAGTTGACGGACATGGGCCCGATGTTGCCCAGCACCAGCGTGTAGCCGTCGGGCGGCGACTTGGCGACGTAATCGGTGCCGATGTTGCCGCCGGCTCCCGGCTTGTTCTCGACGATGACGGTCTGGCCCAGCCGTTCCTGCAGCTTGACCGCGAAGGCGCGCGCCAGAATGTCCGACGTGCCGCCCGGTGCATACGGATTGATGAGGCGGATAGGTTGCTTGGTGGGCCACGCCTGCGCCATGGCGCTGGTGCCCGCGAGCAACGCGCCCGCGGCGAGGATTGCGGAGAGCGCCAGGCGGCGCGGAATACTCGTCAACATGTCGTTGTCTCCTGTTGCCTGCCGTTTTGCGGACCGGTGGTTAGCGCTATCATATCCAGAACTGCAAATGAGGCAATAGCATGAGCGAGTGGTTGCGCGCGAGCGCCCTGGACGATGTGTGGGAGGGCGCCCCGACCGGTGTCGAAGTGAAAGGCGTGCCCATCGCCTTGTACCGTTTCGGCGACGAGGTCCACGCGATCGGTGACGAGTGCCCGCACCAGGCGGGCGTCAGGCTCTCGGGTGGATTTCTCGACGGCGAAACCATCGAGTGCCCGATGCACCAGTCATGCTTCCACGTAAAGACCGGCAAGGTGCTCGGCCCGCCGGCGCGTGAGGACGTGCCGGTGTATCCGTGCCGTGTCGAGAACGGGGAAGTGTTCGTCGAGCTGTAAAGCTCAGGCGACGCTGAGGATCACGCGCTGGCGCGGTGCGGCCTCGAACTCATCCTGGTCGCTGGTGGTCGCCTTGGGCACGTAGGCGCGAAACTCCTCCACCGAATTCCAGCGCTCCACCATGATGTATGTGACACATCCGGGATTGCCCGCGACGTGGAAGGAGTTGAGGGCAGGGGGGACATCCGCGATCTCTTCCACGCGGGTCAGCGTCTTGCCCTGGAAGCCCGGCTTGTCGAGCGGCGGCTGCGCCTTGACCCACGCGAGGAAATCCTGCTCTCGGGCAGGCTTGACGAAGCGGCGGATGAGGACGATGCATTCCATGGAGATGATTCCTTGACGGTCAGAGGCGCACAGGGAATCATGATACCGCTACCATCGCGAACGCATTGGATCGCTGAGGCTAATCCCGGCATTCAAATACAGTTGAACGTATCCGTGAAAACGTTCAACTATATTTTCATAGTTGGGAGTGTTCCTGGATCCCGGGTCGGGGCCCGGGATGACAGCCACCTCAAGTCACCGGCGCCGGATTGAACAGCACCAATGAGTTGTGCAGTTTCCATTGTTCCGCCCACGTCTTCTTGCGCCCGCTCGCCACGTCGAGCATCAAGCGGAACAACTCCCAACCCACGTCCTCGATCGTCGCTTCGCCATCCGCGATCGTGCCCGCATTGACGTCCATGAGGTCGTGCCAGCGCCGCGCGAGATCGCTGCGCGTCGCGACCTTGATCACCGGCACTTCGGCCAATCCATAAGGCGTGCCGCGTCCGGTGGTGAACACATGCAGGTTCATGCCCGCGGCGAGTTGCAGCGTGCCGCAGATGAAATCGCTCGCGGGCGTGGCGGTGTACGTCAGGCCCTTCTGCTTCAGCTTCTCGCCCGGCGCGAGCACGCCGGAGATCGGCGCGGAGCCGGACTTGACGATCGAGCCCATCGCCTTCTCGACGATGTTCGACAGCCCGCCTTTCTTGTTGCCCGGCGTCGTGTTCGCGCTGCGGTCCACGCTGCCGCGCTTCAGGTATTCGTCGTACCACGCCATCTCGCGGATCAGCGCCTGCGCGACTTCGGGGGTGGTCGCGCGCGACGTGAGCTGGTCGATGCCGTCGCGCACTTCCGTCGTCTCGGAGAACATCACGCTCGCGCCGGCGCGCACCAGCAAGTCGGTGCAAAAGCCCACCGCGGGGTTCGCGGTGACGCCGGAGAACGCATCGCTGCCGCCGCACTGAACGCCAACGACGAGTTCGCTCGCGGGAACGGTCTCGCGGCGTCTCGCGTTGAGCTTTTCGAGGTGTTGTTCGGCCTGCCGCATGATCGACTCGACCATGGACATGAAGCCCACGTGCGCATCGTCCTGCAGGCACACGACGTCCAGCTTGCTTTCCGCGTTGACGCCCACATCCGCCACGTTGCGCTCGTCGACCAGCGGGATGGTGCCCGGGGGCATCAGGCGCTCGGGCTGCAGCTTCTCGCAGCCCAGGCTCACCAGCATCACCTCGCCGCCGAAGTTCGGGTTCAGGCTGATGTTGCGCAAGGTGCGGATCGGCACGATCGCATCGGGCGCGTCGATCGCGACGCCGCAGCCGTAGCCGTGCTCCAGCGCGACGACGTCGTCGACGTTCGGGAATTTCGGCAGCAGCTCGCGCTTGATGCGGTCCACCGCGAAATCGGTGACGCCCGCAACGCACTGCACGGTCTGCGTGATCGCGAGGATGTTGCGCGTGCCGACGGACCCATCCGGATTGCGGAAGCCCTCGAAGGTGTAGCCCTCGAGCGGTGCCATCGGCTCGCGCTTCACGGTCGCGATCGGCAGGTTGTCCAGGCCGCGCGCGTCGGGCATCTTCAACAGGCGCTCATGCACCCAGCTGCCCGCGGCGATGTCCTTCAGCGCGAAGCCGATGGTGACGTTGTAGCGCTTCACGGCGCTGCCCGAGGGCAGGTCGACCAGCGCGACCTTGTGGCCCTGCGGCACGTGCTCGCGCAGCGCGAGGCCGGAGGGGAACACGGCGCCCGCGGGCAGGCCGCCGTTGTTCGCGACGATGGCGACGTTGTCCGCGTCGTGCATCGTGATGTAGAGGGGCGATGAAGTCGTGGGGTTCTGCATGGTGGTGATCGCTTGCTTTCCTGGTATCAGGCGGCGTGTGCGCCGGTCGACTCGCGCTCGACGATGCGAAAGCCGATGTCGACGACAGGTTGTTCGATGGTGCGCCCCGCGCACCGGTCGATGATGAGTTGGGCGGCGCGCTGGCCGATGCCCGTGCCGTCCACCTGCACGGTGGTGAGTGATGGGCGCAGGTGCGCGGAGAAATCCGCGTCGCCGAATCCGCACACCGCAATGTCTTCCGGCACGCGCAGCCCGCGCGCCTGCGCTTCGATGATCACGCCGTGCGCGAACCCGTCGGAGCTGCAGTAGACCGCTTGCAGCTTCGGGTCCTGGCGCAGCAAGTCGGCCATCGCGCGCCGACCCATCTCGAGGCTGCTCGGCGCGGGGACGATGGCCGTCGCGATGTCGCGCCCGATGGCCGCGCGAAAACCATCGTGGCGCAGCATCGCGCGGTGGTCGTCGCCGGTGGCGATGCCGAAGCGCTGCCAACCCTTGCCGAGGAAGAATCCCGCGATCGCGCTGCCCACCTTCACGTGCGAAAAGCCGACCATCATGTCGACCGGCCGGTCGCTCAGGTCCCACATCTCGACGACGGGAATGCCCAGCCGCTGCAACTGCTGCCGCGCGGCGCGCGAGTGGACGAGGCCGGTGACGACGATGCCGTCCGGGCGCCGGCTGATCATGGTGTTGAGCAGCTTTTCCTCGCGCGAATGGTCGTAGCCGCTCTGGCCCAGGATGAGCTGGTAGCCCTGCCCGTCGAGCGTCTCGGTGAGCGCGCGAATGGTCGGCAGGAATTGCGGCACGGAGATCACCGGGACGAGCCCGGCCACGGTCATGCTGCGCTTGGATTTCAGCCCACCCGCGAGCAGGTTAGGGATGTAGCCCGTCTTGGCGACGGCCTTGCGAACGCGCTCGATGGTGGTGTCGGAAACCAGATCCGGATTGCCGAGCGCCCGCGACGCCGTGATCGGCGAAACGCCGGCTTCGCGCGCCACGTCGTGCAGCGTCGCAGCCCTGGATTGCGTGGACGGGGGATTTTTCATGGAGGGGTTGACACGGCCTGAATGACAACGTTACCATAGCTTCCGTTCGAACGCCAGCACTCTGGTTTCGCGCCTTCCCGGAAGGGAAACCGCCAAGGCCGCTCCATGATGGGCCGAACGCATCGCCAGCAATGACAACGTTACCATCCGGAGACCTCGAATGAAAAAGAGTGCAGACACAGCGCGCACCATCAACCGCCGCACGGCCTTGGGCGCGCTTGCGGCCATCGGCTCCGCGCCCGTCCTCGCGGCCGCGCCCGCCAAGGTGGATCTCTCCGGCAAGCCGTTGAAGATCATCGTTCCGTTCACCGCAGGCGGCTCGTCGGACATCATCGCGCGCGCCATCGCACAGCCGCTCGGCGAAGCGCTGGGCACCTCTGTGATCGTGGACAACAAGGTCGGCGCCAACGGCAACATCGGCGCGGACTTCGTCGCCAAGTCGCCCGCCGACGGCTACACGCTGCTGCTGTGCGACGTGCGCGCGCTCGCGATCAGCCCGGCGTTCTACAAGCTGCCATTCAATCCGGCCAAAGATCTGCAAGGCGTCGCGATGCTCGCGTACTCGCCGCACCTGCTCGTCGTGCATCCCTCGGTGCCCGCGAACAACCTGAAGGAGCTTGTCGAGCTCTCCAACAAGAAGCCGCTCTCGTTCGCCGTCACGGCGCTCGGCAGCGCGCCGCACCTCGCGGGCGTGCAAGTCGCCGAACGGACCAAGGCCAAGTGGACGTTCGTTCCGTACAAGGGCGGCTCGCAGGCGATCAACGACACCATCGCAGGCCAGACCGACGTGCTGATGAACGGCATGCTCGCCACGCTGCCGTTCGTGCAGGCCAAGCGCCTGAAGATCCTCGCCGTCTCCAAGCTCACGCGCGTCGCGCTGCTGCCCGATGTGCCGACCATCGCCGAAGCATTGCCGGGCTTCGAATCCGGAACCTGGCAAGGCGTGCTGGCCCCGAAGGGCATGCCGCCGGCGGTGCTCGCGAAGATCTCTTCCGAGCTGCTGCGCATCATCCGCCTGCCCGCTGTGCGCGAACAGCTCGTCGCGCAGGGCGCCGAAGTCTCCACGATGCCGCCCGCGGAGATCGACAAGTTCGTGAGCGTCGAGATGAAGCACTGGGGCGAGGTCGTCGCCAAGGCCGGATTGAAGCTGGAGTGATTGGGCGATGAGCGACCGTATCGCGCGTGTGCGCGTGTCTTCCTGCTACCTGCCGCTGGCCAACCCGATCAGCGACGCGAAGGTGCTCACCGGCCGGCAGAAGCCGATGACCGAGATCGCGATGCTGTTCGCGCAAATCGAGAGCGAAGCAGGCCACCAGGGCCTGGGCTTCAGCTACTCCAAGCGGGCAGGCGGCCCGGGCCAGTTCGCGCATGCGAAGGAGATCGCGCCCGCGCTCATCGGCGAAGACCCGAACGACATCGCGAAGCTCTGGGACAAGCTGTGCTGGGCCGGCGCGTCCGTGGGCCGCAGCGGCATGTCGACGCAGGCCATCGGCGCATTCGACGTCGCGCTGTGGGACATGAAGGCGAAGCGCGCGAACCTCTCGCTCGCCAAGCTGATCGGCTCGCATCGCGACTCCGTGCGCTGCTACAACACCTCGGGCGGATTCCTGCACACGCCCACCGACCAGTTGCTGGTGAATGCGCAAGCCTCGCGTGAGCGCGGCATCGGCGGCATCAAGCTGAAGGTCGGCCAGCCCGACGGTGCGCTCGACGTGAAGCGCGTCGAGGCCGTGCGCAAGCACCTGGGTGATGCGGTGCCGATCATGGTGGACGCTAACCAGCAGTGGGATCGGCCCACCGCACAGCGCATGTGCCGCATCTTCGAGCAATTCAACCTGGTGTGGATCGAGGAGCCGCTGGACGCCTATGACCACGAAGGCCACGCCGCGCTCGCGCAGGCGTTCGACACGCCGATTGCCACCGGCGAGATGCTCACCAGCGCCGCTGAGCATGGCGACCTGATCCGCCATCGCGCGGCCGACTACCTGATGCCCGATGCGCCGCGCGTCGGCGGCATCACGCCCTTCCTGAAAATCGCCGCGCAGGCGGAACATGCGGGCCTGATGCTCGCGCCGCACTTCGCGATGGAGTTGCACATCCACCTCGCGGCCGCGTATCCGCGCGAGCCGTGGGTCGAGCACTTCGAATGGCTGGAGCCGCTTTTCAACGAGCGCATCCAGATCAAGGACGGCCGCATGCTCGTGCCCACGCGGCCGGGCCTCGGCCTGTCGCTCACTGAACAGGCGCAGGCCTGGACGCGGGAAGAAGCCGTCTTCACCGCGAACTGATTCCTTCCCGATTTTTTCTCTCCACCCGACTCTTCGAACACTCCGATGACCACTCCGCAAGAACTCAAGAAAATCATCTCCTACGGCCTGCTGTCGTTTCCGATCACCGACTTCGACAAGGAGTTGAAGTTCGCCGCGAAGCCTTATGCCGAACGCCTGGAATGGCTCATGCCCTACGGTGCGACGGCGCTGTTCGCGGCAGGCGGCACGGGCGAGTTCTTCTCGCTGGAGCCGCAGGAATACAGCGATGTCGTGCGCACGGCGGTGGAGACCTGCAAGGGCGGCGTGCCGATCATTGCGGGGGCGGGCGGCGGCACGACGTTGGCCATCAAGTACGCGCAGGAAGCCGAGCGCCTCGGCGCGCAAGGCGTGCTGCTGCTGCCGCATTACCTCACCGAAGCCACGCAGGACGGCCTCGTCGCGCACGTCGAAGCCGTGTGCAAGAGCGTGAAGTTCGGCGTCATCGTCTACAACCGCGGCGCGTGCCGCTTGACGCCGGCATCGCTCATCAAGCTGGCCGACCGCTGCCCCAACCTCATCGGCTTCAAGGACGGCGTCGGTGACATCGAATCTTTCGTCGACATCCGCCGCAAGCTCGGCGACCGCTTCGCGTACCTCGGTGGCCTGCCCACCGCGGAAGTGTTCGCGGGTGCGTACCAGACCATGGGCTGCCCGGTGTATTCGTCGGCCGTCTTCAACTTCATTCCCAAGACGGCGATGGAGTTCTACAACGCGCACCATGCCCGCGACATGGAAACCACCAATCGCCTGCTCGACGAATTCTTCCTGCCGCTGATCGCCTTGCGCAACCAGGGGCAAGGCTATGCGGTGAGCCTCGTGAAGGCCGGCGCGACGCTGGTCGGTCACACCGCCGGCCCGGTTCGCCCGCCGCTCTCCGAGCTGAAGCCGGCCGAAGTCGACCAGCTCGCGCAGCTGATTTCCAAGCTGGGCGCGCAGTAATCCCGTTTTTCCACCACGCGCCCTCGTTCCTTCCAACCTGGAGACACCCATGAAAAAAATACTGACTGCATTCGCCCTCGGCTTCGCGGCCCTGGCAGCCAGCGCGCAAGCCTGGCCCACCGGCAAGACGGTGACCATCGTCGTGCCGTTTCCGCCCGGCGGCTCCACCGATCTGATCGCGCGCCAGCTCGCGAACGAGTTCCCCAAGAAGCTCGGCGGCGGCACCTTCGTCGTCGACAACAAGGCGGGTGCCACGGGCACCATCGGCGCTGCCCAGGTAGCACGCGCGCCGGCCGACGGCTACACGCTGTTCGTCTCGTCGCTCGGCCCGTTCGTGATCGCCCCCCACCTCATCAAGGTGCCGTACGACGCGCTGAAGGACCTCGACCCGATCTCCATCGCGGTGCAGGCGCCCAACGTGCTCGTGGTGCCCGCAGCGTCGGCGCACAAGTCGATCGCCGAAGTGATCGCATACGAGAAGGCCAACCCCGGCAAGATGAGCTTTGCCTCGTCGGGCAACGGCAGCAGCGACCACCTCACCGCGGAATTGTTCTGGCTGCAGACCGGCACGACCGGCGTGCACGTGCCGTACAAGGGCGGCGGCCCGGTGATGACGGACCTGCTGGGCAACCAGGTGGACTCGTCGTTCATGAACATCAACACCGCGATGCCGCAGATCCTCGCCGGCAAGCTGCGCCCCCTGGTCATCACCAGCGCGAAGCGCTCGCCGCTGCTGCCCAACGTGCCCACGATGGAAGAGAGCGGCATCAAGGACGCCAACGTGTACTCGTGGCAAGCCATCGCGGCGCCCAAGGGCCTGCCGGCGGACATCAAGAAGAAGCTGCATGACGCCGTCGTCGCTTCGCTGAACGACCCAGCCGTCAAGCCCAAGCTGCTGGAGCTCGGCTTCGAGATCGTCGCCAACACGCCTGAGCAGTTCGCGGCGTACCAGGCTGCCGAATACGCGCGCTGGGGCCAGCTGATCAAGGCCCGCAACATCAAGGCGGATTGAGCATGAGGGCTGCGCATCGTCTCCTCGCCTCCGTGGTGCTGCTGGCCTGCGCGGCCGCTCATGGGCAGGGTTACCCCACGAAGCCCGTGACCATCGTCGTGCCTTTCCCGCCCGGGGGCGGCACCGACACCGGCGCGCGCATCGTCGCGCAGAAACTCGGCGCGAAGTGGGGCCAGACCGTGGTCGTCGAGAACCGCGGCGGCGCGGCGGGCCAGGTCGGCGCGGACTTCGTCGCCAAGGCGAAGCCCGACGGCTACACGCTGCTGGTCGGCAATATCGGCACGCAGTCGATCAACCCGGCCCTCTACAAGAAGATGGCGTACGACCCGGACACGGCGTTCGCGCCGGTCTCGCTGATCGCCGAACTGCCGCTCGCGATGATGATCAATCCGCAGGTGCCCGCGAAGACGCCGGCGGAGTTCATCAAGCTCGCGAAGTCGCAGCCCGGCAAGCTCACGTACAGCAGCTCCGGCGCCGGTGGCGGTCCGCACCTGGCGGCCGAGATGTTCAAGGAGCAGACCGGCACTTTCATCCTGCACGTGCCGTATCGCGGCGGCGGCCCGGCCATCAGCGACCTGCTCGCGGGCCATGTGCAGCTGTCGTTCATGACGGTGCTGGAAGCCAGCGGCCACATCAAGGCCGGCAAGCTGCGCGCGCTGGCGGTGACGAGCGGCAAACGCGTGAGCGCGTTGCCCGATGTGCCGACGCTGGGCGAGGGCGTGCTGCCCGGCTTCAACTCGATCTCGTGGATCGGTGTGCTCGCGCCCGCCGCGACGCCGCGCGACGTGGTCGAGAAGATCTCCGCCGACGTGCGCGAGGTGCTCGCCGGCGACGACGTGAAGGGCCGCCTCACCGACCTGGGCGCGATCCCGATGGGCACCACGCCCGTGCAATTCGGCAAGCTGATCGACGACGACCGCAAGCGCTACACGAAGATCATCAAGGACCGCAACATCACGCTGGACTAAAACAGCCCGGCGCCTTCTCCCATGAGCAATCCCACTCCCACCATCACCGACCTGCGCGTGATCCCCGTCGCGGGCCGCGACGGCATGCTGCTGAACCTGAGCGGCGCGCACGGCCCGTTCTTCACGCGCAACATCCTCATCCTCACCGACAGCAGCGGCCGCACCGGCGTCGGCGAAGTGCCCGGCGGCGAGAAGATTCGCCAGACGCTGGAGGATGCGCGCGCCCTCGTCGTGGGCCAGGCCATCGGCGGCCACCAAAGCGTTTTGCAGGCGATGCACAAGCAGTTCGCCGACCGCGATGTGGGTGGGCGCGGGCAGCAAACGTTCGATCTGCGCACCACGATCCACGCCGTGACCGCCGTTGAATCGGCCTTCCTCGATCTGCTCGGGCAGTTCCTGGGTGTGCCGGTCGCGGCGCTGCTCGGTGAAGGGCAGCAGCGCGAGTCCGTCGAGATGCTCGGCTATCTCTTCTTCGTCGGTGACAAGTCGAAAACGGACTTGCCCTATGCGAGCGAGAAGGATGCGGACAACGACTGGTTCCGCCTGCGCCATGAGAAAGCGATGACGCCCGAAGCCGTCGTGCGCCTGGCCGAAGCCGCGTACGAACGCTACGGCTTCAACGACTTCAAGCTGAAGGGCGGCGCGTTGCGCGCGGAAGAAGAAATCGAGTCGGTGAAGGCATTGCACGAGCGCTTCCCGAAGGCGCGCGTCACGCTGGACCCGAACGGCGGCTGGTTGCTGAAAGACGCGATCCGCCTGATGCGTGACATGCGCGGTGTGGTCGCGTATGCCGAAGACCCGTGCGGCGCGGAAGACGGCTTCTCCGGCCGCGAAGTGATGGCGGAATTCCGCCGCGCCACCGGCTTGCCCACCGCGACCAACATGGTCGCGACGGACTGGCGCCAGCTCACGCACGCGCTGTCATTGCAGTCGGTGGACATCCCGCTCGCCGACCCGCACTTCTGGACCATGGCCGGCTCGGTGCGCGTGGCGCAGACCTGCCGCGATTGGGGCCTGACGTGGGGTTCGCACTCCAACAATCACTTCGATGTGTCGCTCGCGATGTTCACGCACGTCGCGGCCGCCGCGCCGGGTCGCGTCACAGCCATCGACACGCACTGGATCTGGCAGGACGGCCAGCGCCTCACGCGCGAGCCGCTGCGGATCGTGGGCGGCATGGTGGAAGTTCCTAAGAAGCCGGGCCTGGGTGTCGAGCTCGACATGGCCGAGGTCGAGAAGGCGCACCAGTTGTACAAGCAGCACGGCCTGGGCGCGCGCGACGACGCGATGGCCATGCAATACCTCATCCCGGGGTGGAAGTTCGATCCCAAGCGGCCCGCGCTTGATCGCTAGCTCACTGAAAGTTTTCATGCACAAGAATCTCATCGCCGGCGAGTGGGTCGAATCCCCCCGCGTCTCGCGCAACATCAATCCCTCCGACACGCGCGACCTCGTCGGCGAGTACGCGCAAGCGGACGCCGCGCAAACCGGCGCCGCGATTGCTGCCGCCCAGGCTGCTTTCCCCGCGTGGTCGCTGAGCACGCCGCAGCAGCGCTTCGACATTCTCGACGCCGTCGGCACGGAAATCATCGCCCGCAAGGCCGAGCTGGGCGACCTGCTCGCGCGCGAGGAGGGCAAGACCTTGCCCGAGGCCATCGGCGAAGTCGCGCGCGCGGGCAGCATCTTCAAGTTCTTTGCCGGCGAGGCATTGCGCCCCAGCGGCGAGACGCTGCCTTCCGTGCGGCCGGGCGTCGGCGTGGACATCACGCGCGAGCCGCTGGGCGTCATCGGCATCATCACGCCGTGGAATTTCCCGGTCGCGATTCCGTCGTGGAAGATCGCGCCGGCGCTGGCTTACGGCAACTGCGTGGTGTTCAAGCCGGCCGATCTGGTGCCGGGCTCCGCCTGGGCGCTGGCCGACATCCTGTCGCGCAGTGGTTTACCCAAGGGCGTGTTCAACCTGGTGATGGGCCGTGGCGCGGAAGTCGGCGCGACGATGCTCGACGACAAGCGCATCGCGGGCATCACCTTCACCGGCTCCGTCGGCACGGGCCAGCGCGTCGCCGCGGCTTGCGTCGCGCGCATGGCGAAATTCCAGCTCGAGATGGGCGGCAAGAACCCGATGGTGGTGCTCGACGACGCCGACCTGGGCGTCGCGGTGAACTGCGCGGTGCAAAGCGGTTTCTTCTCCACGGGCCAGCGCTGCACGGCGTCGTCGCGCGTGATCGTGACCGAAGGCATCCATGACCGCTTCGTCGCGGCCGTGGTCGAGCGCATGAAGTCGCTGAAGATCGACGACGCGCGCAAGGCCGGCACGGACATCGGTCCCGTCGTCGACAAGACGCAGCTCGCGCAGAACATCGACTATGTCGGCATCGCGCAAGGCGAAGGCGCGCGCCTGGCCTTCGGCGGCCAATCGCTGGAACGCAACGCGGACGGCCAGCCGGGCTTCTTCATGACGCCCGCGCTGCTGACGGACACGTCGGCGCAGATGCGGATCAACCGCGAGGAAGTCTTCGGGCCGGTGGTCAGCGTGCTGCGCGTGCGCGACTACGAAGAGGCGCTCGCAATGGCGAACGACACGCCGTTCGGCCTGGCCGCCGGCATCGCGACCACGTCGCTCAAGTACGCCACGCATTTCAAGCGCCACTCGGAAGCCGGCATGGTGATGGTGAACCTGCCCACGGCCGGGGTGGACTACCACGTGCCTTTCGGCGGACGCAAAGGGTCGAGCTACGGGCCGCGCGAGCAGGGCCGGTACGCGGCCGAGTTTTACACCACGGTTAAAACTGCCTACACCCAGGCGGGATGAAACGCGGCCGGTCAAACGGGATGACAATGCGGACCTGAGCCACACGACGCCAAAGGAGACCCACGTGAGACCGAACCAACTTCGCACGATCTGGGCCTCCGGCGGCGCGGCCGTCAACGGCTGGCTGGCCATCCCCAACAGTTTTGCGTCCGAGACCATGGCGCACCAGGGCTGGGATTCGCTCACTGTCGACATGCAGCACGGCGTCGTCGACTACCAGGCGATGGTGACGATGCTGCAAGCCGTTTCGACCACGGACACAGTCCCTGTTGTGCGCGTGCCGTGGCTCGATCCCGCGATGCTCATGAAGGCGCTGGATGCCGGCGCGTACGGCGTCATCTGCCCGATGGTCAACACGCGCGAGGACGCCGAGAAGCTCGTTGCCTGGACGCACTACGCGCCGCGCGGCACGCGCAGCTTCGGTCCGGTGCGCGCGCTGCTGTACGGCGGCGCTGATTATCCGCAGCATGCCAACGACACGATCGTCACGTTCGCGATGATCGAGACGGCGCAGGCGCTGGAGAACCTCGACGAGATCATGTCGGTGAAGGGTCTCGATGCCGTCTATATCGGCCCGTCGGACCTGTCGATCTCGCTCGGCTGCGCGCCGGCGATGGACGATCTCGAGCCGAAGGCGGCGGAGGCGGTGGATCACATCCTGGCGCGCGCGAAGGCGCATGGTCTTGTCGCAGGCATCCACAACACGGGTCCCGAGTCCGCGCTCAAGCGCATCGCGAAGGGTTTCCAGTTTGTCACCGTGAGTTCGGACGCGAGATTGATCGCGGCGGGTGCGCAGCAGGTGATGGCGAAGATGCGGGCGGGGCAGGTTGCGAAGCCTGCCGGCGGAAGCTACTGACTGAAAGGAATAGCGACATGAAAATCGGATTCATCGGCCTCGGCATCATGGGCTCGCCCATGGCGCAACATCTGCTCGCCGCCGGCCACGAGCTGTTCGTGCGCACCCGCAGCAAGGTGCCTGAACCCCTGCAGAAGGCCACCGTCTGCGCGACCAACACCGATGTCGCGAAGTCGGCGGACATCGTCTTCCTCATGCTCCCCGACACGCCCGACGTGGAGCTGGTTCTGTTCGGCAAGGACGGCGTCGCCGCGGGCTTGACCAAAGGCAAGACCGTCGTCGACATGAGCTCGATCTCGCCGATGGACACGAAGCGCTTCGCGAAATCCATCAATGAACTCGGCTGCGATTACCTCGACGCGCCGGTCTCCGGCGGTGAAGTCGGGGCGAAAGCCGCGAGCCTCACGATCATGGTGGGCGGTGATGAGAAAGTCTTCGAGCGCGTGAAGCCCCTGCTTGAATTGATGGGCAAGAACATCACGCTGGTCGGCGGCAACGGCGACGGGCAGACGACCAAGGTCGCGAACCAGATCATCGTCGCGCTGAACATCGCGGCTGTCGGCGAGGCGCTGCTCTTCGCGTCGAAGGCCGGCGCTGATCCCGCGAAGGTGCGCCAGGCGTTGATGGGCGGATTCGCCGCGTCGCGCATCCTCGAGGTGCATGGCGAGCGCATGATCAAGCGCACGTTCAACCCGGGTTTCCGCATCGCGCTGCACCAGAAGGATTTGAGCCTCGCGCTCGCGGGCGCGAAGTCCCTCGGCGTCGCGCTGCCGCAGACGGCGTCAGCCGCGCAGCTGATGCAGGTGTGCCAGGCGAACGGCTGGGACCAGTTGGATCACTCGGCGCTGGTGAAGGCGCTGGAGACGATGGCGGCGCACGAGGTGGCGCCTTCAAGCCCCGCGTAACCGATCCGCCTCCGCCCGCAGCGCCTCCCCGTGCTCGTCCAGCGCCGGCGCCGCGAACGGCTCCGGCCCGGGCGTGCGGCCGAATTTCCAGCCGCGCGTAAAGCCGCGATAACGTCCCACCACGGGGTGATCGAACTCCTGCACCAGGTCTTCCGCGAGCGCCTGCGGGAAGTCGAACATGTCCTCGATCCCACGTGCTGCGGCGCAAGGCACCTCTTCGCCGAAGATCGCTTCCCACTCCAACGCGGTGTGCTTCGCGAGCGCGGCGCGCAAACGGGGGATGATCTCCTCGTGATGCACCGCGCGCTTGCGCACACTGTCGTATCGCTCGCTGAGCAACTCCGCGAGTCCCGTCTTTTCGCACAGCGCCCGCCAGAAATGCTGCGTGTTCGCGGAGATGTAGAGATACCCCTCGCGCGTGGGATGCAGCCCCGTGACGCCGCCCGACCGCATGTCGCGGCTGACCTCGCGCGGCTCGCCTTCGGCCCACACCAATCGTGCCGACTGCATCGCGAGCGCCGAGCGCAGCAGCGACACCCCGACGTACTGGCCCTCACCGCTCTTCTCGCGTTCGTAGAGGGCCGACGACACGCCGCCGGACACGAGCGCGGCCGCATAGTAGTCGACGACCGAGCCGTAGGTGATTTGCGGCGGCCCGCCTTGCGGTCCCTGCATCGCGCACATCCCCGTCATGGTCTGCAGCACCTGGTCGAAGCCGGCCTTGTCCTTCAGCGGCCCGGTCTCGCCGAAGCCGGTGACCGCCACGTACACCAGGCGCGGGTTGATCTCGCGAAGTTGCTCGTACGCGATGCCCAGGCGCGGCGGTACGCTGGGTCGGAAGTTGTGCACGAGCACGTCCGCGCTGCGCACGAGCGCGAGCAGGCGCTCGAGGTCACGCGCATCTTTCAGATCCAGCACCACGCCACGCTTGCCACGGTTCACGCCGAGGAAGGCGCGGCTCTCGCTCGCCAGCGTCGACGGGTACTTGCGCAAGTTGTCGCCGGCGGGCGGCTCGATCTTGATGACTTCCGCGCCCTGGTCGGCGAGCAGGGAACAGCCGTACGGTCCCGCGATGTACGCGCTCAGGTCGAGGACGCGCACGCCGCTGAGCGGGCCTTTCGCGGGCGCGGGGGAAGAGGGGAGGTCGGACATCGCGTGCCTTGCCGTATCGCGGATCAGTCCGCGACGATATTCTGCTGCTTCGCGAGCTTCTTCCAGCGATCGATGTCGCGCGCGACCACGGCCGCGAACTGCGCAGCCGTCATCGGCCGCGCCTCGGCGCCTTCGCGCAGGAACTGGTCCTTGATGGCTTGCTTGGCGAGCACCTGGTTGACGGCGGCGTTGAGTTTCTCGACGATGGGCGCGGGCGTTCCGGCCGGCGCGAGCAGGCCCCACCACAGCGCGAATTCGTAGTTGGGCACAGCAGTGGAGAACGGCGTGAGGTCGGGCGCGATGGCGCTGGGCTTGAGGCTCGTGATGCCGACCGCGCGCACCTTGCCCGCGCGCACCATCGGCAACAGGCTCGGGCCGCTGGCCATCAGCACCTGCGTCTGGCCGCCGATCAGGTCCGTCACCGCCGGGCCCATGCCGCGATACGGGATGTGCGTGATGAAGAGGTTGCCCGCCTGCGCCTTCAGGAGTTCGGTGCCGAACTGGTTGACGCTGCCGGTGCCCGACGACGCGTAGTTGTACGCGCCGGGCTTCGCGCGGATCGCAGCGACCAGATCCTTCGGGGTCTTCGCGGGGAATTCGTTGTTGACGGCAACGATGAACGGGCCGTCCGCGAACATCGCCACGGCCGTGAGGTTCTTCACCGGGTCGAACGGCATCTTGGTCTGGATCGCCGCATTGGTCGTCATGCTCGACGACACCGCCACCAGCGTGTAGCCGTCGGCCGGCGCACGCACGACGGCGAGCGTGCCCGTGGTGCCGCTCGCGCCCGCGCGGTTGTCGACGATCACGGGTTGCTTGAGCACGTCGCCCAGCTCCTTGGCGATGCTGCGCGCGAACACGTCGTTCGATCCGCCGGGCGGGTAGGGCACGACGATGGTGATCGGCTTGGAGGGATAGGCGTCCTGCGCGAATGCGCCGGTGGCAAGGCACGCGGCGGCGGCGATGGCGGCCAGCCCGAGTTGGCGTCGGCTGTTGAGGAGGATGTTCATTGTGTGTCTCTTTGAAATCATGGGAATGTCAGGTCGCGGGCAACAGGCCCAGGCGCTTCGCGCTCGCGACGATGGCCTGCGCGCGCAGGAAGAAAGGCGGGTCGATCATCTTGCCGTCCACCACGTACGCGCCGGTGCCGGTGCGATCCGCATCGGCGGCCGCTGCGAGGACCTTGACCGCGTGTGCGATCTCCGCGTCGGTGGGGCGGAAGGCCTGGTTCGCCAGCGCGACCTGGCTCGGGTGGATGCAGGTCTTGCCCGTGAATCCGAGCCGGCGGGCCTGCTGTGCTTCGGCGACGTAGCCGTCGGCGTCGCCGACGTCGGCGAATGCGCCGTCGTAGGCTTCCACGCCCGCTTCGGCCGCCGCCATGCGCACGGCGAACAGCACCTGGTGCACGTTCGCGGTATCGCGGCGGGCGATGCCGAACGGCTCGAACAGATCGCCGAGGCCCACTTGCAGGCCCATGACGCGCGGGTCCGCGCTCGCGAGGACGGCGGCGTCGCGCAGTGCGCGCGGTGTCTCGATGTTCAGCAGCAGGCGGATCGGCGTGGTCACGCCGTTCCTGCGCTCTGCCCGCGCGATGGCGGCGCCGGCCTCGCGCACGGCCTGGGCGCTCTGCGGTTTCGGCAGGTTGATCACGTGCAAGCCGGGCCGCACCACGGCCGCGATGTCGTCCTCGAAGTGCGGCGTGTCCATGCCGTTGACGCGCACGATGATGAGCTGGGTCGACGACGCGGGGCCGCCGTCGCGCAGCCAGTCGCCCACGACGCCTCGGGCCTCGGCCTTGCGCGATTCGACGACCGCGTCCTCCAGGTCGATGGAGATCGCGTCGGCTTCACCCGCGATGGCTTTGCCGAAGAGTTCGGGCCGCGAACCGGGGACGAAGAGTTTGCTTCTCATGGCCGCAGTGTGTGCGGGCGCGGCTCGCCGATCAAGGCTGGCATCCTTGGTTAAAAAGATAGAAAATCTATTCAATTAAGGGTAATCACGTATGGAAACAGCATTCCTGCAATCGTTCGTCCTAGTCGCGGAAACCGGCTCCATGGCGGAAGCAGCGCGCCGGCAGGATCTCACGCCGGCCGCCGTGGCGCAGCAGGTGCGCGCGCTCGAGCGGGAGTTGCGGGCGACGCTGGTGGCCCGGTCCGGGCGCACGGTGCTGCCGACGCCGGCGGGACACCGGCTGCTGGAGCGCGCGGGCGAGTTGCTTCGCGAAGTCGGCAACCTGCATGCGCTCGTCCGCGACGACGTCGTCGCCGGCGAACTGCGTCTGGGCGCGATCAACACCGCGCTGCACACGATCCTGCCGCGCATCCTGGGTCGGCTCGCGCGCAAGCACCCGGACGTGACGGTGTTCATCCAGTCGGGCAATTCGCAGCAGCTCGTCGACGGCTTGCGCGGCGACCAGCTCGATGCGGCCGTGTGCCTGCACCCGGACTTCGGCCTCGCCAAGGCGATGGCGTGGGAGCAGCTGCGCGAGGAGTCGCTCGTCGTGCTCGCCCCGCCCGCGCTAGCCGGCAGTGATCCGCTGGAACTGCTGCGCACCGAGCCGCTGCTGCGCTACGACCGGTCGCTGGGTGGCGGCAGGCAGGCCGACCGGTACCTGCGCCGGCACGGCATCGTGCCGATCGAGCGCTTCGAGCTGAGTTCCCTGCTGGCCATCTCGATGATGGTGCACGAGGGCCTGGGCGTCTCGCTCGTGCCCGACATCGCCTCGCCGCTCACGGCGGGGCTGAAGCTCGCGCGCATCGCGCTGCACGATGCCGGCGAGGCGCGGCGCTTCGGCGTGCTGTGGCGCAGGGGAACCGCGCGCGCCGGCCTCGTCGCCGCTTTCCTTGCGCAGGCGAAGGCGGAGGTGCGCAAGGGGAAGTGAGCGCGCTGTGCGCCGCTTCGCCGCCATAATTCGCGAATGGCACTTCTCGGAACTTCAGCGATCGCAATGTGGTGGGACATGGCGCCCGCACACCGCGTCGAGTTCGAAGACTGGCATTCGCACGAGCACTTTCCCGAGCGGCTGGGCATTCCCGGCTTCCTGCGTGGTTCGCGCTGGGCCGATGCGGCGGGCGGCGCGGGGTTCTTCGTGATGTACGAGCTCGAGGCCTACGAGACGCTCACGTCGCCCGCGTATCTCGAACGATTGAACAACCCGACGCCCTGGTCGCAAAAGCTGATGCCGCACCACAGCCGCATGGTGCGCAGCCAGTGCCGCGTGCTGGAGTCTTTCGGCGGCGGCATCGGCGGCGCGATGCTCACGATCCGCCTGTCGCCCGCGCCTGGGCGCGATGAGGCGTTGCGGCAATATCTGCGTGGTGTGTTGGCCGCGATTCCTGCGCGTCCCGGGTTGCGGGGCGGCCATCTGCTGCACACGCAGACGCCCGCGATCGCGCAGACGCGGGAGCAGAAGATCCGTGGCGGCGCGGATGCGGCGGCGGATTGGGTGGTGCTTGCGAACGGCTACGAAGCCGATGCGCTGCGGAGTTTGCTGTCCGACGAACTTGGCGAAGCGGCACTTGTCAGCGCCGGCGCGGCGCAGGGTTGCGTCAGTGCGCTGTACGAGTTGCGACTGGCGATGACGCCGCGAGACCTCTGAGGCTGCACGCGCGCCACCGTGGATGCCGGGTCAAGCCCAGCATGACAACTTCTATCGCACGAGCAGCCAGGCGCCCAACGCCGCGAGCCCCACGAAGAAGCAACGCCGGAACACCGCTTCGCTCATCTCCTTGCGGATCATCTGGCCCAGCACCATGCCGAGAACGGCGGGGATCACGGCAATGGCCGACGCAGCCGACGTGCCCCACGTGAAATGTCCCGTCAGGGCAAGCGAAGCCGCGAGCGCGAGGGTCGCCGTGGTGAACGACAGCCCGAGCGCCTGGGCGAAGGCGTCCTTAGGCATGGCGAGCGATTGCAGGTAGGGCACCGCGGGCAGCACGAACACGCCGGTGAGTCCGGTGATGACACCAGTCACCGCGCCGACCAGCAAGCCCGCTGGCGCCTCCCACCGCGTTGCCGGCGGCCGCGGCCGCCACCCGACGAGGCCCGACACGCCGTAGGCGCAAAGGCAGGCGCCCAGCAGCATCTGCCCCCACGCTTCCTGCCCGCCGGGCAACAGCAGCGGCGCGAGCGCGACGCCGGCCGCGATGCCGCACTGCATGAGCCACAGGCGCCGCATCGTTGACGCAAGCGCGGGACCGCTCACGGCCTGCCACACGTTGGTGACGAGCGATGGCACGGTGAGCAGCGCCGCCGCGCCCGCGACCGGCATTACGAGCCCGAGCAGGCCCATCGCGACGGTGGGCAACCCCATGCCGAGCACGCCTTTCACGGCGCCCGCACCGAAGAAGATGAAGCACACCGCGAAGAAATCCGGGATCGACTGATGGAACATGCGCGGAGTGTCGCGCGGGGGCGCGCGGCGGACCATCAACTTTTCGTTGAGGATGCCGGGTCGGCATGACAACTCTGGCGGCAGCGCTCGCGATAATCGCTGCATGCGCTTCGACCTCACCGATCTGCGCGTCTTTCTCTTCGCCTGCGAGTCGGGCAGCATGACCGCCGCCGCGACGCGCGCACACCTGACGCTCGCGGCCGTGAGCGCGCGAATCCGCGCGATGGAAGAGAGCGCCGGCACGCCGCTGCTGGAGCGCCGCGCGCGCGGCGTGACGGCGACGCCCGCCGGCGAGGCGCTCGCGCGCCATGCGCGCGTAGTGATGCACCAGCTCGAGGAATTGCGGCAGGACGTCGCGGGCCACACCGGCGGCGAATCGGCGCGCACCGTATTGCTTGCCAACAGCTCCGCCATGGCGCGGCCCATCCACGGAATCATTGCCGATGTGCTCGATGCGCATCCGGGCGCGCGGCTCGTCGCGCGCGAGTGCGAGAGCGAGGCCACCGTCCATGCGCTGCGCACCGGCGATGCGGACGTGGGCATCGTGTCCAGCGCGGTGGATACCGAAGGCCTCGTCACTGCGCAGCTCGGTCCCGATCCGCTGGTCGTCATCGTTGCTTCCACGCATCCTCTGGCATCACGCGCCACCGTGTCGTTCGCCGACGCCATCGCGTTCGACTGGATCGGATGGGGCGACGGCCGCGCGCTCCACACGCACTTGGCCATGCGCGCGCAGCGTGCCGGCGGCGTATTGAAAACCACCGCGAGTGTCCCGTCGGCCGAGGGCGTGATCGAACTGGTGGCGCGCGGCCAGGGCGTCAGTGTGCTGCCGCGCGAAATGCTTCGCCATCACGTCACGCCCGGCCAACTGCGCGTGCTGGCCCTGGACGATGCATGGGCCGGGCGCACGCTGCTGGTTTGCCGGACGCCCGGCAACACCTCGCCGCTCCCGCTCGCGCTGCACCAGGCCTTCGCGTCGCATTGGCCATAATCACCGATGCTCCACGCTTCAACGGTTTGAACCATTCATGAGAACGCTCCTCGCTCCCCTGTGGCTGGCCCTCGCGCTGGCGTCCACTTCCAGTTTCGCGGCATTTCCCGAGCGCGCGCTGCATCTCGTCGTGCCGTTCGGCGCGGGATCTTCCCCGGATGCGATCGCGCGAATCGTCGCCACGCCGCTGGCCGCCGCGCTCGGCCAGCCGGTGCTAGTGGAGAACCGGCCCGGCGCCTCGGGCACGATCGGCACGGACGCGGTCGCGAGCGCGAAGCCCGACGGCTACACCATGCTCTTCGCGTCGCCCGGCCCGCTGACGATCCTGCCGGGGACGCGCAGGCCACTGCCGTACAAGGTGTCGGACCTCGCGCCGCTCACCCTGCTCACCACCAATGCGCAGTTGCTCGTCGTGCCGAGCGAGCTGCCCGTCACCGACGTTGCGTCGCTCATCGCCTACGCCCGGGCCAACCCGGGCCGCACGTACTACGCCTCGTCCGGTGTGGGCACCGTCGGGCACCTCGGAGGCGAGCTGTTCAATGCCATGGCGGGCACGTCGATGACGCATGTTCCCGTGCGCAGCGGCGTCGTCATGGAGGCGGCCGCGGGCCGGGTCCAGATGGTGTTGTCCAGCGTGCAGGATGCGATGCCGCACGTTCGTTCGGGCCGCCTTCGCGCGCTGGGCTTCTCGTCGAAGACCCGCGTCAAGGATTACCCGGACATCCCCACGATGTCGGAATCCGGCTTGCCCGGCTTCGAGGTCACCCAGTGGTTCGGCGTGCTGCTTCCCGCGGGCGCGCCGCCCGAAGCAACCATGCGGCTGCACGCGGAAATCGGCAAGGTGCTGCGCTCCCCGGAGGTCGTGGCCGCTTTGCGCAACGCCGGCACCACCCCTGCCCCGTCGACGCCTGAGGCCTTCGCCCAGTTCATCGCCGCCGAGTCGCAGAAGTGGGGCCAGCTCGTGCGGCAGCTCGACCTCAAGATCGACTGACCACACGGAGATTCGCATGCGCGGCGGCCTCGACTTCAGTTCCTGGGAGGGCCTGCTCTCCACGCTCTTCGGCCTGGCCGTCGTCACGCTGGTGATGGTCGGCGTGCGGATGGTCTTCATGCAGACCATCCAGCGAAAGCGCGAGCGGGAGAACCGGCAGATCAACGAGCGCCTGCGCACGCTGATCGCGGCCTACAAGGTGCTGGGCGGCTCGTTCACCGGCAATCTCAGCGTGGACCCGGCGCACCTGCGCGACCTGCCGAAGGACTCGCGCGGCGAAGGCTCGGACCGGCGCAGGCGCATTCGCGATGCAGTCGAGGCGGCGCTGTCGGACGTCATCCTGCTGGGCACCGCGGACCAGGTGCGGCTCGCCATCGCGGCCGCGAACGACCTGGTGGCGGGGCGCGCGGTGGAGACGGCTGAACTGGTCGGTGAGCTGCGCAAGTTCATCCGCGAGGCACTCGATCTCGAAGCCGTGTCGGAGCTCGACATGCCAAGGCAAGGTCCGGCGCGTCCGGGGTCGTCCGGTGCGCGCGGTGGGGCCAAAGGGCAGTCGCGCGGCGAGCAGGGCGGACGTGGAGGTGGAGGAGGTGGTGGCGGAGCAATGGGCGCAGGCGGCGCGGGAGGCGGCGTCGCCGCATTGGGCCACGACGACGACGCCCATCGCCACGGCGCCTGAAACCGGGCTCAGGCCCCGCTCGTGTCGAACACGGCGAGAGGCCGCTCGCCCTCTAGCGCCTGCAACAGATTCGTCGTCGCCAGTTCGGCCATTGCATGGCGCGTCTCGTGCGTTGCCGAGCCGATGTGCGGCAGGGGCGTGACGCGCGGATGCGTGCGCAGCGGCGACTCCAGGGGCAGCGGCTCCTTCACGAAAACATCCAGGCCTGCCGCGCGCAAGTGGCCGCTGTCGAGCGCGGCGAGCAAAGCGTCTTCCGACACCGTCGCGCCGCGTCCGCCGTTGATGAAGATCGATCCTTGCTTCATCGCGGCGAAGAACTTCCCGTCGAACATGCCGCGCGTCGAGTCGGACAAAGGCAGCATCGCAACAATGAAGTCGCTGGCCGGCAGCATCTCGTCCAGTTGCATGTGCATGGCCTTGCCCTGCAGGTCCGGCGCGCTGGCCGCGAGGTCGACCGGACGGCGCGTGTGGTACAGCACGCGCATGCCGAAGCCGAGCGCCGCACGTCGCGCGATCGCCTGGCCGATGCGACCGAAGCCGACGAGGCCGATGGTCTTGCCATGCACGTCCGTGCCGAAGAGATCCTCGCCGATGTTCTGCCAGCGGCCTTCGCGCACGATGTTCGACAGCTCGACGAAGCGGCGGCTGGTCGCGATGAGCAGGCCGAAGATCGTGTCCGCCACCGTCTCGTCCAGCACACTGGGCGTGTGGCACAGCACGATGCCCCGGCGATTCAGTTCGGCGTGGTCGTAGTTGTCGACGCCGACGGAGATGCTGGAGACGACTTGAAGATCCGGCGCCTTCGCGAGCACGGCCGCGTCGATGGGATGGCTCGCGCCGATCAGCGCATGCGCCGACGGAAGCGCCGCGTTGAAGGCGTCCAGCGACACCTTCGGATCGGCGACGGTCACCTGGTGGACGGCGCGGATGCGGTCCAGCTGGTCGGCGGGCAGGGGCTTGAAGGCGAGGACGTTTTTCATGATTCCTGGATCGATCGTGAACGGTTGGGCAAGGCGCGGATGGAAACAGGGCCGCCCGCGACGGGGATGCGGTGGCCGGTGTCGGCGAGGCGGCCATCCGCCACGCAGAACACGGCGAGCTCTTTCTCGATGTTGAACTGCGCAAGGATATACCGGCTGTCGGCCGTGAAGACGATGCCCTGGCCCGCCGCGCCTGCAGGCAAGTTGCCCGCGGGATGCGCGTGGCCATCGCGCAATTCATACAGCACGATGCGGCCAAGCTCGCGGCGGCATGGGTTGCCGGGCTGAAGGTTCGAACCGTCCATCGCCAGCGCCGCGATCCAGCGGCCATCGGGCGAGATGGCGACGCCTTCCGGCAGTGCGGGCACGCTCAGGTGTTGAACCGCGCGATAGGGACGGGTGGCGAGATCGACCAACGTGAGCGTGTCCGCGTCGGCGGCGAGTTGGCCGGCCTGGCCCGCGAGCCCGGCGAGGCCGACGTTGCCGACGACCGCCCAACGACCGTTGCCGCTCACATCCACTGCGTAGGGAGCAACGCCAGTGGAAATGCGCTCGGGCGTCAGGCGCACCGAATGGCCTTCGATTTCGAGCACAGCGAGGCCTTGCTCGTCGCGCAGCGCCACGAGCGCCGTGGCGCCGTCGGCCGCGAATGCGATGCCGGCGAGCCGGCCTTTCGACACGTTGATTTCGCCCTTGCGCACGAGCTCGCGTCCTTCGATGGCGAACCATTCGACGGTGCCACCCATGGTCGCGGCGAGCAGCAGGTTGGCGCACGGATGGAATGCGACGCCTTGCGGATGGTGTGAAGTTTGGGCACGCCCGACAACGCGCGGATGCTCTGCGTCCAGGTCGACCAGCTGCAGGTAGTTCTCGAATACGCTCTGTCCGCGCTCGCGGTCATAGCGATTCGGCGCGGAGACAACCGCGAATTGACCGTCGAAAGAAATCGCGACAGCCTGCGGCGGCCCCGCGATGGTGGTGGAAATTTCGACGCTCGCCACGATGCGCGGCGGGAATGTCGAAGCGTCGATGAGATCGAGCGTGTCGCCCGGCGCATCGGCGGGGTAGGTGTCCCGCCCCGCGACGCGCTGGTATTTCGCGTCGTTGGTCGAGACGATCAGGTCGCGCATCAAAGGCCGGCTTCCTGCAATTGCGCTCGCGTGGGCAGCCCCTCGGTGTCGCCCAGCACCTGCACGGCGCGAGCGCCGATCCACGCGCCGCGTCGGACAGCATCGACCACGCTTCGGCCCTCCAGCAATGCACTCACGACGCCGACGGCGAAGCCATCGCCCGCGCCGACGGTGTCGATGACTTCCTTCACCGGGAAGCCCGGCACGTAGCCGCTGCCGCCCGGGCCTTCGTAGTAGGCACCGTCAGGACCGAGCTTCACCGCGACGAGTTTCACGCCGCGATCGAGGTAGAACCGCGCGATCGCCTCGGGGGTTTCCTCGCCGGTGAGGAAGCGTCCTTCTTCAAGACCGGGCAACACCCAGTCGGCCTGCACGGCAAGCGCATTGATCTCGCGCCGCATGTCCTCGGGCGTTGCCCACAGCGTGGGCCGTAAATTCGGATCGAAGGAGATCGTGCGGCCCGCCGCGCGCATCAGCTCCAGCGTCTGGCGCGCGGTGGCGAGCGCGGTGGCCGAGATCGCGGGGAACACGCCGGTCGCGTGCAGATGCCGCGCCGACGTGAGCCAGGCTACGTCGATATCTTGAGGCGTCATGTGGCTCGCGGCCGAGCCCTTGCGGTGGTACTCCACCGGTGGGTCCCCGCCGTCGGTGACGCGGCCCTTGAACTGGAAGCCCGTGCGGTGCAGCGGATCGGAGGCGACGCGCGAGCAATCGATGCCTTCGCGTTGCATCTCGCCCAGGAGGTACCGCGCCATCGAATCGACGCCGAGCCGGCTTGCCCAACCCACCCGAAGACCCGTGCGCGCGAAGCCGATGGCCGTGTTGGTCTCGGCGCCGGCGGTGCGTTTGTGGAAGGATTCGACGGCCTCGAGCGGGCCCGGCCGGTCGGCGATGAACATCTGCATCATCTCGCCGAACACGATGACGTCGTTGGGCAACTCCGCGCTCATCAACTCGCTGCCTGGTGATGCTGGTGCGAACTGAGGATCTGCCCCAGGAAATTGCGCGTCTTCTCGTTTTGCGGCGCGGTGAAGAATTGTTCCGGCGGCGCCTGCTCGACGATCGCACCGTCGGCCATGAAGATCACCCGGTCCGCGACCTGGCGCGCGAAGCCCATCTCGTGCGTCACGCACAGCATCGTCATGCCTTCTTCGGCCAGGCCGATCATCGTGTCGAGCACTTCCTTCACCATCTCGGGATCGAGCGCGGAAGTGGGCTCGTCGAACAGCATGATGCGCGGCGTCATGCACAGCGCGCGCGCGATGGCGACGCGCTGCTGCTGGCCGCCGGAGAGTTGCGCGGGGTACTTGGCGGCCTGCTCGGGGATGCGCACCCGCGTGAGGTACTTCATCGCGGTCGCTTCGGCTTCTTCCTTGCTGACTCCGCGCGTGCGCATCGGCGCGAGCGTGCAGTTCTGCAGGATCGTGAGGTGCGGAAACAGGTTGAACTGCTGGAACACCATGCCGACTTCGGCGCGCACCTTGTCGATGTTGCCCTTGTGGCCCGTGAGCTCCACGCCGTCCACGACGATGCGGCCCTTCTGCACTTTCTCCAGCGCGTTGATGCAGCGGATCAGCGTCGACTTGCCCGAGCCGGATGGCCCGCAGATGACGATGCGTTCACCGGCCGCCACCTGCAGGTCGATGCCGGTGAGCACCTTGAACTTGCCATACCACTTCTCCACGCCTTCCATGCGGACGATGGGTTCGGCGCCGAGGGCTCGCGGGTTGTCCATGGGTGTTCGCTCCGGCTGTTCGCGCATGGTTACTGCATCTTCGGCAGGTCGGTGTCCAGCCACTTCTTGTACAGCTTGTTCAGTTCGCCGTTGGCGGTGTTCTTCGCGACGAAGTCATCCACGGCCTTGTGCAGCGGCTCCTGGCCGGGACGCATCGCGACGGCCATCTCCTGCTGGCGCAGCACGAACTTCTGCTCGAACGTGTCGGCCGGCACGCGCTTGGCGATCTGCGCGGCGACGGTGGTGGAGCAGCCGATCGCATCGACCTGGCCGGAGATGAGCGCCTGCATCGCGGACGCGTCATCGTCGAAGCGGCGGATCTCGGTGCCTTGCGGCGCGATGCCCGTCAGCGCGACGTCCTGCGTGCTGGCGCGCGCCACGCCGATGCGCAGCGGCTTCAGGTCGGCGGCAGCCTTGATGTTCGCCTTCTTGGAGCCGTACACCACGATCGTCGCGGCGGAGTAGGGCTTGGAGAATGTGACCTGCTTCGCGCGCTCGGGGGTGATGGCGAGTGACGCGATCAGCACGTCGACCTTGTTGGTGAGCAGGAACGGGATGCGGTTCGGGCCGGTGACGGGCACCAGGTTCACCTTCACGCCCCACTCCTTGCCGAGCAGGCGCGCGACGTCGGCGTCGTAGCCGTCAGGCTGGTTCTGCGCATTGGTGGTGCCGTAGGGCGGGAAGTCCACCAGCAGGCCGACGTTGATCTCGCCCTTTTTCTTCAGGTCTTCGGGCGACTGCGCGATGGCCGACACGGCGGCAAGCGACAGGCCGGCGGCGAGGCCGAGGGCGGCGAAGGCGCGGCGGGAAAGGTAATTCATGGTGGGTCTCCTTGTGGTTGATTGATACGGCCTGACTGGACTTCGCTTCAGCGGGTGAGCGCGGCCGCCTGGCGGCGTTCCATCCGCCCGGCCAGCAGCGACAGCGGCCAGCACAGGACGAAATAGATGGCGGCCACCACGCTGAAAACAATCAGCGGCTGAAAGGTGGCGTTGTTGATGATCTGGCCCGCGCGCGTGATTTCGGCGAAACCGATGATCGCGGCAAGCGACGTGCCCTTGATGACCTGCACCATGTAGCCCACCGTGGGCGGCAGCGCGATCTTGAAAGCCTGCGGCAGCACCACGTCGCGCATGCGCGCCATGTAGTGCAGGCCGAGCGCCTCGGCCGCTTCCCACTGGCCGCGCGGGATCGCCTGGATGCAGCCGCGCCAGATCTCGCCGAGGAAGGCGCTGGTGTTGAGCACGAGCGCGACGCCGGCCGCGATCCATGGGTTGATGTCCCAGCCGAGCACCGGTGCGCCGAAGAAGATGAGGAAGAGCTGCAGCAGCAGTGGCGTGCCCTGGAAGATCTGCACGAACAGCGCGGAGACGCCGCGAGCGACGCCGTTCTCGCTGGTGCGCGCGAGCGCGATCAGCAGGCCGCCGATGCACCCGCCGATGACGGCGATGAGAGACAGCGCGATGGTCCACTTCGCCGCTTCGAGGATGAAGAGGAATTCCGGAAAGCCGAAAGTGCGCATGGTGTTGGCAGTCCTAACGGCGATCGGGATAGTTCAGAGCCATCTGGTAGATGACCTTGAACAGCGCGGAGAAGGTCACCGCCAGCGCGAGGTAGATGCCTGCCACGACGATGTAGATCTCGAAGCTGCGGAAGGTCTGCGATTGCAGATTGGCGGCCACCGAGGTGAGGTCGTCCGCGGAAATTGCCGATACCACCGCCGAGCTGAGCATCAGCAGGATGAACTGGCTGGTGAGCGCGGGGTAGATCGCCTTCAGCGCGGGCTTGAGGATGATGAAGCGGAACACCTGGTGGCGCTTCAGGTTGAGCGCGAGGCCCGCTTCGATCTGGCCGCGCGGGATCGACTCGATGCCGGCGCGGATGATTTCCGTGGCGTACGCGCCGAGGTTCACCACCATCGCCACCAGCGCTGCCGCATAGGCCGACCAGCGCAGGCCGATCGCGGGCAGCGCGAAGAAGAAGAAGAACAGCTGGACCAGGAACGGCGTGTTGCGCACGAGTTCGATATAAGCGTTGACGACGAAGCGCAGCGCTGCCGGGCCGGACGTCTTGGCCCATGCGCAGGCGATCGCGACCGCAAGGCCGAGCAGCGTGGCGGTGAGCGAGAGCTGGATCGTGATCCACGTGCCCTTGAGCAGCAGGGGCCAGGCCTCGAAGACGGCGTCGAACTGGAAGGTGTAGTTCAAAGTTTGGGCAGATGGACGGTTGCGCTGAAACCGGTTTCAGAAGTCTATTTTAGAAACCGGTTTCAGGGATTTCATCGGGGTTTTTACTAACCCGCGGCGCGGACCGACGAACGGCGCGGCACGAGCTCTCCAGCTAAGAGTATTTGCCTTGGTGGAACGTTCAGCCCAGCCATGCGCTCCAGCAGGCAGGCCGTCGCGAGCCGGCCCAGCGCATCCGTCGGCTGGGCCACGGTGGTGAGACCCGGGCCGATGAGGGGCGCCCACTCGGTCTCGTCGATGCCCACGAAGCCGAGGTCCTTGCCGAACTCCCAGCCCAGCGTCGAAACGGCTTGCGCGACGCGCAGCGTGGTCACCGAATTGCTCGCGAGCACGGCGGGCCGTTTGCCCTTGCCCTTGAGTGCTGAAAGTGCCGCGGCCAGGGCCTCGGGCTTGTCTTGGGTTGACTCGAATGTCTTGCCCTGGATGCCGTCCCGGCCGGCGAGCGCGCGGAACGCGGCCGCGCGTTCCTGCCGCGAACTCACGCCCGCGACGGGCTCGGTGACGTAGAGGAGATCGCGCCATCCGGCTGACGCGAGGTGCGCTGCCGCCATCCGCACCGCGCCGGCGTTGTCGAGCGAGACGAAGTCGGCCTTCATGCCGGCATGACGCCGGTCGACCAGCACCACCGGCCGGCCGCTGCGCGCTGCCGCGGCCACGGCGGCTTCGTCGCGACCCATGGTGTTGAGGATCAGGCCCGCGACCTGGTAGGAGGCGAGCGCTTCGATCGCGTCGCGCTCGGGCACGCCGCCGTCGCCGAGGTTGAACAGCATCAGCAGGTAGCCGGCTTCCTGGCACGCCTTCTCGGCGCCGCGCAGCACCGCGACGGAGAACGGGTTGGTGACGTCGGCTACCACGAGTCCGATCAATCGCGAGTGGCCTCGGCTGAGCGCCTGCGCCATCGGGCTGGGTGAGTAGCCGAGCGCCGCGATGGCGGACTCGACGCGCTTCGCGATGTCGGGCGTGAGGAGTTCGTCGCGCCGGTTCAGGAAGCGCGAGACGGTCGATTTCGACACGCCCGCACGCAGCGCGACGTCGGCGATGGTTGTCCGCGCGCCGTTGGGAGCGGCGGGGGCGGGCGCGGAAGATTTCGGCTTGGTGGGCATGGATCGCTGAAACCAGTTTCAGTGATCCTAACCCGGAGTGCACGCAACTTGCAAAGGTCCGGTGCGGACCTTTGCCTGAATTGCCGAAGCTAGTTGGTGGCGAAGCAGTAAAGCAGCCCCGCGCTGCCGGTCGCCTTCAACGACTCCATATCGCAGCCGCGCGAACCGTGCGACGCGTTCCACGACACGTTCGCGACCGGGTCCGGGTTGGTGCCGTTGCGGTCATGGTGGCCGAGCATCGCGGAGCCGGTCGTGCTGCTCGTCCAGTTGCGGCACGTCATGTCGTTGCCGGTGGTGAACGCGCGGCCGTCGGGTGTTGAGCCGGTCATGATGTCGTGCATGTTGGGCGTGTCGCCGCGGCCGTTGACGACGCCGCCTTTTTCGGTAAGCGAGGTCTGCTTGCCGAGCTTGTTGTTGGCGCTGTGCAAGTCATCCACGCTCGTGGCCACGACTTCGCCCTTGGCGTTCTTCCATGGGCCGCGGCCGATCCGGTCGCGCGCATTGACTGCCGGCTGACCGGCGGTCGGCGACGTGCTCAGGTAGGCGTGCCACGTCTTGCCGCCCGCACCGGCGGCGGCGGCGAGGTCCTGGCAGAACTTGTCGGCGCCGGCGAGGCCGCCGAGGTCGCCGCCCTTGCCCGGGTTCGCGCTGGTGATGAAGAAGCTCATCGGGTTGCCGCTCATGGAGGCGCAACCAACAGCGAGCACTGCGCCGGTAGCGGCGAGGATGAGGGGCACGAAGCGTTTCTTGAGCATGGGGGTCTCCTTGTTCGGAGGCGCCAGCCTAGCATTCCTGCGCGTGGCGTGGACCCCGGTGCATCCCTTGGTCCGATGCGTTCATCGATGCGCGTGATGGCCGCCGCGCTCGGTCAGGTGCGCGAGCAGCAACTGCGCCGACGGGGACAGCGCCTCGGCGTCCCGGAAGCAGATGATGAAGCGCCGCAGCGCCCAGGGCTCGGCAAGCGCGACGAGCTTCAGCCCGTACGCATCCGCATAGGCCTGTGCGACTTCGTGCGGAACCATGCTGATGGCCAGCCCCGCGCGCACCACGCGCAGCGCGGCCTCGAAGTTGCTCACGATCACGCGGTGAACGAGCGTGCGCCCGAGCCGCGCGGCGGCGCGCTGCAGCATCACCTGCACTGCGCTGTTGACGGGCAGGCTCACGTGCTCGTAATCCAGCGTCTGCTCGAAGCGCACCTTCGCGCGCTTCGCGAGCGGATGATCGGTGGGCACCACCATGCAAAGGTGATCGCTGCGATAGGGGCGCGACTGCAAATCGCCCAATGCGGCGGCGTCCCAGCACACACCGAGCGACGCGGTGCCGTCTCGCACGCCGCGCACGATGTCGGGGCTGACGCGCTCTTCCATGTCGATCTGGATGTTGGCGTGCGCGGGCAACTGCAGGAACGCCGCCACGTCGTCGGCGAGCGATTCGGCCATCGCGGAGACGGACGCGAGGATGCGCACCTGCCCGCGCAGGCCCGCCGCGTAGCCGCCCATGTCGCGCTCGATCCGCGCGGCGCCCTCGAGCATCGTGCGCGCGTGTTCGAGCAGCGTCTGCCCGGCGGGCGTCGGCTGCACGCCGTGGCGCTTGCGCACGAGCAGCGGCGTGCCCACGGTGTGCTCGAGTTGCGCGAGCCGCTTGCTGATGGCGGAGCCGACGATGTTCGCGCGCTCGCCGGCGCGGGCGATGTTGCCCGTCTCGCAGACGCTGACGAAAAGCCGCAGGGTGATGAGGTCGAGTTCGCGCAAGGGACGTGGTTTTCCAGAAATTCCGGATTGGAAGTTGATGCGTTCCGATTCTTCCATGAACGATCGATCGGGAAATTCTAAACTTCGGCCCATGAAGACACAATCCGACCCGCCAGGCCGCCTGCCGCGCCAGGTGATCATTCGCGAGATGGGCCTGCGCGACGGCCTGCAAAGCATTTCCACCGTCATGCCCACGCAGCAGAAGCTGGAGTGGATTCGCGGCGCGTATGACGCGGGCCAGCGCGAGATCGAGGTCGGTTCCTTCGTGCCCGCGCGGCTGCTGCCGCAGCTTGCCGATACGGCCGAGCTGCTCGCCTTCGCGAAGACGCTGCCGGGTCTGCACGCCTCGGTGCTCGTCCCGAACCTCAAGGGGGCCGAGCGCGCGATCGAAGGCGAGGCCGACCTGATGCTCGTGCCGCTTTCCGCGAGTCACGCGCACAGCCTGGCCAATTTGCGCAAGACGCCCGATGAAGTGGTCGCTGACATCCAGCGCATCCGCGCGGCGCGTGATGCGGCGGGCTCCTCCACGCTGATCGAAGTGGGCATGAGCACGGCGTTCGGTTGCACGCTGCAAGGCCGGGTCGAGCCGGCCGAAGTGCTGCGCCTCATCAAGGCCGTGCTCGACACGGGTGTCGATCGCGTGAGCCTTGCGGACACGGTCGGTTATGCCGATCCGGCGATGGTGCGGGAGCTGTTCGAGTTGTGCCTGCCCGTCGCGGGCGAGAAATTGAATTGCGGCCACTTCCATGACACGCGCGGCCTCGGCCTCGCGAACGTCTATGCGGCGCTCGAGCTGGGCGTGAGCCGCTTCGATGCGTGCCTCGGCGGCATCGGCGGCTGTCCGCATGCACCTGGCGCCAGCGGCAATGTGGCGACCGAAGATCTCGCCTACATGCTGGCCAGCATGGGCATCGAGACGGGGCAGGATTTCGATGCGCTCATCGCGCTGCGCGAGCGCCTCGCCGACTGGCTCGCGGGCGAAACCCTGCACGGCACGCTTTGGCGCGCCGGGCTTCCAAAAACCATGCGAGTCCCTGCCTGATGACAACACACCAAACCCCGACGCCTCAGCCGCTCGCCGGCCTGCGCGTCATCGAATTCACCCACATGGTCATGGGCCCGACCTGCGGCATGGTGCTCGCCGACATGGGTGCCGAGGTGATCAAGGTCGAGCCCATCGACGGCGACCGCACGCGCCGCCTGTTGGGCGCAGGCGCTGGCTTCTTCCCCATGTTCAACCGCAACAAGAAGAGCATCGGCATCGACCTGCACGATCCGCGCGGCGCGGAAGTCGCGCGCAAGCTGTGCGCCACGGCGGACGTGGTCGCGGAGAACTTCAAGCCCGGCACGATGGAGAAGTACGGGCTGGATTACGCGTCCCTCAACCGCACGGACCCGCGCATCATCTACGTGAGCCACAAGGGTTTCCTGCCCGGCCCGTACGACCATCGCACGGCGCTCGATGAAGTCGTTCAGATGATGGGCGGCCTCGCGTACATGACGGGCCGCCCCGGCGATCCGCTGCGCGCGGGCACGAGCGTGAACGACATCATGGGCGGGCTCTTCGGCGCCATCGGCGCTTTAGGTGCGCTGATCCAGCGCGGCATCACCGGCAAGGGCATGGAAGTGCAATCGGCCCTGTACGAGAACAACGTGTTCCTCATGGGCCAGCACATGCTGCAGTTCGCGATGACGGGCAAGCACCCCGCGCCGATGCCCGCGCGCGAAAGTCCGTGGGCCGTGTATGACGTCTTCACGGTGAAGGACGGCGAGCAGATCTTCCTGGCCGCCGTGAGCGATGCGCAATGGCTCACGTTCTGCGATGCGCTCGGCTTCGCGGATTTGAAGGCGCAGCCCGAACTCGCCACCAACAACCAGCGCTGCGAACAGCGGCCGCGGCTGCTGCAAGCCATTCGCGAGCGCGTCGCGCACCGGTCGGCTTGCGAACTGTCGGCAGCGATGGAGAAGGCGGGCCTGCCCTTCGCGCCGATCCGCCGTCCCGAGGACCTCTACGACGACGAGCACCTGCTCGCGACCGGCGGACTTGCGGACGTGCGCCTGCCCGACGGCCCGAAGGCGGGCCAGACGGTGAAGACGACGCTATTCCCGATCACGATGGACGGCAACCGGCTGGGCGTCCGGCTCGATCCGCCGCGCCTGGGCGAGCACAGCCGCGAGTTGCTTGGCACAGCAGGCTTCGCTTCCGGCGAGATCGACGACTTGCTGGCGCAAGGCGTCATCGCCTGAAGCGCCGCCACACAAAAAATTGACCCCAGGAGACAAAACCATGAATCGTCACTTTAACTTCACGCGCCGCGAGGCCCTCATCGCGCTCGGCGCCGCCGGCATGGCGACTTCGCCTGTCGCGTTCGCGCAATCGGGCACCGTCCGCATCATCCTGCCGAATGCGACCGGCTCCGGCGTGGACGCGATCACGCGCGCCGCGCAACCCGCGCTGGGCAAGGCGCTCAATGCGTCGGTCGTCGTCGACAACCAGCCCGGCGCGGGCGGCGTGGTGGGCCTGAACGCGCTCGCGCGTTCGGCGCCCGACGGCAACACCTTGTCCGTCGTCTCGAACAACGTCGTGATCTTTCCGAGCGTGATCAAGTCGCTGCCCTTCGACATGCCGGGTGATTTCACACCGATCGCCGTCGTCGGCGCCACGCCGATGGTGCTCGTCGTCAATCCCGCGAAGGTGCCCGCAACCAACAGCAGGGAATTCATCGCGCTGCTCAAGAGCAAGCCCGGCGTACTGAATTTCGCGTCGGGCGGCACCGGCACCATCCTGCATCTCGCCACCGAACTGTTCCTCGAGGAAGCCGGGGCGACCGCGAAGCACATCCCCTACAAGGGCGTCGGCCCGATGGTGACGGACCTCATCGGGGGTCAGGTGGAGTTCGGCACCGCCGCCTTGCCGAGCGTCCAGGCGCACATCAAGAGCGGCGCGCTGCGGCCCATCGGCGTGCTCGCGGCGCAACGCACGCCTGCCGCGCCGGAGATTCCCACGTTCGCGGAGCAAGGCCTGCCGAACTTCGTGGTGGATGCGTGGTTTGCGGTGATCGGCCCCAAGGGCATGAGCGCGGCCAACGTGAAGAAGGCGCATGACGCGGTGGTCGCGGCCTTCGCGGACCCGGCCGTGAAAGACGCGATGGCGAAGCAGGGCAACACCATCCACATCGGCTCGCCCGAACAGGCGCAGGCGGCCTTCCGCAGCGAGCTCACGAAGTACGCGGCGCTGGTGAAGAAGGCCGGGATCGAGCCGCAGTAGCGATCCGGCAAGCCGTCAGAGGATGGCGCGCACCAGCGCCTGGCCTTCGGCATCGGTCCAGTCGACTTCGCCGACGACGGTGAAGAGCGTGCGTCCTTTCCGGTCGATCGCCACGGTGCTCGGAAAGATCGACACGCCGAACGCGCGGGCGGCTGCACCGTCGCTGTCACGCAGCACCGGCAACGCGAGGGGCGTGGTGTTCAGGAAGCGCCGCACGGCGGCTTCGCCTTCGCGGAAGTTGATCGCCAATATCTTCAGCCCTGTTTCACGGTGCAGAACAGCCAGCCGCTCCAGCGACGGCATCTCGGCGCGGCACGGCTCGCACCAGCTGGCCCAGAAGTTCAGCAGCACGGGATGGCCGCGCTCCGCGGCGAGGCTCCATGGCGAGCCGTCGAGAAGGGGCAGTTGCAGTGCCGGTGTCGCGGCCTTCGGGCTCCAGGGTTTGCGAAGCGCGGCGGCGCCTGCCGCGGGCAATCCGGCCAATGCAAACGAAACACCGCTGAGCCATGTACGTCTATTCATCCGTGCAGAGTATCTTTCACCAGGATGTTTTTATAATGCGGCGGTGCACTCCATCCGAACCATGACAGCCGACCATTGCCGAACGATGGCATTCCTGCGCTTCCATCCTCCGTCCTGAAGCGAACGCGGCGCGTGTCGCCGCCCACAGCCGGTTGGTTCACCCGGCGATGTTCCCATTTTCGAGCGCACGCATTGCGCATCTCGTTCATCTCCGTGCTTGCACGTATAGGCAGATATCCCAAATGACATTCTCCATTTCCCGTCGCGACCTTGGCAAATCGGTTGGCGCATCCCTCCTGGCGGGCGGACTTTCGCCGGCCTTCGCGCAGGACGCCGCCGCGCGCCGGTTCGAGCCCAAGCCGGCCGGGTGGCGCAAATTCGAAGTCACGACGACCGTGCAGCTGCGCGGCGAGAAGGGCGATGCAACGATCTGGGTGCCGGTGCCGGCGCTGGACACGCCGTGGCAACGCACCACCGGCAACAACTGGTCCGGCAACGGCGCGATGCAGCTGACCTCGGACGGGCACGAGGGCGCGAAGGTGCTCATCGCAAAATTCGCCCCGGGCACGGTCGATCCGACCGTCGTGTTGACGAGCGTCGTGGAGACGCAAAACCGTGCCGTGCAATGGGATGCGAAGTCTCCCGGACCGGCGCCGGATCCGGCGGACCTGCGCCACTGGACCGAACCGAGTGAGCTCATCACCACCAACGGCATCGTCAAGAAGGTCGCCACGCAGATCGTCCTGGGCGCGCGTACCGACCGCGAGAAGGTCCAGCGCATCTACGACTGGGTCGTCGTCAGCACGTATCGCGAGCCGAAGGTGAAGGGCTGCGGCACCGGCGACATCAAGGCGATGCTGGAGACCGGCAACATGAGCGGCAAGTGCGCCGACATCAACGCGCTATTCGTCGGCCTGTGCCGCGCCGCCGGCATCCCCGCGCGGGACATCTATGGCATCCGGCTGGTCCCGAGCGCATTCGGCTATCGCGAACTGGGCGGCAATCCGGCCAGCCTCAAGGGCGCTCAGCACTGCCGCGCCGAGGTGTACCTCAAGGGCAACGGCTGGGTCGCGATGGACCCGGCGGACGTGACCAAGGTCATGCGCCAGGAAACGCCCGAGTGGATCAAGGACGCCGGCCACCCGATCGTCGCGCCGGTGCGCAAGGCGCTGTTCGGCAGCTGGGAAGGCAACTGGATGGGCTACAACTCCGCCAGCGACGTGAAGCTGCCGGGCGCGAAGCAGGCGAAGCTCGGGTTCTTCATGTACCCGCAGGCCGAGACCGCCGCCGGCGCGCGCGACCCGTACGACCCGGACTCGTTCGTCTACCAGATCACCGCTCGTGAGCTCAGTGCCTGATCGATTTGTGATGGATGCTGGTGACAGCCCGTCGCAGGATGGGCCGGCCGGTAAGGGCAGCGCTGCTTCGCTCGCGCTCGCGGGCATCGCCGCGCTGCTGTCGTCTACTTGCTGCGTCCTTCCCCTGGCGTTGGTCCTGGCCGGCGTCTCGGGCACGTGGATGGGTCAGCTGCGCGCCATGGAGCCTTATTCCGAAGCGTTGACGGTGCTCGCCGCCGTGGCGCTGGCGGTGGCGGGCTGGCGGCTGTACGGGCCTGCGGGGCAGGCGGCGGCGTGCGATGATTCCGCTTCATGCCGCAGGAACAACACGACGGCCCGCAAATGGTTCTGGGCCTTCGTGGTGTTGACGGCCTTGCCCGTGGTGGTGCAGCGCACCGCGCATTTTTTCTATTGAAAGGGGCTTGCACATGAACCCGATTCGCATGGCTTTCGCCACCATCCTTTTCACCTGCGCGTTCGCCGCGCAAGCCGCACCGCGCCAGGTGGTCCTGACGGTTCCGTCGATGGATTGCGACACGTGCCCGATCACGATCAAGGCGGCGCTCATGAAAGTCCCCGGCGTCAAGCGCGCCGTGGTCAGCTACCAGAAGCGCACGGCCGTCGTGACGTTCGACGACACCAGCACGAACGTCGCCGCCCTGACGCGCGCGACCGATGGCGCCGGGTATCCGTCGTTCCAGGCCGACGCGAAGTAAGCCTCGCACATCGAGGGTTATCCCTGCGGCCCTGACCGCGGTGGTCAGTTCCAATGTCCGCTCCCAAGCAGTCCAAGGAGCGAGACATGAGCAAGATCAAGAGCGCGGCCGCCATTGCCGCAACCGTCATGGCCCTCGCGGGCTGCGCATCGATGCAATCGGGCGCCGGCTGGGAGACGCTGATCGACGGCGGCCAGGGCATGCAGAACTTCACAAATCTCGGCAGCGCGAACTGGCGCGCCGAGGCCGATGCGATCGTTGCCGACAAGCGCACCGGCACCGAGGGCACCAACTACCTCACCACCAACAAGAGCTACAAGGATTTCCAGATCCGCGCGGAATTCTGGGTGAGCGACGACGCGAACAGCGGCCTCTACCTGCGTTGCACGGACGTGCGGCCCATGACGGATCGAACCTGCTACGAAGCGAACATCTTCGACAAGCGCCCTGATCCAAGCTTCGCCACCGGCGCGATCGTCTGGCTGGTGAAGGCGCCGTTGCCGGTGCCGAAAACCGGCGGGCAATGGAACACCATGGAAGTGACCGTCAAGGGCAAGCGCATGACGGTCGTGCTGAACGGCGTGAAGACGGCGGAGACGGATGAAGCGCGCGAAGTCTCCGGCGTCATCGGCCTGCAGTACGCGGGCGGTGTCGTGAAGTACCGCAAGGTTCAGGTCAAGCCGCTATAGCGCGAGCCCCGGTCAGCAGCGTGCCCGCGCCCAGTAGTTCGGCGTTTGGGCGGGCGGGCTGTTCACGTTGTAGACCCGCCCGGAAACGCGCCGGGCCACGTAGAGCTTGCCCTGGTGGCGAACCATGTTGCCCGGCATGTAGCGTGCTTGCGGGTTCCAGCGCGGCGCGCCGCAGAAGTCCCGGTCGCGCCGTTCGTCGCGCTCGTAGCGCGGTCCATGGGGCTCACCGTAGGCTACGCCAGGTTGCTGGACGTAGACGGATTGGCCCGGCGCGAATTGCACTGTCGTCGCTGCATTGGCGGCCATGGCGGCGCCCAGCGTGCCGGCTGCAACCGCAGCGGTGATGAGGAGGGATCGAATGGAGAGGTTCATGTGGAACTCCTTTTCTCTGATGCGTCCACTTTGCGCCCGCACCCCTGAACGGCGCGTGAACGGTCCCGTTGATTTGGGGTAGGACAAATGCCGCAGTTCGACTGCGCGCATGCGCACAATGTCGAAAGTGCCCGTGCTCATTCGTCGTCCGGACAGGAGCGTGAGAAACAGCGTTCCGCCAACTCAACCGCAAGGAGATGCGACATGCGATTCATGGTGATGGTCAAGGCCACGCGCGATAGCGAGGCAAGCGTGATGCCCAGCAGCGAGATGATGGCCGAGATGGGCAGGTTCAACGAAGAGCTGGTGAAGGCCGGCGTGATGCAGGCCGGCGAAGGCCTGCAGCCGAGTTCGAAGGGCGCGCGCGTGCGTTTCTCCGGCAAGAACAGGACGGTGATCGACGGGCCGTTCGCCGAGACCAAGGAATTGGTCGCCGGCTTCTGGCTCTGGAAATGCGCGTCGCTGCAGGAGGCGATCGAGTGGGTCAAGCGCTGCCCGAACCCGATGCCCGGTGATTCGGAAATCGAGATTCGCCAGATCTTCGAAGCCGAGGACTTCGGCGAGGCGTTCACGCCGGAGCTGCGCGAGCAGGAAGAGCGGTTGCGCGCGCAGGTGGACCAGCGCAAGTCCTGACATGCTGATCGCGTCGCTGGCCGCCATGCGGGCGAGGGAGGCGACGCTGCAGGAAGTCCTGCGAAGTTTGCTCGCGCAGACGAGGCCGCCCGACCGGATCGTCGTGCATTACAGCGAGGAGCCCTGGCACCTCGACGCGGGGTGGGCGCAGCCCCCTCGCGTTCCCGAACACCCTTGCATCGAGTTGTGCAAAGTGGCGAACGTCGGGTCGATGCGCAAATACCTGTTCACGGCCAACGCTTATCGCGATGCCAACGCGACGATCGTGCTGGTCGACGACGACCGGGTGTGGCACCCCGCGGTGTTCGATCGTCTGGTGGATTTCGTGCACAAAACCAATTGCGT